>NZ_BJXA01000003.1 GCF_007990755.1 Nocardia ninae NBRC 108245 | reverse complement strand
GTGCATTCACCGACACAGGATGGCAGTCCGTCACCGTCACCTCACGCCGATACCCCGGCGACGTCGGCGACCGCCTGCACATCATCCGACTGGTCAAAACCGAGAGGTGATGGGTCCATTGGTCCTGAACACACGAGCAATGGATTAGCAATCCACGGCTTCAGCCAGATTCATGCACCTTCGCCTGCCTACCGTCTATCAGGCCGAACCTATGCGGCCGTGAGCAGCCATCTACAACTCAACTCTGCTTCCTTTGCCGTTCAGCTTCAAACCGCGTACGGCCGGGCGGACCATAATGGTCAAGCCAGCGGCCGCATCCGACGCACCACAAGCAACTAACGTCGCGTCAGGATTGGTAGCTGAGCTTGTTACGGTCCGGTGGGCGCGCACGGCGCGCGACAGCTCGCTGGATCGCTCCAGCGGCGCAGGCGACGGCGCAACGCGCTACCGCGCGGGTCGCCGGATGCCGGGCAACTCGGAGTGCGGTCTCGGATAGTGTCGGCACGACGTTCTCCTGAATGCCGGACAGGACGGCTCAGAGGTGCCGTCCCGTCCGATCTAGCTGTGTGGCTTTCGGGTCATTGCGCGGTGGAGCGGAAGCTGCGCAGGCGCAAGCTGTTGCTGACGACGAAGACCGAGGAGAACGCCATGGCGGCGCCCGCGAGCATCGGGTTCAGCAGGCCGGCCATGGCCAGCGGCAGGACGGCCACGTTGTAGGCGAAAGCCCAGAACAGGTTGCCCTTGATGGTGCCGAGGGTCTTGCGGGACAGGCGGATCGCGTCCGCCGCGGCCCGCAAGTCGCCGCGCACCAGGGTCAGGTCGCTGGCCTCGATCGCCACGTCGGTGCCGGTGCCCATGGCCAGGCCGAGGTCCGCCTGGGCCAGTGCAGCCGCATCGTTGACGCCGTCGCCGACCATGGCAACGACCTTGCCCTCGGCCTGCAGCTTCTTGACGACGTCGACCTTGTCCTGCGGCAGGACTTCGGCGATCACCTGCTCGATGCCGACCTCGTCACCGATGGCACGAGCCGCGGCCGTGTTGTCTCCGGTCAGCAAGATGGGTGTCAGGCCCAGTGCCCGCAGTTGTGTAATCGCGTCCGCGGAGGTGGGTTTCACCGCGTCGGCGACGACCAGCACGCCGCGTGCCTCGCCGTCCCAGCCCACGGCGACGGCGGTCTTGCCCTCGGACTCGGCGCCGGACATGGCCTGCTCCAGGCCGGCGTCCAGGTGCTGCGCCCAGTCCGTCAGCAGTCGACGACGTCCGACGACCACCGCGTGCCCGTCCACGACACCCTGGACTCCGAGGCCCTCGACATTGGCGAAGCCCTCGACCGGCTTCAGCTCGCCGGCCTTCTCCCGAGCGCCCTTAGCGATCGCCTGCGCGATCGGGTGCTCGGACGAATCCTCCAGGGCCCCGGCCAGTTCCAGGATCAGCGTCTCGTCCTGACCGTCGGCGGCGTACACCTTCAGCAGGGTCATCTTGCCGGTGGTGACAGTGCCGGTCTTGTCCAGCACCACGGTGTCCACCCGCCGGGTCGACTCCAGCACCTCCGGACCCTTGATGAGGATGCCCAGCTGCGCTCCGCGGCCCGTGCCGACCATCAGTGCGGTGGGCGTGGCCAGACCGAGGGCGCACGGGCAGGCGATGATGAGCACGGCGACCGCGGCGGTGAAGGCGGCGGCGACGGAACCGCCGGTGCCGAGCCAGAATCCGAGGGTGGCGACCGACAGCCCAATTGCGATCGGCACGAATATGCCGGAGATCTTGTCGGCCAGCCGCTGCGCCTGTGCCTTGCCGTTCTGCGCCTCCTCCACCAGCTTCGCCATCTGCGCCAGCTGGGTGTCGGACCCGATACGACTGGCACGGACCACGATTCGGCCGCCGACATTCACCGTCGCGCCGACCACCGCGTCGTCGGCACCGACCTCGACCGGCACCGACTCGCCGGTCAGCATGGAGGCGTCGACCGCCGAGGAGCCTTCTACCACAACACCGTCGGTGGCGACCTTCTCACCGGGACGCACCACGAACAGATCGCCCACGGCGAGCTCATCGACCGGGATGCGCTGCTCCACACCGTCGCGCAGCACTGACACTTCTTTGGCACCGAGTTCCAGCAGTGCCCGCAGTGCGGCGCCGGCCCTCCGCTTGGACCGGGCCTCGAAGTAGCGTCCGGCCAGAATAAAGGTGGTGACGCCCGCCGCCACCTCCAGATAGATATTGCCCGCGCCGCCTTCCCGATCGATGGTCAGCTCGAACGGGTGGGTCATTCCCGTCATCCCGGCGCTGCCCCAGAACAGCGCGTACAGCGACCACCCGAGCGCCGCGAGGGTGCCGATGGAGATCAGCGTGTCCATGGTGGCGGTGGCATGACGCAGATTGATCCACGCCGCCTTGTGGAACGGCAGCGCGCCCCACACCACCACCGGCGCGGCGAGCGTCAGCGACAGCCACTGCCAGTTGGTGAACTGCAGCGCGGGGATCATCGCCATTGCGATCACCGGCACCGTCAGCACCAGCGAAACCAGCAGCCTAGTGCGCAGTGTGGCGGTCGGGTCAGGTTCGGCCGCCGCGGTTTCGGCCGGCTCGTTCTTCGGCGCGGGCAGCGCTGCCTGATATCCGGCCTGCTCGACGGTGGCGATCAGTTCGGCGGGTGAGACGTCGCCGGTGACCTCGACCCGCGCCTTCTCGGTCGCGTAGTTCACCGTCGCGGTGACGCCGTCGAGTTTGTTCAGCTTCTTCTCGATGCGATTGGCGCAGGACGCGCAGGTCATGCCGCCGATCACCAATTCGACCTGCCCGGTGCTGGGTGGTTGCGTCGCGGTGGTCATCGTGTGCTCCGTTCTATGCGGCACTGGTGGAGATCAGTAAGGACGGCAGTTGCGCGTCGAGGTAACGTCGGTCAGTGACCGTGGCCGGACTGCGGCGGTTCGGCAGTACTTCCGTGGCCGACGTTGGGCGCTTGGGGGCCGGTCGCGCCGCTAGAAGCGACCTCCACGGTGAATTCGGCTGTGCGGACCACACCTTCGTGCTGGAAGTCGAGAAACAGCCGGTAATCGCCGACGTCGGGCGCGGTGACATAGAAAGTAATGGCGGGTCCTGCCGGAGTGACGCCGTCGCCGGGGCGGCCATCGGGGTGGGCGTGCAGGTAGGCAAGGTCGGCGGCGCGGAGTGCGACTAGGTGGCCGTATGCGCCAAGGTAGGGCTGCAGGTTGGTGACGGGCTGTCCGTTGCGGTTGACCGCGAGTGTGACCTTGGATGACTGGCCGGGCGTGACTGCGCCATTCACAGTGACGGTGTAGTCGCCGACCGTCGCGGTGGCCGCCGGGGCGGGCAGCGCTTTGGCATCGTAGTTGCCCCCGACCCGTAGGTCGGCGCCCAGCGTCAGATTCTGTCCGCTCTCCGGGGTGAAGTCGGCGAACACCCGGTAGTCCCCGGCGCGGGTGAGATCCAATGGGACACTCCATTTTCCGGTGGTATCGAGCACCGGATGCACATGTTGAAACGCGACCAGATCACGGCGCACCACGATCAGGTGCAGGTCCTTGTCGTGCCTGTTCACGTACCGGGTGACGGGTGCGCCCTGGGCGTTCAGAATCCGGAAGCGGATCGGAACGTTGGCGGCCGCCGTGGTCTGCAGGTTGTCGAGTTGCAGGGTGTATCCGTCTGCGCTGGACATCAGCCCTTCAGGGACTTGCACGGCGCCGGGCCCGCCAGTGGCAGCGGGCCCAGCTGCGTGTTCGTTCGAGTCATGCTCGGCGGGCTCGGCGGGCTCTCGGCCGATCATCGCGCCGGCGGCGAGGGCGATGCCGAAGACCGCGGCGAGGCCGAGAGTGAATCCGGCCAACTTGCTGGTTGCGTTCATCAGGCGCTGTCTTTCCAAACTGCGGGTCTCGAGAATCAGTCGGCGAGTCGGTAACCGGCTTCGTCGACAGCAGCGGCTATCGCCTCGCGTTCGACCGGAGCAGAACTTTCGATCTTCAACAGCCCACTGCTGAGGTCGACCGCGACGGAAGTAACGCCGTCGATCTTTCCGACTTCTTCACGCACCGAGGAGACGCAATGGCCGCAGGTCATTCCGGTGACGGTGGCAGTGGTGGTCACAGTGGCAGGCACGGCGCTCATGTGATGTCTCCTTCTTCGTGACGGTCTAGCGAACTAGAAATAACCATACCCCCCTAGGGTATCTTGTCAACCCGTCCGATTCGAATCTTTCCGAGCTGACCGGGCGCCGCAACGCGCCCGATCACGCTGGGCGATCACATTCGAAGCCGAAGCCAGCAAGCGGACTCCCGCAACGCTGCGGCGTTGGGGGCAACCGATCCAACGGCCGCGAACGCGTTCCGACGTACAGGCAGACATCAACGCCGGCAGGGAAGAACGACAGGTGCTCGTTTCTCGGCTTGGACAACCCCTAAGGAGGCATGAGAGCCACCACCGCTGCGTTGCCCAAAGGGCGATGTCGCCGCGAAAGACGGTCAGCCGCTGGGCGATAGTGCGATCGTCGGCTTCGAGCCGCTCCCAGCTCCGTGCGACGACCGAGCGCAGCGTCCGGTGCCGGGGCTCATCCGCCTCGTCTACACGGGCCATCAGCGCGAATCCGTCGTGGCGCCGAATGGTCAACTCGCGCAGAGAGATCGAGCGCAGACGAGGACGCCCCGACCTAATTACTGTCACGCCGCTGGCGTCTTACGCCCCGCCCTCACCCGTGCAAACCCGTCCATCGACGGGCAGACAAACCGACCGACGAACCTCAACGCACCGTGATGGTCGCGCTCATGCCCGCGTCGCGATGGTTACCGACGGAGCACCACAGCTCGTATTTACCTGGCCGCAGGTTCACCGTCAGTTCCGCGGTTGCGCCGCCTGCTATTCGGTCGGTGCGGGCCGACTCCACGCCAGGGCCGTCGATGACCAGATCGTGCTTCACGACGCCGGCGTTTTCGACAGCAAACTTGTAGACCCCTGGCTGCAGCTCGGTAACAGGTACGCCGATCGAGAATTCCGTCTCCCGCACTGCCACACGCGCCGCGCCCGGATCGGTCTGCGAGATCTCGGTATCACCCGATGGGGTGCCGCTCTGCGAACTATCACCGGAGCTGCATGCGGTCGCTGCGAGAACCACAGCAATTAAGAGTGTCGCGAAGGGCAATCGCAGCAACAACCGACTCCACGTAGACCCCATGGCGAACTCCTTCACATCCGAAGGCATCCCAATTAACTACTATCTCCTTTAGTAGATTACGGGATCGGAGACCACGTGTCACCGACTCTCCGAGGCGCGCTAATCACGTATCCGCGAGCTTGCCTCTTGTCGATCGTGGTCGAAACCACCACTCCTACCAGAGAATCGGATCACCGACTGCCGCAACTGCCCAACCAAACTCGTACATCACGAGATCGACCACCTGCACGGAATCCTGTACACGGCCCGCATGCGAGCAGGTGCAAAGCTGGTCCCGGTCGAGCGGTATCCCCCAACCCGGTCGCACGTGGAGCTACGACCGGCGGTAGACAACGCACACGACGAAGCCAATCCAGGCATGGTCCCGGTCGGTTTTAATGCCTCACGTGAAAGCCATCCTTCTGCCGTGTCGACAGCGACGAAACATGCGTAGACTCTGGCGGTCTGGATCGAGGTCCTCTGACTCCTGAGGTCCGCTTGTTGCGCGCGGCGGCTTCAGCCGATCCCTGCTGTGCAGGTCGGTTGAAGCCACCGCGTCCGGCGGTGGATCGAAGATCGGAGTCGAATGAAGACTGAGGAACCAGAGTCGCCCGGTGACCGAGGCCGCCGTGGCGGAGTCCGACGCTTGTTGAAGACCATCCTATGGGTGCGAGCCGCTGCGACCATCGTGGATCTGGCGGTACGCGCTCTCTCGAGGAAAGTGGGAGATGATCCCGCTGGCTCGGTGGGATGGTCTCCCACCGAGCTAGGGACGTGGCTGCTGAACGTGATCCGCAGTTTGTGGGACTAGGACACAGGCGCCACAGCTAGGACGGGTTCGGGCTGCCATGCACGGCGGCTCGGACCCGCGCAGCCGATGCATCTAGTGGTTCCGTTGTATCTAATGCTTCGGCCTTACGCACCTTACTCCTTCTAAGGGGCAAGGTTGTAGTTAAGTCTGTCGATCGGGATCGAATCAAGCCGTTGCCCGCAGATGACTCATCGCCAGTTCAGGGCCAGTTTGCTGGGGTTGAGCGCAACCAGATGTGCCCGACTCATAACCGCCGACCTCCGCTGACCGTCGCTACGGCCGCTCGGTAGCGGACTTGCTGCCATTGCCGTCCTGCCGCGCTTTCCAAAGCTCGGAGTGCTGTCCCGTTCGCAGCGTTTCGCGTTGCCGTCCTCGATCTTTCGTTGCACCGGGCGGGCAGCCGAAGGTGGCCGTCCCGCTCGATCTGGTTTTCGAGTGTCAGCACCCACCGCAGGTGGCGAGATCCCCTCAGTCCGCGAGTTCGTACCCAGCCTTGCCGATTGCCGCAGCTAGGGCGTCACGCTCGACCGATCCCGCGCTGTCAACGGTGACCAGTCCAGTGGCCAGGTCGACGTCCACGCCGGTGACTCCGGGAATCTTGCCGACTTCCTTGCTAACCGAATTAACGCAGCAGCTGCAGGTCATTCCGGTCACCGTCGCAGTCGTGGTACTCATGGCCACTCTCCTTCCTGGACAACCAGACGTTGGCGCCCTTCGAATAATTACTCTACCCCCCTACGGTATCGAGGCGAGGGCTGACGGCCTCTTCTAGCGGCTGAGGGATTGGGCCATCTGGCTCGGTCCGTGGGCGGCTCCCGCCGAAACTAAACCCATTGCGGCGGAAGGGGGTCGAGAGCCAGTACCTCAGTTCGGACTGGTTACCCAGTCCTCGACTGGAGCTAGGAAGTCGAGTTGCGCGGTAGACCTCCCGCCGCGCTACGCCGTGGACTCTCGTTCGCACCGTCAGGCCTGCTCGTCTCGTCGCCTGCATCTCGCAGAGCCCGGCTACCGTCGGCGCGGCCAGGCTTGCGCGGGCGGCAGCCTTCGGGGCTCTCCACCCGATACTTGAATCCGCTCGAGCGGCGCCGTCTGCTCCGTCGCGCTCATGCGATGCCACCCAGTGGTCTCCTCGCGCGTCGACCGATTGGCGTATGCGCCCTGCGAAGGCATACGGTGCCGTCCAGTCCCAGTCCCAGTCTCTGGCAGGCGGTGGCGACCGCCGTTCGACACTTTTTCCAACACCCGCTCGGAGGTCGGCCTTGCGTCCGACGCACGATCGAGCCGGTGCAGTGCCAAAGCCGCCGCCACCCCGATGACCATGAGACCGACCCACACCGCCCAATCGACTTCGGCCGCGCGGGCGGCGCCGACGACCGCGCCGGTAGCCAGGTTGCCGACAAGGATTCCGACACCGACCACGGTGTTGTAGAACCCGTAGTGGGTGGCCACCAGCCTCCCGTCGGCGAGGGATACGACGGTATCCATCTCGAACGGAAATACCGCCGCTGTGCCGATCGCCAGGAGCGCGGCGGCCAGCATGAGCGCCGCGACCGCGGCACCCGGCCCGAACCGCTGCGGCCCTGACACGATCACCAGTGGCAGGAACGACACCGCCAGCAGCCCCATCCCGACGACCAGACTGCGTCCGGTCCCCCACCGAGCCCGGAACCATGCGGTGATGCGCAGCTGACCAGCCACCGCAACGACACCTGAGATGACAAACAGCGCCGAGGTGACTGGCTGCGCTCGCGCACCCGCGACGTATTCCGCCTGCAACGGCAGCGCGAGGTACACCTGGAACGACAGGACGTAGGAGCCGATCATCGCCACCGCGAACGCAACGAAGCGGCGGTTGGAAACCACCATGCGCCAGTCCTCGAGCACCGAGGTGGGCTCCGCCGGTTCCGCGGCACGGCGCGGCGGCAGCGCGAACAGCTGCGCCACCGTCAACACCGCGAATACCACCGCCGCCGCACCCGCGGTTACCCGAAAGTCCAACACCATCAAGGCCAGCCCGACCAGGGGCCCAGCCAGGATGCCTGCCTGATAGAAGATGTTGAACACCGCGAACGCCTCCACGCGGCGCTCGCCCGCGTCGGCGGCCAGATAGGCACGTACCGCCGGGTTGAACAGCGCCCCGGCGAATCCCGTTGCGGCCGAGGCGATCAGCAGGCCCGGCAGCGAGGTGGCGAATACGAGAAGCACGAATCCGCCGGTGCGTAGCAGGCATCCCGCCACGATCAGTGGCTTGTAGCCGAGCCTATCGGCCAGGGTGCCACCGATGAGGAACATCCCCTGCTGGGAGAAGTTCCGTACGCCCAGCACCAGACCGACCGCCCACGCGGCCAAACCCAGTGGGCCGGCGAGGTATCCGGCCAGGTAAGGCATCAGCATGTAGAAGCCGAGGTTGATGCCGAACTGGTTGATCATCAGCAGCCGGGCCGCCAGGTCGAAGCTGCGGAACTTCGCGAAAGCGGTCATGGCGTCTGCTCCCGTTCTCGATCGATGTCTCTCGGGTCGAGGACGGTGGTGCAGCGGGTCCAGGATCGCACCGTGCACTCGGCCGGGTGGGCGATGGTGTCCGGTTCGATGGGTGGATCGGCGTCGAGCAACCCGTGTTCCTGGCAGTAGGTGTCGTTGTAGATCGTGTCGAAATAGCGCTCGGGACCATCGGGGAACACCGCCGCGATCCGGGTGCCTGCCTCGTGGCTGCGTGCGGCCCAGCCCGCTACCAAGGCGACAGCGCCCACACTCCAGCCACCGGTCGCGTGATAGGTCGCGGCCAGCGCTCGACACGCCCACACAGCCTCCGACGGTGCGACCCAATGGATTTCGTTGAACGCGGCGTAGTCGACGTTGCGCGGATAAATGCTCGAGCCCAGCCCGCGCATCAGCCGCGGCCCGGCAGGTTGGCCGAAGATGGTGGACGACACCGTATCCACACCGATCAACTTCAGGTCCGGGTTGAACCTGCGCAACACACGTGCCACACCCGCGGAGTGGCCGCCGGTGCCTGCAGCGCAGACCAACACGTCCACGGTGCCCAGTTGATCGACCAGTTCCAAAGCCAGGGATTCGTATCCATCGACGTTGTCAGGATTGTTGTATTGATCCGGGCACCAGGCGTCGGGTTCGCGATCGAGCAGTTCGGCCACCCGATCCCGGCGGGCCTGCTGCCACCCGCCTGCCGCGTGTGGCTCCGCCACCAGCTCCACGCCGGCGCCGTAGGCGCTGAGCATGCGCGCCACGATGGGTTCCAGCCCCGGATCGGTCACCAGCGTGACCGGGTGTCCGTAGGCCAGACCCGCCAGCGCCAATCCCAGACCGAGGGTGCCACTGGTGGATTCGACGATCCTGGCCCCTGGCAGGAGATCTCCGCGCTGCTCGGCACACCGCACCATGTGCAGTGCGGGGCGATCCTTCATGCCGCCGGGGTTGAATCCCTCGAGCTTGGCCCAAAATCCCCGGCTGGTAGGTGCCAGCGGAGCGCCGATCCACAGCACCGGAGTGTTCCCGACGAGCGCGTGCGGTTGCCGGGCCGCTGCCGGCGCGGTCACCAGCGCCGCGGGGACCTCGAGCTTATCGAGCACAACTTTGTCCATGACTGACTGTCACTTTCTGTATCGCAAGCCGCCCTATCCGGGCGGAAGACGTCTAGCAGGCAGCGGTCACCGGCCGACATGGACAAACGTCGGCGTGGCGCTGACCGATCAGCGTCGGGCGATACAGAAGCGCGTCAACAGAGCTCGGCCGCTGACGGCGCGAATAGCCGCCACCGGCGGCCCGCGCACGCCACCGGCCACAACGAGCAGGACCATCGTCACGAGGGTGGCCACGGCCATGACCCACAGCAGCAGCAGAGGCGGGGCCGGGAGGTTCCCGCTGAACCCCTCGAAGGCGGACTTGAGAAGGCAGTGCTTCGTGTGCGGAGCGCCGTGCTCTCCACCATCGCCCACCGCGGAGTGATGGGACTCTGTCAGAGTTGACGCGATTGAGGCGGCCAAGGGAACCCCGGCATGGGAATGTCCATCGGATTCGGTCGGCGCACAGTGCACCATCGGCGCGACCAGGAGCACTACCGCAAGTAGTGCGAGCGCCGAGACACCGTGTCGCAATCGACCGACAAGCCTCACAGTGAACCCACTGTAGCAACAGATTTGTAACAGAACCTATCAGCGGAGGTCATACCAGCTCCGCCCTCCAGAACTGGCCTGACGGGATGAACCCAGGCACGACAGCGGGCACTTAGGGCCGCGAGGGGCATCGTCGTACGAGATGGTGACGTTCCACCCGATCATCACCGATGACCTCCTACCACGAAACTCGTTGTGTCACAGCATTCTTTGCGCTAGATCGTGCAGACTTCATGGCCGTGCCGTCGACATCGCGACAATGATCAACCTACTATCCGGCTACGTACGAGGCCGAGGATATGTGACCGAACCCTCGATCGCCAGCCTTGGGCTGTCCTGCAAGGGGAACGTGCACACTTCCGACAGTACGTTACACGATCGTGATCTAAACTCTCTTTTGCGTATAGATGAGATACAGGCGGCGAAGCCAGCGCACTGCTAGCAAAGCAACTAACGAGAAGGTGACGCGCTGCTCGAGCGCGCAGATGCTCAGTCAACTGGGCACCGGATCGATCAGTTCTGTCCGAGAATGCCCTTCATCCGATCGATCTCACTCTGTTGCGATGACACCACGGCGTCGGCGATCTTCTTGGCGTCGGCATTGGTGCCGGTATTCTGCTCCTTCTTGGCCATGTCGATAGCGCCGGAATGGTGCTCGATCATCATGGTGAGCCACATCCGGTCGAACTCCGGCCCGGACATCGCCTTCAACTCCGACATCTGTTGTTGCGACATCATTCCCTCCATGTCGTGCCCCATGGTGTCGGCCGACGGCGCGGGCTTGCCGAACTGCTGCAGCAGCGTGCTGATCTGTTCCATTTCTGGCCCCTGTGCCTGCTTGATGGCTGCGGCAAGATCGAGCACCCGCTGGTCTTGGGAGCGCGATGGCACCAAGTCGGCCATCTCCACCGCTTGCGCATGATGCGGATACATCATCTGCAAGAAGGTGACGTCGGCATCGTTGAAGTCGCTACGCGATGCATTGCCGGGGACCGCGCTCTCGTGCGGCATCCCGGGCATCGTGGTGCCGGAGGTCATGGCGGGCATCTCGGCCGGCTCGTCGTCGTTACCGCATCCAGCCAGGGCAACCACTGCCACGGCGAACGCGGTGAACCCCAACTTCATTGTCCTGGAACGTTTATACATAGTGAACTCCTTGTATTTCAGGCGGATCCAGCTCTGTCTTTCAGGGACAGTTGCGACGCAAATCGAGCGAACGTGCACGGTCGCGGCCCTGCTCGGCCGCTGATCGTCGGAGCTGCCAAGGAGGTTGAGCATGGTGCAACGTCGGCTACTGGGCGAGATACCCAAAGCGGGTGCGGGTACTCATCCCCTTGGCGCAGCCGTTCGGGGGAGGGTGCGACACCTGCGCGAAATACCCCAGGGGGGTTAGGATGGCGGAGTGGTCGATCAAGGCGTCGCGCGCCGGGTATCCGGACCAGTCCGGCTGGTCGGTGTGCTTGTGCTGCTCGTCGGTATCGCCGCTATGCATGCGGGCGTCTTCGCCGCCCAGCCCCTCACGGTCCATGCCGTGCCCGATCACAACGGGATGATGGCCACAACGGCGGACCGCGTTGAAGACGCTGCCGGGGCCGGCCACCACCCGGTCGCACACGGCGCGGTGCATGCGTGCGTGTTCATCCTGTCGGCGGCGGCTTTCGCGATCGGACTCGTCCTGCTCCGCGGGGCAGGCATCGACCACGGTGACAGCCATCCGACGACCGCCCGACTGTGGCGCGTGCGCGACGAACGCCCGCCGTCCTGGACCGTGCTATCCCTGGCTGAACTATCGGTTCTGCGGATCTGACAGGTCGAACCGCGCCCGCAGTCGCATACCACCAGGGGCGCGCTTTCGCATGTAGCCCGAGCATCCCATCGCCTCCGGGCTACTTCATCCATCCCGGTGCAACGCAGCACGCAATCTTTGCCGCGCGAGGCACGGGATGTCCGCTGATTCGCCGTCGACGCGGTGGCGACCCCGATCATGACCAATCAGGGAGAAACGATGTCCTCCAGCCAATTCCCGCGCATCACACCACTGACACGGCGCGGATTCCTCGCCCTCGGAGCCGGTGCCACTGCGGCCGCCGCCCTTGCCGCCTGCTCGAACGGCGTACCGGGCTCGCGCACCCTCGTCGGGCCAGATGCCGAGGCCGTCGGTGTCGCCGAAAACAAACGCAGATCGGCCACAGCAGCGATTCGGGACGTGAGTCTGCGCGCCGAACCCGCCACTGTTGACCTCGGCGGTGTGCAGGTATCGACCTGGACCTATGGCGGCAAGTTGCCCGGGCAAGAGATCCGGCTTGCCCGTGGCGAGGTGCTGCGCGCAGAACTCATCAACGCATTGCCCGCACCGTCGACAATTCACTGGCACGGCATCGCGATGCGCAATGACATGGACGGCGCACCTGACCTCACCCAGCCCGCGGTCGCCCCGGGCAGTACGTTCCGCTACGAATTCACTGTCCCCGACCCAGGAACTTACTTCTTCCATCCACACGTCGGAGTTCAGCTCGACCGCGGCCTGTACGCGCCATTGATCATCGAAGATCCCGCCGACGGCGCCGATTACGACCTGGAAGCCGTTGTGGTTCTTGATGATTGGCTTGATGGTGTGCACGGCCGTGACCCGGACGCCGAACTGCGACAACTGCGCGACAAAGGCATGGCGGGAATGGACATGGGTGGATCAGGCGGGATGGATCACGGTGGGATGAACATGGGTGGCTCATCGACAATGGCGATGCCCACTGACCCCAACGCGCCGTTGGGCTCTGATGCCGGGGACGTGACATACCCGTACTACCTGATCAACGGACGCCTCGGCAGCGATCCCGTGACCTTCACCGGCCGCCCCAGGCAGCGTATGCGGTTGCGAATTATCAATGCGGCCGCCGATACCGCCTTCCGCGTGGCGGTCGGTGCTCACCCACTGAAGATCACCCACAGTGACGGCTTTCCGGTGCAGCCGATTACCGCCTCGAGCCTGCTGATCAGCATGGGTGAGCGCTACGACGCGATCATCGAGTTGGCCGACGGTGTCTTCCCGCTGGTTGCTGCGGCCGAGGGTAAGGCCGGTCAGGCCTTCGCGCTGATCCGCACCGGCGGTGGCGCCCCGCCCCCAGCCAATGTGCGTCCGGCGGAGCTGTCAGGTCCCCCGATCACCGCCGCCCGTCTCGTCGGCATCGAAGCGGTACGGCTGCCCAACCGCAAGCCGAACAAGACACTCGACGTGACGCTCGGCTCGGATGAAAAGAAGTACATCTGGACGATCAACGGTAAGGAGTTCCCCGATCACTCGCCGCTGGATGTGAGCGAGGGGCAACGAGTTCGGTTGCGGTTCATCAACAAGACGATGATGTTCCACCCTATGCATCTGCACGGCCACACTTTCCAGGTGGTTACCGCCGCTGGCACAGGACCACGCAAGGACACCTCCATCGTTCTGCCGAACCAAACTGTTGAGGTCGACTTCGACACCGACAATCCCGGGCAATGGATGGTGCACTGCCACAACGTCTACCACGGCGAGGCCGGAATGATGAGCGTCCTGTCCTACGTGAACTGAAGCCCCCGCCGGGCGCGGCCAGTACTTCGTGCTCGGCGAAACGATGCTCACCCGGGGGGGTGAACGGGCCGATGGCCGTTGCCAATTCGGCGACGGCCTGGTCGGCCTCGGCACACGATTCCGTCATACACCTTGGCGCACAACAGTATTCAGGGTACTGCAAGCGATCCGCTGATGACGCTCATGATCGGTCCTGCCAGAATACCCAGCAACACCGATCCGGCCGCCGCGGTGTATGCCACCGCCCGCGGTGCGACGAGGGTTTTGTTGCCGGGGTCGTCGTGCTCACCCCGGCCCCGCAGGGTCGGGGTGATCCAGCGCAAGTAGTAGAAGACACTGGCCACGGTGTTGATGACGGCGATCACCACAAGCCAGCCCATATCGATGTCGAAAGCTGCGGTGAATACAGTCAGTTTCCCGACGAACACCCCGGTCGGCGGGGTGCCGATGAGACCGAGCAGGCACACGACCAGTGCGATGACCATGCCTGGCCTGCGACGCAGCAGCCCTGCGTAATCGGTGACTGTACGCAGCCGAGGCAGGGCGCAGACCACAGCGAATGCACCGAGGTTGGTCAGCGCGTACGCCGCAAGGTATATCAGCACACCGGGTAGCGCGAGGGTGCTCCGGTCCGCCGCGACAACACCCACCAACAGGTATCCGACCTGACTGATTGTCGAGTAGGCGAGCAGACGGCGGACGTCGGCCTGGAAGAACGCGGCGAAGTTGCCCAAAGTCATTGTCGCCGCCGCGATCACGGCCAGCAGTAGCCGCCAGTTCAGCCCGCTCGGCTCCAGCACCAGCGCCCCGAGCCGGTAGATCGCGATGACGGCACCGATTTTCGGCACGGTCGTCACCAGCGCCGCGACGGCGGGGCGGGTGCCCTGAGTGACGTCTGGTACCCAGAAATGCGCGGGTACCGCGCCGGACTTGAACAACAGCGCGCCCAGTACCGCGATCGCGCCGAGGGCGAGTGCGGCCCGCGGCGCGACGTAGGTCGAATGCGCCAGCAAGGGATAAGCCGTGCCACCGCCCGCGCCCAGCATCAGCGCGGCACCGAACAGCATGATGGTGCCGAACAGTGCGCCCAATAGGTAGTACTTCAGAGTGGCTTCTGTTCCGGGCGAATCTTTTCCGAAACCGACCAGTGCATACAGCGGGATGCTGGCGAGCAGATAGGCGACGATCAACACCAGCAGATCGTTGGCGCCTGCCAACAGCACAGCGCCGAGCCCTCCCTGGACCAGCAGCACGACGAACTCGGATTCACGTGGGTTGCTTCGGGTTTCGGGCATCGACACGGCCAACAGGAGCAGGATCGAACCGGCCACGACCAGGCGCACAGTATTGGTGGCTGTGTCGATGCCGTAACTGCCGTCGAACAGGGTGTACACGTCGCGGTTCCACACCGGCACCGTGGCGACCACCACCGCGGCGGCACCGAGCACAGCGAGCAGCCGTACAGGCCACTGCCGTGCGCGCGGCAAGAAAGATCCGAGCAGCAGTCCCAGGACCGCGACGAGGGCGAGAGCTGCTTCGGGGGCGAGCGCGAGGAGATCTCGGACCATCATGTCCTCGGACATCTGTCCCATCTCCCCCATATCAGCGCACCACCAACTCGCCGAGCACGCGCGACGCGGGTTCGATCGCATCGAGCAAGAAGCGGGGGAAAAGGCCGATCACGACTGCTGCTGCCATCAGCGGCAGGATCGAAACCGCCTCGGGTACAGTCAAATCCGTGAACGCCCCCACGCGTGGCTCACCGAGGAACATTCGTTGGTAGGCGCGCAGCAGTAGCGCTGCGGTGATCAAGATGCCCGGGACCGCTAGTGCGGTGTACACCGGCGCGGGCGCGAACGAACCGGTGAAGGTCTGGAATTCAGCGATGAAGCCAGAAAAGCCGGGTAGCCCGAGTGAGGCGAACGCGGCAGCCGCAGTGGTGGCAGCGAAGATCGGTGCCTGTCCAGCTAGTCCACCGAAGGCGTCGATGTCGTAGGTGCGGCGGCGTTCGTAGAGCACACCGGCCAGCAGGAACAGCGCGCCGGTGATGAGTCCGTGGCTGACCATCTGAGTCACCGCGCCGGTGATTGCCAAAGTACGGGCTTGGTCGGTATTGCGCGCAACGAGTCCAGCGGCGCCGACGGCGAGCAGAATGTAGCCCATGTGGTTGACGGAGGTGTAGGCGATCATTCGTTTGAAGTTGTTCTGCGCCAAAGCGACAAGTGCGCCGTACAGCACGCTCACCACCCCGATGATCACGATCACCAGTGCGTAACGCCGCCACGATTCAGGCAGCATCGGCATCGCGATCCGCACGAAACCGTAGGTGCCCAACTTCAGCAGCACTCCGGCGAGGATCGCCGACCCGGCGGCGGGTGCCTCGGTGTGCGCGGGTGGGAGCCAGGTGTGGAACGGCACGGTCGGTGTCTTGATCGCGAGCCCGATGACGATCGCCACCAGTGCGATGGCCCCGCGAGCGGTATTGCCCGCCAACGGATTCGCCTGCGTCAGCTCCACCATGTCGAAGGTGTGCGGGTCCGCAGCCAGGTACAGCACGATGAACCCGACCAGCAACGCCAGCGATCCTACGAAGGTGTAGAGAAAGAACTGAAGTGCTGCCCGCCGGGCTTGCCCGTGGCCCCATCCGTTGATCACGAAGTACATGCCGACGATCGACAGGTCGAAGAATACGAAGAACAGCACCAGGTCTAGGGAGACGAATACGCCCAGGCATGCGGTCTCGAGAAACAGGAACAACGCCGCGAACAGCCGAACGCGTCGGGTCTCACGCAGCGAGTACACCGCGCACGCCAGAAACAATACGACGGTCAGCGCCAGCAGCGGCAGGCTGAATCCGTCGACGCCGAGGTGGTATCCCGAACGCAGGCTGGGAATCCAGCTGCGGTGGACCTCGAACGCGAATTCGCCGTCGCCCGGCGGTGTGCGTCGGTATCCGACCCACAGCGCTACGACCAGCGCAACCTCCACGGCGCTGACCGCGACCCATGTCCATCGCACCCCGCGGTCACTCAGACTCGGTGCCGCGACCAGGACTACAGCCGCGATCAGCGGCAGAAATACCAGAACGCTGAGCACGCTCACCTCTTCTTTCGTTGTCGCGGATTCGTCGCGGCCCAACCAGATTCATCGCAAGGTCACCAGCACGACAGCAAGCACTACGAGACCGACCACTGCTTGGGCGTAGTACTGATGCACCAAGCCGGTTTCCGGGCGGCGCGCCCATCGACCGAGGCTCCGCGAGGCGGTGGCGACGGCGTGCACTGTGCGATCGAGCGCGCGTTCCACCCGGTGATCGACCGCACGTGCCAGTGCCACACCCGCGTTCACGACGACGTAAACGCCGTCGTTGAGCACGCGGTCGTCGAAGCGCGCCAGTGCGCGGCCCACCGCCAACGTCGGCACGACCACCACCAGGTGCGCGGCCCGTTCCATACCGAGCCACTCGGTCAAGAGCGCGGGGGCTGACACGTCGCCACGTCTGCGTACCACGACTCCGGCCGCGCCGATCGCCACCACCGCCACGGCGCCGGATACTGCTAGCTCCCACCACGTGGCCGCCTCCACCGGCGCCGAACCAACAAGACCCGCGAAGCTGCCGTACACGGCAGGAAGCACCGCGACGGCCGCAGCGAGTGTCATGGCGGCGAGCACCGCCAGCGGCAAAAGTTGACTGGTCTGGACTCTGCGCGTGCCTGTTTCCTCAGAGTCCCAACGTTTTTCGGTGTCGGCGACGGGCGATGACCACACCAGGGTGAGCGCTCGTCCGGCGTACAGCGCGGTCAGTATCGCTGCCGCGAATCCGGCCAGGTACAGAGCTGACGAGGAGCCGCGGGCCGCGGTGAGGACCGCGTCCTTGGCCGGCCACAACGCGAAGGGCGGAACTCCGGCGAGACTGAGCGCACCGATCGTAAACGTCACGCCCACAACGGGGTACGCGCGTGCGGCGCCGCGCAGACCGATGAGATTCTTGGTACCCAGTGCGGACAGCCATGCCCCCGCACCCAGGAACAGCAGGCTCTTGGTGACCGCGTGGGCGATCAGCTGTTCGGTACCCGCGGCGACCCCGCCCACCCCTGCAGCGAGAACCATCAGACCTACCTGGGCGCAGGTGGAGGCGGCCAGAAGTTGCTTGAGGTCGCTCTGGCACAGTGCCACCGCACCCAGCGCGATCGCGGTGAGCGCCCCCACCCACGCTGTGGCCTGGCTTGCCCAACTGGTCGCGTTGAGCAGCGGTTCCAGGCGTAGCAGCAGGTAAGCCCCCGCGGCCACCATGGTCGCCGAATGCAGCAGGGCCGATACAGGACTCGGGCCCGCCATTGCCCGCGACAGCCAGAAACTGAACGGCAGCTGTGCGGATTTGCCTAGCGCTGCGAGCACGATGCCAGCGGCTGCGGCGTCGCGCCAGCCACTGTCCAGCCCCGCCAGGGCACCGAGTTCAAGCGCGCCCGCGCCACCGGCCAGCGCCGCGCCCGCTGCGAGATACATGCCGAGATCACCGGTGCGCGTGGTCAGGAACGCGACCAGCCCTGAAGCGGCGCGTTGCTCTTCGCGCCAATGGAACCCGATGAGCGCATAGGAGGCCGCGCCCATCAGCTCCCACGCCATCAGCAGCGTCACCAAGGTCTGCGCCGTCACCGTGGCCAGCATCGCGGACGCGAACATCAGCACCAGTCCGTGGAAGCGGGCGCGTGGTTCCCGGGCTCCGAGGTCGCCCGCCGCGAAGACCAGCACCGCGGTCACGATCGCGGCCACGGTCACGATCATCACCGCCGACAACCCATCCACTCGCAGCTCCACCGGGATGCCGGACAGGAACGGCGCCGAAACTTCGGGCCGGTCAACGGCGTTCCACGCCGCCAGCCCCGTCGTAACGCCAGCTGTCGCGACGGCCAGCACCGGTGCGACGCGGTCAGCGCGGCGGCCACATACCAATAGCGCCGCGCCGACCAACGCCGGTAGCGCGATCATCGTCCACAGCACGATCTTCAGTCCTTCAAATCCGCGGCCATGTCGACTATGTCGACGTCCCGAGCGCGGAAGATCGCTGTGGCGACCGCGAAACCGGTCGCCATCTCCACTGCCATCGCGGTGACCGCGACCAGCACGAGCACCTGGGCGTCGGCGGAGGGAAACGCGAAGTACCAGAACGCGACCGCGGCCACGATGACCGCGTTGATCATCAGCTCCAGCCCCATCATGATCATCACGATCGACTGCTGCGACAGCACACCGTAGAGACCTACGCTGAGCAGCGCCGCCGCCAGCACCAGGAATTCGGGCAGGTTCATCGGCCCACGCCTCCTTCGATGGGATCGTTGGGGGTGCGTCGGTCGAGGCGGTCGCCGTAGCGGTCGTAGCGGCCCCGGTGGGTCGCCAGCACCACTGTTGCCACGATGGTGGCGAACAGCACCAACCCGACGATGATCATCACCAGCATCTTCGAGCCCATCAGGGCCTCCCCGAGCGATGCGGTGGGATCGGCCGGTCGTGGCTGTTTCCCGTCGGGCCAGTCGACCAGCAAAGCGACGCTCGTCAGTGCGACGAACACCGCAGCCGAAATGCCAACCGACGCTTTCTGGTTGTGCACCATCGTCATCGGCATCAGACCGGCCGGGTTCATCATGTACATGATCATGAACACGACCATGATGACCATCTCCATGATCATCATCAGCACGACCAAGACGCCGAGGTAGTTCAGGTCGACCAGGAACACGGTGCCCGCCGCGAATACGAATGACGCGAGCAATGCGAAAGTCGCGCGAGCCATCGAATCCACCCGGAACACCGCGATCCCGGAGGTGACCGCGCCTACCGCGCACACCCAGAAGATCACCTGTGACAGCACTGCGGCGTCTCCCATCTCAGCGAACCATCACGATCGAAACCACCAACGCCTGTACTAGTACCAGCGGCAACAGCACCACCCAGGCGACCTCCATGTAGCGCGACATCCGAATCGTCGGCCACCGCCGCCCCAACCAGATCAGCACCGCGAGCACCCCGGCCTCCTTCGCCAGCAACCACAGCCACCCGGGCAGCCACGGGCCCGCCCCGCCGCCGAGGAACAGTGGCACTGCCATTGCGGCCGCCGCCACGAAGAGCACCCGCCGACCCACCAGCAGCACGAGCCGGTCCACCCCCGATACCTCGGCGAAGACACCGCCCGCGATATCCGCACCAACGGCACTACTGAACGGCGTGGAGAACGACATCGCCGGCACCGAGAGCAGATACACCACGAAAGCCACCGGCATGATCACCACGAACCAGCGATCCTGTTGGGCGGCAACGATATCGCCGACCCGCAACGAACCGGCACCCACTGCGGCACAGATCAGCGCGAACATATGCGGCAGCTCGTAGGCCAACCCCTGCGCGACGAACCGGTAGCCGCCGACCAGTGAAAACGCCGAGTTCGCGCCCCAGCCCGCTAACCACACCGCCGCCCAGGCCACTACCTCGACCGTGTTGAACCAGACCAGCGATACCCCGCTGTCCAACACCGCCAGGTCACCGATCGGCACGAACGCGGCCGCCAATACTCCAGCCAGTAGCAAAGCCAATCCCGCAGAGCGCCAAAGCAACACGTCGGCGGCCACCACCCGACGCCGCTGCTGGATCACCAGCAACGCCACCGAGCGCAGCGGCGCCGCCGCAGCCGTCGCGACCGGAACACCGGAGGCCCGCCCGCGCAGAACAGCGTCGATTACCTCGGCAGCCAACGCGAAGGCCAGCACACCGACGGGCAGTACCACCGCCGACCACCACGGTGCCACCTCAACCATGCGCTGCCTTCGTCGCCGCTGTTGCCCAGCAGACCAGTTCCACGTCGGGGTCCAGACTTGCCACGATCAACCGGGCTTCCTCGAGTTCCGCGCCTACCAGCAGGCCGGGCAACGCGTCGACGATCCACCGATTGCGCTCGACCTCGTCGCTGATGAATCCTTCGGGTTTCGAAAGGCATTCGTCCCGATGGTCGGCATCGGCGAGCGCGGCAACCGACGTCAGGAACCGGTCGTGGGCATCGCCGATCACGGTGGCCGGCACGTTCGGACCGCGGCCGATACGCCCGACTTCTCGTAGCGACCACCGGAGCACCCGCGAGCCAACGACCCGGCGAATCCAGCTGCTCAATTGTCCGGCGTCCCGTTCGGATGGCTCTCCGCTCAGCAATCGGTCGCGCAACCGATGTGCCGCTGTCGCCGCATCGTCCCAACCCGCGATGGCCAACAATGTTGCGGCCGAATCCAACCGCCGCGCCGCCTGCCAACGTCCCGCCTCACCGGCGTTCACTCGCTCGCCACGTCCGGCCCGTAACCACGGTCGCAGCCAGAACGGCTCTATCCCTGCCGCCAGCGGCAGGACCGACACCGCCGCGTCGGAGACCACATCACCTTGCCACCGTGTGGTCATTACCAGCCCGGCTGGCCACCACCTGATCGCCGGACCCAGGGCAACATTCAGCACATCGAGCTGTAGCCCGTCACGGTCCGGTCCTCGATCCGCCATCGCCAGACCACCAGGCAATGGCATCCCCATGTCGTGCCCGTGCCCACCGTGGTGATGTCCGTGCCCGCCACCCATGTGCTGGTCGTGACCATCTCCGTGACCGCCGCCGTCACGCTGATCGTGGCCCTGATGCTCCGCGTGGTTCAGGTGATCGTGTTCGGATCCGGCTGTTCCATTCGCATCATGTCCGTGCGGGGTTGATTCCTCGGAATGAACATGGGTCGGCGGATCAGTTTGTCCGCCTCCATGTTCTTCCACAGTTGCAGGTCCGTCAGCGTCTGCCGCACCATGCTCTCCGTGCGAGGCAGGTTCGTGTGCGACCGCGTCGAATGGACCCCTATGGGCACCGTGCTCGTGCTCGCCGTTACCGCCGGGGCGAGGCTCAGCAGTATCTCCGGTGCTGGGCGGATGCTGTGAATGCTCAGCGTGCGCTCCGGAGGTGTGCTCGATGGGTCGCGGTGACACTCCCGTCGCGGTGTTGTGTCCGTGCTTCTCCGGATCTTCGGCACCGCTGCGGGATTCGTCCGCGCGCGCGGCGGTGATCGGTTCATAATCGGGCCCGGATCGCAGTAGCGTAGCCGCCATGCCGAGCTTCTCGGCGACATCATCGAATTCGGTGATGTGGACGCGGACCTTCGGCTCCGGCATCGCATCCCACACTCGTGTGACGTACTGATCGAACGCGTCATCCGTCGGCCCCGCGACGACCAGAAGCCCCGCTGCCGCCGGACTTTCCGCCCCGCACCAGCCCACCTCTCGGATGGCCTGCTCTACTGCCAACCGTGCCGCCGTACCCCCGGGCACCGTCACCACCAATGGCGCAATCGCCGCTCGCTGCCGCAGCCACATGCTCAGACCCATCGCAGCGCTCCTTCCCGCCAGGCGTAGAGGACGGCGATCATCAGCACGGCGAGGAAGCCGAACATCTCGGCAACCGCACTGATTCCGATATCGGCCACGACAATCGCCCACGGGTACATGAAGGCCATCTCCATGTCGAACGCAAGAAAGATCATCGTGATCGTGTACCACCGGACGTGATAACGCGAGACAGCGTGCTCCACAGCCGCCGCACCTGAGAGAAACGGAGCCTGGTCCACGCTCGCCGGGGCAGCGCCCACCGCCCGCGCCGCGCTGTAAATCACGACTATCGACGCGGCTACGATGGCCACGATCACCAGCAAGTTCGTCACCGCCGACCACCCCTCCTGTCCGTTCGTGCGGGCGACACTACTATCCACCTTCGTAATCCAGCAGGACCGGCACGCGCCAAATCGACTGGCTCACATACACCTACTGGGTAAGGGTAGACCGCAGCACGGCAGAACCGAAAGTAGACAACGAGAGCTGGCGATTCGGAAGCAGTTGCCACCGCGCAAGTCCTGCGCAGCCATTCCACGAATGCACATAGTGAAAAAGGGGCTGCGGAGAATAGTGGCTGCGGAATCGACCTGCGCCACGTAGTTCCATCATCGTCCACCGTTGCCACACTTTCCGCCGCCGAGTAGCCTTCGGTAGGTACCCCTGCCGGGTATTCAGGACCATCACCATGCCGGGCTGAGCAGGTGAATGCCGATGTCGCAGGACCACTATCTGACACGGGCGAGGGCGCGAATCGCGTACCAGCTCAAAGGTTCCGGATCTCCGCTCGGTTATTCGCATGGCATACTGCTGAGCCGGGCTGCCGTACGCCGGCTCGACCTCTTCGATTTCGATCAGCTGGCGGGCGACCATCTGCTCCTGACCTACGACCAGCGCGGCCATGGCCGATCGTCGGGCCGAGAATGGTGGGCGAAGGGTATTCACCGATCCGCTGCTGGATCGGGATGTTGAGGTCCAGCCGGTCCAGGCAGGTGCGCAGCAGTCCGATGGTGGTGGGCGCATTCGGGCAGTTGGGTACGGTAAGCACTTCGATCGTGGTCATTGTTTCCGGTTACCTCGGTTTCTCGCCGATGTGGAGGGGCCGACAAGCCAGTCAGCGACAGCCCTCTGAGTTATCGCCTGTGGAGGGCGCGGCGCAGTTTGCGTTCTGACAGGCGCCCGAAGGAGAAGGGTTCGCCAGCGATGAGGACTCCGGGCGCGAACAGCACGCCCCCTTTCCGCGCCAGTTCGCGGCCCTCGTCACTGGCGAGATCGATCTCGATGACCTGAATCGGGTAATCGACGCTTACCTGATTCAGGACTCGCTTGGCGTGGTCACAGTAGGCGCAGTCGGGTTGGGTGAGCAGGGTGATCGCGACCGGGGTGGTCATGGTCGGCGTTCTTTGCTCACGTCGGCGAGCAGCTTGTCGGTGGGGACGAACATGGTGTAATCGGGAGCGCCGCCATAATCCGCGCGCCAGGCGATCGTGCCGTCGGGACCGACGAGCACGAAGCTGTGCCCGGCGGTTTGCTCGCGCATCATCCCGTACTTGTGGGCGTCGTAGGCGTGGATGACCTGTTGGGTCGGGTCGGCCAGCATCGGGGTCGTAATCTTCTGGTCGGCGGCCTTGCGCGCCTGCTGCGCCACCTGGTCGTGGGAGATCGACACCACCGTGTCGATGCCGGCCGCCTTCAATGCAGCCTGGTTCTGTTCGAGGTCGGTGATCTGATCCCAGCACGGCTGGCACATCAGACCTTCCTGGAAGTACAGCAGCACACTGCGTCCGCGGAAGTCGTTGAGCGAGAAGGTATCTCCGGTGTGGGAGGTCAGGGTGAAATCGGGGGCGGGTTCACCGATCCCGGGATCTCCGGTGACGTGCCGGTACCCGCTGCCACCGTCAGCCGCGGTGTTCTGCTTGTTTTGGGCATTCTGGTAGATCAGGAACAGGGCTCCGACGGCCAGGACTACGAGCACCGCGGTGATCATCGGCCAGCGTCGTTGGCGGGCCGAGCCTGGTGGTTCGACGGTGTCTTGTGTGGTGCGCCGGGTTCGGGTGGTTCTGCCGCGTTTGCCGGTGGGCCGCGTGGTAGTGGATTTACCGCTGTTGACGTTCACTGGTGTTTCTCCTCAACAGATTCCGGAATCGGTGCGGGCGAGGGTTCGGCGCAGCAGTTCGATTCGCGGGTGTCCGGGATGGACTGGCGTGCGCGCAGCGATCGGCGGATCAGCAGGGCCGTACCCGCCAGGAGCAGTGCGGCAACCACGCCGCCGGGCAGCCAGGACACGGAGTCTTGGATTCGGGCACTGAGGTGTTGCAGCCAGGCGCTCACCTCCGATTGCCAACCACCAGCGCTCATTCCGGCACCCGTGAACGCGAGGACTCCGGTCAGGACGCCCATGCCGATCATCAGCACACCACTGAGAGCGGTCCCTACGGCGAGGTCGCGCTGCCAGCGGCCCACCCGGATACGCAGGGATCGGTCGGTGAACAGGCGCGCGGACTGTTCCCGGCGGCGGTCCCAGACCAGCGCGACCAATGCAAGCGGGGTGACCATTCCGGCCACGTAGGACAACCCGACGGTCAGCGCGACGGGGAACGAGCCGGACGCACCGGAGAGCACCGCGACACCGACCAGGACCGGCGCGCAACAGGCGCTGGCGATCCCGGAGAACGCGCCCAGCAGGTAGGCCGAGGAGAAACTGCCTTCCCGGACGGTGCGTGCGCCGGGCATGGGCAGGTTCGGCTTCCACCCGATCAGCACCGCGACGCCGCCGATGACCATCAGTGTCGCGCCGATCGAGAACACCCAGACGTGCTGTTCGATGAACAGTCTGCTCAAGATGGTGGCACCCAAGCCGATAGGCAGGATCACCGTGGCCACCCCGGCACCGAAAACCAGGGTCGCGGGTACGACGCCACCGCGGTGACGGAATCCGGTGGCCAGGTAGGCGGGCAGCATCACCGAAACGCAGCACGGCGCCAGCAGGGCAACCACGCCGCCAAGGAAGGACGCCAACAGCGTTGTCCCGATCAACAATTCACCCACCGTGTGGACCCCTTACCTACGACCTGTCGGCGCATCGCCGGATATCCGGAGCCGCGCGCGTCGGCGACCGTGTGCTGTTAATGGCATGGCTGTCCCATCTGCGAGGTCATGGTGTCCATATGCTCGGCCATGTCGCTGAGCGCCCCAGCGGGTGGGCCCGCGACGAACCCGAGCGTGAGCACGGCGAGTACGCCGGCCGCGGCAAGTGCGGCGATCACCGGAGCCCGGGAGCGGCTCGGTTGCGGTTTCGCCGATGCGGCGACTACCGGCAGATCTCTGGTCAGGGCTCGCAGCTCGCCGATAGTTTTCGCGTGGTAGGCCGCGTCGAGACGGTCGCTGTACTCCGCGAGCGTCAACCGGCCGGTGCCGACCTCGGCCTGCAGGTGGGCGGCCACCCGCTCCCGGTCGGCATCACCCGCACGTACCGATGGCTGTGCGCGGTACGGTTCGGTCACCTGTATCACCTACTCTCGCTGGTTGATTCGGTTCCGTCCTGCTCGCGTAGCGACCGTAGGTCTGCACGCAGCTCGGCGAGTTCACGCTCGACGCCTGCCGGTTTCGCGCCTACGCGGCAGCTGCCCCGGCGCATCGGCCGGATACAGCAGAAATAGGTGAGCGTCACGGCCGCCACGACCAGCGCGGCCGCGAACCAGATCGACATCACAGCACCTTGCCCTCGCGTCGCTCGGCCTTGAGCTGCTCGATCTCCGCACGCATTCGAGCGAGTTCCTGCTTCGCGGGATCGTCGTGCGCGCGGTCGTCGTGGGTGCGCGTTCCCGGTCCGCGCATCATGAACCACATCATCAGACCCATGCCGACCGGGCAGGCCAACACGGCAAGGGTCACAAGCAGCGATTCCATCGCAAACCTCCTGCTACTGGGGCATCTTGGGACACATGCCGCACTCGGCCAGGCCCAGCATCATCAGCTGGCAGTTCCACCAGGACGCCAGGTTCGCCATCATGTTCGGTGCCATTTGTTCGTCTCCTTTGTCGGGTGTTCACTCATTTGTTCCGACTCGTCTACCGAGTCCGGTCTTGTTGCCGCTCTTCGGTGTTGCCGAGTGCCAGCGCGATCGCACGGGCGAGTACGTCGCGTTCCTCGGCCAGGACCACGTTCGCGGCGCGCAGGCGCTCGAGTTCTGTTCGCTCGCCGTCCCCGAGGGGGCGACTGTTACCGTGCCGAGCCGCACCAGGGCGACCATTGGCACGAGCATCGACGCTCGGAGGCGGCTCGGAGGTGGGTGAGGCGCGGAATCGCCGCAGCCGCAAGCTGTTCGTCACCACGAACACGCTGGAGAAAGCCATCGCCGAGCCGGCGATGAGCGGGTTCAGCAGCCCGATCGCGGCCAGTGGGAGCGCGGCGACGTTGTAGGCGAAGGCCCAGAACAGATTGCCCTTGATGGTCCGTAAAGTGCTGCGTGCCAACCGGATCGCGTCGACAGCGGCGATCAAGTCACCACGAACCAGGGTCAGGTCCGAGGCTTCGATGGCGACGTCGGTGCCGGTGCCCATGGCCAGCCCGAGGTCGGCTTGGGCGAGCGCGGCGGCGTCGTTGATGCCGTCGCCGACCATCGCCACGACCCGGCCCTGGTCTTGCAGTTGCTTGACGATGTCGACCTTGTCGGTGGGCAGTACCTCGGCGATCACCTCGGTAATGCCGACCTCGGCGGCGATCGCCCGCGCGACGGTGCTGTTGTCACCGGTGAGCAGGACCGGTCGCAACCCGAGCTCCCGCAGCCCGCGAACCGCTTGCGCCGAAGTCGGTTTGACCGTGTCGGCGACGACCAGCACCGCCTGCGCAGTGCCCTCCCACGCGACGACCACCGCGGTACGTCCCTGAGACTCGGCCCGCTCTTTGACCGTCCGCAGGCCGACCGGAAGGTCGATGCCGCGTTGCTCGAGCAGGGTCGTGCGGCCCACCAGTACGGCGCGGCCCTCGACGGTGCCCTGCACCCCGAGGCCCTCGAGATTCGCGAAGTCCGCTACGGCGGGCAGTGTTGCGACTCGTTCGGCTGCGCCGCTGGCGATGGCCTTGGCGATCGGATGTTCGGACGCATCTTCCAGTGCGCCGGCCAGCCGCAGGATTTCGGTCTCGTCGGCATCGGCGCCCGCATGGACCTCGAGCAGGGTCATCTTGCCGGTGGTGACGGTGCCGGTCTTGTCCAGGACCACGGTGTCGATGCGGCGGGTCGATTCCAGCACCTCCGGGCCCTTGATCAGGATACCGAGCTGCGCACCCCGTCCGGTGCCGACCAAAAGCGCTGTGGGCGTGGCCAATCCGAGACCACACGGGCACGCGATGATCAATACGGCGACCGCGGTGCTGAACGCGAACGCCGCCCCGGCACCGACCGCGAGCCAGATCCCCAACGTGGCGATCGCGAGAGCGATGACGATCGGCACGAACACCGCAGACACCCGGTCGGCGAGGCGCTGGACCTGCGCTTTGCCGTTCTGCGCCTCCTCGACCAGCGTGGCCATCTGTGCCAGCTGGGTGTCGGAGCCGATTCGGGTCGCGTGCACCACGAGGCGCCCGCCCGCGTTGACGGTGGCGCCGACCACCGGATCACCGGGGCCGACCTCCACCGGCATCGACTCGCCGGTCAGCATGCTGGCATCGACCGCTGAATTGCCGTCGGAGACAACACCGTCGGTGGCGATCTTCTCTCCCGGTCGTACCACGAATCGGTCACCGACGCCCAGCTGGTCGATCGGGATCCGCTCCTCGCGGCCATCACGCAGGACAGCGACGTCTTTCGCGCCCAGCTCCAGCAGCGCCCGCAAGGCCGCGCCCGCACGACGACGGGCCCGTGCCTCGAAGAACCGGCCCGCCAGGATCGCCGTGGTCAGGACGGTAGCCACCTCCAGATAGATGTTCTGTCCGGCCATTCCGCGTGCCACGGTCAGCGAGAAGCTGTGCCGCAGGCCTGGAATTCCGGCCTCGCCGAGGAACAGTGCGAAAAGCGACCAGCCGAACGCGGCGAGTACTCCTACCGAGATCAGGGTGTCCATGGTGGCGGTGGCGTGTTTCAGGTTCGACCATGCCGCGCGATGGAACGGCCACGCGCCCCACACCACCACCGGTGCGGCCAAGGTCAGCGACAACCACTGCCAGTTGGTGAACTGCAGCGGCGGCACCATCGCCAGCACCGTCACCGGCACCGCCAGCGCGAGACAGACGAGCATCCGCTGCCGCAGCAACTTCGTGTGCTCGTCGTAGTCGTCGCCGTGATCGGCATCGCTGCGCGCTGCGGCGGTTTCGGAGCGGGGAATGGTCGCCGTGTAGCCGGCCTCGGCGACCGCGCCGATCAAATCCGACTCCGGCATCGTGTCGGGGTAGCTGACCTTGGCCTTGCCGGTCGCGAAGTTCACCGTCGCGGTGACCCCGCCGAGTTTGGCCAGCCTGCGTTCTATCCGCGGCGGGCACGACGCACACGTCATGCCTGCGATCGACAGCTCCACCTGCCGCACACCAGCAGACATCCGGTCGGTGACCTCACTCATCTGTCACCTCGCCATCCACTTTGTCTCCGTTGCGCTTTCGACGGTCGAGCATCAGCCGACCAACTCGAAACCGGCCTCGGTCACCGCGGCCCGCACCGCGTCCTGTCCGAGGGGTCGCTCGCTGGTCACCACGACCCGGCCGGAGTCCACGTCGACATCGACACCGCGCACGCCGGACACGGTCAGCAGTTCCCGTGTTACGGAATTCGCGCAGTGCCCGCAGGTCATACCGCGCACCGTGTAGGTGGCCTCACTCATCGCCACTCCTTCGATAGATCGCTGCGCTCGCGTGTTCGGCGAGCTCTGCCACCATCATGAACCTTCCAGTACGATGGAATGTCAAGGGTGAATTTCGTACGACACGGGAGTTGTGATGAGAATCGGTGAACTGGCCACGGCCAGCGGTCTTACGGCCAAGACCATCCGCTTCTACGAGCAGTCCGGGCTCATGCCCGAACCCGCCCGGACCCCGGGCGGCTACCGGGATTACAGCGACGACCACATCGCCCGGCTGCAGTTCATCCGCCGCGCCCAGGCCGCCGGGCTCACGCTCGCCGAAGCCCGCGAGGTGCTGACCATCGTCGACCACGGCGATACACCCTGCGGCCATGTCGAACAGGTCCTCAGATCCCGACTGGATCAGGTGCGCGCCCAGATCGCCGAACTCATCACCCTCGAAACCCACCTGGAATCCCTGCTGGCCACCGCTCGGCGCGGCCCGACCGCCACCGAACACGACCGGGCCGCGGTGTGCTGGATCCTGGAATCCGACGCTCAACCCTGCGCGTAGGCCACTTCGGTGAGCACACCGAAGCCTTGTCCTTCGGCGGGCTTCCAGGCGAGTTCGCCGTGGTAGAGCCGCTGCAGGAATCCGATGCTCTGGTGGTAGCAGAACACCGACGACTCGGCGCCGACGATGGCGCCGGTGTCGGTGAACAAGGGGAGTTCGGCGAGCAGGTAACGCACGGCGGAGCGCAGTTGATCATCGGTCGCCGCGCCGCCCGCCGGTAGCCGGTTTTCCAGCACCCACCGGGACGCTTCCACGCATTCGGCCCGAAAGTCCGGGTCATGGTCGAACAGCCTCTGCGCCTGATCGCGCAGGTGCCGGTATCGCGGATTCGAATAGAGTTCCGCCCAGCCGAGGATCAGTCGCTGCGGCTCGTGCACGCCCACGTCGGTGAGCGCACGCGCGATCTTGTTGCGGACATACTGTCCCTGGCGGCGCGCCTTGTGCGCGGCCCGCGCCGGCGGATATCCCAGCGCTTCCAGGGTGTAGGCCGCGGGCAGGTCCGGGACGAAGAAGTGCGCCGCGTCGAACTCGGCGAAGCCCCAGCGAGCCAGGTCGATGATCCGCTGCGGGGTGAAGTAGCTGTTGAACGGGCTGATCCCGAAACAGACATGCGCGCCACGCGCCACCGGCGCGTGGCAATGGATCGACAGTGGCTGTACGTGGAAGGGCATGGCGGGCCTTTCGGTGGATCACCAATTCGGCACCACCGGGACCGGACAGGTTCGGCGGCGTGATGTCGCCCCACAGCATGAACCTTCCACTGAAGGGGAAGGTCAAGCCCAGACATCCGAGATCTCACCTCCTACTACACGCCACGTAGTTGGTTAGTACTATCGGCGGGGTGACCGCCACCTCGCCCTCTCGCGGCGTATCCGCGCGATTGCTCGTGGTGTTGGCGGCGCTCGCGGGAATCGCTCTGATGCACGGTCTGCAGTGCAAGGACGGCATGCCGGCCATGCCGATGTCGGTGTCGGTGTCGATAACGCACTCCGCGCAGACCGTCGTCGGCGCTGAGGACCCGATGGATCACCTGGTGACCGGCGCGCTCCACGCGGTGCAGACCGCGGTCGGCGCACCGATGGTTCTTGACGGAATTCTGGCCGCCTGCCTGGTGGCCATCTTGACCTGGTTGGCGGCGTCGACGCTGCGTCTGCGGCGAACCTTCGCCGCCGTGGCCTGTGCGATCCGGGCGGGAACCACCCGCGCGACTCGCGCGGCGTTACCGCGAGCGCCCACCCTCGCGCAGCTCTGCGTGCTCCGGACATAGGAGAAACCCCGGCCCAACCGTCTCGGCCCGCATCACGGCCCGGTCGGTGGTTCGGCGTGCGTATTCCTCTGTCCACCTTTGCATTCCAGGAGCTTGCATGAATCTCCTTGCCATCCTCACCACCGGCCTGTTCGCCGGTGGTATCTCGTGTGCCGCTGTCCAGGGCGGACTCCTCACCGGTTTGATCACCCGACAGCGCACCACAGCCACCCAGACCGTCGGCGCCGTCGCTTCCCGGGCAACCGTCGCGAGCGGCAGCGCCGACTCGGCCGCCGCTCGGTGGTCGACCCGACTCGCCGACGATCTCACCCCCGTCAGCGGATTCCTCGCCGGAAAACTCGTGTCCCACACCCTGTTCGGCGCGCTGCTGGGAGCGCTCGGTAGTGCGGTCCAGCTGTCCCTCGGGATGCGGACCTGGCTGCAGATCGGTGCCGGACTGCTGATCGTGACCTTCGGGCTCGCCCAGCTCGGCGTGCCCGGTTTCCGCCGTATCGTGATCGAACCACCCGCCTGCTGGACTCGACTGGTCCGCACCCAGGCCCGCTCCCGGGCGGCTCTCGCGCCCGCGTTGCTCGGCGTGGCCACCATCCTCATCCCGTGCGGGGTGACCCTGTCGGTCGCCGCGCTCGCGCTCGCCTCCGGCTCACCGCTGCAGGGTGCGGCGATCATGGCGGTATTCGTGCTCGGCACCGGACCGCTGTTCGCGCTTCTCGGATATGCCGCCCGCCTCGCAGCGACGGCATGGCGAGGGCGGCTCGACCTGGCCACCGGTCTGGTCGTACTCGCCATGGGCCTCTACACCCTCAACGGCGGACTCGAACTCACCGGCTCCCCACTGGCGGCCAGCCGCATCGCCGCCTCGCTCGGTCCGGCGGGTCCGGCACCCGACGCCGTGGCCGCCACCATCGTGGACGGCACTCAAACGGTGGCGATCACCGCCCGCACCGGCTCCTACAGCCCCCACGCCATCGCAGCCACCGCCGGTCTGCCGACCACGCTGGTCATCAAGTCGGACAACGCATCCGGCTGCGTCCGATACCTGGTCATCCCCGACCGCGGAATCGAACAGATCCTGCCCGTCAGGGGCGAGACCCGGGTCGATCTCGGAGTACTCGAGCCGGGCAGGCTCGACTACACCTGCGGCATGGGCATGTACTCCGGCGTCATCACCACCGCCTGAAAGGACCACGAACCGAAATGACCACCAGCACACACGAATTCCGCATCGACGGCATGCACTGCGCCAGCTGCGCACTACTCGTCGACGACACCCTCGACGACCTACCCGGCGTCCGCAACACGCAGACAACCATGAAAAAAGGCCACACCACGGTCGAACTCGACACCGGCACCACAACCCCCGCCGACGTCATCGATACCATCGAAAAGCTAGGCTACACAGCAACTCTCGTGTCCTGAGCCCCTCAGGTCACCCCACCAAATATTACTGTCGCTACCCTTTCATCCCCTGGTCGGCCCGGTGATCGGCCGGTGCAAGGCTTTGCCTGGCTCCCCGTCCGGCCGAGCACGGGCAGGTCAGCGGCCGACGTGGCTGGTGCGCTGGCGCCGCTGTGGGAACCACCAGTTCCAGCGTCCGAACAGGCGCATGAGTGCGGGCACCAGGATCAGGCGGATCACGATGGCGTCGATGGCGACGGCGACGGCCAGGGCCAGGCCGAGTTGCTTGAGTTCCACGACGTCGGCGGTGATGAAGCTGCCGAAGATGGCGACCATGATCGCGGCGGCGGCGGTGATGGGGCGCGCGGTGTGGGTGAGCCCGGCGGCGACAGCGAATTGGTTGTCGTTGCTGGATTTCCAGTATTCGCGGATGCGCCCGATGAGGAACACCTCGTAGTCCATCGAGAGGCCGAACAGCACGGCGAAGACGACCGTCGGTAGGTAGACCTGGACGAATCCGGGACTGGTGAAGTTCAGGGCCTGCTCGCCGATGCCCCATTGGAAGACCGCGACGGTGATGCCGAGTGCGGCGCCGGTGGCGAGCAGGTTCATCGCGATTGCTTTGAGCGGCAACGCGATACTGCGGAAGGCTGCGACGAGGAACAACAGGGAGATGACCAGTACCAGTGCGACGACGAACGGAAGTTTCGAGGTCATCTCGTCGGAAAGGTCAACGAATTCCGCTGTGCTTCCGCCGATCAGCACAACTGGGCCGCCGTCACTGCCGGCATCGGCCGCCAGGGTGCGCAGTTCTCGAATCAGATCGGTGGCAACCATCGAGTCGAACGCCACGCTGGGCACTGCCATGACGACGATCCGCCCGTTGCTGAGTTGAGCGGGAAGAACAGTGTCGATGCGTTCGTCGGTGGAGATGTCGTTGAGGAATTGGCCGACCCGAGTGTTGGCTTCACTGGTCATTGCGGTGTCGTCCGGGCCGGTGGCGATGATTTCGATGGGAGAGAGCGCACCGGCGGGGAAGTTGGCGGTCAACGCGGTCGTTGCCCGACCCGAGGGTGAATCCTGCAGGGCGGAGGTGCCCATGTCGAGGCCGTAGCGGATACCGAAAATCGGTGCGGCCGCGAGGATCAGGACAGCGACAGCGGCGACGCCGAACAGGATCGGGTGCGCCATGACCAGGTATGCCCATCGCGCCCACCGACCGGGCCGGGTGGCGTCGACGGCGGCGGTTTCGGCGGGGCGCCACCGTTTCGGCAGTGCGCCGCGGTTGACGGCCGGCCCGACCGTGGCGAGCAGGGCGGGCAACAGCGTGATCCCTACGACGAGCATGCTGATCACCGCGGTGGCGACGCCGATGGCGATGCCGCGAAATATCGGTGCTTGCATCACGACCAGCGCGCACAGCGAGATCATCACCACCAGTCCGGACACGAGAATCGTTTTGCCCGTGGTGGCCAGCGACCGCCCGACAGCCTCGGCGATACCGGTGCTGTCGGCGCGCTCGGTCACGCCGGTGCGGGCGAGTTCCTCACGGAAGCGGCTGACGATGAACATGGCGTAGTCGATACCGACACCGAGCCCGATCATGGTGGCCATCGACATCACCAGCGAATCGAACGCGGTGAAGCTCGTCATCGCGAACAATGCCCCGGTCGCCAGCAGGAGCCCGGCGATCGCGACGCCGATCGGGATCGCCGCGGCAGCCAGCGCGCCCAAGGCGAGTACCAGCAACCCGAGTGCGACCGGGAGGCCGATAGTTTCCGCACGAGCCAGGTCGGCGCTTTGAATATCGGTCGCGTCGTTCTGCACCGCGGAGTAGCCGGTCAGCGCGACATCCACGCCGGTGCCGGCGTTCGGAGTCAGCGCGTTTTGCAGATCCCTGGCCACCTCGGCGCGTGCAGCCATGTCACCGTCCAGCCCGACCAACGCGATCGCGACATGGCGATCCGACGAGATCTGCGCACCGGGCAACCCGTCGTAGGGGCCGAGGACCTCACGCACACCCGAAACCCGCTGTGCCGCGGCGATTGCCTGCTCGATCGCGCCACGGAACTGTGCGTCCTCGGCGCTCAACGACTCCGATTGCATCACGATGACGGCCTGCTCGGCCCCGTACTGCGGAAAGTGCTGCGCCAACAGCCGGTCCACTTCGGCGGAGTCGGACCCTTCGACACCGAAATCCATTGCACCGAGCCGATCTTCGAGCATCGGATAGGCCACCGCGCACGCCATCAGCAGCGCGGCCCACACCACAAGCACCATCCGCCGACGGCGTGCCATCATCACACCCCACCGGTATAAGAACGGCGGGGTTTCCGAGCCGGGCACGGCCGCTCGCTCGGAATATTCGACCGTCGTCGTCGATTGTTGCTCACTCACTTGCCATCTCCTCATCACCGCGACCCCGCGGGATCGCGTCGCTCCCGATTACACACATAGTGATGTATGCATGTGTTGACCCTAGGCTCGAAGTCCATCGATATCAATGCCAATGTCCGCTATCATCGCCCTATGGCGATGAATCATGGTGATGGCTGCTTGGCCGGGACAGAAGGTTTGGATCCGGCGGTGGCGTTGTTCCACAGCCTCTCCGATGCCACCCGGTTGTCGATCCTGCACCGGCTCGCGTGCGGGGAGGCTCGTGTGGTGGACCTGATGGGTGAGTTGGCGTTGGCGCAGTCCACGGTGTCCGCACACGTCGCCTGCTTGCGTGACTGCGGCCTGGTAGAAGGTCGACCGCAAGGGCGACAGGTGTTCTACAGCCTCACCCGCCCGGAGTTGATGGACCTGCTGGCCTCGGCCGAAACTCTGCTCGCGGCCACAGGTAACGCCGTCGCGCTGTGCCCGAACTACGGCACCGACTCCGCACCAACCGCTACCGACACGATCGACGCGGGCACGCAGGTGCGGCCATGAGCGACGCCTGCTGCGGACATGATGAACCCAGCACCGGTAACGCCGAGGAGCATGAGCCGCAGCGACTCTGGGAAGTCGGAGAGCTGCGTGCGGCCGCGGTGGCGGGGGTGCTGCTGGCGGCCGGATTTATCGCCGGATGGGCCGGAGCTCCGCGTGCGGCGGAGTTGGGATTGGAGGCGGCGGCGCTGGTGATCGGCGCCTACACCTTCGTGCCCTCAACGCTGAAACGGCTGACGCAGGGCAAGATCGGGGTCGGCACACTGATGACGATCGCCGCCATCGGTGCGGTGCTACTCGGTGAGGTCGGAGAGGCCGCAATGCTGGCTTTCCTGTTCTCGATCAGCGAAGGCCTCGAGGAATACGCGGTCGCACGCACTCGCCGCGGGCTGCGCGCGCTGCTCTCCCTGGTCCCCGAGCAGGCCACCGTTCTACGCGACGGCACCGAAACCACCGTGACACCAGTCCAATTGCGCGTCGGCGACCGGATGCTGGTCAAGCCCGGCGAGCGCATCGCGACCGACGGCGTGATCGCCGAAGGTCGCACCGCACTGGATGTTTCGGCGATCACCGGCGAATCGGTACCGGTAGAGGCCGCTCCTGGCGACGAGGTATTCGCCGGGTCGATCAACGGCAACGGCGTCCTCGAGGTGGAGGTCACGACCACCACCGCGGACAACTCCCTGGCCCGGATCGTACGGATCGTGGAAACCGAACAAGCCCGCAAGGGCGCCTCGCAACGCTTGGCCGACCGCATCGCCAAACCACTCGTTCCCGGGATCATGATCGCTGCGGCAACGATTGCGTTGGTAGGCGGCCTTCTCGGCGATCCTGCCACCTGGATCGAACGCGCCCTCGTGGTGCTCGTCGCCGCGTCACCATGTGCGCTGGCGATCGCTGTGCCGGTCACTGTGGTCGCGGCGATCGGTGCGGCGAGCAAACTCGGTGTCCTGGTCAAGGGCGGTGCCGCGCTGGAAGCGATGGGCAAGGTGCGCGAGGTCGCACTCGACAAAACCGGCACCCTGACCGCGAACAAACCCGCCGTGGTCGAAGTCGCTGCCATCGACGGCGTGAACCAGGACACGGTGTTGGCGGTCGCGGCGGCGTTGGAATCACGCAGCGAACACCCCTTGGCCCGTGCCATTCTCGCCTCCACCACCAACTCCACCCCGGCGACCGAGGTCGAGGCCGTCACCGGCGCCGGGCTGACCGGCCGTATCGACGGACGCCCAGCCCGGTTGGGAAGGCCCGGATGGATCGAGGCCGGACCACTGAGCGCTGATGTGGAGCGGATGCAACATTCCGGTGCCACCGCGGTCCTCATCGAGGACGACGGCCGAGTTATCGGCGCGGTCGCCGTCCGTGACGAACTGCGCCCGGAAGCACGCGAGGTCATCGCTCGGCTGCATTCGGCCGGGTGCCGGGTGTCGATGCTGACCGGCGACAACCCCCGCACCGCGGCCGCCCTAGCCGCCGAGGCCGGGATCGACACCGTGCACGCCGATCTGCGGCCCGAAGACAAGTCCCGCATCGTCGCCGAACTGCGCGAACAGCGGTTCACCGCGATGGTCGGCGACGGTGTCAACGACGCCCCTGCCCTGGCGACCGCCGACCTCGGGATCGCCATGGGCGCGATGGGTACCGACGTCGCCATCGAAACCGCCGACGTCGCGCTGATGGGTGAGGATCTGCGCCATCTGCCCCAAGCCCTCGATCACGCGCGGCGCGCACGCGCGATCATGTTGCAAAACGTCGGGCTGTCACTGGCGTTGATCACCGTCCTGATCCCCTTGGCGTTGTTCGGGGTACTCGGGTTGGCCGCTGTGGTACTGGTGCATGAGCTCGCCGAAGTCGTCGTCATCGCTAACGGCGTGCGCGCGGGCCGCGCCAAACCTCTTGCCGGGGAATCGGAAGCTATCCGCTCGCGCATGCCTGCCACGGTGGGAGCGAGGTCATGACAGTTGCCGCTGCGTCCACTCGACCCAGAAACGCACGCAAGATCGGGCTGATCGCGACCGCAGCCGGATTCGCGGGTGTCGATCTGGCCGCCAAAGCATGGGCGGTGCGCGGCCTCGACAGCGCGCCGATCGACGCGTGGCCGGTGAATCTGCGATTGGCCTTCAACTCCGGCGCCGCATTCTCGATCGCGGACGACTCCCCTGCCTGGGTGATGGTGGCCGTCACCGCAGCAATCACGGTCGCGGTGGCGATTGCCGGGTGGCGTATCGCCCCACGGGCCGGGATCGGTTGCCGGATGGGGTTGGCCGCGATCCTCGGCGGCGCGACCGCCAACGTCATCGACCGGATACCCGACGGGAAGGTCACCGATTATCTGCATACCGGTTGGTGGCCCACCTTCAACCTTGCCGACACCTTCATCGTGCTCGGCGCCATCACCTTGGTCACACTCACCATGTTCGGCGACCCCCATGAGCGACAAGAACTCTCATCCGATGACTGAACCGACGCCCCGTGCGGTCACGGGTATCGGTGGCACGAGCATCGCGCCACGCTCGCTCAACGTCGCGCCCACTCTGATCAGCGCCCTCGCTGCCGACCGGAGGCCGGTTTTCCTGGCGAATGTCAGCGTTCGGCCATGCCGATGAAGGTCATCATCTCGGGAGCCGGAATAGCCGGACTATCACTGGCTCATTGGCTCTCTCGCATCGGAGCAACACCCGTCGTGCTGGAGCGCGCACCACGTTTCCAGCCGCTCGGCCATTACATCTCACTCAAGGGTAACGGCGTAGAAATGGTCCGCCGGATGGGCATATTCGACGCATGCGAGGCTCGGTCGGCACCGCTGGAAGAGGTGCGACTCTACTCCGCTGCCAGCGGGCGGTACCTGCGCAGCGAGCACTCCGCGACCCTGGCCAAAACCCTCGGCGGTTACATCCTGTTGCGCCGCGCAGATCTGCAGAGCGCACTCCATGACCTGACGGCCGAACACGCCGACATCCGCTTTGGTATCGAGATCCTCAGAACTCGTCCCGACGCGAACCAGGTCGAGGTAACCCTCAGCGACGGCACCACCGAGATAGGCGACCTGCTAGTCGGGGCCGACGGCATCCACTCCGCGGTCCGTGGCTTGGCCTTCGGCTCAGGTTTCGAACGCCCGCTCGGCGGCTACTACATCGCGATCACCCAGCGGGTGCACCACGGTCTGGACCCGGTGGTGCACACCTATCTGGGTACTGGCCGAATGGTGAATCTGCTTCCCGTCTCGCCCGACTCGGTGTCAGCTGTGGTGTACCTCGGTGCGGACGTGGACGCTCCGCCGCGCAACGACGTCTTGGCTATGCGTGACCACCTGCTGGCAACCTGCGCCGATTTTCCCGATGAAGTGCACAATGTTCTCGCCGATCTGGGCACCGACGACTTCGTGTTCGCCGACGCCATCGCCCAAATCGACCTGCCGCGCATCAGCCAGGACCGTGTCGCGCTTGTCGGCGACGCCGCCCACTGCCCGACATTTCTCTCCGGAATGGGCACCTCGCTGGCCCTGCAGGACACCCACATCCTGGCCGGCAGTCTCGCACGCAGCCGCGACAACGTGGCCGAGGGACTCTCGCGTTACGAGGAGGTGATGGCCCCCATCGCCCGCCGCTACCGCGACAGCGCGGCCAGCGCGCACGCCGCGCTGCTCACCTCCAGCCAGGTCAAGGCGCGCATCCGTGATCTCGCGCTGCGCGTGATCCCCGATCGCGTCTTCGAACGCGGTATGCGTCGCTTCTACGACTCCGAACGCCCGCTGGCAAACCTTCCCGGCCCGTGAAGCCCGCGAACTGCCCGACGACACCGTTGTGCCGCTGTGCCGACTGTGTTTCGGGCACCTTGCTCGATGCCGCTTACATCGGCACTCTGGACCCACATCTCGCCGCGCTGTCCGAACCCACCACCCGCGACAGCATCGCAGGCGCCAACCGGGTGACACGAATGGATCCCCGGATCCAGAGCGGTGAGCTTGCCGACGCGGCAGCTGACCTCTATACACAGGCGGTGCCATCTGTGTTCCTCGCCAGCGCCGCCATTTGCGCGCTCATCGCGATTCTGGTCGCAGCGCGACTACCGAAAACTGTTGCTCAGCAATGATAGACAATGGCAGCCGATGGCTCGGTGGGGTTGTATTCACCCCTGGGTTGATGGCGTTCACCGGCGACATCGGCGACACCGCACCACACTCCCACGCCGCGGTGCAGGTTCTACTCGTCACCCACGGCCGGGTCACCCTGATCGATGCGGCCGGGCGCAGCGCCCCCGCGCACAGCGCGATCATCCCGCCCGGCGTCCGCCACGAAGTCCACGCCGATCCCGGCACCACTGGGCTCCTCGCGTACCTAGACCCCGCCGGAGCACCAGGCCAGGCTGCGGTCGCCCGTGTCGACGACCGCACAGCCGACAGCACAATTGCCTGGATCGCCGCCGCTACACCGGTGCCGGGCACGGCCCCGCGCCCGGCACCCGGCGTGTATCCCTCGCCACGGCAGCGCCTCTCCCATCCAGCGGTAGCCGCCGCGCTGCGCTGGGCCGCCGAAAGCCCTAACGGTCCCCCGGCGCTGGTCGAGCTGGCTGACCAGGTCGCGATGTCGCCAAGCCGTTTGTCGCATCTATTCGCCGCCGAAATCGGCCTGCCGTACGCGGCGTGGCGACGCTGGGCGCGGTTGCAACGCGCTATCGATGAGGTCCGCGCCGGGGCCTCACTCACCCGCGCCGCGCACGCCGCGGGCTTCGCCGACAGCGCACACCTGACCCGTACCTGCCGCGACCTATTCGGTATCACCCCCACCGACGCACTTCTCGCGGCAGGCTGGCGATCCACTCCAGCTTGAATCACCGGCAGTCAGCCGATTTCTTCAAGCGCCGAACCCCGCGTGCAGGTCAGGCTGAAGTCATGTCCACGATCATCAACCCGGCCATCCGCTACGGCTACGCACCGTTCATGCTGCTCGGCATCAACGGCATCGGCATCGCTATCGCCGCCACCGGCACCAACAAACTCTGGCTTCTCGGCTTGCTCGTCGCCGCGATCGCGCTGTCCTTCGCCGCCGAACGGCTGCTGCCCTACGAGACAACCTGGAACACCCCGACCGGCGACAGCGGCCGCGACGCCGCCCACACCTTCGTGAACGAAACTCTCATCCTCGCCAGCGTCGCCGCCATCCCGGCTCTTGCCGCCCTCATCCCTGGAGACGGGATCTGGCCTACAGCAATACCTTTCGTGGCGCAGGTGCTGATCGCGATACTCATCACCGACCTCGGCATCACCCTCGCCCACTACGCCAGTCACAAGATCGGGATCCTGTGGCGCTTCCACGCCGTGCACCACAGCGTCACCCGCTTCTACGGACTCAACGGCCTGATGAAACACCCCCTGCACCAAACCATCGAAATGACCGCAGGCGTCATACCTTTGCTCCTGATCGGCATACCCGTCCCCGTCGCCGCCGCCCTGTCCCTGGCCGTCGCGGTCCAACTCCTATTGCAGCACTCCAACGCCGACTACCGCGTCGGTCCCTTCAAACATGTCCTTGCGCTCAATGAAGGACACCGCTTCCACCACCTCAAATGGGCAGGCATCGGCGACGTCAACTTCGGACTGTTCACCCTGCTCTGGGACCACTTGCTGCGCACCTACAGCTACGACCCCGCCCGCCGCTTCAGCGGCGCCGACCTCGGCATGGCCGCTAAACCGAACTACCCCGTCGGCTACCTCGCCCAACTCGCCGAGCCCTTCACCACTCACGGCGCTTGCGAAATCAGCACCACCAACGCGGCGGCGATTGCGGACGAGGCACGACAGAAGATCAGCTGACGATCACCAATGGCAACCGCCTCAACGATGGGCGATCACCAGAACGATTGCGCTACAGGGGCTGGCCAGGTGCGGACGCGGAAGCCGATCCCTCCCCGACCACTGCGACGGCACTGCTCGACACGGAAACCGGCAGCCTTCAGGTAAGGCACGGGATCGCGCAGCAGGTTCAACCCGGTACCGACTGCGATCTCGACGACCCGGACCCGCGCCTGGGCCGCCGCCCATTCACGCGCCCGGCAGAACGGCACGCTCGAAGAACCCGATCTGACGGTCGTAGCCAGGGGCGTTCTTGTCGAAGACCTCGATAATCCGTTCATTACTCGACGCCTCATGCACGGACCTCGGCGCGTGTTGATGCTGCCCGCGTCAGGGCAAAAGTAGGCAAGCAATGCCGCCCATGCCCGCGATGCTGGCTGCGGCGATGCCAGCCGCCAGCGTCGCCGGCAAGCACAGTGCGACCACCGCCGAGAATCGTTGCGGCGTCGAGCCGCTGGCCGATTCCAGTCGGCGTAGTCGTAGTGCGACGACCTCGTTACCGAACGACGCCAGCCCTGAGTGCTCAGTGCTCGCCGATTCCGATACCGCACGCAACGCGCCGCACATCGCGGGCCTGCTGGTAGCGGTCGCAGCGATCTCATCGGCGTCTAGTTCGACCAACGTCGCTACAGCCCGTGGGGCGGCGGCGAACAACGGGATCCAGGGCAGGGCGGCAGCCATCACCGCGCAGATCCTGATCATGAGGTGATGATGGCCCCGCAAGTGGGCGTGTTCGTGCGCCAGCACCGCGCGGCGCTGCGGCTCGGTCAGCGACCGAGCCAGTCCGTCGGTAGCCACGATGATGCCTGGTCGCCCATCCACGCTATAGGCCAAAGGCAGGGGGTGATCGAGCCACATCACCGGAACGACATCCTCGGTGATGCGGGCCACGACAGCGATGACGTCTCGGTGATACGCCCGGATCCGGGCCCCTGCCCGTGACAATCGACGTGCTGTCACCGCTAGCCGGCCGGTTACCGCAGCCGCAACAACGGCTCCCAACACCGCGCACGGATTGATGGACCAGGCCGGTGCTGTGTGGAGGAAAGCGGTCAGGCAAACCATCGTCGTTTCAACGGTCTCGACTACTGACGCGTGTCCCGGCCACACCGAAACGAGCACTGCGCACCCTGCGAGGAAGACGACGGCCGTAATGCAGGTCAGCCAGGCCGCCGCCATCACCCGCGGCGAGGCCGCCAGCATCATGGATCGAAGGACCCGCGGTGCTACCACCGACAACAGTGCCGCGAACAATCCCAGTCCAAAGGCGACGATCATTTCGTCGACCGTCTCGTCCGCCGCACCAAACCACGTCGAAACGCGTCGGACTCGGCGTCGCTGGTGGATTTGGCCAAATGCAGCAGAACCGCCTCGGGATCGTTACTGGCATCAATGATCTCGCGCACCGCCCTCGCGGTGGCCTCGGCGCGTGTACTGGCTGGGCGATACAGATACGCACGCCGATGCATGACCCGCACCACCCATTGCTTCTCGTAGAGATGGGTCACGACGGTCAGGATGGTGGTGTAGGCGTAGGAATCCGGCAGACGCTCGAGAATATCGCGAACAGTCAACGCTTCGGTCGTTGCCCACAGCACATCCATCACCCGTGATTCGAGGGTGCCGAGCCCGTGCATTACCCCTGTCCTTTCCCACACGCTCCCGTGCGGGCCTCGGCGTGTGCGCGTGTCGCTACTCCGCGATGCGCCATCGCAGCGGCCAAGCCGACACTACAACTATCCGCCATAGTTCCCACCTGCCACTTGGCTCCGCGCTCGGTCTGTGCGGTCAATTCATAGGCAGGGGTGCGACAGCTCGCTGGTCGAGAAGTTCACGCAGAGTTTGGGTTTCGGCAGTTTGCGCGGAGTCGATCTGGCGTGCCAGTGCTGTGACGGCGGGAATGGTGGTGTTGTCGCGGGCAAAGCGGGCCATGGCCAGTCCGCCTTCGTGGTGGCGCAGTAGCAGTTGCAGATACAGCGAGTCGAACGCTGGGCCGATCGTGCGTCGCAGCGCCGTCAGTTCCTCGGGGGTGGCCATGCCGGGCATTTTCATGGTGCCGTCTGCAGGCATGCTGTGCCCTGGCATCGAGGTGGTCGCTCCCCGCATCCAGCTCATGGCCGGCTGGGTCGAGATCGTCGGCTGGTCCCACAGCACCAGCCAGCCGTGCATCGTGCCGATCTGGCTTTGCTGGGTGGTCAGCACGTCATAGGCCAGGGTGCGCACGGCGGGGTCGACCGCTTGGGACAGCGCCATGGATGACATCTCGACGGCTTGGCTGTGGTGGACCGACATGTCTTGGGCGAAGCCGACTTCGACTTGGTCGGTGCCCGGAGTGGGCGCGGTGTCACCGTCGTTGATTTGGCCGCGACCGATGAAGCCCAGGACCACTCCGATGGTCAGCGTCGCGACCAGTGCCGCTATCAGCGCCAGCTGGGTCCGGTAGCCGAGGGTGGGCGTGTCGGTCCGGGTGGCAGCGGAGGTGTCAGTTGCCACCGTCGACCTCCGGGCTAGCAGTGCCCGGTGCAGGCGCGGCAGGTGCGGCGGCACCTTCGACGGGTACGGCATCGGGTCCTGGTGGTGTCGGGTCGAAGGGTGGCGGTTTGTTGGGATCGAACCCGCCTCCTGGTGTGGAGCAACTGGCTCCGAACTCGGGGTGGGTGTTCTGGTTCTGTCGCAACGCGGTGATGAACTGGTCTATGCGCTTGTCGTCGGCGCTGTCGACTTCGAGTTGGCGGCCCCAGGACTGCAAGGTCACGGGCGCGCTCAGCCCAGGGTACGGAGACATCAGCATGTACGGCTTGCCTTTTACCTTGGCTTGTAGCGCCGCGACGTCGCGTTCGCCGACGAGGTCGGCGTTGTAGGTGATCCATACCGCGCCGTGTTCGAGAGAATGCACGGCGTTCTCGCTGCGGATCGGCTGCGGGTAGGCCATCCCGGTGCAGGTGGCCCAGTACTGGTCGTGCGGGCCACCGAACGGAGGACTCTGGTTGTAGGCCACCCGCTGCGAGCCCGCGACATGTTTACCGGCGGGATATTCCTTCTTCTCCACACCGTCGATCCGGTCGGAGGGATCGGGTTGTGCGGCGCTGGGGCTGTAGCGCTGGGCGTCGGCCTGGTCGAGATACTTCGGAACATAGTTGTAGGCGAGCACGCCGATCAGCGCGACGATCACGACCGCGGCACCGACCATGTCCCACCGCATCCGCCGACCGCCGGTCAGTGCGCGCACCGGGTCCTTCGAGCGTTTGGTGCCCGCGGCCGGTCGTTTCGGCGTTCCTGGTCTCCGACTCGGCTTTCCGGCCACCTCGACGTTCCTTCCGCTCGGCACCAGCCATGCCCCACCGGGTGCACGGCCGTTTCGGTCGCTGTTGCTTCCGGCGACTACTATGCACGATAGTTGATACGAATGTGCTTGTCTGTGCCGATTTTGGCGATCACCTACGAGCAGGAGCACGAGCGATGGTGATCGACCACGTCGCCGAGCGATCCTCACCAGGCCCGGGTGCTGTGCCTCCACTTGTGGCGTGGAGGCACAGCACCGCTCATCCGATGGCGGCCGGGGCCGGCTGCAGTCGCGGATACCGTTGCACGGTGCGCAGGCCCAGTGCGGAAGTGGCGCCGATCGCGATGAGGCCCGCCCAGGCGAGTGCGCCGAAACCGGCATCGCGGGCGGTGTCGAGGACCGCGCCGGTGCCGAGGTTGCCGAGCAGGATGCCGATACCGATGACGGTGTTGTAGAAGCCGTAATGGGTGGCTACGAGGCGGTTACCCGACAGCGTCACGATGGTGTCCATTTCGAAGGGGAACACCGCTGCGGATCCGATTGCCAGCAGCGCCGCACAGCACAGTAGTGCGGCGACCGCGACACCGGTGCCCCACAGTGCCGCGCTGGGCGCGAGCAGTGGCGGCACGAACGCGGCGGACAGGATCACTACCCCGGCCACTAAACCTCGGTCGGTGCCCCAGTGGTCGGTGAACCAGGCGGTGATGCGCAGTTGCCCGGCGACCGAGACCACGCCGAACACCACGAAGATCGCGGTCACGAGCCCGGTCGGTGACGCTGGGCCGCTCAGGAAGGACGCCTGCATCGGCAACGCGAGATATACCTGGAACGACAGCACGTAGCAACCGATCATTGCGGCGGAGAATCCGACGAAGCGCCGGTTGGCCAGGATGATCCGCCAGTCCTGCCACACCGAGGACACTCTGGGTTCGGATTCGCCGTGATGCTGGGGCAGCGCCCACAGCTGGGCGAGGGTCAGTATCGCGAACACTGCCGCTGCTCCCAGTGCTGTGGTGCGGAAGTCCAGCGCCATCAAGGCAACTCCGACCAGCGGTCCTGCCAGCATCCCGGCCTGGTAGAACATATTGAACAGGGCGAAAGCTTCGACCCGCCGTTCCCCGGCGTCCGCGGCGAGGTAGGCGCGCACAGCTGGATTGAACAGCGCTCCAGCGAAACCTGTTGCCGCTGAGGCGATCAGCAGCGCAGCGAGCGAATCCACCAATGCCAGTAGCCCGAATCCGCCTGTGCGCAGCAGACACCCGGCCACGATGAGAGGTTTGTAGCCGAGTCGGTCGGCCAGTGTCCCCCCGATCAGGAACATGCCCTGCTGGGCGAAATTGCGCACACCGAGCACCAGAGCAACCATCCATACCGCCAAACCCACTGTGCCGGAAAGGTACCCGGCCAGATACGGCATCAGCATGTAGAAGCCGAGGTTGATGGCGAATTGGTTGATCATCAGCATTCGGCTGGGCAGGTCGAAGCTGGCGAAGCCGCGCAACGCACCGATCATCGATCTACCACCGACGTCGCGTTCCCGTGTCCTATGGCAGGCCGTGCCGGATTGTCGGCTCGTGTGCTCGATTCCCGAGGGTCGATGACGCTCGTGCACCTCGTCCACGACCGCACGACCCGCTCGCCCGGATGTGCGATCGTAGCGGGTTCGACAGGTGGATCGGTGTCGAGCAGGTCGTGCTCACGGCAGTAGTCGTCGTTGTAGATGGTGTCGAAGTAGCGTTGCGGTCCGTCGGGGAAAACGGCGGCGACCCGGACGTCGGCCGCACATACCCCCGCTGTCCAACCAGCCACCAGCGCCACCGCACCGACGCTCCAGCCGCCGCTGGCATGGTGGGTCGCTGCCAGTGTCCGTGCAGCCCAGACCGCCTCGGCTGGAGCCACCCAATGGATCTCGTCGAAGGCCGCATAGTCGACATTGCGCGGATGGATGCTCGACCCGAGCCCTCGCATCAGCCGCGGGCCCGCGGGCTGACCGAAGATGGTGGAGGCGACGGTGTCCACACCGACCAATCGCATGTCGGGGAAGAAACGTCGCAGCACCCGGGTCACCCCCGCGGAGTGCCCGCCGGTGCCCACTGAGCACACCAGCACATCGATACGGCCCAGTTGAGCCACCAGTTCCAGCGCAAGCGATTCATAACCCGCGGTGTTGTCGGGGTTGCTGTATTGGTCGGGGCACCACGCGTGCTGATCGGCGGCGAGCAATGCCGCGACCCGGTCACGGCGCGCCTGCTGCCAGCCGCCGCTGGGGTGTGCCTCGGTGACCACCTCGACCTGGGCGCCGTAGGCAGTCAGCAGGCGGTGGACCAGTGGTTCCATCCCGGGATCGGTGACGACGGTGACCGGATGGCCGTGCACGGTGCCCGCCAGGGTCAAACCCAGTCCCAGTGTGCCGCTGGTGGATTCGATGATGCGTGCGCCTGGTTGCAGCTCGCCGCGCGCGCTGGCCCGCCGGACCATGTGCAGGGCGGGGCGATCTTTCATACCGCCGGGATTACAGCCCTCCAGCTTGGCCCAGAATCCGTGTCCCGCCGGGGCGATCGGGGGCCCGATCCACAGCACGGGCGTATTGCCGACCAGGCCGTCGGGTCGGCGGCACCGACTCGCGTCGGTCACTAGTTGAGCTGGTGATGCGCAGATCTGGTCGAGAAGAACGTGGTTCATCCGAAATCTCGATTCTGTAGGCACCCGGGAGGGTGGCCGGACCTGGTCAACAGCGGGTCACCGGCCGACCTACGCAGCGGTCGGCGCGGGCCTGTCGATCAGCACCGCGCGATACAGAGTCGAGTCAGGATCGATCGCCCGCCTCCATCGGAAGCGAACACGCCAGGACCGTGGCGGGCGATCGGATATTGCGCTACGAGTCCACCTGATATGGCCACGAACGCCGTCGGCGGTGGGCTCGGTGACGTTTCGGCACGTGGCACGGCTACCAGGGCGTCATGACTGAGATGCGATCCCGGCAGACACAACATGTCGCCGGGATGATCGACTCCGAGATGTCGCTCGGGGGTGAGCTCACCGGTGGTGCATGCGGTTTCGACAGAAACCGACATCGCCAATTGCGACCCGGACGAATCGTGGTGACAGTCCGGAACCGCGATGGTCAGCATCCACACGGCCGCGCACAACGCAGCCAAGAAGCGACCGAGCGGTCCGTGAACCACGTGCTGCACCTTATCCGACCACAGTCGGGGTCACAGGCGAACTCCTCAACGTGTCGTGGCATTCGGGAGTATTCGACGCAGGCCCGAGCACACGGCGACCCGGGCGGGTCACGCGACTACCAGGACATGCGCTGGCAGTGTTCGGCACTGCTCGCAGATTCCACCTGCAATGTGGCGTGGTGCAGGTTGTAGCTGTCGGCCAGCAGTCGCTGCCCCGCAGTGAGGACCGCGCTCGGGTTTGCGTCCTCGGCGATCGTCAGGTGAGCCGAGGCGACTTCCATTCCGGAGGTAAGAGTCCACACGTGTAGGTCATGGACCTGCTGAACCCCGGGCAGGGCCTGCAGGGCGGCATCGACTTCGGTGACATTCAACCCTGCCGGAGCATGCTGCAGCAGGATTCGCAGGGCGTGTTTACCCAGACTGTAGGCCCTGGGCAAGACGAACAGGCCGATGCCGATACCGATGAGCGGGTCGGCGTAGCGCCAGCCGAAGATCATCGTGACCAGGCCGCTGACCAGGACCCCGAGGGAGCCGAGCATGTCGGCCATCACTTCGAGGTAGGCGCCGCGAACGTTGAGGCTGTGCTCAGCGCCGCTGCGCAGCAGCAGAAGGGCGGCCACGTTCATCACAAGACCGACGACAGCGACCAGTGTCACCGGCAGTCCCGGCACCTCCGGCGGGTCAGCGAGCCGGCCGATCGCCTCGTAGAGCACCCACCCTGCCACCACGAACAGCAGCACCGCGTTGAACAGGGCAGCGAGAACTTCACCGCGGTACATCCCGTAGGAACGTTCGGCACTACGCGCCGAGCGGCGCGCCAGCATGATCGCCACCAAGGCCATGGCGACACCGAACACATCGGTGAACACATGCGCGGAGTCCGACAGCAATGCCAGCGACGAGGTGGACAACCCGACCACCAACTGCGTCACCAGCGTGATCAGGCCGAGCCCGATCGCCAACGCCAGGCGCCGAACGTACTTCCCGGAAGCGCTGCCCGCCTCCGCCGCCGAAACCCCGTGATCGTGCCCGTGTCCCACCGCCATCCTTCCTACCGCTGCCAGCTCCGACACCGCGCAACCCGTCTGCCGGGCGATAATCGGCTGCCGCATCGTAACATTCGCATGTACATATATGCGGCACCCGAGAATCTACGACACAGTCCTGCAACTGCCGGTTCACGCCAGGCCAGCGGCGCCGCCAACAGACTTGCCTGCCGGATTACCCCCGGCAGCGGCCGGGAGCGAGGACCGGAGTCCCCGAATCAGGCAGAACCGCGGTGGTGCAGCTGTCTGAGATAATTGTTGTACGCTTCGCGGTCCTCGTCCTCGCCGCGTTGCGCGTGTAGCAGCCCAGTGCTCGTGCCGCGGGTTTCGTCGCGGTACCAGCGTGCCGCGAAGACGACCACGATGACCACCGCGATCGGCTCACCGTATGACCAGGCCAAGGCGCCCGCGGTTTGTTGATCCATCAGCGGGTCGATGCCCCATCCGGCCGGCGGGTCGGTGAACATCGATAGCACCGGGGTGGTCGCCATCATCAGGACCACGCCGAAAAACACATGCAGCGGCATCTCGAGAAAAATGTCGAACAGTCGCCCCAGATTGGTCTGCCGGATCGGCAGGGGGCCGGTCGACAGAATCGGCACAATGAACAACACACCCGTTGCCAGAAAGAACACCTCGACGCCGATGTGTCCGAACCACACCGAAGCAACAGTGTCGAGGATCGGTGTGAAATACAGGCCGTAGTAGCTGAACAAGAACACCGGGATGGTGACCGCCGGGTGCAACAAAGTACGGGCCGTGCGGCTGCGCAGACCGGCGAGGGCGGCCACCAGCAACAGCCTTCCCAGGCCGTGATGGGCACTCGCGCGCAGTAACAACTGACCCGGGGAACCCAGCACGAGCAGCGGCGGGATGGTGATCGACAGCGTCAGGTGCTGGAACATCCACACGCTGAAGACCTTGTGGCCATACCCTTCGATCGCCAGCCCCATCACCACGACCAGCAGCAAGCATCCACTGACGAAACACGCTGTGCGCCACCACGGCCAGCCCCGCCCCGAGCGATGCATACGCAGCACGCCCCACCCGTACACCGCGGCCAGCGTGAGCCCGATGATCGGCAGCAGCGGCACGGGCTGGGGATTCCACTCCAGCAAAGTGCCCAGCGAAGGCGGCGCTGTGGGAAGGTGCACGGTGTCGGCAAGATTCACAGATGCACCTTCCATCGGCGACCGGCGAGGGTCAAGCGGCTTCACGTCTGGACCGGTAGCATCTGCTGCGCTGTGCCTGAAATGTCCTGTCGGGAGTGCGTGTGAGATCAATCGTCGCGATTGTGCTGATAATCGTCGCCGCCGCACTGACCGGCGCGGGTCCGGCGCTCGCACACAGCGAATTGGTCAGCTCCGATCCGGCACCCGATGGAATCATCGCTGTTGCGCCCCAGCGGGTAGAGCTCGTGTTCAACCAGAACATCGAACAGCAATTCGCGAACCTGACAGTCACCGCCGAAGACGGAACCAGTTGGGCACCAACCAAACCCACTGTCGAGGGCGCGAAAGCGCGGGCCGATATTCGCCCGGCCATCCCCGCCGGGCGATACACAGTGGCCTACCGAGTCGTCTCCGCCGACGGCCACCCCATCGCAGGCACATACTCGTTCACTCTCACACAGGCTCCGGACCTACCGCCTCCAGATTCGGCTGCGCCCCAGGCCCAACCCGCAGCGCCGTCGGCAACGGCACGACCGGAGTCCGCCCCCGCCGGGGACGGCAGTGCGGTTCGATGGATCCTCGCCTGTGCACTCGGGGGACTTCTCATCGCCGGTATGGTCCTCGCACTGCGCAGTCCCCGAAAGACACAGCGGCAACCTCGCGAATGACGACAGGCCGCGACGACGCGACCGGCCGCCCAGAATGGGCCTGGTGGGAACTGAATTTCGTTCCATAGCGATCTCTGCATGAGATCTGTAGTGTGACCGCGTGCCCATTTGCTCCCGTTTACCCGTTCCGTTGGATGTGCTCCAAGGTGCCCTCGGATGACACGTACCGCAAGAATTGCGTTGACCCTGGCGCTCATCTGCGGCGTGGGTCTGGTGGCATTGCTGCTGACCAATAGGTCCAGAGCCGAAGACCCGCGGGCCGACGTCATGGCCGGCGAATCAGCGCTGGTTCGAGCCAACAGTCACCGTCTGTCGATAGTCCCGGATGGTCGAGTGACCCTCGTGGAGTTCCTCGACTTCGAATGCGAAGCATGCGGCGGGGTATACCCCCTCGTCGAGAAGTTGCGGCAGGAATACGGCGAAAGGGTCAGTTTCGTCGTGCGCTACTTCCCGATTCCTTCCCACGTCAACGCCGAACGAGCAGCCCGCGCCGCCGAAGCGGCGGCACAACAAGGCAAGTTCGAGCAGATGTATCAGCGACTCTACGAAACACAGTCCGTATGGGGTGAGCAGCGGACACCGAAGGACGACGTGTTCCGGATTTTCGCCGCCGACCTCGGACTCGACTTAGCCGCATTCGACGCCGCATACAACGACCCCGCCACCCTCGACCGAATCCGCGCCGACATCGCCGACGGCACAGCCCTCGGAGTGGACGCAACCCCCACCTTCTTCCTCAACGGACAACGGATCACACCGCGCAGCTATCAAGACCTCTCCAACGCACTCGATCAAGCACTGCGCTGAGGTCAAGGCGCGTGGCCGCTGTGCGATTTCCAGTCGACGGGCAGCCGGATTATGATCGGCTGCTGGGCATGGCAATTCGCGTTCGTGTTCTCGGAAATCAACACGAGCACCGACATGATGAACCGGTTTAATACCGGGCTTCCCCGATACTCATGCCGACCAGCACCGCCAGCGTGACAGGTAACGATTCCATCAACCGCCGGTTACTGGGGCATCTTGGAGCACATACCGCATTCGGCGAGGCCGAGCATCATCAGCTGGCAGTTCCACCAGGACTGCAGGCCGGCCAACATGTTCGGTGTCATTGTTCTATCTCCTCTGGTGTGTTTCATCTGTTCCGACTCGCCTACCGGGTCCGGCCTTGTTGCCGCTCTGCGTTGTGCCGAACGCCGGCACTATCGCACTGGCAGGGACATCACGCTCCTCTGCCAAGACTTGGTCCGCGGCGCGGAGCCGCTGCAGCGGCGGGCTGTTCGACAACTCGAACACGCTGGAGAACGCCATCGCCGAGCCCAGCGATCAAGGGTTCAACAGGCCGGCCGCAGCCGGGCACAACGCGCATGTCATGCCTGCGATCGAGAACTCGACCTGCCGCGGGCTGCGGGGATCGGGGTCGGTGACCTCATCTGTTGCTGCATTCGGCGGGCTCTGCCACCATCATGAACCTTCCAGTAAGGTGGAATGTCAAGGGTGAATCCGTCCGAATCTCCTCCGCGAACCGGAGGTGTCATGAGGATCGGTCAAATATCCCAAGCCAGCGGAATCACAGCAAAAACAATCACTCAGCGACCGCGGCACCGGCGTGGGCTCCGCGTTCGAGCACCGGCAGGCCGCGGCGGCAACTATCCAACGCCGCATCGGCCACTGCGCGATCGTCACTGGACCCGAACCCACTTTTCTCTGCGAGCCAATAGCTCTAGCTACTATGATACATAGTAGAAATAAGTGCGGTGGTTGGTGGTGAGCGAGGTGTCGTTGCGTCCCAAACTGGCCCTAACGTCCAGGTAGGTGACAGTACGTCGGTCTGCCTACTGGGGTCCGGCAGTGCCGATTGTTCGGAGGCACGGTCGTAGACTGGGCTGACCGAGAACGAGGAGGATCGATGGCCCATCGTTTCGGGGATCTGGAAGCGGTCGTGATGGACCGCGTCTGGTCGGCTGACGACACCATCACGGTGCGGGAGGTCTACGAACATCTGCTCCGCGACCGGGAGATCGCATACACCACCGTGATGACCATCATGGACAACTTGCATCGCAAAGGTTGGCTGGAGCGAACACGGCAAGGCAAAGCCTACGATTATTGGCCGACACTCAGCCGTGAGCAATACAGCGCCAAGCTGATGCGTGATGCACTCGGCGGCGGCGGACGCTCGGATCTCGTGCTCGCTCATTTCGTCGAGCAGATCACCGAAGACGAATCGGCCGCGTTGCGAACGGTATTGCGTGGATTGGCTGCCAAGAGGAAGAAACGGTGAGTTCCGCAGTCTGCCTGCTGGTGTACTCCGCCCTCGTCTCTGTGATGACGCCGCGGCTGCTACCGCGTGTGACCGCCGGCGGCCGGGCTCCAGCGTTCGCGGTGGCGGTCTGGCTTGCAGCCCTCACCAGTGTTCTGGCCTCATGGATGGCTGCTGCGGTCGCCTTGATCGCCGATGCCATCCGTATCTGGCACAAGCCGGATTCGTCGTTGCTCGGCACGTGTTTTGCCGTGTTGCGTTCGGTCCTTTCCGGCAATGACGGTTCCGCAGCGCGGCTTGCAGTGATAGTGCTGACGTCGACGCTGTCAGGGTTCGTCGCGGTGCTCGGCTTCCGCGTTCTTCGGTCGGTCGCCCGCACACGAGTGACCAGCACTCGGCACGCTCGGTCGGTGCAGATCATCGGCCGCCGGGTGCAAGGCGTGGACGGGCTGGTGATCGATGTTCCGGAAAAGGCTGTCTACTCGGTGGCTGGACGCCACCGAACGGTAGTGATCACCACGGCCGCCTTAGCCGTGCTCGAAAAGAGCCATCTCGATGCCGTTCTCGCGCATGAGCGGGCTCATTTGACCGGACGGCATCACCTCATACTGGCAGCGACCCGCGCCCTCGCCGGTGCCCTCCCCCGGGTCAAGCTGTTCACCGTTGCTGAAACCGAAGTCGCCCGGTTGCTCGAGATGTGCGCCGACGATCGGGCCGCCCAAGACCATGGCAAGCCTGCGGTCCTCGGCGCGATTCTGAGCCTCGCCGGGGCGGTGCCCATCCCCAGAGGGGCGCTCGGCGCCGCAACGGTGAGCATCAGCGCGCGGGTCGTCCGGCTCGCCGCACCCGCTAATACAGTTCGACGCGTGCGCAGCCTTATTCAGCTCACCGCGTTCGGCGTCGTCGTCGCATCCACACCGGTACTGGCGCTCTCCGGAGCCGCGCATGGTGCCGTGATGTGCCTCCCTTTCACCAGTTAGCAGATCGCCAGGCTCGCCGACAACGATGCGGGCTAGCAGTTCTCGAAGTACGCCCGCCCATATCCAAACGACTGATGCACGTAGTTGTAAGCCCATTCACGCACTGACAGGCGCGAGCGAGCAGGCACCATCAAGACCTCGCCGGCGAAGCACTTGCCGATGATGTACCGAGCTCGGGACAGGTGCGGGATGAACGTCACCACGATCACCCGCTGCCACCGTTCTTCGCGCGCCAAGCGGACGATCTCGCGGGCCTCACCGCGCGTGGTATCCGGCACAGGCGCTAAGCAATGCACCTTGAAGCTATAAGTGCTGGCGCAGATCCGGTTCAGCGTTTGATCGTGATCCGGCAGGTCGTCGCCGTAATGGGAGTTCGACAAAATCAGCTGCGGCGCATAGCCATCCCGGACAAGCTCGAAGCCCAGCTGCTCACGGTCACGAGGATGTGCACCACCGAGGACCACAACCGCGTCCGCCGCCGCCGGGTGGTCGGCTCGAGGTCGGACATACACCGGCCACAACGCGGTCACGTAGACGGCTGCAACCACCGACAGCACCGAGCCGACCACAAGCACGCGACGAAAGACTCTGCGTGCCCCGGTCACCCCTGTTCGACGTAGCTCGATGGCCTCTCCTCGGTCACGGCCTATCGTTTGAACACCAGATAGTGTGTCTTCCCCGGCATCGATGTCGCGAAAAAGCTTCCTACACATTCGAATCCGCGTCGGCCGAAGAAGTCGACCGCGAATTGCTTGGTGGTCATGCTGGTGACGTAACCGGCACCCGAATCGAGCCAGCGGCGCAACGTGTCTTCGTCGAGGCAGTCTTCGGTCAAGATATCGAAGACCACCACGCTCTCCGGGCCGGCGATTCGCGCGATCTCGTAAAAATAGCTGCAGATATCCAAGATCTTCAGGCCGTTCAAGACCTTGTGGGAATGGACGAGATCCACTGTGCCATCGGGGGTCGCCGAAAGTTTGACACCGTCGGTCGGCCGCGCCGTGACGTTGTATGTCGTCGTGAGCCAGTCACGCCATGGGCCAGCAGTTTCGTATATCTCATAGGACTGCGGTGCGCACCTGGCGATCACTTTCTCCAGGTATCGCCCCGATCCCGGTCCAATTTCACATACGCGGCAAATCGGCCGGTCGAAGGCCCCTAATTCGGCCATCTGATCGATGGTGTCCTGCGTGCAGCCGGGGACGTTGTACTCCCGATCGATGTAGTCCCCAACTGACAATCCTGCTGCCGTTGCGGCCGCTTGCGTCTGCTCGAAGGGTATGTAGTCCTCGAACTCGTCGGTTCGTCTGACCAACTGAAAGCCGGACGGAGTCAGCAACACATTCGCTGACGCGAGCACTCTCTTTCTCAGCCTTGGCTTCGGTTCGTGCCGAGCAGGATTCGACATTGATCCCGGTTCTCCCATTCAACAGGACGAGTCGATCTGGCCGGTACCCGAACCACGACCCCGCCGTATCCGCCACCGTTCGAAATTGCGCGCGGACAGCGCGGATGCCTGCCCACCTGAGTTCCGAACCCCACATAGGGGCGGCCCCACGCGGCCATTCATACTATATAGGTTAGTAGAGCAGTACCCTCGACGTCGACAGTTCCGACCGTCGGGTGCCGCAGCCGAACATATGACCCAACGCCCAGCCGTCCCGCTCAGCAGGACAGGAACGGGTGGGCTCGTCCCAACTGACAGGGAGGAGCCCATCACTGGCAGTCGCCTCTCAGATGGCGCCGCCTGGACGCCAGAACGGCGCCGATGGCGATCCGGCGCGCAAGCTAATCCTGATGCATCCCAACAGTAGGGACGCTCTACGCAGCTCCACCCTGCCCGACGGCACTGACGAGCAACGTCGAGCTCGCGAAGCCCGCGACCACTACACGATCACAGCATGGGCATGCCAGGGAACATTCGGTTCCACCAGTCACGCATCATGCCCATCGTCTGCATGCACATCTCCGCCATCGAAATCATCTCCTTCGCATAACCTACTAAACAACCTCGTATTACCCACTGCACGCGAATGCATGCACGATCCCGCAACGGTCTGCGCCGCCAGCGGCGCAACGTGTTCGCGACGACACCCGGCGGACAAGCATCGAGCATCCCAATCGCGACAGGGCTGAGAGGGGATTCTGCGAGGACTTTTCCTGTGCAGCCATGGATTGATTCACCGCCCAGCTAACCCCAAGCGCAGACCACGCGCTGCTGGGTAGCGGCACTAGCTGCACACTGACCGGCCGAGGAACCAGCGCCCAGTCACTGCAGCGCCGGCGATTACCGATCCGGCCAACAGGATCAACCAGCCCACGCCGAACACTCGACGAGCACCGAGCGTTCTCACGTGGTGGGTTGACCTTGTTCCTGGGTACAGGGTTGAGAATGGGCGGATGCGGACCGGTGAACTGGCGGCGCGTGCGGGAGTGAGCGCGCAGACGTTGCGCTACTACGAGCGTCGCGGCCTGCTCGCGCGACCCCCGCGGTCTGCGGGTGGCTACCGCAGCTATCCCGACGAGGCGGTCGAGACGGTGCGGTTCGTGAAACGCGCTCAAGAGCTGGGGTTCAGCCTCGACGAGATCGAGGAGTTGCTGCATTTGGCCGACGGCGGCCCCGCCGACTGCGACACCGCCCGCGCACTAGCCCAGGCGCGGATCGGGCAGCTGGCCCAGCGGATCGCTGATCTGCAACGCATGCAGCAGTCACTGACCGAGCTCGTCGCGACCTGCGAGCTGCCGCGCTCGCGCCGATCGTGTCCGCTACTGACCTCACTACACAAGGAAGAATGCTGATGAGACTGGAGATCCTTCAGGTGCCGGACTGCCCGAACGTGGCGGTCCTCGAAGACCGCATCCGCCAAGCCAGCGCCGGTGAACCGGTCCAGATCGCCCACCGTGTCATCGACGACTCGGACCAAGCCGCCGCAGCGGGAATGACGGGATCACCGACATTGCTCATCGACGGACACGACCCCTTCCCGACCACCGGTCAGTTGCCGAGCCTGTCGTGCCGGCTGTACTCGCACGAGGACGGCAGGCTCGATGGTGCACCGTCGGTCGCTGCGCTGCGCGAAGCGTTGAGCCTGCCAGTGGCCGCCGGATCGTGCGACAGCGACCAGCCCACGCCGTGTTGCTCCTCAGCCGCGGATCGAGGGCCGGTCGATACCCTGGACACGTGGCGCGGTGCTGCCCGACCGGCCGATCCGGCAGAAAAGGCAGTGCATCAGGCGATCCTGCGCAGTTTTGTTGCGCACGGTGTCCCGCCGACCCTGGGTGCGCTCACCGAAGTGCTTACCGGGCATAGCGCTTCGGTCGCCGAGGTGCTGCGGCGTCTGCATGACGGCGATGTCCTCCGCCTGGATGTGGAGGGGTCGGCAATCGTCTCGGCCTATCCGTTCTCGACCGCACCGACCCCGCATCGAGCCCAGATCGCAGGCGGGGCAACCGTTTACACCATGTGTGCGATCGATGCCCTCGGCCTGGCCGCCATGCTCGACACCGATGTGTACATCACCTCCGCGGACCCGGTCACCGGCGCGCCGATCACGGTCTCGATCGAGGCCGAGCATCTCCTCGTACACCCGGTCACCACGGTGGTGTTCGTCGGCGGAACAGCCTCTCGAGGTCCCTCGGCGGACACGTGCTGTAGCTATCTGAACTTCTTCACCGACCGGTCCGGCGCCCACGCCTGGGCTGCGGGCCATCCCGAGATCGGTGGTGCGGTGATGGATCTTGCCGAGGCACACGAGTTGGGCAGCCGCATCTTCGCAAGCCTGCTTCGCGACTGACCACAGTCGAGCTCGATGAGCCGGTGATCAGTCGGCCGCTGATCCTCGGATTGTCGAGTCTTCTTAATCCGGACCCGGTGGTTCCGCCTCGCTGGATGAGGAGTAGCCACGCCGGGCGAGCGGTCAGGGTTGGCGGCCTGTGCGCCCGGTGATGGTGAGTTGGTTGCGGTGGAAGTCGTAATGTTGTGCCGGGTAGTGGAATAGGTCTGTCAGGGTCATGTACTCGGTGAAGAAGGGGTCCCACCGGGTGGGGAAGTACATGCCGCGGGCCATGTCCCGCTCGGATGCACTGTCGAGGCGGCGGTGCAGGCTGGCGATGACACGGTCGAGCTTGGCGCCCATACGGCCTCTGTTGTAGACCCGGCCTGCCGCGCACGATCCGTGATAGTTGACCCAGTGGAAAGGGCGGGTTCCGGCGTCGAGGAGCCGGGCATAGCCCCGGCTGATCCTGGGTGGTAGCCGATCGAACAGCCGCATCAGGATCAGCAGGCGCTGGACCACCATGTAGCCGAACACCATGTGGAACAACAATTGCTCGTTGGTCCAGCGCGTACCGTCAGAGACCCGGTCGAAGTCCGCTGGCATCGCGGAGTCGAGGAGCCGGTGCAAGTCGGCGCGGACTCGTTCCAGTTCGGCGTGGATCGGGGATCGATCGATCTCGGCCATGGCGGACTCATCTCTTCGAACGGTCTACCTCCACTGTCGCCCGATCCGCGACGATAGCCAGGACTTGCACCGGTAGGTCAGCGGGCCGTGACGGCGAGTGGCTGCCCGTGGGCTTGCCAGTCCTGTTTGCCCTCGATGTATCGGCGCACGTTGCGGTAGCCCAGGCGGGTCAGCTCGGCGGCGACGGTTTCTGATCCGCTGCATGTCGAATTCCAGCAGTAGACAACGATTTCGGTGTCGCGGCTGGGCAGGTGCGCGGTGGCGGTGGCGGTGATGTCGTCCCAGTCGACGGCATGCGCGCCAGGCAGGTGGCCCTTGTCGTACCAGCCCGGCCCTTGGGCATCGATCAGCACGACCGTGCCCGCCCCCATCTTGGCTATGAGTTCGTCTCGCTCGATCGGGACGACCGGTGCGAGGTCTGCGCGGTCGCTACCGGCGGCACCGAAGTAGCCGGTGTCGCCGATGACGTTGTAGACCTCCCATGGGGTGCCATCGGGGTCGGCGACCCACACTTTGTCCTGGGTGGCATAACAGCAGGTGTGGGTGGGGTCGACGCGGGTGTGCAGGCCCGCCTCGGCGAGCCGGTGGGCTTGGCGCACAACCGCTTCGCTGTCGGCGACCTCGATGCCGACGTGGTTGATGGTGGCGGGTGCGCCTTCCCCTTCAATGAGGACCAGCTTCAGCGGCGGATCGGACACCACGAAATTCGCGTAACCGTCGCGATGTTTGGCGGGCTCGACCCCGAGGAGCTCGGTGTAGAAGGTGACGGCGGCCTCGACGTCGGAGACGTTGAGCGACAACTGAAAACGCGACATGAGACTTCCTCGAAACCGTAGACAACTATTACACGTACTCGTTTAATAGTGGAATGGAAGAGTCGAAGAAGTCAACACCAGATCAGGCGCACGGATCACGAAGATCGAGATTATGCATCTCGATGTCGATGGCTGCACACGGTGCGAGGCCACCGCCGAAACCCTCGACGAGGCAGTGGATCTGGGCACCCCGGCATGCGAACGATCGGCATCGAACTCACCATGCAGCGTGGCCGCGGTAGCCACGATCCGGCAGGCGGAGCTGGGGGTGAGTTCGCCGACGATCCATATCGGCGGCGTGGAGATCGCCGACGAGGTGCTGCGGCGTATAGGTGTTGCTGAGGTCAGCGGCCGTCAGTGGCTGAATCTTCGATCAAACACAACGCCAGTTCCAAGACCGCTGGCAGGCACGGGTCGGCGATCGAGTAGAAGATCCGATTGCCGTCACGTCGGGCTGCGACCATCGAGCGATCAGCCAGGCGCTGTAGTTGGTTCGAGACAGCCTGCGGGCGCATCTGCACCTGTTCGGCCAGCCCGCCCACTGTGACTTCACCCTGGCGATGCAGAACATGCAGCAGTCGCAGCCGAGTATCGTTGCCCAGCATCTTGAACAGCGACACCAACGCCGCCGCCTGCTCACCAGTGACCAGCGGCCGCTGCGCCAACGACGGCTTCCCCGCTGCCAGCGAAGCACTTCGAGGGCTGAGTCCGATAACCTCTGACACGCCTTCACTATTACACGAAATCGTGTAACCCTGCGCCCATCCCAGGCGCGAGGCATGGTCCCATCCGGTACTCCGTCCACGATTCGGGCACAGGTGGCGATCCATCACCTGCTTGAACACCATAGGACTCCGCGTCCCGCCGATTCCTAGTGCAGCCCCGAATGCAAGCCTGTTCGCCAGAGGTTGCTGTACAACAAAACCTTTGGCGTGTCGCTCAGCGACACGCCAAAGGTCGTCCTATCGCCCGCGAACGTTTTCGCGAACGTATTCAGGCTGATCTTCCGTGATCTATTCGAACCTCCGGTGATTCAGGCACCAACCCACTAGACGTCAAACTCTGCCCTCACCAGCCAAAAGACTCTGCCTACCCGGCCGAGCGGCGCGCAAATGTCCGAGCACTACTGCATCAACTCGATGGCAGACCGCAGGTCGGATGTGTCCGGTCTCAGCTGACCTGATGCGGAGGCGAGCCGCTGAGCTGCACTGCATCAGTTCCATTGAGACGACGGCGAATCAGCCGTTTCAAATGATCTGATGTATGTCGGCACCGGCTCGTCGCGGCGACCTGGGTCGAGGATTCGAGGGTTCTGGGGGCGGCTGGCGCTCGCTGATGAGGATGCCGGTCAGAGCGACTGCGTCGGGGTAGGTGGCGAAGTCGGTCCCGTGTTGCAGTGCCTGGGAGGCAGTAGTGAAGGCGGCTGTCGTTGTTTGGACGCCGTGTCGATGCATGAGCAGGTTGTGCTGGCGCTGAGCTCGGATCAGGTCGGGAAAGGACGTCACATCCTTCTGGGTTGCATGGCTGTCGCCTCCGATCCAAAGTCGGTGGCGCAGGCAGACATTGAGGTGCAGGTCGCGATAGATCGTCACGGGCCCGAGGACTCCGCGCCGGACTGCGCATCGCCGGCAGGCCGTGCCGATGGGCAGGCGTTCGAGGTCGGGGCGGGTGAATCCGGGGAGTCGATCGATGAGGGTTTCGATGGAGTAGCCGGTGGCGAAGGACGTCCATTCGAGGTTGATCCAGTCCCGGTCAGGTTCCCATCCGCCGAGGTGATCGTGCATGTCGTCGACGGCGATGTGGTTGGCGGCAGCCAAGCGGGTGATGAACGAAGCAATGGTTTCGTTCTGGAAGAGTGGGATGCGGCGTGGAAGCTGCTGGTAGGGGCCGGGGTTCCAGAATCGTTCGGCGGTGGTCATCAGTGGGTGACTCCGCCGCGGCGGGCCATGGATTCGGCGGCGTGATCGACACGGACGGTGTCCATGCTGGTTTGGGTGATCTGTTCGGTGCCGTCGAGGATGGAGCGGATTGCGCTGGCGCGAATGAGGTGGCCGAGGCTTCCGATCATCCCGCCGGTGCGGTGGTGCAGGTAATCAGCCGCGTTCACCAGGGCGCCGGGCTTGTGGTGGTGCAGTCGCAGCGTTGATTCCATCGCGCCGACCAGTTGCTGCCATTCGGTTTTGTAGGGGAACGGGCGGGTATTGACGACCAGGCAGCGTCCGGCGATCTGGCGGCCTCGCAGCCCGGTGAACAGCCCGGAGCGTTCGACGTCGATGCCTGCGTAGACGAATGTCGCGGGGAGGTGTTCAGTGAAGTATTTGAGGTGGTCGGACATGTCTTCACCGGCGCTGGTGGCCAGGGAAATGTTATGTATTTCGTCGATCACGACGATGTCGGTGCGGGCATCGATGAGGACCTGGCAGACTGCGTCGGCGATGTCGGTCACGTTGTGGCGGGACCGTATCGAGGGCAGTCCGAGGAAGCGCGCGAATTCCATCGCCAGTTTGCGGGGTGAACCTTTCGGCGGGGCGGTGACATAGACGACCGGGATGCGGTCGGTGCCTGGGAACCGCATCTGGATGCGGTGCTCGTGGAATCTGCCGAGTTGCTTGATCGCGGTGGTCTTTCCGGTGGCGGCAGGCCCCGAGATGATCAGGCCGCGTCGAGCGCCGATCTCGCGCTGATTGAGCAGCGTGAGCAGTCGTCCTTCGTTGGTGATCTCGGTGATCGTGGAGGTGGTGACCACGACTAGTTCGGCGTGATGCGCGATGCGGGCCTCGTCGTATTCGATTCGTTTCTGCTCGTCGAGGGTCTTCCATTCCCGTTCGGGGAGCAGCTCGAACTGCGGGGATGGTTCGGTTTGGACGAATCGCCGCCAGCCTTCCAGCGTGGTGGTGGGTTGGCGGCGGTCGTCGAGCTGACTGACGGGGGTCAAAACGGCCATCGTTCGGCTTCTTTCCGGGCATCGAAGATGGGCAGGGGGATGACTTTCGCCGCTGCCGGTTCGTCGCCGGAATCGACGCCTGTCCGCGTTGGAGCGGGGCAGATGCCGTCGTCGGGTTCCGGTGGTGGTGCCTCGGGCCGAGGCCAGGACGGTTCATTGGTTGCCTTGGTGCGTCCGGTGACCCTGCGATCCCGCGCCGACGGCTGCTGTGCCGGTGTAGTTGGTCCCGATGGTCCCCGTTCGGCGCGGTCGAGCAGATCGGCTGCAGACGAGGCGATTTCGGCTTCGGTGGCCTTGTCGTGTCCTCGTTGAGCCAACACGGTCCGAGCGTGTTGCCATGCGAGTTCCCCGAATGGGGTTGGGGCGGTGCGCAGATGGGTCCAGCTGACGGTGATCCAACCGCCGCCGTGGTGGTTGCGGACCCAGATCCGCGACACGTCGTAGGGGTCGTGATGGACCTCCCACCGTCCGTTGCGATGCTCGACGCCGGAGTGTTGGCGGCGCAACGGGTTGAGCGCTTTCGTGTCGTAGGTGCGGTTGTTCAGCTTGATCCCGTAGGAGTTGATGGTCCGCCAAGTCGCTGGCAACAGCTCGATATAGTCATCGGGTGACAGCGGAATCGGGACATATCCGGTGAGTTCGACCATCGCCGAATACATTTCGTTCGGGGTCAGCGCCTTGGCTGGGGTGACCGGATCGCGAAGCCCGTCGTGCGGCCGGTTCTGCCAGACCGCGACGATCCATTCGTCGAGCAGCTGCTGCAGTTCGAGCATCGACCAGACGGCGTGGCGCTCAGCGTTTTTGCCGCGCCGCTCGACGCAGGGGCCGACGTAGCCCGCGACATACTGGGCGAACAACGTGCCCACCGACCCCAGGGTGCGTTCCACTTTCGCTTTGTCGGTAGGAGTGTCGGGGTGGGCCGGTTGCAGATTGATGCCCAACGACAAGCACGCCGATCGGAACGTCTGCGACAGATACGCTTTGCCGTGATCGACGACGATGGTTTCCGGCGCGATCACCGGACGAGCGGCGGCATCGGCCAACCGCTGGTCGATGCCGGTCAGCCGCCGGTGCGGCAGCACCGACCGCGACAGCCGTAGTGCGTCCGGCCATCCCGGCCGCATCGGTTCGGGTGTCAACGCCCGGGCCAACAGCAACGCCGCGTCGACCGCTTTCGTGGTCGGCCGCAGCACGGCCGCCGCGATGGTGCGTGTCCGAATATCCACCAGGCCGGTCAGTTCCACACGATCAACGGTGCCGTCGTCGAGGACAACCCTCACGTCCAGCGGTGTCGAGTCGATCTCCATCACCTCGCCCGGTCGGGCGACACTGACCGCCGAGAACGGGCCGTCGGGTTGTTTGGCCAACGATCGGCGCGTACGAGCCGACCCGAGGGTGTGCTTGCCCTCGGACAAGCGTCGCACGAGCCGGTAGAAAGTCGCCCGTGACGGCATCGCCGGTGCATCGGCCCCATGCTGGGTCTCCAGCATCTGGTGGGTGCGGCGCATCAACCGTGTCCCCGTGCCGGTGGAGCGGTCGGTCTCGGCGTCGATGACCCGCCGCAGCGCGTCGACCACACGCTCATCAACGCGACCCACCGTCGAGTTTCGCGGCCGGCAGCGGCGGTCGAGAACACCCAACAAGCCGTCCTGTTGATATGCCCGCCGCTGACGCTGCAGTGTGATCAAGGTGAGATCCTCACCCGCTGCCCGTAATTCGGCGAGCTTGGCCATCTCACGCTGCCGCAGCGTCCGGTCGGATCGGTATTCCGGCCGGACCGGGGTCGACGGTGAACAACCAGGCGGGCGGCCGGTGAGAATCTCCACGACCTGGATCTCCCACCATTTCGCCCGCTTCACCGCCGCCGCCGGGATTCCCGCCAAGACATCCCCGGCGACAAGCGGCGCGCGGACAGCGGACACCAAGTTCAACCCCGGATCATTGACCAACGCAGACACCGAAACCGACGCGACCCCACCGAGGGTATCGACCAACTCGACACCCGAACCGGTCACCGCGCCAACGACATACCCGACACCAGCGATCTCGATCTCATCGCCCACCCGCACCACGCCCTGGCGTAACCCGGTCATGGCCCCGACCTCACCGACGTCCACGCGTCCAAAGGCAGGGTGAGCAAGTCCACGACCAGGGAACCCGTCCACAACAGATGGAACAGCGTCGGCAACACCTCAATCGGGTCGCCAACCTCGCAGCAGCCCTCCAACAACGGACGTCCGCACCTGAAAGCGGCCATCAAGTTCGCAGCTGCGGAGTCCGAGCGGTTGCGCGGATGCCGATACCCCGACAACCACCGCAGATTCGCCGCCAGCACCGGATCAACAGTCCCAACCCGGCGATAGCCCCACCCCACCGATTCACATGCGCGCCCTGTCATAGCGAACACGGCCACATCATCGACCTCGACACGGTCGTCGGCGCGCACATCGATAACGGCTACGGTGCCGTCCCGATGCCGAACAAGGAAATCCGGGGCATGCCGTTTCGGCCGATCAGCATCGAACCAGTGCAGCCAGAACGGCTGTGACACAACCGATACCACATCCGGATCGGCATCGAGCACCATCAGATTGTCACGCTCGAGCCAGGACTCGTAACCGACGTGGGTTCCGGTGTGCGACAACCACCACCACCCCGAACAGTTGCGCTGCCCGCGATAGGACGGAAATGACCGCACAGGCAGCCCGCCCCGGTTCAGCAGATCGCTCCAGCACATGGCCAAGGAGCCGCGGGCACGGCCACCGTCGGCGGTACGAAACTCGACTTCGAAACCGCCGTGACCAACCACGCCCAGATCGAGCGCCGCGCTCGTCACATGCCGAACACTATGCCGTGTATCAAGTCATATGAGACAGACACGCCGATGTATCAGGTCAGTGAGACTGCATCAAATCAAATGAGACCGGACAGGATGCGTCGGATCGGTTGGCACAGGACACTTTGCTGAAGGTCTGCTATACCTGAAATCGCGCCGCGTGTCGGTTCCGCGACACGCGGAAGGCCGCTCGGCGGGGCGAAGCATCACTCCCCGAGAGCTCGGGAGCACTCGAACCCACAGCACAACTACAGCACAGAATGGATGGGAACCAGCGGGAAGCGACGAGCAGAGCTGATTGGTTTCCGAATCGCCGCTGGTAGCGGGCGATTTCGGGTGATCATGGGAAGCATCAGGAACCGGACATAACGCCCTGAACCGGTGTCAGGTGGTCGCAGGTTCAAATCCTGTCAGCAGGGGTCTGCCATGGCGGAGACAGACCACGAACCTCTGTCGCTGCTCGAGCAGCGGATGTACACGACCGGGCAAGTCTTGCATACTCGGCGTAGACACCTCCACGCTGCGACGATGGCGACGCGGAACACCCATCGAGGGGGGCCGGGCTAAGCAAGGCCGCCGTGATTCCGTGGGCCTCCGCGACCCGGATAGCGCGGGTGCTCCGCAGTGTCTCGAGTGTCGACCATGACAGCTCGGTGTCCTTGACGAAGATGTCGGTCGTTGGTGCCGGACAGCTGTCTGTTGCCAGGTTGGATACTCTGCCCGTCAGCAGAGGAGTCTGGCCAGGGGATGGGCCGCAGTGGAGTTCGGTCAACGCGTCGGTTGGACTGCGCGTACGCGAGATTTTGTTCCAGCCGCGTATTGCTGGCCCGAGAAATCGCCAGCGAACAAGTCTTCGTTCAGCAAGCGGAGTAGATCCGGTGTTGTTTCTCTGGTGAAAACCACGTCTCCGTCTGGCATGAGAAACGACGGATCCAAACCGTGGTCACGCATCTTGGCTTCGATTGTTTGAGGTGTCAGGGTTGCAATGTAGCCCCGCCGGAGAACACTATGCACCTTCCGCCTCAGCACTGAGTTTGTTCGAAGTGCTTGTGCGAGATAGTCCTTGCTGTCAGACGATAGCGGCAAGAGTTCTGAAAACTCTTCAACCCACGTTTCGGCCTTGGCTAAGACAGTCTCGGAATCCTTGAACAGCATCTCGAAGTTACGTTTGTCCAATACATACACGGTCGCCGGCGTGACGATCAGGTCGACGCGCTGATCGTAGGCGAACAAGGGCGTGGTCAGGAGATCGAGCGATTCACTTGCCAGGCGAGCCAGCAGTGTCTTTCTCGCTAACTTAATGGGGCTACCGTGCCTGACGTAGAGCGTTCGGCGGGTTCCGTTGCCCAGGACTAGCCCATAACAGGCGAGATGATGGGTTCTGAGCTCGTCATCCGTTGAAGTCGGCAAGGACTGCCCTTGCTCCAACGTCGACAAGAGGTCTATGTCCAACAATTCTTCGTGGTTTGCCGTGAGGAACTGATACTCGTCGTCGGGCAAGTCGGGATCGTAGGCTTGGCCCTCCCCGACGATCAAACCCGCAGCTGTGCGCACAACGTCATCGCGCAACGCTTCTGCCACTGCGTTCGTTATCTTCACGTATCGGCCATGCGTACCGGCGCTTGTCCGCCACGCGACTACCAACGTCAGCGGGCCCTCCACCTCAGGGGCGCATATCGTTTGCATGATCCCCCTTCGTCCGGATGAAAGGTTGCTCCGAAGATGCTACTCCTCGATTCTGCGGAGCACGAGTATATCGTCGGCCCATCTTGTTGCGAGCACCCGCGTATTTACCGCAACCGGTTGACGAGTAAGTAGATACGATCCGAACCCCTGGTCGTCGCGAACCTTCAGAACGCTCCATCCGAGACAGTACAGTGTTGGATTAATCTGCACTACAGCAGTTTTCACATGGACGATCCCTGCGACAACCAAAAATCCCACATACGCGGCGATATCGGACACTGAAGGTGCCGAGACCGTCAGAAATGGTAGCAAGTAGCTGGCGAGGTAGCTGGACGCTTCACTGCCCGCGTTACTTACTTCGACCAACCGGTAAGAGGCCGGTTGGTCTTGGGCGTTGAGACGGATCAACGCCACTGCGGCGCAGATTCCCAGAACTGACAGCACAACGCAGCTCAAACGTAACCAGTCCGTCTGGAAGCGAACCGCGAGTAGTCCGAACAATGGTGCATAGGAAGATACGAACAACAGCGGTTTCACGAACATAATCACCTCCTCCTTAAGGTTCACCCTACGAGAACATCGTCGGTGGCCGAGGCCGAGCACCCGCTCTGAGTAGACGGAGCCGTTGAGCCGTTGCCTCATGACTGGCTATCACTCCATATGCCGAGCCGAGACCTCGGCACGCGCAAGGTCGGCGTTCGCCCGCTGGAATTGCTTTGGATGCAAGAGATTGGGGCCAGTGATGACGCGGATCGGTGGGCGATGCCACGCTCACTGAGCATCGTCGTGGCCAGATGTAGTTGTCATGTGAGCGGCGTTGTCTCGTTGTAGTTGGCACGTGAGTGTCTTCGACAGTTGATTCGAGCTGACGCAGGTTCAGCATCCTGGTTGCCCGCTCGCGATACTGCCGTACCGCTCGCCATCGACGGTGCCCCGCTCGATCCGATCGGCGGGGGTGGCGCCGTTCGTCAGTTGCGGGCACATGTGACTAAGGGCGGCCAGCCGCCCGCCCGGCAGCTTGCCGCGCGGGCAACGCCTCAGCTGGCGCCATGAAGCGCTTCACACAGGCTGCTGGTACTGCAGGTTGACACCGTCATGGATCCGCACTCGAGTGCTGTGGTTCGTCAAGTGTGTCGAGGACTCGCACAGCAAACGCCGGCACCGCTCGGTAGTCCTCGATCGCAATAGCGCTCATTACATCTGTTAAGCAATCGCATGATGATCCGGGGTATTTCAATAGATCTCCGTTGCCTGGAGCAACTCCGGGCTGATCCGCGTCCAATCACCGTTACGGTTGGCGAGTGGGTGGGGCTCACCGGTGAGTGTCGCGACTGCTTCGGCGACCTCGTCAATGTGTGCGCGTGTGTAGATGTCTGTTGCCCCGCCGCCGTTGTCGGTGTGCCCGGCGAACGTTTTGGCGACTGCCTTTCCGAAGTTCCGTTCCACCCATGTCAATGTTGTGTGACGCAGCCAGTGCGTGCTGATGCCATGAGTGGCAACGGCCGGTATGTACTTTCCCAGGCGTGTCCACAAATGGTCGTAGCGACGCCGTGTCAGGGGATTTCCGTTACGAAACCGGAGCAGCGGCGTATTGGGTCTGCTCCGGCGTTCCTTGGCGTGGGCTTGCAGGGCAGCCATCAAAGTCGGTGACACCGGTTGCCAACGCATGAGGTCACCCTTCTCACGCAATCGCACCAAGCACTGATCAGGGTCGAGATCATTGGGACGCAACGCCAGTGCACCACCACGCCGACAGGCAGTCTCGGTGTGCAGGCGCAGCAGCAACACATCAAGATCGGGATCATTTCCCGTGGTACCGGCAATCCGGTTGATCTCGGCGAGGAGCTGTTCGGGCAGAGCCCGCCGGTTCGACGGCACCCGGCGAGGTACCTCCAGCTTGGCAGCGGGATTGTCGATTGCGGCGATCAGTCCGTCCGCTTCTGCGTGACGGTAGAGGCAGCGCAAAGCGTGGATCGATTGCCTGACAGTGCCTCGCCCCCCGATATCGGATCGGCGAATCAGCCGTGTTGCCTTGAAGTGTTCAACGAGTGCCTTCAGCTCGCTCACCGTGGGTTGGTCGATCCGGCGGTCGGCCCAACCTTCCTGCCCGAGGAGCCTGTCCCACGTGGACTTGTATTCCCGCCGTGTTCGCCCATCAGGCATCGCCGCCCACACGACCGGGATGTAAGCGGCAAACGTCGGCGCAGGCGCACGAGCAACCACCCCACCCCGCAAGTCATCGGGGGTGAGCCCAAGACGGCCCAACAGCAACACCGCGGCAGCGACGTTGTCCTCATGTACCGAGTCGCCGGTCATGACTCATCAGCTCCGGCCACGTCGGCAAGACGATCGCCTGCGATCGCATCGAGTTCGCCCGGAGGAACGATGATCAGCACGCCGCGGCCGAGGTGAGCCGCTAGTAGTACACGGTCACCAGCAACCAGACGAGTGGCACGTCGGTGCTGCGCGGGCAATCGAAGACACCCTGCGCGCGTGATACCGAGCCGATCACCGGGACGGGACACGCAGATGAGCCCGTTGAATACCCTCCACTGCAACAGATCTGACGGTACCCAGCCCAGGGCATCCACCACGACCCGAGCGCGTACCCGTCCATCTCGATCGATTGCCTGCACCGCGTACACGCCGGTCCCCTCGCGGCGTCCACGCATCGGTGAGAGCGGCAAACCGATCGCGGTCTGCCGCGCGGGAATTGGTTCCGTTCGCGTCGTATTCGCGCGGGCCGAAACGGCCCTGCTCGGGATCACCGGAGCGAGCGGATTCGCAGTCACAGTGGCCCCCCGCCGAGGAAGGGAAACCACTGATCGACCGACATTACGTGAATGCCGGTGTCGAAGCGATGCTTTGACACCGGCGCTAGGGCGAATTCGCCCCAAAAACGTGTCCGGAGGGGGACTTGAACCCCCACGCCCGTTAAAGGGCACTAGCACCTCAAGCTAGCGCGTCTGCCATTCCGCCACCCGGACCGGTGGTGCTCAGCAAGATTATAGGATGTGGCGGCGTGGACCAAATCGCGGGCTGACCATGTGTTTTACCGGGGGTTGGTGGGCTCCCGGGGTGAGTCGGGAGCCCGGTCCGGTCAGAGGAGTTCTTCGATGGTTCTGGCGAACTCTTCGGCGCCGTGGCCGTCGGCGACCTGGCGGTCGATGAGGTTTTTGATGGGGGCGACGAAGTCGACGGTGACGCCTGCGTCGCGGGTGGCGCGGTTGATGGCGTCGAGGGCGGCTTTGTGGAAGGCGAGGGATTGGGTGGGGGTGGTGTAGTCGCCGCTGTCGATGATTTCGCCGTAGGCGGGGAGCATCTGGGCCATGGCGGTCACCCAGGGCATGGCTCGTTCGGCGAAGGCACTGGCGGAGACGCCTACGGAGCGCATCATGGCGGCGCCGTGCATGAAGCCGCCGAACATGGCGTACATGTTGGCGAGCAGGGCGAAGTCGTAGGTGGAGGCCAGTCCGGCGTCGTCGCCGAAATATTCTGCGGCGGCGAGCAATTCGAGGGTGGCGCGGTGCTGGTCGAAGAGGGTCCGGGAGCCGCTGTAGAGGATGGAGGCGCCGGGCTGGCCGATCATGGGCGGGACTGCCATGATGCCGCCGTCGAGGTAGTCGATGCCGTGTGCGGCTGCCCAGGTGGCGAGTTCCCTGGCTTCCCCGGGGGCGGTGCTGGTCAGGTTGATGACCTGCTTGCCGGACAATTGGTCGGCGACGGGGTCGAGGGTGGCGTGCACGGAGGCGTGGTCGAAGAGGACGGCGATGATCGGGCCGCCGGCCTGGACGGCTTCGGCGACGGAGGTGGCGCTGTTGGCGCCGGCGGCGACGAGGTCGGCGTCCTTGCCGGGGGTGCGGTTCCAGACGGTGGTCGGGTGGCCGGCCTTCAGCAGGGTTGCGGCCAGCGCCTGGCCCATCGCGCCGAGTCCGAGGATGGTCACGGGGGTGTTCGTGGTCTCCGCCATTGCGGGGTCAACTCCTTGGCAAGTTTGTGAACAGGGGGTCAGCGCGCTGGAACCAAGGCTGCTCTTTGCCCGCTATGGCGACAAGTACCTACTATTTAGTCCGGTACTTACCCATGGGTGTGTGAACAGGTAGCGAGGTCGGGCGATGGGCGAAAAGAGATCCGGACCATACTTCTGCGGCATCGACGCGGCGATGGATGTGGTCGGTGGCAAGTGGAAGGCGCTGATCCTGTGGGAGCTGGAGACGCATGGGATCCGTCGCTTCGGCGAGCTGCGCCGCGGCCTGCCGGGCGTCTCGGAGAAGATGCTGATCCAGCAGCTGCGCGAGCTCGAGGAAGACGGGATCGTGTCGCGGGAGGTGTATCGCGAGGTGCCGCCGCGGGTGGAATACCAGCTCACCGCGTTGGGTTCCGCGCTCAACCGCGCGCTGGAGCCGCTCGGCGCCTGGGGTCGGGACCGCATCGACCGGATCGGCGCCGATCGGGTCCATCCGGTGAACGCGTGACGTCTATTGGCGCCGGGAATCGGGCTGAACTGTTGCGGTAGCAGGGTTTTCACCGGTGGGTGACGGGATGTGGGGCAAGGTCCGCACATGCTGATCGGTCGCCGGTACCGGGTGCTCGGTCGTGGGCATCAGCCACACAGCGAGGATGACGAGCAGCAGGGCCGCCGATCCACCGAGGATCGGTCGCCAGTAAACGAGCACATGCGGATGATCGGCACCGGAGCTCGATCCGTTACCCGGAAACGCGAATGTGCTTGCCTCAGGCCACTTCCGGGGTTGCAGCCAGCGCATCCGCAAGGTAGCTGACAATGCGTTGGGCTTGCAGGCCGCCCCTGTCGAGGTCGGGGTTGTAGATCGTCAATGTCATTCCGACACAACCGGGTTGGATGGCAGCGCTGGTGATGGCGATAAGGTCCGGCCAGTCCAGGCCGCCGGGTTGCGGGTAGTCCACGGCCGGCATCGCCGCGGTGGACAGCACGTCCAAGTCGACGTGCAACCACCACGGGAAGCCGCGGCGACGGAAACGACCGACGGCGATTTCCGTGGGAACGGCGGCTTTTCCGCGCAACTCGCGGTCGGTGAGCAACGCGATGGTGGAGACGAGCGACGGCACGTCGGCGTCCTGCAATTCTGCCGCGTCGCGGGGGCCGAGGGCGACGACGCGAGTGGGGTCGAGGGTGGGCAGCTGGGCTGTCAGCTCGGGCGGTAGGTCGGCGGGCGCCAGCATCAGGCCTAGTTCGCAGTCGGCAGCTTCGCCGGTGGTGCTGCGATCCGGCGGCCACGCGTCCTCGTGTCCGTCGACGAAGACCAGCGCGACGTCACCGAGTGCGTCCTGAGCACCGCGCAGAGCGCCGAGCAGGACGGGGCAGTCACCGCCGAGCACCAGCGGGAACTCCCCCGCCGCAACGCTTTCGATCACTGCGGTGCGGATGGAAATTGTTGTGGCGGTGAGAGATTCCTGGGACAGCAGGGCGCTCGCCGGGTCACGCGTCGGCCGGGGCGTACCGACATCGATGTCGCCCAGATCGCGTACGTCGGACCGGCGAGTTCGTAATGCGCCGAGGAGTCCGGCTTCTCGCAACTCGGCAGGCGCGTTCGCCACTCCACCGGTCGTGCCCGCGGAGTTGAACGGCGCCCCGATCACGGACAGCAGTGTCGGCCCTCCTCCCGCGCGGCAACTCGGCCACTACCGACGATAGACCCCGGCCGGTTTACCCGAGGCAAACTTCCGCGCCGAGTTACCGCTGCGATGCGCGTCACATTCGCCTATTGAATGTGACCCAGCTTGGTGCTAAACATTGTGGCACGCAACGCAATACACGTTGCAATATATGCAACGAATGAATGGACCGAAGATTGATGCTGCACCGTGAATTCCGGTCGGGCGGGGCCGTGCGACGCGCACTGACGCTCGGGGCCGCACTGTTCCTGCTCGCCGGGTGCGCGCCGGTGCAGTCCGGCCCGGCGGGCTCGGGTGGTGACGAGAAGACCGGTACCGTCCGGGTCTGGCTGTTCGACGAGGCGAACCGCGCGCCGAAGGAAACGGTGGTCAACGAGGCGATCGCGGAGTTCAAGGCGACCCGGCCGGATGTCGAAGTCGACGTGCAGTGGGTGCCGGTGGCCGCACGTGCCGAGAAGTTCGCGGGCGCCTTCAACGACCCGGCCAGCGCGCCTGATCTCGCCGAGTTCGGCAATACCGACCTCGCCGGTTACGCCGTCACCGGCGCTTTCGCCGATCTCGGCGCCGATCTCGCGGCGTGGCCGGAGGGCAAGGACATCGACCCGTCCGTCCTGGAGACCGCGAAATCCGGTGGGAAGGTCTACGGGCTGCCCTGGTACACCGGCATTCGCGCGCTGTACTACCGCACCGACATCTTCACCGAACTCGGCCTGCGACCGCCGACGACGCTGGCCGAACTCACCGACACCGCACGCCGCGTTCGTGCGAAACGCCCTGACCTGTACGGCATTTCGGTCGGCGGCAAGTACACCTACGCCATGCTGCCGTTCCTCTGGGCACACGGCGGCGAGATCGCCGAGAACGACGGCACGATGTGGAACGCCACGCTCAACGCCGACCGGGCGAAGGAGGGGGTCACCCGCTACGCGGAGCTGATCAAAGACGACATCTGCCCGCCCGCGCAGTGCGCGGACTTCACCGGAACCCAGAGCGTGCAGGCCTTCGCGGGCGGCAAGGCCGCGATGACGATCGGCGGCGACTTCAGTCGCAAGGCCATGGATCAGGGTGCGTCCAAGGACAAATACTCGGTGATCCCGCTACCAGGCACCGAACCTGGCTCGGTCGCACCGGCCTTCGCGGGCGGGAACCTGCTCGGCGTCTTCCGCGCGAGCATGCGGCGCGGTCTGGCGGTCGACTTCGTCCAATTGCTCGGCAGCGCAAAGTATCAGGAAAAGATGTACCGGGCGATGGGGAACCTGCCGACGCTGACCAGCGTGCAGCGGCAGCTGGCGGCGAACGATCCCTTTCTCGCACCGTTCGTCGAAACGCTCCGCGCGGGAACGAAGTTCGTGCCGAGCACACCGGCGTGGTCGACGATCGACAGCCAGAACCTGCTGCCGACCGCGGTACAGCAGATCGCCACCGGGGCCAAGGAACCCTCGGCGGCGTTGAACGCGGCGGCCGCCGCGATGAACAAGGCATTCAGGTAGGCGCACATGGCAATCCAGGAAATACCGATCATCACTCCCGCGCCGCGGCCGCCGGTGAAACGGCGTCGCGTCAGCCGGGACACGCTCACCGCATGGCTCTACCTTGCGCCTGCGGGGGTGCTACTCGCCGCCGTGCTGATCTACCCGATCTATCAGATCATCCTGATCTCGTTCTACGACTACGGGCAGGCGCAGGCCACCGGTGCCGCGCCGCTGGAGTTCATCGGGCTGGGTAATTACCGAGAACTGCTCTCGGACAGTCAGTTCTGGCTCGTGCTGGCCAACACCTTCGTGTTCGGTGGGGTGTGTGTGGTCGGCGGACTGGTGGTCGGCACGGCGTTGGCCGTCCTGGCGACGCGCATCCGGGCGGTGCCGCGGATGATCCTGTTCCTCGCGGCGCTCGGCGCGTGGGCGACCCCGGCCATGGCCGGTTCCTACGTCTGGCTCTTCCTGTTCGATGCCGACTTCGGCATCGTCAACGAAGCGCTGTCCGGTCTCGGGTTCCGTTCGATGGACGGGCACTCGTGGACCTTCGGCACGCTCAGCGCGTTCGGACTGGTTGCCGCCGAGGTGATCTGGTGTTCGTTCCCGTTCGTCATGGTGACCATGTACGCGGGCATCAAGGCGATCCCGGAGGAGGTGCTGGAGGCCGCGGCGCTGGACGGCGCGTCGACGTGGCGGGCGGCTCGCTCGGTGATCCTGCCGATCCTGAAGCCACTGCTGCTGATCGCGACGATCCAGTCGATCATCTGGGACTTCAAGGTGTTCACCCAGATCTACGTCATGACCAATGGCGGCGGTGTCGCCGGGCGCAACCTGGTGCTCAATGTCTACGCCTACCAAAAGGCTTTCGCCGGGCAGGAATACGGGCTCGGCTCAGCGATCGGAGTCCTGATGACGCTGTTGCTGTTGTCGATCACCGGGCTCTACGTCCGGTCCCAGCGCAGGAGCACCCCATGGCAGTGAAATTGATGCCGCGTACCCCGCGCAAGCCGGCCCGTCTTGTCGCCGAAGTAGTCGCGGTGGTGATTGCCGGGTTCGTCGCCTTCCCGCTGTATTGGATGGCGCTGTCGGCGCTCAAGCCGCCCGGCGAGATTCAGTCCGCCGACCCGAGGCCGTGGACCTTGGCACCCAGCCTGGACAGTTTCACCCGGGTGCTGTCGATGAACGGTTTCGGACGATTCTTCCTCAACAGCTTGCTGATCGCCGTTGTCGTGGTGTTTCTCTCGCTGCTGTTGTCGTTCCTGTCCGCGGTCGCGTTGACCCGCTTCCGGTTTCGCGGGCGGACGGTGCTGCTGGTGATGATCCTGGTGGCGCAGATGGTTCCCGTGGAAGCACTGACGATTCCGCTGTTCTTCCTGATGCGTTCGGTCGGCGGTACGGTTCCGGCCTTGGGGCTCAACGAACTAGGTTCGATCATGCTGGTGGATCTGGTGTTCAGTCTGCCGCTGGCCATCTGGCTGCTGCGCGGATTCGTCGCGGCGGTGCCGGTCGAGCTGGAGGAGGCGGCGAAACTCGATGGGGCGAGCCGACTTCGGTTCGCCTGGCAGATCCTGCTGCCGCTGGTGGCGCCCGGGCTGGTGTCGGTGAGTGTGTTGTCGTTCATCCACGCATGGAACGACTTCTTGTTCGCCAAGACGTTCATCATCTCCAAAACCGAGAATCAGACGCTGCCGCAGGCGATCCTGGTGTTCTTCAAACCGGAGGACACCGATTGGGGCGCGGTGATGGCGGCCTCGACGTTGATGACGATTCCGGCGCTGGTGCTGTTCGTGCTCGTGCAGCGCAAGCTGGTCTCCGGGCTCGGCGGGGCGGTGAAGGGCTGACATGCCAGGATTCGACACGCTGCTCCCCCGGCCGGTTTCGGCGGTCCCGCAAGCCGGCGTCTGCGCATGGCCGTCGGAGCTCGACGTGCGCACCGACACCGGCCTGCCGCCGGAGGGGTACCGGCTGGAGATCGCGACCAGCGGTATCACGCTCACCGTGACGGATGATGCGGGCCGGAACCACGCGCAGCAGACTCTGCGTCAACTCGCCGGGCCGGATGCATTCCGGGCCGCGGTGATCGGAGCCGAGGGGCACACCGTGCCGTGCGGGGTGATCGAGGATCATCCGCGGTTCCGTTGGCGCGGTTGCCTGCTCGATGTCGCCCGCAACTTCCGCACGAAAGCCGAAGTCCTGCGGTTCATCGACCTACTCGCCGCGCACAAACTCAATGTGCTGCACCTCCATCTGACCGACGATCAAGGCTGGCGTCTCGAGGTTCCCGAGTTCCCGAAGCTGACCGAAATCGGCTCCTGGCGAACGGGATCGATGGTCGGTCGGCATGACGGGCCAGAGCGTGACGGCCGACCGCACGGTGGCTTCTACACCAGCGACGACCTTCGCGAGATCGTCGCGTACGCGGCCGGACGGTCGATCACCGTGGTGCCGGAGATCGATGTGCCGGGGCATGCTCGCGCGGCGATCGCCGCCTACCCAGAGCTCGGGCCGGAACCCGAAAATGCCTGGGAGGTATGGACTTCCTGGGGTATCAGCACCTCGCTGCTCGATCCCACTGCGCACACACTCGACTTCTTCCGCCGGGTCTTCGATCATGCGCTGTCCGTGTTCCCGTCGCCCGTCATAGGAATCGGCGGCGACGAGGTTCCCGGCGCGACACCGGCGCACGCCCGCCTCGTCGCCGACCTCGCCACCTATCTGGCTTCCCGCGGCCGCCGGGCGCTGGGCTGGGACGAGGTGCTCGACGCAGGTACGTTGCCGCCCATGGTGATCGGCGCCTGGCGTGACGATGCCGCAGCCACCCGCGCGGTCGCAGCGGGCCACGAGGTGGTGCTGTGCCCGGAGGACCACTTCTACCTCGACCACCGGCAGTCCGATCACCCCGATGAGCCGATCCCCGTGGGCTACCTGCGCACCTTGGAGGACGTGTACGGCTACGAGCCGCCGCTCGACGGACCGCAAATCATCGGTATGCAAGCTCAGCTGTGGAGCGAGCACCTCGATACGGTGCGGCGAGTCGACTACGCCGCTTTCCCGCGCCTCTGCGCGGTCGCCGAAGTCGCGTGGAGCCCACCGGGCCGCAGCTACACCGAGTTCCTCCCCCGGCTACGCGACCACCACCTCCCCCGCCTTGCCGCCCTCGGCGTCGAATACCGGCCCTTGAACGGCCCGCACCCCTGGCAAACCCGCCCTGACGTCCCGTCAACCGCCCACCGGCCCAACCACCTACCGACCCCCAGCCGGGCCGGCTAGCGACGCTGGTGCGTACTTGCTCGCGCCGGTTCCAACGAACCGCTCAGCACTCCGCCGCAGCCGCGTTGGCGACTGCCATTCCTCGGTAGCTCGCTGAGGTGCTGGCCCAATGGGGTGGACCTGGTCGAACAGCTCTCTCGCGGCGGTCGGCGTAGACGCCTCCTCGATGGCCGCTTCGAACCAGGACCGCTCCCGACCGCGCCGCGAGTCGACATCCAGATCAGCCCGCTGCCGACCGGTCGGCCCCCGATGTCTACAGACAAGCTGGCACCCGCGCCGTCGATGCCGGCTTACCGAGGCGTCCAGGCGATCGACGCTGCCCACGCTTCCGCGCGCTGAATGATCTCGGCGATCAATGGCCCCTTGGCATCGGCATACGCGTTCATGTCGGGCCAGTTCTGCTGCGCAAGTTGCCTTTTGAGCTTCTCATAGGCGGCGCGGTCATCAACGCTGTGCCGCAACCAGTCACGGAACAGGAGTTGGCGGCGTTCCCAGTCACTGCCGACGGTGACGATATGGACGTGCACGTCACGCTGCACGGTTCGGACCATGCGGTGGGCGGGCTCGCGGACGCGAAGCCGGTACCCCGCGGCCAGTAGCGGGGGAAGATACGCCGTCTCATCCTCGACGTCGGGCACGCTGACGTCGATGTCGACGATCGGCTTGGCGGCGAGTCCGGGCACCGAGGTCGAGCCGATGTGGTCGATGCGGCGGGCGGTGGTGCCGAGTGCGCGGGCGATGCGCGCCCGCTCCTCGGCGAAGCGTTGTGGCCAAGCAGGGTCGTAGTCGACGATGCGGATGTCCCGTTTCTCAATGCCACCGATCAGCTCCATCCCCCCATCTTCGCGCGTTCGCCGCCACGGGAAAAGGTGGGACGTATTTCGGGCATGGACCAGACCCCTACCCGCGAATGAGGCACGGATAGAGGTCTGGTCCATTTCGAAGAGGTCTTGCGCGACTGAATGGATGCTAAGCGGGCATCGCTATTGTCGAGGTATCAGCATTTCTTCCACGCGAAGTGATACGTGGTGTTGATTGCTCCGTCGACAGAATCCATGGTGATGAAACTGGTGGTCTTCTTCGGGTCCGAGGTCCCGGCGTCCACCCGCAATTGGGTGTTGATATTGAAATTGCGGTATTCGCCACACGGCTTGTAGACGATCGCGCCGACCTCGGTCGTGTCGGTCACCTGCCAGTCGTCGTTCATGCCACCCTTGAACGTGTGGTCGATGAATGAGGTCGGCGAGTTGCCCTGGAAGTAGTATCTTGCCCTTTCCAGCGCCGTCGCCCCCTTCTCCAAGTGCGCGAAGCCGCGGTAGTCCGCCTGCGCGATCCCGTAGGTGAAGCCTTGTGGGACATGGACATCCAGGTTGATCTGGCAGTTCTTACGGAAGTCGGTCGGGTTCGACCCCACACCCACCTGCGCGGTGTACGCACTGTAGGTGACAGTGAAGGCGGTGTTGTCGGGCGATACCGCGACCGCCGCGGTTCCCTGTGGGCAGCCGGTGCCATTGACGGTCACCACGTCGATGACAATCTTGTCGGGGGGCGTCGGCATGTCCCGACCGGGCGCAGGCGCTCCAGAAGCCGGCGAACCCGCCAGCGGAATAGCAAGCGCGAATATTGCTGCGCCGAGGATTGTTGCTTTTTTGTACATTTGGTGCCTCACAGTGCTCCGGGATCGGATGGAACTCACTGTAAGTCGTTTAAACCCGCCCGCAGCTCCCCAGCCGAAGTGGGGAAAATATGTAAATTGCCCCCGCCGCTACATAATTGGCGGCCGGTCCTCCGGATACGGCAATAGCCGTTGAATGTTGGAGTTTTCAGTGATTCCGTATCGCGGTCCGTTCGATTCACGGTCGGAGGAGATGAAACGTATCCATACGCTTTCGATGGTACTCGAGATCGTCCTCGTCGTGCTCGACGCCGCGCGCGACCGCGATGCCGAAATAGACTGCCTCCCTGCGCAATCGGTGCCGCATCAGTTGCGCGAGCGCCAAATCGTCCAGCTGCCCGGCTGTCCCGCCTTCGGCGTGGTAATGGTCGACGAACTCGCGCGCGTCGGCGAGATCACGACCCAGAACATCGGCGAACTCCAATGCGGCGGAAGCCAGTTCGACCTCCGGCGGGGCGACCAGTGCCTCATCCCAGTCGAGCACAGCGGTGACATGGCCGTCCCGAGCCAGCAGATTGCCCTCGTAGTAGTCGCCGTGCAAGGGTTGCGGGCGGGCGGTGCTGCTGAACTCGGCGAGCCACCGGTCCAGGTCGGGATCCGGCAGTTCCGGAGACGGTGCACCGTCGAGCCCGATCTCGAGAAACGACTGCTTGGGTCGCGGCGGCGGTCGATGGTCCGCCAGCGCACGGTGCACGCGGGCCAAGAGCCGGGCCGCCTCGGTGAACTGCACCGGATCCTCACTGCTGGCCCACTGCCCCGCGATCAGTGGCCACACGGTGATCGGGCGGCCCGCCACCACCTGCACCGTCGATCCGTCCGCGCGCGGCAACGGCGCCACCGCCTCGGGCACCGTGCGGGCAGTGGCGACCGCAATGCTGTTGCACCATTCGACCTCGGCCGGGTCGCGATCCAAGGCGCCGATCCGCACCACCACATCGCCGACGCGATAGGCCGCGGACTCCTCACCGCCGTGCAATCGCTCCCCGTCACCCTTGTACCCCCATTCGGCGGCAACGGCGGCGCGGATGTCCTCGGTCAGCGGAAGGTCGACGTAGATCACGCATTACTTCTACCAGCGCGGCAGATCGGGACGCAGCTGGATTTCGCGGCAGGACGCGCCAGGCCGGTACCTATAGCCACCAGGCGTAATACACGCGTATTATGCGGAGTGTGGGTTTCGAGTGGCCTGATTGGGCGTTGGACATGCTCATCGGGATCTCTCCGAACGAGGTGATGCAGGTGCTGACCAAGCAGCGACGATGGCCACGCCGCGGTCGCGGCAGTACGGGCATCGAGATGCTCACGATCTGGGGTCGCACGGCCGCGGGCCGACCGCTGATCGTGGGCCTGCGCCAAGCCGAACCTTGGCAATGGCAGATCGTCGCCGCCCGACCGATGAGCCCGGAGCAGGTGGCCGAGTTCGAAAAGTGGGAACAGGAGAACCAGTGATGGGCGACAACGACTTTCCGGCCACCCCGCAGGGCGTGGACGAGTTGATGGACAGCCTCGTCTTCGACGACGCACCGGTACGCGATGCCGACGTGCCGCCGCCGATGACGCCCGGCGAGGACATCATGGTGGTGCGCTCCCTGCGCCTCCCCCTCGACATGGACCAATCCATCAAAGCCGAAGCCCAGGCCCGCGGCATCAGCATGAGCGAACTCATCCGCGACTGGCTCGCCGTCGAACTCGCCGCCCTCGCCGACGACCAACCCATCTCCCGCGCCGACGCGTTGCGCGCGCTCGCCGGCGTCCGTCCGATCCACCCGCGCGCTAGTTGACTCCTCCGGTTCGAACGGAGAGCCGCACACCCTTTCTGTGAGCTGCACACCCGCTATACCGGGTGTGCGGTTCACACGAAGGGTGTGCGGCTCGCTTCCCTGAGGGCGCGGCGCGAGATTCACTACAGTGGGCATTGCGCGCCTGGTCCACGACCTCACGGTGCAACAACTTTCGGAGGTCTTTCGATGAACGTGCTGGTACTGGGCGGCTATGGAGCGGTCGGCGCACACGTCGTGCGCCTGCTGCGAGCGGATGGCCTAACGGCGCTGGCCGCAGGCCGAGACCCCGCCCGAGCGGACGTAGTACTCGACCTGTCCGCGCCGGACAGCTTCGGTGCCGCACTGAACGACGTTGCCGCAGTGGTCAATTGCGCAGGCTCCGAGGACATCCGGCTGGCCGAGACATGCGCCGGACGCGGCATCCCGTTCCTGGATATCTCTGCCACCAGCGAATACGTGCAGAGCCTGGAGAAGATCGCAGGCCCGGTCGTCCTCGGCGTCGGTTTGGCCCCCGGCTTGACCACCCTGCTCGCCGTGGAAACCCTCGCCAACCACCGCGGCCCGGTCGACATCATGACCGGCCTCGGATCCGGCGAAAAGCACGGCCCCGCCGCAACCGCCTGGACCTACGGCCTACTCGGCAAGCACTTCCCCGACCCCGACGGCACCAGTATCCGAAACTTCACCAAGCCAACACGTTTCGAGACACCGAAAGAGTCCGGCTACAAACCCGCCGCGGCCCTGCGCGCCGACTTCGCCGACCAGCACCGCCTCACTCGAGAATTCGGGGTCCCGGTCCGCACCTACCTACGTCTCGACTCCCGCTCGGCCACCACAGGTCTCGCCCTGCTCACCCGGGCACCAGCATTGAGTTCGCTTACGCCGAAACGCATGCCGGGCAGCGACCGCTGGGTGGTGCTCGCCCGCGCGACGGACGGCTCGGTCCGCTGGGCGGCGGGCCGCGGCCAATCCCTGGCCACCGCCGTGGTCACCGCCGCCGTCGTGCGCGCGGTCCTCAACACTACCCTCACCGCGCCCACCTGGATCCACGAAATTCTCACCCTCGCCGACTTGCGGGATACTCTGCACGACAACGCAATCCATCTCGAGAGCTGACTCAAGCGAGCGCGATCCCCGTAATGGAGGCAGCCGCCAGAACCAGCCCGGCCATCTGCGTTCGAGTCACGCGCTCCCGTAACACCGTGAGCCCGAGCACAACTGGAATGACGGGATACAGCGCCGCCAGCACCACGGCGATCGCGAGCAGCTGCTGCCAAGTGGCCCAGGTATAGAGCACCACCCCCACCGTACCGAGCGCCCCGGTACCGACCGCCCCGAGCAGCAGCCGCGGACGCATCCGCAGCGACGCGTGCACCCCCACCGCGAGCGGCACGATCGCAACCACCGAGGCGAACCGGCTGACCACCAGCGGCCACAACCCAGCCGCTGGGTCGATCCGGGCCAACGCGATGAATTGCAAAGCAAACCCGGCCCCCGCGATCAGCCCATCGCCGCTGCCGCCACTGAGGCGATCATCGTCGTCGCACGACCGGGAAACCAACCACATCGCCGGCCCGGCGGCGGCGATCCCAGCCCAGCTCAGCAACGACGGCCGCTCCCCCAACAGCAGCACACCCACCATCACCGGCAGCATCAACGCACCGACGTCACTCAACGGCACCACGACACTCAACCGTCCCCCACTGACCCCGCGATAAAGGAACGTGACCCCGAGCCCGGTCCCGATGCCGGACAACGCCCCCCACGCCAATGCCGACGCCGTAACGTGCGGCGCCGCCACCAACGGGACCGCAGCAAGAATCAGCACACTTCCGCCGATCTGCGCATACAACGCCACCGCCGTGGCATCAGCGCGACGAGAAAGCAACGCGCTCAGAAAGTGCGTCGTCCCGAAGCACACCGCCGAAGCCAACGCCAACAGCTCCCCCACACCCATGATCGATACCTCCCGCCGTCGCGATCCAGCCCGCGCTCCGGCTCGATCTTGTACTGCTGCTGCGTAACCGGCCGCGCGGTCTCGAAACCCCCACGCAACGCCCACTATCACCGGCAAACAACAAAACCGCAGATCAGCGGCGTGTCGATCGTTCCGGCGAACAATCCGATGCCAGGATGAACCCGCACAGAGGCAACGTTGTCGCCAGCTCGCCGAGGAGAGGTATGTCGCGTCGCCGTCTTGCCGGCATCGTTGTTCCCTTGTTGCTCCCCTTCATTCCCGTTGCCGCACACGCCGAGACGGCGGTCGATTCCAGCAGGTACGTGAACCCATTCGTCGGAACGCAGGACGGCGGACCCGATTTCGGCCACGGCGGCGGCGCGGGCATGACCTTCCCCGGCGCGGTCGCACCGTTCGGAATGATGCAGTGGAGCCCGGACACGGTGCGCACCGCGGGCGGTGGCTACAAATACGAGGACAACCGCCTCTACGGCTTCTCGATGACGCACATTTCCGGCCCCGGTTGCACCGGCGCGCAGGACTTTCCGGTCCTCCCGATCTCCGGCATCATCGGCCGGTCACCGGCCGTCGACGGCGCCGGTTACCTGCAAACCTTCGATCATGCGAACGAACAGGCCAGCCCCGGCTACTACCGGGTCACCGCCGACAGCGGCGTGGAAACCGAACTGACCGCGTCGACCAGGGCCGGTGTCGCACGCTTCACCTTTCCGAAGGACAAGCCGGGCACGCTGCTGCTCGATGTCACCGGCTCGGTGAGCGGAGTCGACGACGCCGAGATCGCCATCGACGGAAACACGGTCTCCGGCTGGGCACTCACCGGCGGTTTCTGCGGCTCGCGCGGCCGCTACCGGGTCTACTTCCACGCCACCTTCGACCGCCCGTTCACCGCCTCGGGCAGCTGGCAGGACAACGTCATCAAGCCGGGCACGACCACCACCCGTGGTGCGGCACCGACCCGGCGCACGAAATCCGGCGAGATCGCGAGCAACGGCCTCGGCACCGGCGTCTTCCTGCAATTCGACTCCGCCCAGCCGGTACAGATGCGCACCGGCCTGTCCTATGTCAGCCTCGACGGTGCGCGCGCCAATCTCACCGCCGAGATCGGCCCGAAGGACTTCGACACCGTCCGGGTGGACGCGCGCGAGGCGTGGCGGCGCAGGCTCGATCAGATCCAGGTGACCGGCGGCGACCAGGATCGGTTGCGCACCTTCTATTCCGCGCTCTACCACGTGTTCCTGCAGCCGTACATCTTCGACGACGTCGACGGCAGCTACACCGGCTTCGACGGCCAGACACACCGAGTGCGCCCCGGACACCACTACTACGCCACCTTCTCCGGCTGGGACATCTACCGCAGCGAGACCCAGCTACTCGCCTGGTTGGCACCCGATGTCGCTTCCGACATAGCCCAGTCGATGTATGACAACGCGCGCGTCCTCGGCAACGTCTGGGACCGTTGGTCGCATCAGAACACCGTCACCGGTGTGATGAACGGCGACCCGTACCACTCGATCATCGCCAGCACGTACGCCTTCGGAGCGCGTGACTTCGACGCTCGGGAAGCACTCGATTCGATGGTCGAGGGTGCGCTGCGCATCGGCGAGAAGTCCGGCTATACCGAACGACCGGCCAACGAGCATTACCAGCGGCTCGGCTGGGTGCCCGGTCAGGTCTCCGACACCCTCGAATACAACATCGCCGACTTCGGCATCGCACAGTTGGCGCACCGGCTCGGTGAACGCAGCGTCCACGACAAGTTCCTGCGCAGCTCCCATGGCTGGCAACATCTGTACAACCCCCTGACGAAATGGCTGCAACCCCGGTCCGCCGAAGGCCTCTTCAATCCTTTCTTCGACCCGGCAGGCACCGACGGATATGTGGAAGGCAATGGCGCGCAATACCATTGGATGACCTTCCACGATGTCCGCGCCCTCTTCGACATGATGGGCGGCAACGCCGAGGCGGCCGGACGGCTGGACACCTTCTTCAGCCAGCTGAACGCGGGCCCGCACGCCCCCTTCGCCTACCTCGGCAACGAGCCGACGCTGCAAACGCCGTGGCTGTACGCCTGGGCCGGCCTCCCCGACCGGACCCAGGAGGTCGTCCGGCGCGCCCGCACCGAACTCTTCAGCCCGACGCCGAACGGCCTGGCGGGCAACGACGATCTCGGCACCATGTCGGCCTGGTACGTCTGGGCCTCGCTCGGCCTCTACCCCGTAATCCCCGGCCGCGCCGAGCTTTTCGTGCACGGGCCGGCCTTCACGAACGCCGAGATCCGCCGCTCCTCCGGCGAGCGGATCACCATCAGCGCGCCCGAAGCCACCGATGCCGCACCGTACATCCGGGCGTTGCGGGTCAACGGCGCGGACACGACGAAGGCTTGGCTACCCGAATCCTTCGCACTGTCCGGCGGCCGCCTCGACTTCACCATGGGCGCCGAACCGGACGCACGGTTCGGTACCGCCGCAGCCGACGCGCCGCCCTCGTTCGGCGTGCCCCGCTAGGCACCCATTCATTCGGTCATCGGATGTTAAAAACGGATAGCAATTGTGCGGAACCCGTTCCGCTGACGGCAAACTGACCCATTCGACGCCGACCGCGGCCACTATTGATAAGGGCGGAGGATGAGGTTATTCGGCGGTGGACGAGGTCAGCGAAATCGTCGGCGTGGTCGAGCGGATCGACACGTTTCCGACAGTGGACGAATTGAACGAATACGTCGACAAACTCGCCGGCGCGCTGCCGGATCGGGTGACGGTCACCGAGATCGGCAGATCGCGTGCGGGCGATCCGATCCGGACGGTGCGGGTCGGCGCGGGCGCTCCGCAGGTGGTGATCATCGGCAATCCGCATCCGAACGAGCCGATCGGCATGGCGACGATCCGCCACCTGCTCGGCAGGCTGACCGGGGATGCCGCGCAAACCCTCGGCGCTACCTGGCATTTCCTGCTGTGTCTGGATCCCGACGGCACCCGGCTGAACGAAGGATGGTTCGCCGGTGCGCGCACCAGATCCGGCGTCGCGCGCGGCTTCTACCGTCCGCCCGCGGCCGAGCAGCCGGAGTGGTGCTTTCCGACCAGCTGGCTCGGCACCGCGGTCGGTGCGCCGCTCCCGGAGACGCTGGCGCTGATGGGTTTGATCGATCAGACCCGGCCCGCGCTGATCGTTTCGCTGCACAATGCCGATTTCGGCGGCGGGTTCTTCTACGCCACCGGCGGCGATCGCGACTACTGGTCCGCGCTCACCGACCAGCTGACCGCGGCGGGTGTGCCCATTTACCAGGGACCACCCGACGTGCCCGGCGCGCGCACCTGGGCGCCGGGCGTGTTCGAGCTGCCGTCGTTCCAGCGGATCGCCGAGACCTTGGCCGCCGAGGGCGTCGAGCCGCTGGCGATGATGTACGGCGGCGGCATTCGTGACTATGCGACGGCCCACGGGACCGCGCTGCTGGTGTGCGAGTTGCCGATGTGGGTCGACTCGCGGGTTACCGACGACGCGCCCAGCGGACGCTCCCTGGCGAGCGTGCTGCATTCCACCGCAACCGCTTACGAGGAGATCGCCGAGATCGTGAGCGGCGTGCTCGAGCGAGTCCCCGGTCGGTCGCCGTTCGCGCGGGCACTGACGGATACGGTGCGCGCCCTGCGCGGCAACGCCATTGCCAAACGCTCCGCCACCGAGTCGCGCATCGCCACCCGCGGCGAGGTCTTCATCGAGGAGTACGTGTGGGTCGGCGTCGCCCGCCTGCGTGCGGGCGGGATGCTGCTGCGCCTGCTCGACAGCGAACCGCGCGAGGGCTGCGCCGCGGAACGCGCTCGGTTCACCGCGATCTTCGAAAAGTGGTGCACCGATATCGAAACCAACGCCCCTGGGCACTCGATCCCGGTGCACCGCCTGGTCACGATCCAATCGATGGCGATCGTCACCGCCGTCACGCGACTACGCGACGGTCGACCCGTCTGACACTCGGTGGAGGCGGACAGGCGAATACGCGCCCCGGCCGGTGACCGGGGCGCGTAACCCGCTGATCAGTAACCGAACTGCCGCAGAATCGGCCCGCACACGTGCCACTCATCACCGCCGTCGTGCGCCTCGTGATAGAGGTGCGCGACGTACCACATCACGATGTCCTGACCGTCGGTGTTCTCACCATTGACGTGCCGCCAGATCTCGTCGTCGTTCGCGTTGCCCAGCGCACCACCGAGATCTTCGGGTCCGTGATAGGCGGTGATCGCGACGTCGAGCCGGGAGAACCAGTCGCTGGCACCGTCGAACGGTCCCTTGTCGATGAGGAAACCGCGGCCGGTGCCCTTCTTGATGACCGCCCAACGATTGTCGCCGATGTGGATCGAGGACAGTTCGTTCTTCCGTGGGATCCAGCCGGGGCCGTAACCCCAATCCTGGCTCGTCAGTGCGTGTTGCAGCGCGAGGTTGTTCGCGGCACCGTCGATGTCCCAGTCGAATCGCCAATAGGTGTGGTGGCGATGGTTGGCCGGATGTTGCAGACCGGCGCTGTAGAGCTGCGGCAGGATGATGCCGTCACTGCGGAAGATCCACCGGTTGAGCAGGCGGTAGCGCCCGATGACGTGATAGCTCTCCACCACCAGGAAGCGGTGGTCCGGAGCGCTGCCCTCGTAGATCGCCACGGGCCGTTGCATATTGCCGCTGCTGAGCGGGTCCTTGTACGGTCCGCCCGCGCCGCCGTCGTATTGCACGCGGATCATCGGCAGGCTGGCCCGGTGCAGCACCTTGATGCCCTTGTAGAAGACGTCGCGGAAAGCGATGGCTTCGCTCTTGCCGTCGAGGACCTCCCAATAGAACCTCCAGACCGGAGCCTCGGGCGGCCAACTGACTGTCCCTGAGCTACTCATGAAATCACCCCAGGAATCAGGCCGACCTCGGCCACGTCTTCCGCACTGAGATCCACGATCGCGAAGGCGGTGGGCAACCGCCGATCCGCGGGCCCGAACCGCAGGTCCACTAGCCGATGCCGATAACGCGAACTGTGAAAATTCACGTCCTCGACGATCAGCCCGGCGCCGGTGTCGACGTCGATTCCGCGCTCGGCGAGCCGGCCGTCCCGGCGCACCAATTCGATGGCGCGAGCTTCCTCGACCTCGGACATGGCGGGCTGGGTCAGCGTCTCGTGCAGCTCGACGAGCGACCGGGTGGTCACGTCGACGATCGCCTCGATGACGACATCGTCGGAGTAGTTGTAGATGACGACCACCGGATATTCGGTGTCCCGGTCCAGGAATCGGGTTCCGACGCTGATGATCTCGTAGCGCTTGCCGTCGAGCAGGTCGTTGACGCCCGCCTGGCTCAGCGCCACCTCGGGTGCGACGGCCGCCGCTTCGTCGGTCGATCGCAGATCCCGCGCCTCGGAGTACACCGGGGTGGTCTGCACCGGCGGGAGCAGTTCGCTCCAGTCGCGCGCGTCGGAAAACTTCGGGTCGATGACGGGGCCGAGGTCGATGATCTCGGTGCGCAGAAATCCCGGAGGCGGAAGGGTGAATCTTTCGGCCATGAGCGAACTCCATGCTCTTGGTAACTAGCGCGCGGTTTTCCGCGCCCCCTCATCCTTCGACGCCGCACTGAACAGGTCGCGAGTACTTCCGTACTCCACTTACACCAGCCGACCCTGCGCCCCACCCAGGTAGCTGATCGGTACCTGGATACGCCGAACGGGACATGACCGAGCGTGTCATGTCCCGTTCGGGCGGGTGCGGCTACTGGACGCCGGTGGCCTTGGCGACGTCGGCGAGCATCTGGTCGGCGGCCTGCACGCCGATGCCCGACATCCAGGTCTCGTCCAGCACGTCGATGGCCTTGCCGTTCTTGACGGCGCGCAGGTCACGCCAGACGGGGCTGGTGGTGACGGCGCCCTTCTCGGTCTTGCCCGGGTCGTCGATGGTGGCGACGAAGATCAGGTCGGCGTCGGCCTGATCTATCTGCTCGGGGCTGACGTCCTTCATGATCTTCTTCGGGTCGGTGGAGATCTGCGACTCCGGTCGCGGCAGGCCGATGTCGGCCAGCACCACGCCGCTGAAGGAGTTGCTCTGGTACAGCCGGGTCGGGCCGGCCAGGAAGCGGACCACCGAGACGGTGGGCAGCACGCCGTTGTTCTTGGCCTTGATGGCGTCGCCGAGCGCGCGGGCCCGATCCTCGTAACCCTTCAACGCGTCGGCGGCCTGCTGCTCGAGGCCGAGCGCCTTGCCGTGCACCGCGAGGTTGGCTTTCCAAGGGCCACCGGTGGTTTCGGTGAACACCGTCGGCGCGATGCCGCTGAGCTTGTCGTAGATCTTGTCGTGGCGGACCTTCGAGGACAGGATCAGGTCGGGCTTCAGCGACGCGATCCGCTCGAGGTTCGGCTCGAGCAGCGGGCCGACGTCGGTCACCCCATCGACCTTGCCCGCCAAGTATTCCGGGAACCCGCCCCTGGTCTTGGTATGCGGGACAACGGCACCCACCGGCTTGATGCCGAGCAGGGTGACCGAGTCCAGCTCGGCGGTGTCGAGCACCACCACGCGCTTGGGCGCCTTCGGAATGGTCACCTGGCCCATCAGGGTGTCCAGGGTGCGCGGGAAGCTGGCCGAATCGGCCGGGGAGGCAGCGGAATCCGTATCGGCGGAGTTGTTGCCACAGGCCGCGAGGCAGGACAGGCCTACCGCCACAACAAGTGTCGCGATACCGATGCGGCCGAGTCGGCGGCCGCGGGGTCGGGTGGACATGAGCAGTCCCTCATCTCTTGGGAGTGGGTGGTGCATCAGCTCGAGCGAGGCGACGCTGGGGGTAGTCCGCTCAGACGGGAGCGGCGGCGGACAGTCGGGCGGCCCTGCTGCGCGGAACCACCAGGGGGGTCCCGGTTTCCGGGTCGGGTATCACCAGGGCATCGACCCCGAAGACGGTGCGGACGAGTTCGGCGTCCAGCACCTCGGCGGGTGGCCCGGCCGCGGCGAGGCGGCCCTCGTGCAGTACCACGAGGTGGTCGGCGTAGCGGGCGGCCTGGCCGAGATCGTGCAGCACCATGACGACGGTGCGCCCAGCCTCGGCGTGCAGGTCGGCAACGAGGTCGAGCACGTCGAGTTGGTGGCGCAGGTCGAGGAAGGTGGTCGGCTCGTCGAGCAGCAGCAGGTCGGTGTCCTGGGCCAGGGCCAGCGCGATCCAGGCTCGCTGCCGTTGGCCGCCGGAGAGCCGGTCGACCTGTTGTTCACGCAGATCGGCGGTGCCGGTGCGCCGCAACGCGTCCTCGACGGCCGACTGGTCGGTGGCCGACCAGGGCCGCAGCAACCGCTGGTGCGGATAGCGACCGAGCCGCACCAGCGCCTCGACCGTGATGGACTCCGGCGTGATCGGCTGCTGCGGCAGCAGGCCCATCCGTAAGGCCAACGCGCGGGCGGACATTCGATGGATGTCGGCGCCGTCGAGGGTGACCGTGCCGCCCGACGGCCGAAGCAGCCGGGTGAGTCCGCGCAGCAGCGTGGACTTGCCGCAGGCGTTCGGGCCGACGATGGCGGTGACCGAGTCGCCCGGCAGCACCAGGTCGAGCCCGTCGATCACGACGCGGTCGCCGTACCGCAGATCGACTGCCTGCGCGGCCAATTCGTTGCGGCCGACCCCGTCGTCCGGTGTGTCACTCATGCGGTCCTCCTGGAGACGGGCGAGCTCTCACGGAGCATCAGAATGAGCAACCACGGAGCGCCGACAGTCGCGGTGACCACGCCGACGGGCAACCCCTCGATCGGCAGCGCGTGCTGCACGATCAAGTCGCAGACGAGCAGCAGCGTCGCCCCGGCCAGACCGGTGACGGCGAGCGTGCCGGCGGTGGGCGGACCGGCGAGTCGCCGCACGAGGTGCGGAACCGCCAGCGCCACAAAGGAAATCGGGCCGGTGAGGGCGGCGGCCAGCGCGGCGAGCGCGATGGTGGTGCCCAGCAAGGCCAACCGGGAATGCGACACCCGGACACCGAGCGTGCCCGCCGACTCGTCGCCGAGGTCGAGCACCGACAGCGTGCGGTATTGCAGATACAGCAGAGCCAGCACCAGCACGCAGGCCACCGCGGCAGCCTGGATCTCCGGCCAGGTGCGTCCGTAGAGCGAACCGGTGGTCCACTGCACCGCCGACCCGGCGAGCTCCAGCGGAAAGCGCACCACCATCAGATTCACCGCCGCGGCCAACCCTGCCTGCACTGCCAATCCGACGAGCACCAGCCGCGTAACCGGTAACCCGGACCGCCAGCCCAGGATGCCGAGCAGCAGCGCGGTGAGCATCCCGCCGCCGAGCGCGCCGAGCGGGATGAACGACTGGCTCGCGCCGAGAGCGAGCACGAGCACCGACCCGAAGGACGCGCCACCGGTGACACCCATGACGTCCGGCGAGGCGAGCGGGTTACGGAACAGCCGCTGGAGCACGGCACCCGCGGTGGCCAGTCCCGCGCCCGCGAGCAGCGCGGCGGCCAGCCGTGGCGCACGGAACTCCTGGACGACATAGACGTCGCCCTGGTCGCCGAAGCCGAACAAGGCGCGCAACGCCGTCACCGCCGACATCTCGACCTCGCCGACGCTGAGCGCCACGGTCGACAGCACGGCGATCGCCGCCGCGCACACCGCGCCGATCAGGATCGCGCGCCTGCGCTGCCGCACCAGGACATTCGCGCCGGAACGCAATGGTGTTCGACCATTCCGCAGCGACGCGGCATCGATCGGATCAGCGGAGCGCTTGGGACGCAACAGTGTTCGGCCGTTGCGCGGCGGCGGCGCATCGATCATCGGCCCACCCGTCGAGCGAGCACGGCGAGCAGCGGCGCACCGAGGAACGCGGTGACGATGCCGACCTCCAGCTCCGAAGGCCGGGCGACAAGCCTGCCGAGGATGTCGGCGGCGAGTAGCAGCAGCGGGCCCGCGATGAGGCAGCCGGGCACGAGCACCCGGTGGTCGCCGCCGAGCACCAGCCGGACCAGGTGCGGCGCGGCCAGTCCGATGAACGCGATCGGCCCGGCCACGGCCACCGCGGAGCCGGCGAGCAACACCACCGCGACCATCCCCGCCAGCCGGATGCGCCCCACCGGCATACCGAGCGCCTCCGCGGCTTCGTCGCCGAGGGCGAGAGTATTGAGCGCGGGTGCGATCACCAGGCCGATCACCGCGCCGATAATCAGCGTCGGCAACATCGGGACCAGCACGTCGAGGTCGCGTTCGGCGATCGATCCGGCCAGCCAGAAGCGCGCCTCGTCCAGGGTGCGTTCGCTGAACAGCAGCACGGCGGAGGTCCACGAGACGAGCACCAGTTGCAGGACGGTGCCGCCGAGGACCAGCCGAACGGGATCGAGGTCGCCGGCCCGGCGCCCGAGCGTCAGCGTGAACAGCGCGGCGGCGGCCGCGCCCGCGAACGCGAAACCCAGGTACTCGATGGGACGGGTCAAACGCAGCGCGTAGATGGCGATCACCACGGCGAGCCCGGCGCCGGCGTTGATGCCGAGGGTGGTCGGCGCGGCGAGCGGGTTGCGGGTGATGCCTTGCACGAGCGCACCGGCGAGGCCGAGCGCGGCGCCCACCGCCAGTCCCACCAGGGTGCGCGGCAATCGCATACCGGTGACCACCATGGCGTCGCGGCCGTCCGCATCGCCGAGCAGGGCCTGCACGACGGTGCCGATCGACACCGAGCGGGCGCCGAGTGCCAGGCTCAACACGACGCACAGCAGCAACGCGGCAAACCCGAGCATCAGCATCGGGATGCGGCGCGATAACGCGGCCGTGCGGGTGGTGTCGACGGAGGTCACGGGACGTGAGCTTAAGTTAGCGATACCTAAGTTTGTCAATGCGCGCCTGCGCGTGTGATGTCCGTCTCGTCCGTTTTTCGCGCCGGGCCGCCGCGCCGGCAACCCCACCTGAGCAGCGATCGAAGCACAGATTCAACAGTCACGGTTTCGTAACGGGCGCCGCTGGGTACTAACAGAAGTATGACATCGACGGATCACCGACCCGCCCGGATCGCCGGCGTGGAGCCGGGGACCGCGGTACTGGCATTCGCTCTGTGCCTTGCCTTTTCGATCGGCATCGCTACTCTCACGCAGTCTGCTGTGACCACGGTCCTCGCATGCGCCAGCATCGCGGCCGGGCTCGTACTCGTACTGAACATCCTGCCGCACAAGGCTTGACCCTTCTCGCCTCCGCCACCGCAACGGCTTCGAAGGTCCGGCTCTTGATTCCCGGACTCGCGCCTGGTGGCATAGCGCCAAGAAAGTCGGCGCGATTCGGAGGCATCATGCTGTCCTTACCAGAGATTTCGGACCGTCTGGAGATCCAGGACCTGATGGTCCGGTATTCCCACGCGGTCGACACCGGACAGTGGGACCTGCTCGACGACATCTTCACCGAGGACGCCCACATCGATTACACCGCGATGGGCGGACCGGCCGGCGACGTGGCGGCGACGAAGAAGTTCCTCGCCGCCATGTTGCCGAATTTCCCCGCCTTTCAACACCTGATCAGCAACTCCTCGATCACCCTCGACGGCGACAGCGCCACCGGGCGGACCATGTGTCACAACCCGATGATGCTGTCCGGCGGCGACGGCCCGCCCAGCCTCATGCTGTGCGGGCTCTGGTACCTCGACACGTTCGCCCGGGTCGACGGGCAGTGGCGCATCGCGCGCCGGGTCGAGGAGAAGAGCTACATGTTCCTCGCACAGGCGGTGCCGGGCGCGAGCTGAATGCGCTGCGGCCCAGCCGATATCAACCGACAATCGGTAGCCCGCGTTCCGCGGAGAGCTCGCACAGTGCGTCCTGCATGACGCCGGTGACGAGCTCGTAGGCCGCGTCGACATCCAGTTCCGGTCCCAGTTCGGCGTGCAGATCGATCGGCTCGAGGAACTCGACGGTGACCTTGCTCGGCAACGGGATGTGCCCCGCGAGGTCACCGATATTGAGTCCCCACGGGAGGGCGATCGAGATGGGAAATACCTTCAGCCGCAACATCCGATCCAGCCGCAGCAGCTTGGCCAGCCGATCCCCGCGCGACAGCATCAGGGCGGTCTGCTGAGCACCGATATTGACCATCGGCACGATGGGAACCTTCTCGTCCCAGGCCAAGCGGAGAAAGCCGGTCCGGCCGGCGAAGTCGATCTCGTCTTCTTTCCAGGTCGGCCGATGCACCTCCCAGTCACCGCCGGGATAGACGAGCACCGCCGCGCCGTCGCGCAACACCTGCCGTGCGCTGTTCGGGTCCGCGCCTACCGTGCCGAAGCGGCGCAACAACGTACCGATGACCGGATAGGCCATCACCATGTCGTGCGCCAACTGGAAGAACGGGCGATGCGGACCGAACCGCCGCACGAACGCCAAGGTGGCGACCAATACCTCGGGCGACACGTTGCCCCCGGAATGATTGCCGACCAACAGGACCGGGCCGTCCTCCGGAATCCGGTTCAGGCCCCGGACCTCCGCGCGGAAGTACAGCCGCGCGAACCACCAGCCCGGACCCACCGTGTCGATGATGAACTCGGGATCCCGGTCGGCGGGGTCGGGCGCGGGCACGCGCGCGTTCACCTGCTCGGCGACCCAGTCGGTCACCTGGTCGATCCGGTCGGTCGGCAATCGAAACCAATTCATGGGCAACGCTTTCCGTTAGATCACGACTCGATCACCAGGAGCCTGCGGAAGAAACCGCGATAGCCGCGCAGGGCCTGCCGCAGCTCCTCGGTGTCGCCGTCTTGCAGGCCGGCGCAGTGCTCCTCGAGGACGCGCTTGCGTTCGGCGTAGGCGGTGGTCAACTGGTAGATGATGTCCGCGACGATCTTGTCGGCCTGGGTGACTGCGTCGCGCGGGCTGTCGACGAAGGCACCCTGTACCTCGCGCCATTGGGTGCGGAGGCGGTCGAGGTCGGTGTCGGCGAAGAGCGGGGTGCCTACGTCGTCGAGTGAAATCCGTTGCTGCTCAGTGCCGTTTCCTGCGGTGGTTGTCTCGTCTGGCGTGGTCACCTGGTCGGTGTCGGCGGTGCTTGTCGCCGGGACCTGATCTGTTGCCGCAGCAGGGCTTTCAGCGTCGTGATCGGCGGTGGGCCGGTGCACAGTTCCCGGTTTGTAATCGGCCGTGCCCGTCTGGGTGGCCTTGGCGTCGTAGTCCGCCGCGCCTGCCGATGCGGTCTCAGCGTCGTGATCCGCTGTGCGCGGGTGCGCGGTCTCAGCGTCGTAGTCCGCCGTCGATGTGGTCTCGGCGTCGTGATCGGCCGTGCGGGATCGGTCCGCGTCGTATTCCGTGGTGCGCACGTGCTCCGGTTCGACGTCCACGTCGGTCGTGCGCGCACGTTCGGCGTCATCGGCTGTCGTGCTCGCACCTCCGGTACCGGTCGCATCCGTCGCGCCTTCGGTGGAGCGGCTCCCCGACTCGCCTGCGGCCCAATCGTTTTCGCGACCCTCCTGCCAGGACGAAGACCGTGCCTCCTGCTCACTCATCGGGATATCCGCGCTGGGCGTCGCGGAACGGTCGGAATGCGCGGTGCGTTCGTATTCGGTGCTCATGACAGCGCTTTCTTGTCGTGCTCGGACTTCTTGTCCTTGTCGTGCTCGGGCTTCTTGTCGTCGGTGGCGCCATTCAGCAAGTCCTGGAACAGGTCCCGGTAGTGCACGATGGCGGTGCGGCGGTCCTCGGTGGACACCTCGGAACCGGTGGCCCTGGTGGCGATCTCGTGCGCGGCGCGGTAATGACCGAGCGCTTCCGCGTGCTCCACGGACAGGTCGGCGACCTGCTGATCGAAATTCTCAGTGGGATAACCACGTTGGGCCATCACCGTGGTCAGCAACCGATCTGCGGACTGCAACGCCTCGACCGGGTCGTCGATGAACCGCTCCTGCACCTCGACCCACTGCGCGGTGTAGAGCTGCTTCTGCTCCGGGCTCAGCGCGCGCAGTTCGAGCTCGGCGTGCCTGCGTTCGCGTTCGGCCAGTTCGCGTTCGGCCGCGCGCCGGTCGTCGTGTTCCTCGACCGTCCGGTCGTACTCCGGGCCGAAGCGGCTGCGTAACCGCTGCCTGCGCACCATCGGCCACACCACCAGGGCGATGACCACCGCCACCAGTACCACCAGAACGATTACCGTGATCAATACTCCAGACGACACTTGGACCTCCTCGCCGAGCCTGTCGTATTCGGACAGGTAATGCCTCGCCGCCGAGGTTCCAAACTCTTGATCACGCTTCGATGTCACCCACTGGGATCGCAGCAGGCCCAGCGGTTTCCGCGCGGAAGACCCCACAGCTTCTCTCGGGATCCGCACCGGCTTCGGCCGCCCGCAATCAGTGCAGGTCCCGAAAAAAATGCGACAGTCGTCAGGTGCGGCGCAAGGCTTCGACTGGGCAGCTGTCGATCACCAGCTCCACCAGGTCGTGCGCAATTTCGTCGATGGTGTCGGCAAGGGGGGCGACGATACCGTCGTCGCCGACGCGGAACAGGGTGGGTGCCAGCGCCTCACACATGCCGTGCCCCTCGCAGCGGGTGCGGTCGGCGACGACGCGCATCACCGCAGCCGTTCCAGCCGGAGGGGCAGGCCGTCGGCGGGCATCGGCCCGGTGCCCGCGACGAGCGGCACCTGGTAGTCCGGGCGCACCGACCAGCGGTATTGCAGCAACATCTGGTGCAGCACGGCTTTGACGGTCATGCCACCGAAGTACAGGCCGATGCATTTGTGCGCGCCGCCGCCGAACGGCGCCCAGGCCAGCCGGTGCGATTTGTCCTCGCGGCGGTCGGCGGCGAACCGCTCCGGGTCGAACACATCGGGGTCGGCCCAGTAGTCGTCGGTGCGCATCATCGGGTAGGCGCCGACCATGACGAGCGTGCCCTGCGGCACGTAGTAGCCGAGAATGTCGGTGTCGGCGATGGTTTCGCGAATCTGCTGTGCCACCGGCGAATACATGCGCAGCGTTTCCTTGAACGCCAGGTCCAGACCGGGTAGTCGGTCCAGATCGCCGTAGTCGAGGGCGGGCTTGCCGAGCGCCCTGGACTCCACACGCAACCGCTCCTGCCACTGCGGGTGGCGGGCGAGTTCGTAAGCGAGCATGGACGCGGCGATCGTGCTGGTGTCGTGCGCGGCCATCATCACGAAGATCATGTGCTCGATCACCTCCTCGTCCGAGAACGCGTGGCCCTCCTCGGTCTCGGCGTGACACAGCACGCTGAACAGGTCGTTCCCCTCGCCCGCCCGCTTGGCGGGTAGCTCGCGCCGGAAGTACTCGCCGAGGATGCGCCGTCCGCGCACCCCGCGCGACCACACCCCGCCGGGCACATTGGTGCGGATGAGCGCGGTCGCGCCGTGTACAGCGTCCTCGAAAGCCCGTTCCAGCACCACGCTTTCGGGGCCGAGCTCGGCACCGGCGAAGACCTCGGTAGCTTGCGCGAGCAGGATCTGCTTGATCGCGTCGAAGACCGGGAAGTGCGGGCCCGGCCGCCACTCGGCGACGCCGCGGGTGATGCGCGGGGTGGTCAGGTCCAGGTAACCGACCAGCCGGGGCCGGGTGAACGCCTGCTGCATGATCCGGCGGTGGAACAGATGCTCGTCGAAGTCCCGCAGCAGCAGGCCACCACGAAAAAACGGGCCGATCAAGAACTCCCAGCCACGTTGCGCCGAGAAGACCTTGTTCCGATCCATCAGCACCGCCTCGATGGCGGCCGGACTGCTCACACCGACCACCTCGCGACCGAGCACGCCCATCCAGTTCACCGGGCCGTACTGCTGAAATCGCTTGCGCGTCAATCCGATCGGATCACTCAGCGCGTGCAAGGTGTACCCGATTCCCGGTGCGCCGAAATCGCCTGGCATCGGGCGCAATCCGCTCCCCGGTGGCGGTTCGGCCAGCGGCCGCTCGACCGACGGGTACCGACCGGCGACGCGAGCGCCCCACGTCTGCGCGTGTTTCGCAACGCGCGCCCGCAAGCGGCGGACATCCCCCTGCACCTCGGTGACCTTGGGAGAAATCAGAAGACTCATGGCGGCCGTCCCTTCGCGACGCTGCGACTCCTCGACCATATCGGAAACATACGTTTCCGTACACAGTTGTTTCCCGACTTATCTTGTGCAAGGCTGCTTCGGGTGAGCGAGCGAACCCTGCACGCAGCGTCCAGGAACGCCGGTGCCGAGTGCCGGCGAGGCCCGGTCGTGGGCGGGCACAGCGAGCGAACCCTCGGCACCCGGGGCGCGACCAGGCCGCAAGTCAGCGAGGTGCAGTCGTGAGCGAGCGAGCCATCGGCACAGCACCCCGGGGTGCTACGGAGCCGAGCGTCCGCGAGGCATGGTCGTGACCCGCGTATTCACCGGCACGTACCGCGGCACATCTACTGCAGAGCGCCGGGAAGATCGGCGCAGGCGGCTACTCGACACCGCTCTCGACATCGTCGGCACCCAGGGCCTGTCCGCGCTGACCGTGCGCGGTCTCTGCGAACAGGCCCGGGTCGGACCCCGCTTTTTCTATGAGGCGTTCCCCGACCTGGACGCCCTCGCCTCCGCGATGCTCCTGGAGATCCAGGACGCCGCTCTCGACATCGCCCGCGCCGCCGTCGCCACCACCGAGGGCTCACCCGCGGACAAGATCCGCGCCGGCGTCGCCGCCCTCATCATCGAACTCACCGACGACCCGCGCCGCGCCCAGGTCGTCTTCGCCCAGGCTTACGGCAACGAGGTCTTGATGCGCAGCCGCTTCGACGGCATGCGCCGCGTCGCCGACGTCATCATCGAACAGACCCGCCTGGTGCTCGACCTCCCCGCCGGCCACGACACCGCCGTCGCCGCGACCTCGCAGCTGATCACCGGCGGCGCCGCGGAACTCGTTTTGGTCTGGCTCGATGGCGGCCTCGACGTCGACCGTGCGGGATTGACCGACCTGCTCGCCGATTTCACCATCGCGATGGTCGGGCGGCTGCCCGACGTCGCCCACCGCTTGTCGACAGCTTCCGAGTGACCGTGCAGTCCCTTAAGCTGAATCCATGAACGCGTGCAGGCGATTTCTGCGCCCCGGGCCGTCAGTCGGCCACGGGGTCTGCCGCGTGCGGTCGCGCACGTAGTTCCTGTGGCCGTCGCCGGTTCGGGGGTTTTACCGAATCCGACTGGCTACCAAAGGAATTACTCATGCCTGCCTATCTCTCTCCACTCGATTTGTCGCGCGCGCTGACCGTGCGCGACCTCAGCGATGTCACGCAAGGACCGCACGCCATGCAGGCGCTGCTGGACGCGATGGTGCACACGCTGGCCGATGCGTGGGCGTCGAGGGTGCGCGTCGTGCGCAACTCACCGCTCGTCGCCGTCGTCGACAACTACGACAAGCTCGGCTACGACCCGGCCGACGTCACCCGCGACGCGCGCTACACCCGATACGTCAGCCCGACCACCATGTTGCGGAGTCACACCACTGCCGACATCCCCGCGACATTACGGTGCTACGCCGAGGTGTCCGGTGACGTCGACGACCTCATCGTGGTCCCCGGCCTGGTCTATCGCAGGGACGTCGTCGATCGAATCCATGTGGGCGAACCCCATCAGGTCGATCTGTGGCGGCTCCGATCGAGCCCGGACACCGGCGATCACCACGTGCGCGAGATGGTCGCGCACCTGGTGGAGGCGGTGCTACCGGGTGCCGAGTGGCGCACCACGCCGGCCCGGCACCCCTACACAGCTCTCGGCAGACAGGTCGACGTGCGCCTCGGCACGGAGTGGCTGGAACTGGCCGAATGCGGGCTCATCGCCGACCATGTGCTGGCCGGTGCCGGGCTCGATCCCGCCCGCTGGTCCGGCACCGCGCTCGGCCTCGGATTGGACCGAGCCCTCATGCTGCGCAAGGGAATACCCGATATCCGCTACCTCCGCTCCGAGAACCCACGCATCGCCGACCAGCTGCAAGACCTGTCCCCGTGGCGGCCGGTCTCCACGCTGCCGCCGATCCGCCGCGACCTGTCGGTGGTGATCGCCGACGACACCGACGACGAAACCCTCGGCGACACCGTGCGAAAGGTGCTGCACGATCGGGTCGACGACATCGAGTCGGTGCTCGTCACCGCCCGGACGCCATGGGCCGAGCTCTCCGAAAAGGCCAGGGACAGACTCGGCATCGTGCCCGGGCAGACGAATGCCGTTGTGCGACTGGTTCTCCGGCCCTTGGCGCGCACGCTCACCGACGAGGAGGCCAACGCGCTCCGCAACGAGGTGTACCTCGCCATCCATATCGGCCCGCAGCTGGAGCTGGCATGAACGCGAAGCACCTGCCGAATTCAGGCCGCATTTCGGTCTGTCGGCCGACCCGAAGTGCTGCTAGCGTGGAGAAACTCAACGAAGCGAAGTAATCGATGGGGCCGGAACCCCTTCTGGGGCATGGGGTTCCGGCCTCGGCAGCTGTGCCCCGCTCGGGCGCACATGCCGCTCGGCCCTCCCCTGCCCGCACCTCTGCAACCACCGCTGCCCCATATCTCCCCCTGCCTCTGCGACACCCGGCATTACCCCGCAGCGCCGAACCACCGACCCAACGCCGCTTCCAGCCCGGCCAAGCTGCCCCCATCAGCCGCCCACGCCACGAACCCATCCGGACGAACCAGCATCCCCGTCAAATCCCCCGGCTCGACCGCCTTCGCCGTGACCACCCGCACCCGCGGTACCCAAGGCCCCACCGCCGCACGCAGTTCCGCGGAATCAGCCAGGTCGAACAGAACCGCGGCACCGTCGGCGAAGTGCCTGCCGAGCCGAGTTCCATCCGACAACTCGAAGTCCGGTACCGCCGCACCGACGCGCTCGTGCCCGCCGCCGAGGTCGTAGCGGTGCAGCACGCCGGAGATCTTCTTGAAGATGACGGTTGCCGCATCGCGGGTCGCCAGCAGTTCGGTCATTACCTCGCGCAGTTTCCTACTGCGCAGATCGGTGCGCATCAACGCCACCTGGGCCCGGGTCCAGTCGAGCACCCATGCCCCGATCGGATGCCGTTCGGTGGTGTAGGTGTCGAGCAGCTCCGGCCGTGCCCAGCCGCGCACCACCGCGGCCAGCTTCCAGCCCAGGTTCACCGCGTCACCGATACCGAGGTCGAGTCCCTGCCCGCCGAACGGCGAATGCACGTGTGCCGCATCGCCTGCCAGCAGCACCCGACCCTTGCGGTATTCGGTGACCTGACGGGTGTTGTCGGTGAACCGGGTGGCCGAGTGCACGGCGGTGATCTCCACCGGAACACCGGACACATTGCGCAGACTCGCCTGCAATTCCGCCGCGGTGATCGGCGCATCACGGTCGGCGGGCGGCCCGTCGAGCTCCACGGTGAGAATCCGGCCCGGTACCGGACCGTGCACATAGATCCCGGTGTCGGTCGTTGTCCAGCCCGGATTCAGCCCTTCGGCTCCGGTCATCTCGACGATGGCTTGATGCCCGGTCAGCTCCGGGTCGAGGCCGGGAAAGTCGAAGCCGGCCAGCTTGCGCACAATGCTGCGCCCGCCGTCACAACCGACCAGCCAACCGGCGCGAACAGTGTTGTCGCCGAGCCGAACCGTGACCCCACTGCCGTCGTCTTCGAAATCGGTGAGCTCGACACCACGTCGCACGATGACACCCAACTCGGCAGCGCGTCGCCCGAGAAGTGCCTCGATGCTCTGCTGCGACACCAGGTAGACCTCCGCAGCCGGGCCGAGATCCGCGAACGAGGAATGATCGAAGTCGACAAGGCCGACCCCGATCATGATGCCCGCGAAATGCCCGAGAAACGGCGGCGCTATCGGCTCATCGGCCGACTCATCGCCTGCCGTCAGAAATCTCGCCATCTGGTCGCGCATCCGCGCACTCTCGGCGACGAGTTCCGGCAGCAACCCACGCCGGTAGAGCGCCTGCGCGGTAGGCACATTGATCCCACCCGCCTTCATCGTCGGATCGATCTCGTCGAGCCGCTCGACCACCAGCACATCCACCCCGGCGAGCCGAAGTTCGCAGGCCATCATCAATCCCACGGGCCCGGCGCCCGCGATCACCACGTCGTATGTCTCGTGCATGGATCCGACTGTGCCGCGCGTCGATTGCGCCGCACTTGCATGGCGCTTGCGTCGTGCCGAACGACGGAATCACTTCACCTTGCGCAACAGCCGAATCACCGCCCGATCGACCAATTCCCGCCGCTCGTCGTCGGAATCGGCGCGCCGCGCGCGACGCAACGCCGCGGCAATGGTCGATCCGTTCGCCCAGGCGGTCACCACCCGCGGGTCGACGTAGGAGTTGCGCGCGACGGTCGGCGTGTTCCCCAGGGCCGCCGCAACATCCTCCATCACCTTCTTCTCCACCGCTTTACGACCACGTTTCGACTCGGGCCGCTCGGCCGACGCGAAGTCCGCGGCCGCCAATACCGTTGCCTGCCAGGTGCGTAAGTCCTTGGCACTGCATTCGCAGCACGCGAGTTCCTTGAACCGCAGATTGACGTCGTCGGCGTGCAGTTCGCGATATCCGGTCCCGTTCCGATAGACGAGCAGCCGCGACGTCTCGGCCGGGCAACGCCGCATGGCCCGAATGGCGTTGGCCACCAACGGTTCCCTGATCCGCACCCGCCGCCGGATGCCACCCTTGGCCGGGTAGTCGAACAGCATCTCGTCATCGGAGAGCCGCACCTGCTCGCGCAGCAGCGTGGCCACCCCGCGGGTCCCGTTCTCCTCCGCGTACTCCTCGCCACCCACCCGGAAAACGCCGCGGTCCAGCAGATCGATCGCCACCGCCTCGGCGCGATGCTTGCTCAGCCCCCGCTCCCCCAGATCCGCCCTGACCTGCCGCCGCACCTCGGGCAGCCGGGCGGCGAGTTCGAGGACCCGGTCGAACTTCTCTTCGTCGCGCTCCCGGCGCCACTGCTCGTGGTACAGATACTGCCGCCGACCGGCCGCGTCGATGCCCACCGCCTGGACGTGACCGTTGGCGTGCGGGCAGATCCACACCTTGCGCCACGCGGGCGGGATCACCAGGGCTTTGATGCGGTCGAGGGTCTCCGTGTCGGTCACCGCGTCACCGTCGCTCGTGGCATAGGAGAAGCCGCGGCCGCGTCTGACTCGGGTCAGGCCGGGGCCGTACACAGTGCTGCGGCGTAGGCGCATCGGAGATTCCTCGGCTGGGGACGGCCGATGGGCGAGGCAAGCGCCTCGCCCATCGGCTGTTATCGTGCTATCGGTTCAGGTGGCTGCGTTCGCCGCCGAGACGTTTGGCCGCGACCGGTTGAGCCGCCGCACCCTTCTTGCCCGCCTCGCTGGCGCGCTTGGGGTCGTTGTCGAAGCTGCCGCTACTCGCCTTGCCACCCTGGCTGGCGATCTTGCGCTGCTGCTCCGGATCCATGGCGGCGAAACCACGTTGGGCTGCCATGCAATCCCTCCTTGCCTCGAGTACTTTGTCGGCGACGGCTGGGTTGCCGTCACTGACGGCCCTACCCGGGGATCTCGGCAGCAAACACTAGAGGGTCGGAATTCAGTGTTGGGGCACCAGCGCGGGAGAAGGCTCGGGCGCCCGCGCGGCCCGGCGACCCGAGACGAAGTACAGCGCGACGAGCAGCACGCTGAACCACACATAGGTGTTGCCGATGATGTGTTGCCATGGCGTCCATTGCGTTTCACGATGTTCGCCGTCGGGCAGCCAGTTCTGCGGCCCGTACACGAAGACCGCGGTGATGACGGCGATAGTCACCGACCAGCCGATCGCCTGACGACGCGGCAGCCGGGTGGCGTAACCGATGCAGGCCAGCAATGCCGGGGCGATCCACACCCAGTGGTGCGACCAGGAGATCGGCGAGAGCAGCAGGGTGAACACCGCGTTGATGGCCAGCGCGAGCGGCGGGAAGTCGACCGCGCGCCGCATCGCCGCGACGACGAGCACCAGCAGCGCGGCGCCGAGGATCAGCCACAGCGCGGTGAACGCGGGCTCGGGCACCTGCAACCGGGCCAGCACTGCTTGAATCGACTGATTGGTATGAAATGCCGACCCGCTCAACCCGGACACATTGCCCATGCCGCCGAACCAGTACTTCACCGAGTCGCGCGGCAGCACGGCGAAGCCGATCAGGGTCGCGGCCGCGCCGGTCGCCGCGGCCGTCGCCGCCGACTTGTAGTCCTTGCGCACCAGGAAATACAGCACGAACGCGGCCGGGGTCAGCTTGATGGCGGCGGCGATGCCGATCAGCATGCCGCGCCGCCAGCGCGGTTTGATGGCGAGGCAGTCGGCCGCGACCAACGCCATCAGCAGCAGATTCACCTGACCGAAGCCCAGCGTCGAGTGCACCGGCTCCAGCAGCAGCGCCAGCGGCGTCGCGCACCCGGTCACCATCAGCACCAGCTTGCGCTGATCCGCGCCGGGCCATACCCGCCGCGCGACCAGGTACAGGGTCAGCCCGAGCGCGGCCACCGAGGAGACGAAAAAGGTGAACGCGGCCGCGGTCCACGGCAGCAGCGCGAACGGGCTCAGCGCCAGCGCGGCGAACGGCGGATAGATGAACGGCAGTCCGGCGCCGATGGTGGTCTGCGGCAGCTGTCCGTACATGTCGTTGCCGTGCCGTAGCGCGTCCACCCCGAGGCGATAGACCTGCAGGTCGATGAACCCGCCGGTGATCTTGTCGAACGGCCAGGTCGGCAGCAGCAGACAGAACGCGGAGAACGCGATACAGAGCACCGGTGCCAGCCACATCGCGACGCCGAGTCGACGATTCTTGGCTTCCGGCTCAACGTGGGTGGCGACACTACTCATCCGCGGCGACTATACCGACCTATCGCCTCCGGTACACCAGGTGGGAGGGCCTTCGGCGGCCGATGGAGTGAGCGCGACCGAAACGGGTACGTCGACAGCAGTCCCCCAACCGAAGGAGGTCGACCCGATGACCGCGTTGACGGCCGTAGCGCTGGTGTGCAGTTTGAAGAAATCACCCGAATCGTCGAGCACGGAACTGCTGGCCGGGCAGGTGATGGACGAGCTGGAGCGACACGGAGTGAGCGGCCGCGTAGTGCGGGTGGTCGACTACGACGTGCGGCCGGGCGTGACGGCCGACGAGGGCGACGGCGACGCGTGGCCGACGTTGCGCGAGATGATCGCCGCCGCCGACATCGTGCTGATGGCGACGCCGACCTGGGTCGGGCACATGTCCTCGGTGGCGCAGCGCGTGCTGGAGCGGTTGGACGCGGAGCTGTCGGAGACCGACGACGCAGGCAGGCCGAGCATGGTCGGCAAGATCGGCATCGCCGCCGTGGTCGGCAACGAGGACGGCGCGCACAAGATCATCGCGGATCTGTTCCAGGCGCTGAACGACATCGGGTTCACCATTCCCGCGCAGGGCGGCACCTATTGGAACGGGCAGGCGATGGGCACGGTCGATTACAAGGACCTGTACCAGGTCCCGGAGTCCGTCGAAAGCACGACCGCCGCGGTCGCCCGCAATGCCGCGCATCTGGCCGGGCTACTGCGCGCCGAGGCATATCCGCCCTATTCGCGCGAGTCTCAGGAGGCGTGATGAAGGCCCGGGGTGCCGCCGAGTTCGTTCCCGACACCGCGGACCTGTCGACCCTGCAAGAAGCGTCGTGCCGATGCCGAGGGTGTGACCTCTACCAGAACGCGACGCAGACCGTCTTCGGCGAGGGTCCCCCGGACGCGTCCGTGGTGGTGGTCGGCGAGCAGCCCGGCGATCAAGAGGATCGGCAGGGGCACCCGTTCGTCGGCCCCGCCGGGCACCTGCTCGACAAAGCGCTCGACGAGGCAGGCATCGACCGGGACACCGTTTATCTCACCAACGCCGTCAAACACTTCAAGTTCGTCGAGCGCGGCAAGCGGCGAATCCACAAAACGCCCGGCCGTACCGAGATCGTCGCCTGCTCGGCCTGGATCAACGCCGAACTGGCGCTCATCCGCCCGCGACTGGTGGTGTGTCTCGGTGCGGTCGCCGCGCAGGCGGTGATCGATCCGGCGTTCAAGGTGAGTCAGCAACGCGGCGAGGTTGTTTCGCGGCCCGACTACCGGGCGATCGCGACCGTGCACCCTTCGGCGGTGCTACGTGCGCCGGACCGGGCCGAGGCCTATGCGGCGTTCGTCGACGATCTGAAGAAGGTGCGAGCCGAGATGGGGAAGCGCGCGACCTCGAAGTGAGTCCTGGTAGGAATGGCGGATGGACGCTGACATGGACCCCGAACTCATCGAGCTGGCCACCAAGGTGTTCGACTTCGCGCGGCAGGGTGACGCCGCCGCGCTGGCCACGTACGTGGACGCGGGGGTGCCTGCGGATCTGACCAACGAGGCGGGCGACACCCTGCTCATGCTCGCCACCTACCACGGCCATCGCGACGCTGTCGCCGCACTGCTCGACCGCGACGCCGACCCGACCAAGGCCAACGACAAGGGGCAGACCCCGTTGGCAGGCGCGGTCTTCAAGGGGGAGAACGAGATCGCGCGCTTGCTCCTCGAATCCGGGGCCGACCCGGACCAGGGCTCCCCGTCCGCCCGGGACGCCGCGTTGATGTTCGGCAAGCCCGAACTGCTGGAGCTGTTCGCCGACTACTGACCGTCGGCGGAATTTCGCCGCCCACTTCATGGTTGCTGCCCCTGAAAACGCAACAACTGGAGGCAATGACGTGTCCGATCCCAACAGCCCCGACTTCGAACCGAAGAGCTTCAACCAGCAGGTGATCGATGAGTTCCGCGCCAACGCGGGCAAGGTCGGCGGCATGTTCGAGGGCGCGGCGATGGTGCTGATCACCACCACCGGCGCCAAGTCCGGGCGGCGCATCACCAACCCGCTGGTCTACCTGCCCGACGGCGACCGGGTCGTGCTCATCGCCTCCAACGGCGGCAACGACAAGCACCCGGCCTGGTACCACAACTTGCGCGCGAATCCCGACCTCACGGTCGAGATCGGCACCGAACGGTACGAGGCGAAGGCCGAGGTCGTCTCGGGCGCCGAGCGCGACGAGCTCTACGCCAGGATGGTCGAGATCATGCCGGGCTTCGCCGAGTACCAGGCCAAGACGTCGCGGGTGATCCCGGTCTTCGCGGTCTACCGCAGCGCGGCCTGAGCGCTACCCGCGCTCGCGCACCGCGCTGACCGCCTTGCGGGCGGCCACCAGGACGGGATCCCACACCGGCGAGAACGGCGGCGCGTAGCCGAGATCGAGGGCGGTCATCTGTTCGACCGTCATCCGCGCGGTGAGTGCGACGGCAGCGATGTCGACGCGCTTGCCCGCGCCCTCGCGGCCGACGATCTGCACGCCGAGCAGCCGGCCGGTGCGCCGCTCGGCCAGCATCTTCACCGTCATCGACGCGGCATCCGGGTAATAACCCGCGCGACTGGTCGATTCGACGGTGACCGTGACGAATTGCAGGCCCGAGGCCCGAGCGTCCTTCTCCCGCAAGCCGGTTCGCGCGACCTCCAGGTCGCAGACCTTGCTGACCGCGGTGCCGACGACGCCGGGAAAGGTCGCGTAACCCCCACCGACATCGGCGCCGATGATCTGGCCGTGTTTGTTGGCGTGCGTGCCGAGCGCGATATGGCGTTCGCGACCCGACACCAGATCGAGCACCTCGACGCAATCGCCACCGGCCCAGATGTTTTCGTGACCGCGCACCCGCATGGCCAAGTCGGTGAGCAACCCGCCGTATTCACCCAGTGGCAGCCCCGCCGCGCGAGCCAGCGCGGTGTCCGGCTGCACGCCGATGCCGAGCACCACCACATCCGCTGGGTATTCGACGCCGTCGGCGACCACCGCGCCGACCCGGCCCTGCTCGTCCGTCCGGATCTCGGTCACCTCGGCATTACTGACCACCTCGATACCCATGCCGCACATGGCATCTCGGACCAGCGCACCCATGTCCGGATCCATCGTAGACATCGGCTCGGGACCGCGCTGGACCATCGTGACGTCGTAACCGCGCTTGATCAGCGCCTCCGCCATCTCCACACCGATATAACCGGCACCGACGACCACCGCACGCTTGCCCTCGGTGCCTTCGAGCGTGTCGATCAGCGCCTGCCCGTCGTCGAGGGTCTGCACGCCGTGCACGCCTGCCGCGTCGATGCCGGGCAGCGGCGGCCGGATCGGGCGGGCGCCGGTGGCGATGACGAGTTTGTCGTAGTCCGTCCATGATTCGGTGCCTGCGTCGAGATCGCGGGCACGCACCCGGCCGCCCGCGACGTCGATCTCGGTGACCTCGGTGCGCATCCGCACATCGATGTCGCGGGCGCGATGTTCCTCGGGGGTGCGGGCGATCAGCGCGTCCCGCTCGCGCACGTCACCGCCGACCCAGTACGGGATGCCGCACGCGGAGTACGAGGCGAACCGGCCGCGCTCGAATACCACGATCTCCAGTTCGCTCGCGCCCTTCAGCCTGCGTGCCTGCGAGGCCGCCGACATCCCGGCCGCGTCACCACCGATGACCACCAGTCGCTCCATACGGCTCACGCTACGGCCGACCGCCGGTCGCCGAGCGGAGGGGGTCGCCGCGATTTGTGCGCGGTATTCCGGTTGCCATGCGGTTGACTCGGGTTTACTCCACACTGATCTTCTGGCAAACGCTGTGTGAGGGCAGCGTTTACATCCGGGAGCTGTACATGAGTGATCAACCGTCTCCGTCCGATGATGAACGTCGGCTCGCCGAACTCGGCTACAAACAGGAATTGGCCCGATCCTGGTCCGGATTCTCGAACTTCGCCATCAGTTTCACCATCGTCTCCATCCTGACCGGCGGATTGGCCAGTTACGGAATCGGTTTGGCCAACGGCGGCCCGATCACCATGGCCTGGGGCTGGCCGCTGGTCTCGATCATGGTGCTGTTCGTCGGCATGGCGATGGCGGAATTGGCCTCCGCCTACCCCACCTCCGGCGGCCTGTACTGGTGGGCGTCGCAGCTCGGCGGGCCGGTCTGGGGCTGGTTCACCGGCTGGTTCAACCTCATCGGTCAGATCGCGGTGACCGCGGCCATCGATTACGGGGCGGCGATCTTCACGACCGCGGTGCTCAATGTGATCGGCATCGAGATCGGCACCGACCGCACCGCGATCTTCCTGGTCTTCACGGTGATCCTGCTGCTGCACGCGGTGTTGAACGCGATCGGCCCGCATCTGTCCGCGGTGATCAACAATATCTCCGCGTGGTGGCATGTCGGCGGTGTGGCGATCTTCGTGCTGGTGCTCGCCTTCGGCGCCGAAAACCATCAGAGCGTCGACTTCGTGTTCACCGAGACCATCGACAACAGCGGTGTCGGGTTCGGCGGGGTGGCGTTCAGCTTCCTGCTCGGCCTGTTGCACGCGCAGTACACGTTCACCGGTTATGACGCGTCGGCGCACATGTCCGAGGAAACCCACGACGCGTCGCGGATGGCGGCCAAGGGCATCATCAACACGATCGTGGTGTCCGCGATCGCCGGCTATCTGCTCATCATGGCGGTGACCTTCGCGATCCCGAACCTCGACGACGCGCTGGATCCGACCAAGAACAGCGGCTACCCGGTGATCTACATCCTGGAGAACTCGCTCAGCTCGTTCTGGTCCGGGCTGCTGCTCATTATCGCCGCGATCGCGCAGTTGTTCTGCGGCTACGCGTCGGTCACCTCGGCCTCGCGAATGCTGTTCGCGTTCGCCCGCGACGGCGCGGTGCCGGGATCGGCGCTCTGGTCGAAACTTTCGGCCAGGAAGGTGCCGGTCAACGCGGTGCTGTTCATCTCGGTCTTCGCGTTCGTGCTGCTGATTCCCTCGATGCTGGTGCCCGCCGAGAACGCGCCGACCGCCTACGCGGCCGCCACCTCGGTAGCCACCATCGGCCTCTACATCGCCTACGGCATACCGATTCTGCTGCGGCAGGTGCACGGTTCCCGATTCCGCACCGGCCCTTGGCAACTCGGCCGCTGGTACCGACCGATCGGTGTCGTCGCACTGGCCTGGATCGCCCTGATCAGTTTCCTGTTCATCCTGCCGATGGACGACCGGGGCTATCCGTGGCACAGCGACTTCACCTGGAACACGGTCAATTACGCCCCGATCGCGTTGCTCGGCGTCGTCGGCGCCATCGGCATCTGGTGGGTGCTCTCGGCACGCACCTGGTTCACCGGACCCCGGCGCACGGTCGAGGACGCGCCGGAGGCCGGCGACGAAACGGCGGTCAACGCCTGAATGAACGGCTCGGAGCGACTACTGATTCGCGGCTTGTCGGTACCGGTCGCTAGGTTCGACAGTATGGAAAGGATCGACCCGGAGGACAATGCGACCGTAGGTCGGATTGTGTTTCCGGGAAACCCGTGGCCCGCCGGACACGCGATCGACGAGTTCGCGTGGTCCGGGCGGATCGACGAGAACGGCAATTTATGGTTCGATCTGCACCTGCGGTCGGCCGAGTACGCTGCCGAAGCAGCACCGGAAAGTGCTGCGGACGGCGCGGATTGGTCGTCGCCGCAAGTGTGGCGCAACTACCGGAGTTGCACGCTGTCGTCCACATACTGGGGTGAGGACGACGGCACCGGATTTCTCGCCGCCACGCCGGGTAATCCATTCCATTTGAAATCGTTGACGCCGCAACGTCTGACGGCCGATCCGCTACCTCTCGTCGATATCGATCAGCTCGAATTTCTCGCGTTCAATATCTACCTGCTCGGCCACGACTCCGTCGCCGACCAGGAGGTGTCTTTCACCCGCCGCCCGGACGGCAGCCATCACATCGACTGGCGCGGGCGCATCGCGCTCACCTATGCCGGTGACGTCGAGTTCCGTCATCGATTCGAGGCCGAGATCGCCGCGACCCTCGAATACATCCGCTACCCCGCAACGCTGTCGCGCGAGGAGGCACACGATCACCTGCAGGCCGTGATCGACGCGCCCGAATTGTTCGAGGCGGGACTCGTCGACGGACAACCAGCCTGGGTGCCGAAACTGTAGGTTGTCTCGCCGCACCCAGTGTGCCGTTCGGCTACGCGGCCGAATGCCCCGGCAGCACACAGGCGGTGTCGAGTCCGAGCACACGATTCAGGCGGCCGAAGGCGAGCCAGGAACCGATGCTCATGCTGAGTTCCACCACTTCGACCTGGGTGTACTCCGCGAGCATGCGGGTCCAGAACTCGTCATCGATACCGTGGTGGTCCAAGGCGTAACGCTCCGCGTATTCGGCGGCGAGCCGGGTGCGATCGTCGAAAGCCTCGGTGGTGCGCCACTCGGTGACCGCGTCGGCGAATTCCGGCTCCACCTTGGCGCCGTCGCGTTCGGTGCGCCAGTCCTGGCAGAAGATACAGCCGTTGATTTGCGCGATCCGCAGCCGGGCGGCCTCGAATTCGCGCAAACCGAGCGTGCTGTGCGAATACACCGCCATCGAGAACTGGGCGGCGGCGACCCCGATACCGGGCACCATTTCGCCCCAGACGTAACCGATCGGGTCCTTGCCCTCGGGGACATCGATGATCATGGATTCTTCCTTCCGAGTTTGCCGACTGCCGGACGCAGGGGAATATCGAGCGCGTCGTAGAGTCCGGGTTCGGCCGCGGCGAGCCAATCGATGGCGCTCACCAAACGCCCTACGGCAGTGGCGTTTCCGCCCGCGGAGCGGTTGCCGTTCTCGTCGGTCGCCTCGATGGTGACCTCGATGCGCGGGCGACCCTCGATGATCACCCGGTGTGCGCCGTCGCCGTCGGCGGGTGCGGGCCAGTCCGGCGCGCAGGACGGGTGGATCCGGGTGACATGTTCGATGACGATCCGCGGCTCGCCCGCCACGATGCCCTGCACCTCGAAGCGCACCGCACCCTGCGTGCCCGCCGCGAACTCACCCATCGACACGGTGGTGATCGTGGCTTCGAGCGGCCGCCGATCCAGGGTCTCGCGGATCTCGTCGAGTTCGACGCCGAGCGCCCGCGCCATCAGCCGAATCTGGCCGCCCCACACCATGGTCGGCACCGTCGGCGCGAGCATGAGCGGCTGGTAGTCCATCGGCTGCCCCATGCCGACGAGGTAGCGCACCGAGTCCGGCTGGTCGTAGGTCGAGTAGTCGAAGATCTCCTGGCAGCGCAACACGTCGATGGTGCCGCCGAGGCCGCTGAGCAACAGGGGCAGTACATCGTTGCCCCACCCGGGGTCCACACCCGAGACGAACAGCGAGCCGCCGCCCTCGGCGATCGCGGCGAGCACCGGATCGCGGATCTCCGCGGGTGCGTTGCGTGGGTCGTAGAGGGCGTACAGGGCGGGCGTCACGACTATCGCGCCCGCGCGGACCGCCCGCACGATGTCGGCGAGTGCGTCGTCGGGGCGGATGTCGCCGGACGCGGCGTACACGACCGCGCACGGTTTCGTCGCCAGCACCGCGTCGATGTCATCGGTGGCCGCGACGCCCAACTGATACTCGAGACCGCCCAACTCCCCCGCGTCGCGCCCGACCTTGTCCGGATTGTGGACGAGCACATTCGTGAGTGTCAGCGCCGGATGGGCCTCGACGGCTCGAATGGCCGCCCGGCCGACATTGCCGGTGCCCCACACCGCCGTGGAGATCATGCCGGGAGCGTAGCAAGCGCTTGGTCGGTCCCACGCCGTAATCGCGAACCTATCCGGGCTCGTTGCACTAGGCCAGGTACTCGACAGGGCCACATCGGCGTCGTCCCAGCGGCCATATTCGCCGATCGGCGTTTGCCACGGGTCCCCGTAGCGCCCGATCGTCGCAGCAGGTAGCATCATGTGCGGTCGGTCCGCGTGAACACTCCGCCATACCCACCGAATCCCCCTGAAAGTATCTGTAACCGTCGGTTACAGATAAATCGAGCTGGCTGACGACGTAGCCGGACTTCCGTCACGGCAAACCTCCCGCCACCGGCAGATCGAGCACCCCGGCGCGAATCCAGGAACTTTCCACGTTGCCCACGCCAGTTGTGGACCTGCCTACCGATGTCGTTTTCAAGTAGACATTCATGCTCGGCGCTTGCATAAAGTCTACGAATCCCACTGCCGGGCAACATATCATGGTGCCCGACGGCACCATATGAATGTTCCCGTCTGGAACTTGGGCCACAAAGTTCCCCAATCGTTTGCCGAGCCCTACCGCCCTTACCGAACAGCAGTTAAGTTTGAGGAAGCTCGGGGCTTACAGATGAGGCTATCCACGGCGCCAGGGGTAGCTTTCACGACAAGGAGGGTGGTGATGACGACACAACCAGCCGCACTCGGTTACGTGCGGCACGATATCTCAGGTGCGCAGCAAACCTGGGACGAGACTCAAATCCGCAGTCTCGCTAAAAGACTCGGCTACGAACTCATCGAGAACGTGGTCTTCGGCGCGGACACCGCCGACCGACTCGGCCAGCTCCGCGACATCGTCCGGCGCCACGATGCCGAAGCACTGATAACGCCGACCCTCGAGCACCTGGACGGCGCCGCCGAACCACTGGTCGAGGTCTGCGACGTTATCACCGTCCGACCCGAAAACACCTACGCACGCTGGGCTTTTCCCCAGATCCAGGCCGACGGCTGACCGCCGACCCGGCAAACTTCCGGCTTCCGCGCGCCGGCGGGGATACGATGCGCAGATGGCGCACCCCGCCCCGCCGGTTCCGGGGGCGACGGTCGCATCGGACCGTTCGCCCGTGAACTCGCGCGGCAATGGTGTCGCGGAGGTGGTGGCGCAGTTCACCGAGGCGTGGCGAGCCGGCGACGAGCCACCGGACCTGCGGGCCTACCTCCCCGACTCCCCCGGCATCCGGCGGGTGTCGTTGATCGAGTTGATCAAGGTCGATCTGGCCCATCGGTGGGGACGCGGCACGGCGCCGAAACGCCTGGCCGACTATGTCGAGGATCTACCGGAACTGCGGACCTGGCCGCTGCCGCCGGATCTCATCTACGAGGAGTTCCACGTCCGGCGGCGGGCAGGCACCGCGGTGCAGGTCGCGGAGTACACCGCAGCGTATCCCGCACAGGCCGAACAACTTTCGGAAATGCTGGCGACCGACGACTACCACAGCACGATGATGTCGGCCGCCGAGCCGGTGAACCTCGACGACATCGACGCCGGTCAGCAGATCGACGACTTCGACCTGATGACCGGACTCGGCCGCGGTGCCTTCGCGCGAGTGTTCCTGGCGCGCCAGCGGTCGATGCAGCGGCTGGTCGCCGTGAAGATCTCCCGCGACAAGGGCACCGAGCCGCAGACGCTGGCGCAACTGGATCACGACTACATCGTCCGAGTCTTCGATCAGCGCGTGCTGGAGCACCGCAAGCTGCGGCTGCTGTACATGCAGTACGTGCCGGGCGGGACCCTGTTCACCGTACTGGAGCGGGTTCGGGCGACGCCGCCGGAACAGCGGGACGGGCGGCTGCTGCTCGACGTCATCGACTCGGTGCTGGCGGGCAAGGGCGAGATCAGGCCGAGCGAATCGCCGCTGCGGGCACGGCTCGCCCAGCTGTCCTGGCCGGAAACCATCGCCTGGCTTGGGCGGCGGCTGGCCGAAGCGCTCGATTACGCGGGCAATGCCGGCGTGCTGCACCGCGATATCAAGCCGGCGAACGTACTGCTCACCGCGGACGGCATTCCCAAGCTCGCCGACTTCAATATCAGCTTCAGCGGCAATGTTTCGGGCGACAGCCCGGTCGCCTATTTCGGTGGCTCGCTCGCCTATATGTCGCCCGAACAACTCGCAGCTGTACACCCGGACCACCCCGGCACAGCCGAGGATCTCGACACTCGAAGCGATCTGTACGCGCTCGCCGTGGTGCTGTGGGAATTACTCACCGGCCGTAAGCCTTTCGACGACGACTCGGTGACCGGCGGCGACCGCACGGCACTGGACGGCATGCTGGAGCGTCGCTCCGGCAGTCCGAAAGCACTGCCCTATCAGGACCTTCCGCCGGACTGCCCGGCAGCGCTGGAGCGCGCGTTGGTACGCGCGCTCGATCCGGAGCCGGACAATCGGTGGCCGTGCGGGGCGGACATGGCCCAGCAGCTGGAGGTCTGCCTCGACGCCCGAGCCCGCGATCTCGTCGACCCGCCGCCCGCCAGTTGGCGATTGCGGGCGCGCAAGCTGATGCATCCGATCATGGCGCTCGCCATCGCGGTGCCGAACGCGCTCGCGATCTGGTACAGCTACAACCACAACCGGACGCTCATCATCAGCAAGCTGGACGAGCAGGCCCAGCATCGCTTCGATCAGATCGCGGTGACCACCTACGGCCTGTGCTTCCTGATCGGCTTCGTGGTCACCAACGTGCTGCTCGCGAACCTGTGGTCGATTTCGCGCGGACTGCGCAAGGGCAAGTCCTACGACGCGCAGACCCTCGCCCGCGCACGCGGCGACACCCTGCAACTGGGCAAACGTAATGTGCTGACCTGCTTCGCGCTTTGGGTCATCGCGGGCGTCGCGGTGCCGGTGTCCGTACAGGTCTCCGGCAACCACATCACGCCCGAGTCGTACCTGCACTTCTTCATCACGCAGATCGTGTGCGGTGCCATCGCCATGGCGTATCCGTACTTCATGGTGAACTTCTACGCGGTGCGCTCGCTGTACCCGATGTTCCTGCGTCACGGCGGACTCGGTGCGCAGGACGCACGCGCGCTACGCCGACTCGACCGCCGCAGCACCTACTTCCTCGCCATCGCCGCCGCCGTTCCGCTGCTCGGCGTCGCGGGCGCGACATTCATTCCGGCCGAGGACATCCCGGCGGTCATCGTGGCGCTGCGGGTGCTGTGCGTGGGCAGCGCCCTCGCCTTCATCGGCGTGTACTGGCTGTTCCGCATGCTGGAGCAGGACCTCGCCGCGCTCGAACGCATCGTCGCCCGCTCCGCCTGAGCACCGCCCGCTGTCGCGTCAAGGGGCCGCATGATTGCTGCGCCATTCCCGGCTTCGGCGAGTACGGTATATCCCGCCGCACAGCGCAGGGACGGCACGACGCATTCGGCGGAAAGGCGGGCATCACGTGAACGAGCCGTATTCGTCATGGGCCGCTCGGAATTCGCCCGATGATCGGCCGCTCGCCGCCCGATACCAGAGCGCGGAACCGATCGTGTTGCGTGGCAGCAAGGTCTATCCGATGTACACCGAGCAGGTCGGGCCGGACCCGACGGCGGTCACCGTGACGCTGCTGTCCGCCGCGCCCCCGGCCGGGCTGCGTGGCCTCGGCATGGGACTGTCGGTCGTCGACGGCTACGTCGGCCTGAACGGCCGCCGCCTCAACGGGGTCGATGTCTGGTCCGATGCCCTGGTCGGCGGCATCAGCTTCGACATCATCGGCACCGCCCCCGGCACCCTGGTGACGCTGACACCCGTCTGGGTGGACGGATTCGGCGAGCAGAAGTCCTGGGTCGGCAATTACGGCATCGTCGTGGAGAACACCCCGGACGGCCGCGTCGTGCTGTGGTGCAGCATCGGCGAGGGACCCGCCAACTTCGCCAACCTCGTCGTCGAGGTGCAGACCGCCCCGATGGTCGCGGAACCCGCGGTGGACGCCCAACCCACCCATCCGATGCGCTCCCCGCACCTACCGCCGAATCCGATCGGCGCACACCCCTCAGCTGCACAGCCGAACATGCCACCGACGCAGCACGATTCCGGTGACGATCTCGCAGCGAACACCCACCCGCCAGCCACACAACCGGCCCAACACAACCCGAGCAGCGACTTCGCCGCGAACACCCACCCGCCTGCCAAGCACAACCCGAGCAGCGACTTCGCCGCGAACACCCACCTGCCAGCCACACAATCGGCCCCAGACAACCCCGACAGCGGCTTCGCGGCAAACAGCAACCCACCGACCACACAACCGGGCCCACACAACCCGGGCAGCAGCTTCACCGCGAACACCCACCCGGCGGCCACGCAGCCGGCCCAACACAACCCGGGCAGCAGCTTCGCCGCCAACACCCAGCCACCAGCCACACAATCGGCCCAACACAACCCGGGCAGCAGCTTCGCCGCCGCGGACGCGGACCCAGTGACCATCCAGCCTGCGGCCACGCCCCCTGCGACCACAGCGCCGGCGGCCACGCAGCCAGCGACGGCGCATCCGCCGACCATGCCCGCGGCGCAGCACAACCCCGGCGGTGATTTCGCAACGAACAACCACCCGCCGACCAGCCAACCAGGCACGCCCAACCCAGGCGGCGGATTCGCAGGCAACGCCCACCCGTCGGCCACGCACAACCCGAGCGGCGGATTCCCAGCCAACAACCACCCGCCGACCACGCACCCGGCGACCCACAACCGAGGTGGCGGATTCGCGGCGAACCCCTCAGCGCCGAGTCCCGCGTATTCCGGTGTCGCACAGCCGCCGCCGAACCCACACGCCGATACTCAGCCCACTCCGACTCCGCCTCTCGGCTCGGACGCCCAGTACGGCCCCGGCGTCCAATCGGCCCCCACCCGCCCCATGCGGTCCAAACCACCGGCCGACGACTCCCCAGCACCGGACACAGGCGCGAGCTACCGGACCGCCCTCTACGACCTCGGCGTCGCCATGTACAGCCGCGGCGAGGAAGACCAAGCCTGCGGGCTTTGGGAGCAGGCCGCCGACGCCGGGCACGCGGGCGCCGCCTACGACCTCGGCGTGGTCCATTTCCGGCGCGGCGACCTGGACGACGCGCAACGCTGGTGGCACGCTGCCGCAGAAGGCCGTGAGCCGCGCGCCATGGCCGGCCTCGCCGAACTCCTGGACCGGCAGGGCGACTACGCCGAGGCCCGCGTCTGGCGGGCCCGCGCGGACGAGGAGCGCGTCGCCAACGCCGATCAGTCGGTCGGCTGACCGCCCCGCAGTGCCGCGCGCGCGTCCATCAGCGCGAAGCCGAGCAGGTTCAACCCTGGCCACTGCGCGGGATCCTCGGCGCGGGGATCGTCGGCGGCCAGCCCGATCCCCCAGATCCGGTCCACCGGACTGGCTTCCACCAGCACCCGGTCCCCCGTCCCGAGCAGGTACTCCGCCAATTCCGGGTGCTGCCCGAACTTCGCCACGTTCCCGCGCACCACGATCTCGTACCGGCGCGCGCTCCACACGCGGCTGTCGAAGCCGCGGACCTCGCGCCCGAGCGCTTTCGCCGCTTTCGGCGTCGGCGCCGCCAACACCTGTTCGGCGTTGTCCACGTCGCCGAATAGTCGCGCCTTTCCCCACATCATGTAGTGCTCGGCCGACGGGAACTCCGCACCGTCCAGCACGAAAGACGCAGGCCACCACTGACTCAAACAGCTGGGCCCGATCCGGCCCCTGTGCTCCGGCTGATGCCCCCAGAACATCAGATAGTCCACCTTCTCGCCCGCAGCTGTCGCCTCGACCAGGTCGCCCACCGAACGCAGGTGCATGATCATAGTGTGCCCTATGGTCCGCCCTTCCTGCCTGCCGAATATCCGCGAAGGTCGTTGTGGGCGGCGAACATAGAGTTCCTGTGGTGAACAGACACATCGCCTTCGAACGACTACACAACTTCCGCGATCTGGGCGGCTACCCGACCGCGGACGGGCAGATCGTGCGCTGGGGACGGCTATTTCGCGCCGACTCGCTGAGCAAGCTGCGCGACCAGGACTGGGATCGCTTCCTCGAGCTGGGCATCACGACCGTCATCGACCTGCGCTACCCCTGGGAGATCGACGCGAGAGGCCGAGTCCCGCAGCACGAGTCGCTCGTCTACCACAATCTCAGCATCGAGCATCGCCCGTACGATCAGGCGGCGCTCGGGCCGGACATCGAGGTCGGACCGTACCTCGCCGAGCGGTTCCTGGAGGTCGCCGCGGACGGTGTCGAGGAACTGCGCCGCGCCATCGAGGTGCTTGCGAAGGCAGACGGCCCGGCGGTCTTCCACTGCGCGTCCGGCAAGGACCGCACCGGGTTGCTCGCGGCTCTTGTCCTGAATCTGCTCAGCGTGTCCGATGAGCAGATCATCGAGGACTTCGCCCGGACCGAGCTGGCTACCGACCGTCTCATCGCCGACTGGCGGGCGGCCTATCCCGACAAGGAGCTCACCTGGCCGGGATACGGGCGGGCGCCCGCCGAGGTGATGCGATTGTTCCTGGCCGCATTGGCCGCCCAATACGGTTCGGTGCGCGGGTATACGGCGGAGCAGCTCGGCATCGACGACGATGTGGTCGACGCCTTGCGGCGCAGCCTGCTCGAAACGGCGTAATCCGCGGCGAAAAACCGGTCGCGGGTCGGCGCAGGGGTGCGATATCTTCCGGGCATGAACGGTTCGGCGATGAACGGCGGGTACGCGATCAGCGCGTACTACATCCGGCTGCGCACGGAGGCCTGGGCTCTGCCAGTGCACCGTGGCGCTCCGTTGTCCCGACTGTTCTGATCGGGATGCGCGCCGGCGGTCGATGACCGCCGGATTTTCTGTGCCCTGGCATGGGTCCGGGCGAATCACTTTTTCTGATTCGACCACTCCGTTCGGAGGATACCCATGTCCCGTCATCGTTCGCTGCCGCGCGCCCGCGATACCCGGGTCGGCACCCGTAAACGTCTGTCCCAGAACTTCCTCGTCGACGCCGGGGCCGCCCGGTTGATCGTGCGCTCGTCCGGCGTCACCGACACCGATCTCGTACTCGAGATCGGCCCCGGCGACGGCATGCTGACCAGGCAGCTGCTCAACGCGGCAGGCCGGATTCGCGCCTATGAGAAGGATGCCTACTACGCCGAGCGGCTGCGCAGGCGCTACGCCGACGACGATCGAATAAGGCTGTTCCACACCGATTTCCGTGCGGTGCACGCACCGGACGAGCCGTTCGCGGTGGTCGCCAATGTGCCCTTCGCGGTCACCACCGACGTGGTGCGCTGGTGCCTGGCGGCCCGGCGGCTCACCTCGGCCACCTTGCTCACCCAAAGCGAGTTCGCCCGTAAGCATTCCGGCGACTACGGCAGGTGGACCAAGCTCACCGTCACCCATTGGCCCACCGTCGCAATGGAATTGGGCGCACGCATCGGACGGCACAGCTTCCACCCGGTACCGAGCGTCGATACCGCGGTCCTGTACCTGCGCCGCAGACCTCGCCCACTCCTGCCGAGCTCGGCGCGCGCCGAGTACCGGCGGACGGTGGAACTCGGTTTCTCGGGCGTGGGCGGCTCGCTGGCGACGTCGCTGCGCAGGCAGTTCCCGGCGCGAGCGGTCCGGGCGGCCTGCACCGCCGCTGACATCCCGGAGAACACACCGGTCGGGCTGGTCGACCCCGACCGCTGGCTGATTCTCTTCCGGACATTGACCGGGTAAGCGCTCCGCTACACAAATGTATCGGATACATTCGTGTATCAAACGAGGAAGGGAGTGCCGTGACCGGCAACTTCGGTGACTACCAATACGAGATCTACTTCCAGGGCCTCGGCGGTGTCCTGCCCGACCTGCCGATGACCTACGCGGACCTCGAAGCGCGGGCACAGGCCGCGCTGCCGCCGGGAATCTGGTCCTACGTGGCCGGCGGTGCGGGCGACGAGCTCACCCAGCGCATCAACGCGACGGCGTTCGAGAAACTGGGCCTGATCCCCCGCATGCTCCGCGCGACGAGGGACCGCGACCTCTCGGTGGACCTGTTCGGGATGAAGCTGCCGTCCCCGATCTTCATGGCACCGGTCGGCGTGATCGGCCTCTGCGCGCAGGACGGCCACGGCGACCTGGCGACCGCCAGGGCTGCCGCCCGCACCGGCGTCCCGATGATGGCCTCCACCCTGACGGTCGATCCGCTCGAAGACGTGGCCGCCGAATTCGGCGACACCCCCGGCATGTTCCAGCTCTACACCCCCAACGACCGCGACCTGGCGCAGAGTTTGGTGCGCCGCGCCGAAGCCGCAGGCTTCAAAGCCATTGTGGTGACCCTGGATACGTGGGTGCCCGGCTGGCGCCCACGCGACCTCAGCACCTCGAACTTCCCCCAGCTGCGCAGTCACTGCCTGGCGAACTACTTCAGCGATCCGGTGTTTCGCGGCATGCTCGCGAAAACTCCGGAGGAGGACCCGAAAACCGCGACGCTGACCTGGGTTTCGCAGTTCGGCAACCCGATCACCTGGGACGACCTGGCCTGGCTTCGTTCGCTGACCGATCTTCCCTTGGTACTCAAGGGAATCTGCCACCCCGACGATGCCCGCCGCGCCAAGGACGCGGGCGTGGACGGCCTCTACTGTTCCAATCACGGTGGCAGGCAGGCCAACGGCGGCATCCCGGCGATCGAGCATCTGCCCGAGGTGGTGGCCGCCGCCGACGGCCTGCCGGTGTTGTTCGACTCCGGAATCCGTTCCGGCGCCGACATTGTCAAGGCGCTGGCCCTCGGCGCGACCGCGGTCGGCATCGGCCGCCCGTACTGCTACGGGCTGGCACTGGGTGGCGTCCAGGGCATCGTGCACGTGCTGCGCGCCATGCTCGCCGAGGCGGACCTGCTGATGGCGGTCGACGGGTATCCGGCGATCGCCGAGCTCACCCCCAACGCGATTCGCCGGTTGAACTGACGACGTCAGCCGAGCTGGGCGCATGCTCAGCTCGGCTGAATCAGCGTGCGCTTCAGGATCTTTCCGGTCGCGTTGCGTGGCAGTGCCTCCAAGAAGGTCACGTCGCGCGGCACGGAGAACCGGCTGAGCCGATGACGTATGTAGTTGCGGACCATGTCCCGGTCCAGCCCGAAGCCCTCCCGCGTCACCACGAACGCGGCGAGCCGCTGACCGTACTCCTTGTCCGGCACGCCGACCACCGCCACCTCGCTCACCTGCGGCAGATGCGACAGCGCCTCCTCGACCGGTCGCGGAAAGACGTTCTCACCACCGGAGATGATCATCTCGTCGTCCCGGCCCGCCACGAACAGCAGCCCGTCGGCGTCGAGGTAACCCAGGTCGCCGGTGTCGAGCAGGCCGCCCCACTCGGTGGGCGGTGTGGCATCGGTGTAGCCGTCGAACAGCATGTGGTTGAGCACGAAGATGCGGCCGGTCACGCCGCGCGGCACCGGACGCAGATCCTTGTCCAGCACAGCGAGTTTCGTGCCGAGCGGCGGGCGGCCCGCAGTGGTCGGCGCCGCGCGCAGATCCGCCGGATCGGCGATGGTCGCCCAGGACACCTCGGTCGAGCCGTAGACGTTGTAGAGCACGTCGCCGAAGGTGTCCATGAACTTCAGCACGGTCGGACCGGCAAGGGGCGCACCACAACTCGCGACGACCCGCAGGCTCGACGTGTCGTACCGATCCCGAATGTGCGTGGGCAGGTCCAGGATTCGGTTCACCATCACCGGCACGACGATGAGCGCGGTGACGCGGTGCTCCTGGATCAACCGCAGGCAGTCCTCGGCGTCGAACCGCTCCGGCAGCACCACGGTCGCGCGGATCGGGGTGCTGATCTGCAAGGCCGCCAACCCCCAGGTGTGGAACAGCGGCGCGGGGATGAGCATGGTCTCGTCCATCCGCATCGGAATCCGCGACAGCAGCGCCGCGACGGTGCCGAAACCCTTGGGCTGCGGGCGTTGTGCGCTCTTGGGTGTGCCGCTGGTGCCGGAGGTGAGCACGATCAGTCGGCCCGGATGCGGCGGTCGCGCGAAGGTCGGCGCGTCGAGGGCGATCAGATCGTCTACCGTGTAGCGCTCGAACGCGCTGCGCTGACCGGTGGCGAACCGCGGCACGCCGGCCGCCACATACCTGGTCAGCGCGTCGTACTCGTCGTCGAGGAAGATCGCGGACAGCCCGTGCCGGTCGGCGACGTCCTCGATCTGCCTGGCCGACAGTCCGGTGTTCAGCAGCACCGTGTCCACGCCCAATTTGCCGGTGGCGACCATGCACTCGACCATTGCCACGCGATTGCGAGAGAGTAGCCCCACTTTGTCGCGCGCGCCGATGCCGAGCATGGACAGCGCCGAGGCGAGTTTGTGCGTGCGCGCGTGCATTTGACCGAACGTGTAAGCGGACACCTCGTCCACGACGGCGAGGCGATGCGGCGAGTGCCCGGCGGCGGCCGCGTAACCGCCCGCCAGGGTGAATCCCCATTTGGCCAGCCCGCCCACCTGCTTGAGCGCGCGATCGGGCCGATAGGTGCGCACGACGCCGGTCGACACCATCTGCTTCAGCGTGCCGACCTGCTGTTTCGCCGCCGACTCCTCACCGTTGACCAGCACCGAGGTCGGCGTGCCGACGATGGCGTCGGTGATCCGGTCGAGGCCGGCCATGGTCCAGGCGATCACGTCGGCGTTGTCCTGCGCGGCGATCCACGGATGGATCCGGCCCGCACCGAAGTAGGTGATGGTGACCCTGGTCTGTTCCTGCTCGCCGCGTAGTCGGATCGCGGCGAAACTGCCCAGGCCGGGGCACTGTAGCTCGAAGGTTTCCAGCTCTTTGCCGATCACCAGCCGTAAGGCGGGCACGCCGAGTTCGGTGCCGTCGTGCCAGGCCCGGATCAGCAGAACGGGGTGCGAGTCCGAGGTTTCCGCGCGATCACAATCTCCGATTCCCAGGAACATCCGGGGGTAGGTCTGCGGGTCCATGAAAAAGTCCCACATGGCTTTGCGTGCGGCCGAGAACTCCGCATCGATAGTGATGACGTCCGTTACCAACTGCGTTGCATTTCTTCATGGGCCGACCGAGCGGTATGCGTCGGCATGGTCACGTAGTTGTACCCAGCGGTAACAATTAGGTCAAGTGCTTCGCCGGTTGCCCCCAATTTGCCACGAACCTGGTCGAGTGCCCATATTTGTGCGAGATGCCAACAGGCGACTGCACTCTGCACAAAGAGCGTGAAAATGCTTCCGGACCAGCCACGATCGGGCGTCGAACCGAGAAGGCCACGCGCGCAAAGGCGCACGGCGATATGGGCGAACCGCTGCACCGCTCAGGCGACTTCGGGGCACTGAGTGATCTTGTGGCGAACGCCAACGCGGTCGTGTTGTCCAGGACTTTGCACACGCCAGAAGAACAATTGGCGGGCTCGCCGGGGATAGGGGTTCCGAATCCGGCTGCGCAGACGGCAGCAGCGGATGGCCGACAGGATCGTACCGCCGATAGGTGCGGGGCGCGCGGCGAGTGCTGGCCCCGGCCGAAGGTGCACTTCGGCGAAGCCCACCACCGACGCGAAGGCGCCCTTCGGTCCGGCAAGGAGGACCGAAGGGCGCCTTCGAGCGATGAATCAGGCAGGCAGCGGCGTGAAGTCGCGACTGCCGATGTAGCCCGGTCGGGGCGCCGGTGCCGCGAACGGCTCCACCAGCGTGTTCTCAACGCTGTTGAACACCAGGAAGATGTTCGACCGCGGGAACGGCGTGATGTTGTTCGACGAGCCGTGCATCAGGTTCGAGTCGAACAACAGCGCGGATCCGGCCCGGCCGGTGAACTGACTGATGCCGTAGGTGTTCGCCAGCGTGGTGATGTCGGACTGGGCGGGCACCCCGATCTCCTGCTCCTGCAACGACTCCCGATAGTGCTCGGCGGGCGTGCTGCCCAGACAAGGCACGAATGTCCGGTGCGAACCGGGCATCACCATCAGGCTGCCGTTGATCGGATAGTTGTCGGTCAGCGCGATGGACAGGCTCACCGCCCGCGGCACGGGCATGCCGTCTTCCGCATGCCAGGTCTCGAAGTCCGAGTGCCAGTAGAAACCCGCACCACGGAAACCGGGCATGTAGTTGACCCGGCTCTGATGGATGTAGACCTCGGAACCGAGGATCTGCCTGGCCAATCCGGCGACCCGCGACTCACGTGCCAGGTCGGCGATCGCCGCACTGAGGCGGTGCACCTCGAAGACCGATCGAACCCGGTTCGACGACTTCTCCACGATCACCCGCTCGTCGCCGCGCAACGCCGGATCGCCTGCGAGACGGCCGATCTCGGCGCTGAAGTCGGCCACCTCGGTGGGCGTGAGCAGTTCGTCGATGCTGGCGAAACCGTCGGCGTCGAAGTTCGCCAGCTCCGGGCTCTCGACCCGGCCCCACACCGTCGGATCCTTACGATCCAGATGGGTCGCGGGCGTGCTCAGCCGAGTCGGGTACCGATCGACTCGGTCGATCACGGGCCGAGTTTCAGTGTGCTGCAATACCATTACTGCCTATCCCCCGATCGTCGCGGCCACCAGCGGGTAAGCGCCGGTACTGTCGTGGACCTCCTGCCCGGTGACCGGAGGATTGAACACGCACATCATGCGCATCTTCGTCGTCGCCTCGAGCCGGTGCCGTTCGTGCTCGTCGAGCAAATACATCGAGCCGGGCTCGAGCACGTAGGTGACGTTGTTGTCGAGGTCGGTGAGCGTGCCGGTGCCCTCGATCAGCCACACCGCTTCCACGTGGTAGCGGTAGTGGAACTCGTGCGTGGTACCCGCATCGATGGTGGTCTCGTGGAAGGAGAACCCGACGCCGTCGCCGCCGAGGATGATGCGCTTGCTGCGCCAGCCCTCCCCGGCCACATCGCGATCGGTACCGGTGATCTCCGCAGTGCTGCGCACGATCATGCGATCGCCCCCATGCCACTGCAGACGGTGTCGACGGCGCCGGTCAGGATGCCCAGGCCGTGGTCGAGCTCCTGGTCGGTAATCGTCAACGGCGGCAACAACTTCACCACCTCGTCGGTGGAGCCGGAGGTCTCCACCAGCAGGCCGCGCTCGAAGGCGACCTGGCAGACCTTGCTCGCCTGCGAGGCGTCGTCGAACACCACGCCGTGCACCAGGCCGCGACCGCGCGTCGACAGGCCGGGCACATTGTCGGCCAGCTCGGTCAGCGTCCGGGCGACCCGCTCGCCCTTCGCCAGCGTCGAGGCTTGCAGCGTGCCGTCGGACCAGTAGTGCCGCAACGCGACTCCCGCCGTGACGAACGCCGGGTTGTTGCCGCGGAAGGTGCCGTTGTGCTCGCCCGGCGACCACTGGTCGAGCTCGGACTTGAACAGCACCAGCGCCATCGGCAGGCCGTAGCCACCGATCGACTTGGACAGCGTGACGATGTCCGGGGTGATCCCGGCCAGCTCGAAGGAGAAGAACGGGCCGGTGCGGCCGCAGCCCATCTGCACGTCGTCGACGATCAGCAGGATCTCGCGGGCCGCGCACAGCCCGGCCAGGTGCCGAAGCCATTCGGCGCGTGCGACATTGACGCCACCCTCACCCTGCACGGTCTCCACGATCACCGCGGCGGGACGGTCGAAGCCGGACGAGGTGTCGTCCAAAACCTTTTCCATCCACTGGAAGTCGGCGGTGGTGCCGTCGAAGTAGCCGTCGTAGGGCATGTGCGCCGCGTGCACCAGCGGCACACCGGCACCCGCGCGCTTGGCGGCGTTGCCGGTGACCGACAGCGCGCCCAAGGTCATGCCGTGGAAGGCGTTGGTGAAGCTGACGATCGTCTCGCGACCGGTGATCTTGCGCGCGAGCTTGAGCGCGGCCTCGACGGCGTTGGCGCCCGTCGGCCCGGGGAACTGCACCTTGTAGTCCAGGCCACGGGGCGCGAAGACGGTGTCGCGCAGGGTGACCAGCAGGTCCCGCTTGGCCGAGGTGGACATGTCGAGGCCGTGCGTGATGCCGTCGCCCGCGATGTAGTCCAGTAGCGGCTGCTTGAGCACGTCGTTGTTGTGGCCGTAGTTCAGCGCGCCCGCGCCTGCGAAGAAGTCGAGATAGTCGTTGCCGTCTTCGTCGCGTAACCAGCTGCCCTTGGCCTTGGTGAACACGGTCGGCCAGTTGCGGCAGTAGCCGCGGACATTGGATTCCAGACTTTCGAAAATGCTCGTGTCAGCGTTGATCATCGGTGGTCCTCCTGCGTTGTGCGAGCGGTCGGTGCGATGAGATAGAGATCCTCGGGCGCGTGGCTGTCCGGGAAGACACCCGCGTCGAACAAGGGGCGCTTGGTGATTCGGGCGTCGCGACGCCGTGCCACCGAGGTGAACAGGGCGATCGATGCGGCGTTGTCCGGTGAGATGGTGGTTTCCAGCTTCGAAACTCCCTGGGCGGCAACATTGTTGAGCAAGGCGTGCAGGAGTTGCGCGCCGGTCCCCTTGCCCTGCTGGGCGCGGTCGACGGCCACCTGCCAGACGAACACCGTGTCCGGCGCCTGTGGCCGCAGGTAGCCGATCACGAAACCGACGACGCGGCCGTTCACCTCGGCGACCACCGAGGTGGTCGCGAAGTCGCGACACCACAGCACGTAGGCGTAGCTCGAATTGGTGTCGAGCACTTCCGAATCCTTCGCGATCCGCCACAGCTGGGCGCCGTCGGCCACGCGCGGCGCGCGCAGCACCACGGCGGGCCCGGTCTGCTTGCGCGCCGGTACGGAGCCGAGCGCGGCCGCAGCCTGTTCGACACGGATGCGTTCGAGCTCCGCGGTGTTCAACGTTGGCAGTGTCATACAACTCCCTGGTCGGGTCCGCAGTACTTATCCAGGCTTACGAACCAACTTTGAGGTGGCCTGGTCGACTTCATTACGGTTGTGTTACGACTCGATTGCGTCGATCCCCGGCACGGTGACGACGAACCGGGCGCCGCCGCCCGGCCGATCGGTGCATTCGACCTGGCCACCGTGCTTGGTGACGGTCTCGGCCACCAGCGCGAGCCCGATGCCGGTGCCGGTCGCCGAGCGGCGTCCGCTGCGCGCGGTCGCGAAACGTTCGAAGATGCGCACCCGGTCCGGCGGCGGCACGCCGGGACCCGCGTCGTCCACCACGATCACCGCGTCCCGGCCCGTGCGATCGGCGCGGACCGCGACGACGCCACCGCCGTGCAGATCGGCATTGCGCAGGAGATTGCCGACCGCCCGCTCCAGTTCGAGCTTGCGGCCGCGCACCACGACGTCCTCGTCGATCGTCAGCAGGTCCGGCGAATACCGCCGCTCGGCCAGCGTGTGCGTCAGCAGATCGCGCACCGACAGCGGCTCCATATCGCCGCGGTGCATACCCGCCTCGACCCGCGCCAAGGCCAGCAGATCGTCCAGCAGCCGCCGCAGATGATCGACCTCGTCGCTCACCAGACCCAGCGCGCGTTGCGACCGTTCCGGCAGATCCGCGCGATGCCGGTTGAGCACGTCGACACTGGCTGTCAGCGTGGTCAGCGGCGTGCGCAGTTCGTGGCTGACATCGCCGAACAGCCGATGCTCGCGCTCGATCCGCCGCTGCAGCGAGTCGACCATGCTGTTGAACGACTCCACCGTGATGGCCAGATCCTGGTCGCGGGTGGTGGACAGGCGCAGATCCAGGTCACCGGAGGCGATCCTGGCCGCCGTGCCGGCCAGCTCGTGCAGCGGTGTCAGCACTCGCCTGCTCGCCCACCAGCCGACGGCCGCGCCGATCAGCGTCACCACCACGGCACAACCGATCAGCACATTGCGCAGCAGATCCAGATTCGACTCCAGATCGGTGACGCCGGCCTGCGCGTGCTGCAGATAGCTGCGGCTGATGGTGAACACCGACACGACCAGCACCAGCGACATGAGCGCGGTGATCGCCGCGAACATGGCCGTCACCCGGCCGCGCAGACTCCAGCGTTTCGGATCGAACCAGCGCTCAGCGCTGGACATCGAGGCGGTAGCCGAGCCCGCGCACGGTTACCACGATGCGCGGATCGGACGGGTCCCGTTCGATCTTGGTGCGCAGCCTGCGCATGTGCACGTCGACGATCCGCTCGTCGCCGAAAAATCCTTGGTCCCAGACTCGTTCGAGCAACACGGTGCGGCTCAGCACCCGGCCCGGCGCCTCGGCCAGCTCACACAGCAGCCGGAACTCGGTGAGCGTCAACCGGATCTCCTCGTCGCCGCGGCGGACCACGCCGCCGTCCTGCGCGAGCACCAGCGGGGCGTCGGGGTCGGCGTCGAGCACCATCTCCTGTGGCGCTTCGCGCTCGACGGTAGGCCGGGCCCGGCGACGGACCGCGCGCATGCGCGCGGTGATCTCTTTGATCTCAAAGGGTTTCGTGACGAAGTCGTCGGCGCCTGCCTCCAGCGCGGCCACCACATCGTGGGTATCGTCGCGGGCGCTGACCACGATGATCGGCACGTCGTGCTCGCGTCTGATCTCGCGGATGCAGTCGAAACCGTCCATGCCGCCGAGCATCAGGTCGACGATCATGACATCGGGCACACCGTTGCTGCGCAGATGAGTGAGCGCGTCCTCGGCCTCTTCGGCCTCTTCGACGTCGTAGCCTTCGTCCTCCATGGCGAGCCGAAGCGCCCCACGGACCCGGTCGTCATCCTCAACGATCATTAGGTTCGCGCTCACGACTGCGCCTCGCTGACGCTCGGCTCCGCCGTGACCGCGAAAGCGGCTGCGCCCGTTGTTCGCTCGCTACGCTCGCTCAAATACCTATCCTTTGCAGACACGCGGACACGCGTCGGCTGGTGCGGAAATTCGCATCCCCAGACCAACGCGACATTCCGCTGTTCGAGCCACCTTGCCGACCTTCCGAGTACCCGAACCGACCGTTCGGTAAACGTCGACTGGACGCTCGATCAGTAGCCATCGAGCCCCACCGGGGACGGTGCGACTCACGCTGCCGTGACCCCTTCGGGCCCGTTGATCAGCGTCTGACTAGTTATCCACCATGGTCGGAATCGCGCCGTTACGCAACCGTTACGTGACTCCCGACACATTCCCGCTACCAGCTATTCACCCGTATCACCGCAAGGGTGTATCAGGGGCGATATCTGCTTGTCGGCCCGAACTCAGCGATCCTCGCGAGTCGGGCGTTCCAGGCGGTTGAAATTGCTCGGTGACCCGTCCGCGCGCCGATCCTGATAGCGAAAATGTAGGTGTCGCTCATCGAAGGTGGCGAACCATTCGTCCCAATTCACCGGCCGCAGCACCGCTCCGCCGTACCCGGGGAAATCGAAGCGCAGCACCCTGAGCTGACCGTTGTCCTCACTACCCGGCATGGTGGCCGGGCGCGCACCGCGCCGCTCGGCCCACTGCCGGATGATGTCGTGATTTCTGGTGACGCGCGTGCGCTCCACATTTCCGAAGCGCATGCGATCCATCCGCTCGGGCGACTGGATTTCCTGCGAGTATTTCGGCGACCTCGAGCTCCCCGATCCGGCGTACGGAATCCGGGTGCCTAGTCGGTGTTCGTTCATAAACGAGCTCCCTGAGCCATCGGCATCGTATGTCCGGCTCCCTTTCAGGTACCCGACCTCCGCTTCGGGCAAACCGGCTGTAGCGCACTCCACTGTCGAACCGGGCACATTCGGCCCGAAAAGCACTGACCGACAGCGCGTCTGTGAGCCGAGTCACCCGCAACGAGGTGGCGATCGCGGCTGATTCAGCCGGGTGCGGCTGGGTAACGCCGAACGAAGGAGGCCTACAGATGACCAGTCCCGTATCTCCCGAACCCAGTCCGGTACCCCCGACCCCCAACCCAGATCCCGTCCCGCCGACGCCGAATCCCGATCCGGTGCCGCCCAGCCCGAACCCGAACCCCGACCCGGTCCCGCCGGTTCCCGGCCCCGATCCGGCCCCCGCGCCGCCGGACCCGGTCCCGCCGGTGCCCGGCCCCGACCCGGCACCGTCCCCGCCGGACCCCGGTCGCCCCGATCCACTCCCACCGGTCCCGGACCCCGGTTCGCCGTTCCCGCCCACCGACCCGGTGCCGCCGCCGACCGACCCGGTCCCGCCGAATCCCCTCTGAGCGGGGGTAATTCGACGATCAGTCGCGTAATGCCTGATCGCGCAACTGATTCAGTGTTTTCGACAGAATCCGCGAGACGTGCATCTGGGAAACCCCGAGCACGTCCGCGATCTGCGACTGCGTCTTGGACTCGAAGAACCGCATGATCAGCACCTGACGTTCCCGCTCGGGCAGCTCCTCGATCAGTGGCCGGACGGCGAGGTAGTCCTCCACCAAATGGTAGGAGGGCTCTTCCGCGCCAAGGCTTTCCAGCAGCGGCAACGGCGCGTTCTCGATATCGTCGCCGGCCACCGCGTCGATGGACGAGGACTGATACGCGTTGCCGGCGATCAGCGCCTGGGTGACCTCGACGATGTCGACGTCCAGCTCGTCGGCGATCTCGCGGGCGCGCGGTATCCGGCCGAGCCGCTGCGACAGCGCCTCCACGGTGGCACCGATGCTGAGCTGAATCTCCTTGGTGCGCCGCGGTACGCGCACCGCCCAGGTGTTGTCCCGGAAATGCCTGCGCACCTCGCCCATGATGGTGGGCACCGCGAAGGCCAGAAACGACGAGCCGCGGGTGACATCGAACCGGTCCGTCGCCTGCACCAAGCCGAGCCGGGCGACTTGCAGCAGATCATCGAAATTCTCTCCGCGCCCGGCGAATTTACGCGCGATGTGCTCGGCGAGCGGCAGGCAGCGGCCGATCAGTTCTTCGCGCATCGTCTCTCGACGCGGGTCCCCTTGGTCCAGTGCGGCGATCTTCTCGAACAGCGGCTCGATGTTGTCGTAGCTGTCACCGCGTGATCTCGATTCACCCGCCATCCGATGCCCCTCGTATCCAACTGAAGTCGACCACAGTGGGATACCCGGATAGGACGCCGTCGAACGGCGCTTGCGCGGCGGCGATCGAGTGGGTCAGCGTGCGCACGATGTGCCAGCCGAACCCTGCCTGCCCCACCACCGACTCCGAGGTGGCCACCGAGGCGACGTGGACGAACATTTGCCTGCTGTCATAGGTGAAGTCGCAGTCCAAGGTGGATCCGGGGACCGCGTCCAGGATCAGCGAGGTGGCGACCTCGTCGAGCGCGAGGCGGATGTCGGTGACCTCGTCGAGGGCGAAGTCGGCGATGAGGGCGACGGTCTCGGCGAGCGCGCGCAACATCGTCAACTGTTCCAGCTGCGCGGGGATTCGAACGCCGACCGTTGTTGTTTCCGTTGAGGATCGGGAAGTCGATTCCCCCATGCCCATCACCACCTTGCTCTCGCCGCCGAACCCGGTGCCGTCGGTGACCGTCCATCCGAGTTATTCCGGGCCGCCCGCACCCAGCGCCGCGACAGGCATCAAGTTCGAGGCCGCAGCGCTCCTCATCGCTTCGGTCGTACCCGCCGCGGCGCACCCGAAACGTGCGCGCAGGCTCAGTCGGCGTCGATGCGCTCGTGTGCGGTCAACAGGAGATGGTCGAATCGGGTGCGCAGGCCCGCGGTCGCGGCGGTCAGCGTGGTGAGGTCGGCGACCAAGCGCGAAGCCAGGGTGCGCAGCTTGATGTTGGTCTCCTGCGAGCGCCAGCTGAGCACCCGGAACGCCTGCTCGGAGCTGACGCCGTAGACCAGCATCACCGCGCCCTTGGCCTGTTCGATCACCGCACGGGAGGCCCACAGTTCGGGCAGCGCGTCGTCGAGAGCTTCTTGCCGATGGTGCTCGAGGGTGTCGGTCACGTCGATGTAGTAACCGGCGGTGCCCGCAACCTGGCCGTCGTCGTCGAAGAGATGGTCGGCGACGACGATGATGTGGTGGACGCCGCCCGCGGTGTCGATGATCCGGTGCCTGCTGGAGAACGGTTCGCCGTGCTCGATGGATTTGGCCAGCGCGTTGGCGACCTGGGCGCGATCGTCGGGGTGTTTATGGGTCAGCAGCAAATCGGTGGTCGGTACCACGGTCCCCGGAGAATAGCCGTGCATCGCGGCCACCTCGTCCGACCATTCCCACCGCTGATCGGCGAACCAAAAGCGAAAACTGCCGACACTCTGCGGTGTCCCCAACCCGATCACCCGGTCCAGCGCGAGCGAATCCTCGGGCTGGACCGGCCCCATTTCAGTCACAGCGCAAGTATCCGTCGTCGGCGTACGCCACGCGAACAGATCCGGCGTCGCCACGCCGGAATCGGTGCTGCTCCTGCGTCGGTCGTTCCTCACGCGTCCAGTGCGGCGCGCATCGACGAATAATGATTGAACAGCGGCCGGACGCCGGAGACCTCGAGCGACCGCTCGATCGCATGCCGACCGGCGACGATGCGGACATCGGTGCCTTCGCACGCGGCCCGCTGCCGGACCGAGCCGAGGGTGCTCGCGGCCCGGAGACTGAGGAACCTGGCTGCGCGTAGATCGATCACCACGACGTGGCAGTTCGAACGAACGGCCTGTTCGACCGTGGCGAAGAACTGGGGGCAGGCCGCCGCGTCCAATTCGCCTTCGGCGCGGACCACCACGCATTCATGGCGGCGGTCAACGCGCTGTGCCCAGGTGTGATTGTCGTGGCTCGGCCCTGAACCATTCCGGTGCACGCCCTCTGCGTGCGCATGCAGAGCGGAACTAACGGACATAACTGAACCTCCCGTATAAGGGGGGAATTCCAGTTCCACGCAACACGTCCGGTCGAGGAAAGCGATAGGGGCGAACAACTGTCGCAACTTTGCGAAAGGTCGTCGCGACGATCCCATCGACCGGATTTCGGCGGGTGTGGTGCGCCAGGCGTCGAACCGGGGTCGGCTGTAGTCTCAACCTTCCTCTAGTGTCGCACGGTCCGTTGCCGATGTCACAAATTCAGACACCACCGCAGGTCCACGGGGCACCGGCGCGATGGCCCGCAGCGGATCTCTCGGTGATCGTCTGCCCGTAATTCGTACGGGCAAACTACCCGGATTGACGGTGTGGCGAGCGGGTAGGCCCTGCATATGGAAATACTGGTGATCATCGGAATCGCGGTACTCGTCGGCGCCGTAGTCCTGTCGCGTAAATCGAAAGGCCGACGACCGAACGCCCCGGAATCGCCGGGAAACGACGGGAAGTAGGCGCGTGATGGCCGCTATGGACCCCGACCCGGCAAGCACCCCCGATCTGGAGCGCGGCGGCGGCGTACCGCCGGGCTCCACTCCGCCGGAGACCGCGCAGACCTCCGGCCTGTCCGCGCCCGAGCCGTCGACCAGCCATCATTTCCCCGGCACCGGCGTCGTCGCCATCATCGTGACGATCGTGCTGGTGGTCCTGTTCACCGCGGCGGCACTCGGCATCATCGTGTCGATGATCTGACTCAGTCGCGTATCACTCAGCGGGGTCAGGGGTTTCGTTCCCGCGCCGACGGGCATATCTGTGACATAGCCGAATTCCACACATGTCACGCGATGCCTGGTCGCGGGCACCGCGCAGCGCCGCCTTGTGCCCGTCGTGGTGAGAACGGAGCACATCGTGAAAATTGCCATGGTTTCCGAGAATGCCAGCCCACTCAGCGCAACCGCGGTGACCGGCCAGCATATTCACGTCGCGGAATTGGCGGCGGCCTACGCGCGGCGCGGACACGAGGTCACCGTCTATACCCGCCGCGATGATCCGAATCTGTTGCCGGAGTTGGTCACCGACGCAGGTTACCGCGTCGTATACGTGAACGCCGGCCCGGCCGAACCGCTGCCCAGAGACCAAAGTCTGCCGCACCTCGGCGATTTCGGCACTTTCCTCCAGCGGCAGTGGGGTCTGGACACCCCCGACATCGTGCACGCCCACTTCTGGATGTCCGGCCTCGCCGCGGAATTGGCTGCACGCGCGCACGGGATTCCGGTGGTGGTCACCTTCCACGCACTCGGTACCGTGCGGCGCCGCCATCAGGGTCTGGCCGACACCAGCCCGCGCTCGCGCATCCGCTTCGAGCGCCTGATCGCCGGGCGCGCAGCCCATATCGTGGCGACCTGCTCCGACGAGGTGATGGAGCTGACCAGGATGGGCATCCCGCGGTTCCGTATCTCGGTCGTGCCGAGCGGCGTGGATCTGTCCGCCTTCACCCCGGAGGGCCCGGTCGCCGAACGCGGGCAACGCCACCGCATGCACCGCGTGCTGTCGGTCGGACGGCTGGTGCCGCGCAAGGGATTCGACGTCGCGATCAAGGCGCTCCAGGAGCTGCCGGACACCGAGCTGGTGATCGCGGGCGGACCGGTCGGTGACGACGTCGAGGACGACAGCGAGGGCAGGCGACTGCGCAGACTGGCGATGGAATACGGTGTGCAGGACCGGCTTCGGATGCTCGGCCAGCTCCGCCGCAGCGAGCTGCCCCGCTGGTATCGGTCCGCCGATGTGGTGCTGAGCACCCCGTGGTACGAACCGTTCGGCATGGTGGCGCTGGAGGCGATGGCCTGCCGGAAACCGGTGGTGGCCACCGCTGTCGGCGGTCAGCTCGACACCGTCGTGGACGGGGTGACCGGCAGGCTCGTCGCGCCGCCGGATCCGCTCACCGTGGCCAGGGCGGTCCGCCAGCTGCTCGAAGACAGGACCCTGCGCGACACCTGGGGTGCGGCCGGATACCAGCGCGCCGCGAGTCGCTATGCCTGGGATCAGGTCGCCCTCGAAACGCTGACCGCCTACCACCGGGCAGCGCCCGCGCACGCCGGAGAAGTCGTCTCGGCCCGCTGAATGCCGTCAGCCCGCTTCGTCGTCGGGCCTGCTGGTCCTGCGCCAGCACAAAGGCGCGATCAACCACGCCACCAGGAACAGCGCCGCGACGACCACGCCCGCGACCACCCCGTCGGCCGTCCCGGTGACCATGGTGACCACCAGCACCGTCGCCCCGATCAGCGCGACGCCGAGCAGCCCGACGCCTGCCATGGCGCAGCGATGCGCCGCGGCGACCACGTTGCCGAGCCGGTGGCGCCGGAACAGGATTCGGTGCCAGGAAACCGGCGCGACCAGGAACACCGTCGCCCCGATCGCGGCAAGCAAGGTCATCAGGTAGAGCACTCGAAGTCCATGCGACAACGTCGCGAACGCGGGCTGGAACGGCACGATCAACAGGGCCGAGATCAGGAACTGGACACCGGTTTGCACCACCCGCAGTTCCTGGATCAGATTGCTCCAATTGCGGTCCAGTCGTTCGATTTCGGTCTCGCCACGGACGGTGCGATTCCAGTCGGAGTCACTGCTCGGCACGGACGGCCCGCGCTTACTCGACTCTCCGGTAGCGTCCATCACCGGTCATCTCCTACTCACCCCGTCCCAGTTGTCCACGGGCTGTTTCCGCAGGTATGGGGGTACCCGGTCTGCCGAGGGTTAACCAGCCGGCCGTCAGGTACCACGCAACACGCCAGACCGAGCGAAAGCCGCAGGGCTCTTGGAAAACGCAATCCTGCCGTCAACTTCGTCGGCAGTCGATGGAGAGCGTGCGTTTCGGAAACCCGGACGCGGGCACCCGAGCCATATGGAAGCTCCGACGACTGAAACGAACGGGGCGGCCGAACCGCTGAACGTTCTTGTCTGGCATGTGCACGGCCCCTGGCTGAACTCGTTTGTCCAGGGCAAGCATCGGTACCTGGTGCCGTATGACGGCCGCGACGGCGCGCCGGGAAGCGAATGGGCGCGCGGGCTGTGCGGTCGCCCCTGGCCCAGCGCCCGCGAGATCGCACCGGCCGATCTCGCCGGCGAGAACATCGATGTCGTTGTTCTGCAACGCCCCAGGGAACTCGACCTGGTCTCGGAATGGCTGGGCAGATCACCCGGCGCCGACCTGCCCGCGGTCTACGTCGAGCACGAAACTCCGCGCGAGCATGCGGCGCTCACCCGGCATCCGCTGGCCGACCGCACCGATATACCGCTGGTCCACGTCACCCCCTTCAACCGGCTGATGTGGGACAACGGCCGGTGTCCCACCATCGTCATCCCGCACGGCGTGCGCGACCCCGGCCTGCTGTACACAGGTGAATTACCCAGGGCCGCAACGATTATTAACGACCCGATCTCGCGCTGGCGGATCACCGGCACCGACCTGCTCGCCCCGCTCTCGCTGGCCGCGCCGATCGACGTGTTCGGCACCGGCACCGAAGACCTGCCCAACGCACTGCAGGTACCAGCCGAACGAGTGTGCGGCGCAGGCGATTTCACCCAGGACCGGTTACACTCCGAGCTGGCGCGCCGCCGGGTGTTCGTGCATACGCCGCGCTGGACCTCGCTGGGCTTGTCGGTGATCGAGGCGATGTACCTCGGGATGCCGATCGTCGCGCTCGGCACGACCGAGGCCTCCGCGTCGATCCCCGCCGACGCGGGCGTTGTCTCCACCGAGCCGGACATCCTGGCCGAGGCGATCAGGCAATTCCTGCACGAGCCGGTGTTCGCCGAGCTGACCGGTAAGGCCGCACGGCATTGGGCGCAGGCCAATTTCGGTATCGACCAGTTCCTCGACCGCTGGGACGCGGTGCTCGCCGAGCGCACCGCCGCGCACCCGACGTTGCGGACGCGATGACCGGCCACGTCCTGGTGGCGCGGCTGGACAGCGCCGGTGATGTCCTGCTCGCCGGCCCCGCCGTGCGCGCGGTTGCCCGGGTCGCCGACACCGTGACCTTTCTCGCGGGCCCGCGCGGCAGCTCGGCCGCGGCGCTGCTGCCCGGCATCGATCGGGTCCTCCAGTTCGAGGCACCATGGCTCGACGCCGATCCCCCGCCGCTGACCCACGCGTCCGTGCGCGCTCTGATCGAATGCCTGCGCATGCTCGCGCCGGACGAAGCGATCATCAGTACCTCCCAGCATCAGTCGCCGCTACCGCTCGCCCTGATCCTGCGGATGGCGGGCGTGCCGCGGATCAGCGCGATCACCACCGACGAGGCCGGGTCGCTGCTCGACGTCCGGCATCGGGTGAAAGACGATATGCCGGAACAGATTCGGGCCCTGTCGCTGGCCGTCGCCGCAGGCTATCCACCCGTCGGCCATCGGCTGCGGGTCCGCGACGATCTGCCCGAGGTCGACGAATTGACCGGTGGCCCAGGCTATGTCGTGCTACATCCCGGTGCCACCGAACCCTCCCGCCGGATGTCGGCGACGCGCAGCAGGCAGGTGGCCGCGGCGCTGGTCGACGCGGGGCATCGCGTGGTGGTGACCGGCAGCGCGGCCGAGCGGGCGCTCACCGATGCCGTCGCCGACGGTCATGCGCGTGATCTCGGCGGTGCCACGGATCTGGCAGGTCTGGCCGCCGTGCTGCGCGATGCCGACGCGGTGGTCGCCCCGAACACCGGCGCCGCCCCGCTGGCCGCAGCCGTGGCCACGCCGGTCGTTTCCCTTTTTGCGCCGGTTGTCCCGGCGCGGCGCTGGGCGCCCTACGGCGTGCCCACCGTGGTGCTCGGCGATCAGTCCACGCCGTGCGGCAGGCACGGCCTCGACGCCATTCCGGACTTCGCGATCGTCTCCGCGACCGAGCAGGTGCTTCGCGCCGCCGATTGAGCCCCGCTCGTCCGGGTATGCGTTCGAATGCCCCCTCTGACGGTGGTTGGACCAGAAAGGACCCCCTATGCTTCCCGGACCGGACGAAACGACCACGGGTCACGGCGGTGCCGAGCACCACGGACGTCCCGACGACAATTTCCCGGATTACACCCGTACCTCGCGCGCCCACGTCGGTGAATCCATCGAGGACGCGCGCAATTGGCCGGGCATCATCCTGGTGGCGATCGGGCTGGTCGGCCTCGGGCTGACGCTGACCGCCGCGGGCTACGGCTTCGAGGGCTGGGCCATCATCGGCGCCATCGCCACCGTGGCGTGCATGGTGGCCGGCGTGCTCGTCATCGTGCTCGAGCACCGCCGCCTCAAGAATCGTGCGGGCATGGGCCTCACCGACCAGGCCGGCCATTGATTGGTCATATCGCACCCGGGTATTGCGCATCGTGACGCCGCCGACCGCGGCGACCTTCGTCTGAGGAGAAAACATGACCCGACATCGCCACCGGCCGATGCTGCGCGCACTGCTGCTCTCCGGTGCGCTCGCCGCGGCCCCACTGCTTGCCGCATGTTCGGACGACAACAAGGATCCGGCGGCCCCCGCCACCCCCGACAACACGGTCATGCTGACCATGCCGTCGACGACGGCGCAGGTGCCCGATCCCGACGATCAAGTGTCCGACGCGGCGGCAAAACAGCTCTGCGACATGATGCGACCCGATATCGACAAGTGGCGCACCGAAGGCGCGGCGCTGGGCCGGGTGGCCTTCAACGGCACCGTGCACAACTGGGCGGCCCGCAACGGCGGCCTCAACGACACCGTCCTCAAGGACCGTGGCGTCATCGACAAGATCACCACCCAGCACTGCCCCGACGTGCGCCAGCAGGCGCTCGAGGTACTCGATACGTCTGATCTCGCGGGCGCGCTCGCCGGATTCGGAGGCTGATGATGAGCAGAACCACCACCTCGCTCTGCGTGTTCGCGCTGGCCACGGCCTTCTTCGTGGGTGGCTGCGGTGACGAGCCGGAGAAACTCGTCAACAAGGGCGGCGATACGCCGTGCAACGAGTTCACCGCGCAGGATCCGGACAAGCAGCGGATCACCGTCACCAAGTTCCTCGAGCAGGAACGCGGCGGTGAGGCGCCGTCCACCCAGGACCAGACCGTCGACGCGTCCATCGCGGCGATCAAGTTGATGTGCACGGCTCAGGCGAATCCGGATACCCCGATCAAGAAGGCCGACCTGACCGGCATTCTGGTCCCGAAGTAAGCCCGCAGGCACGAACGAGGCGAGGACATGACATCGCGTCATCATAGAAACGTTGTGGAACTGCTTGTTCTGCAACACAATCGGATGCGCGAGCTACTAGAGGAGATGCAGTCCACGGCGGGCCCGGAGCGCAGGGAGTCCTTCGAGGAGTTCGTCCGCTGGCTCGCGGTGCACGAGGCCACCGAGGCCGAGTTGATGCAGGACACCGCTATGTCGTGGTGAGCAACTTCAGCACCGTGTCCACCGGCAGCGCCGGCGAACGATGGCCGTCCCGGCCGACCATCGTCTCGCCGGCGAACAGCACGTTCACCACGGCCTCCTCGACCACCTGGACGATCGCGTCGTAGAAGGGGTTGAGCTGACCCCACGGAATGAATGTCAGCTGTTCGTAAGGGCTTTCGCCGTTGGGGAAGACGCTGGTGAGCGCGCCCTCGTTGGCGGTGGAGAAGGTCAGGAAGATGTCGCCGGAGAAGTGCGAGCCGGTGGTGCCGGTGCGCGCGAGGCCGAGCGGCACCCGGCGCGACATCGCGGTCAGCTGGCCCGGCAGCAGCGGCGCGTCGGTCGCGACGACGACGATGACGGAGCCGGAACTCGCCGGGGCCGCCCACTCCCCCAGCGGATCGTCCTCGGCCAGCACCTCCCCGAGTGGCACGCCGCGGATCGTAAGTTCCTTACGGGCACCGAAATTCGCTTGGACGAAGGCGCCGACGGTGTAGGTGTCCTTGCCGTACCCGACGCGGCGCGACGCGGTGCCGCTGCCGCCCTTGAAGCCGTAACAGTTCATGCCGGTGCCGCCGCCGACGCTGCCCTCGGCGATCGGCCCGCCCGAGGCGGTCTCGATGGCCGCCATCGCGTCGGCCGACGTGACGTGCGCGCCGTTGATGTCATTGAGGTAGCCGTCCCAGGTTTCGGCGACCACCGGCAGCGACCAGTCGTCGGGTAGCTCCGGAAACGCCTCGACCAGCCAGTCGATGATCCCCCGGTGACAGGTGCCGACAGCGTGGGTGTTGGTGATCAGAATGGGCAGCGCCAGCGAACCCGTCTCGGTGAGCCAGACGGTGCCGGTCATCTCGCCGTTGCCGTTGAGCGAATACCAGCCCGCGGCGCACGGCGTGAATACCCGCTCGCGGCCGCGCGGCAGGATCGCCGTGACGCCGGTGCGCACGTCCTCGCCGCGGATAAGGGTGCTGTAACCGACCTCGACGCCGGGCACGTCGGTGATAGCGTTCAATTCCCCAGTGGCTCCAGGGAATTGCAGCCCGAACTCCCGCGCACGCACATTCATGGGATGATCGTAAAGAAAGAAACCGACCGCCGCGCGGTTATCTAGCCAGTTTTCAGACATCGAGCTCGGGTTTGCCCGGTCGCGGACCGGTTATGCCGGAACTATGACGCCACTATGGTTGAACGACGCCGAAGTACCAGCGCGGTTGCGATTGACGCCGGGATCACGCTTCGACACCGTCGTGATCGGCGGCGGTCTCACCGGACTGGTGACCGCGCTGCTGCTCGCCGAGAGTGGTGTCCAAGTGGCGGTCGTCGAGGCCAAGCGGGTCGGCGCGGGCACCACCGGCGCCACCACCGGCAAGATCAGCCTGTTGCAGGGCACCAGGGCACAGCAGATCCGGAAGCGCCATTCCGCAAGCACGCTGCGTGACTATGTGACGGCGAATCGTGAAGGGCAGCAATGGTTGTTGCGGTTCTGTGCCGAGCACGGCGTCGCCGTACAACATCAGGCGGCACTCACCTATGCGCAGTCCGAAGACGAAATCGGCAAGGTGCGTGCGGAATTCGACGCGACCCGGGCGGCGGGCTTACCCACCGAGCTCGTCGACGAGCTCGACGTCCCCTTCCCGAACCACGGTGCGGTGCGGCTGGCCGACCAGGCCCAGGCCGACCCCATGGCCGTCCTCGCCGCGCTCGCGGCCCAGGTCGAGTCGCATGCGGCGCCGATCTACGAGTCGACCACGGTGCGCGGCGTGCACAGTGGCGACAACGGCGAGCTCACCGTGGAGACCGAACACGGTGACCTGGGCGCACGCACCGTCGTCTTGGCAACGGGCACACCGATACTCGATCGCGGCGGGTTCTTCGCCAGGCTCACCGCGCAGCGTTCCTACCTGGCCGCGTTCCGGCTGACCGAGCCGATCCCGCGCGACATGTACATCAGCGCGGGGCAACCCACCCGCTCGATGCGGTACGCACCGACGCCGGACGGGGACGTGCTGCTGGTCGGCGGCAACGGTCATCCCGTCGGACGCACGAAGTCCGAGCGCGCGAAGGTCGACGATCTGCTCAGCTGGACGCGGACCTGGTTCCCCACCGCGCAACCCATGCAGGAGTGGTCGGCCCAGGATTACTCGCCGGTCGGCGAACTGCCCTATGTCGGACCGCTGCTGCCGGGCCGGGAGAACATCCTCCTGGGCACCGGATACGCGAAATGGGGCCTCACCAACGGCGTCGCCGCCGCCTTGGCGCTGGCTGGTCGGATCACCGGCAAGTCAACGCACTGGGCGGATGCGCTCGCCAGCTGGCGGCCGAACGAACTCAAGGCGTTGCCGTCCGCCGCCCTCGCGAACGGTGCTGTCGCGCAACAACTCACGACCGGCTGGCTGCGCGTGACCACCCACTCGTCCGATCAGGTTCCGGCGGAGGGTTGCGGCACCGTCGAACGACACGGCCTGCGCCCCACCGCCACCTGCACGGTCGACGGCACCACCACCGAGCTGTCCGCCGTCTGCCCGCACCTCTACGGGATCGTCCGCTGGAACGACGCCGAGCGCTCCTGGGACTGCCCGCTGCACGGTTCCCGCTTCGCCCCCGACGGCACCCTGCTGGAAGGACCCGCCACCAAGCCGCTCACCCCGCTGAGCCCGCCACGGCCATCGTGAAACCTGACCGGACATAGCAAATTCTTGCCTATCGGGCACACTACGCGGCCCGATCCGCCCTGCGACGGTTAGCGTGGGAGACGTGGTCACGCTGACACGGTCGGCTCAGGGCGCTGCGGCAGATCCACCAGCTGAATCCCGTTGACCGATCGCCCAGTGGCACAGCACCACTGAACGGCGGGGAGGCCCGCGCGGGTTACTGCGGCAGCGGTTCCGCGCGGGTCAAAATCTGGTCGACGGTCTGCTCGACGGTGAGATCGGAAGTGTCCAGCCACAATCCGATGCGCGGGGTGGTCTGCCGCAAGGCCGCGTCCAGGTCGGCCACGCTGAACGTGCCATACGCTTGCTTGCCCCGCGCGGCTTCACGGGCGGCGACGGCATACGGCCGCGGCGCGAGCACCACCACATACAACGGACGCGTCTCGATCTGATCGATGGTGTACTGCAACAACTCTCCGAGCACGGTGTCCTGCAACACCGCGGTGAAGCCGGCCTCCGCGTAGGCGTCGGCGGCATTCGCCGCGAGCCGATGCCGCAGACAGAGCTGCCGCAGCGCCTCCTGCGAGGGCTCCCTGCTCATTTCGTCCCGGCCGCCGACGATGAACCTTCGAAAAGTGTCACCTCGTACATGCGCCGACCGCGGCAGTCGCTCGGCTAACGCCTGCGCCACAGTCGACTTCCCCGCCGCCTGAATGCCAGTAATGAGGAAGACCGAAGGTGTCATGCTGATCATAATTGCACTGGATGCAAGTGAGTATCGGGTGAGATGGCGGATAGTACGCTTGCCCGAACTCGACCAGGAGGCCAGTTGACGATCTTCCGCAGTGTCATCGGAGTGCAGTTGTTGCTGACCAAGGGTGAACGGGTGCTGCTCGCGCGGCGGCGGAACACCGAGTTCGGCGACGGGGAATGGAACGCTCCCGGCGGGCGACTGGATGCCGGGGAGGATGTGCTCACTGCGGTCATTCGGGAGGCCGAGGAGGAGATCGGGGTGCAGGTGGAGCGCGAGCACGTCCGGATGGTCGCCTCGATGCACATCCAGTCCCCGCCCGGTCAAGCCCTGATCGTGTTCATCTTTCAGGCCGATACCTGGTCCGGCGAACCCTGGAACCGCGAACCCGAGCGCTGTTCGGAGCTGCGCTGGTTCGACATCGACGACATCCCGGACGACACTATTCTCAGCACCCGCGCCGGGCTGGACATGTTCCGCAACAACGAACACTTCGGCCTGTACGGCTGGCCCGAACACGCCACTCTGCGGTAGGGCGGTCAGAGCAGGGTGCCGCCGGAGGCGTCGATGTAGGAGCCGGTGATCCAACGGGCGTCCTCGGAGGCGACGAAGGCCACCACGTCGGCGATGTCGGATACCTCGCCGACCCGGTTGAAGGCCGACCAGGCGGACATTTCGGCGACGGTGTCCGGGTCGTCGAAGACCGGATCACCATTGTTGGTGACGCCCGGGGCGACCGTGTTGATGGTGATGCCGCGGGGCGCGATGTGCAGGGCCAGTTGCAAGGTGATCTGCTCCATGGCGCCTTTGCTCATCGCGTAGCAGATCTGCGACGGCAGCGAGGTCCTGGTCATACCGGAGGAGATGTTGATGATCCGGCCACCGGAGGTCATCGAGCTCAGTGCGCGCAAGGTGAGATAGAACGGCGCCTTGGTGTTGACCGCGATGTGCCGATCGAACATCTCCGGCGTGACGTCCTCGGGCATCGTGCCGGTGAAGCCGGCGTGCGCCGCGTTGTTCACCAGGATGTCCAGCCGCACGGTGCCGGTCCGGGTGAGCAGTTCCGGTTCCAGCTGCGCGAACAACTCCGAGATCGCCTCCGGCGCGCCGAGTTCGGCGCGCACCAGAAAAGCGTGGCCGCCCGCCGCCTCGATCAGCCGGACGGTCTCCTTGCCCGCCCCCTCGTTGGTCGAGTAGTGCACCGCGACCAGCGCGCCGTCCCGCGCGAGCCGGCAGGCGATGCCGCGTCCGATACCACGGCTGGAACCGGTGACCAGGGCCACTTTGCCCTGCAACTTGCCCATGACTTCCCCTCCGCTACTACGGTTTGTAGTACATAGTAGCGAAGTACGCCAACGGGACAATCCCGGCGAACCGTGCCGAATGCCACAGGCGAAAGTTGTTGCGGGGAGACCGATCGTCTGTGTGTCAGTCGGCAGGTGCCGCGCGGAAGATGAGGTAGCTCGGCTGCTCGGGGTCGAGCACGATGGCTTGGCCGGTGATCGTGCGCCGTAGCCACGGCGGGATCAGGTGCCGAAGAAAGCTGCTGCGGCTCACCGCGACCCGTAGTCGATGGCCCGCCCGCACCAGCGCTTCGGTCGGGTTGATCTCGATATCGACGACGAACGGCACGCCGGGCGTCAACGGCAGCACAGACTCGGCGGTGAGGGTATGCAGCGGGAACAACAGCTCGCCGTCGACGTACTCACTGCCTGCGGCATCGATCGCTCGCAGACTGGACAGCAACGCGCCACGGGTCAGCGGTACCGACGCGCCATCCGGCTCGACGTCGCACACGGTTATCGACCAAAAGGCGTCCGCCCCTTCCGCTTCCACGCTCAGATGCAGGTTCATCGGGCCGGACAAGACGGTGTCCGCGGTGAACGGCGCACTGGTGAACGTGACGGCGCCCGCCTCGGCGTGCCGGTCGTCGGTGCCGAACCTGCGTCCGAACAACAGTGTCACGCCCATGCTCATGACACCGGTGTTGTTGGACGCCATCCGAATTCGCCCGATGGGCAACGGTAGTCGGGATCCGAGCTCGGTGGGCGCCGAGGACAGGCCCGCGTCGGTACCGGCATGCGCTGCCGCACCGGTGATCTCGGCGTTCAAATAGAGCCGTTGCCGCGTGGCCGCGGGATCCGGGAACACCGGGTGCCGCAACCAACGACCGTCGCCCTGCCTGCGCACCGTGACCGGGCCGTAGCGGTCGATGCCGTTGTCGATGTCCTTGACCCACCGGTCGAACCAGGCGCATTGCAGCTCGTCGATCGCCTGCGGACTGTCGGGCGCACCCAGCCCCGAACCGACGGTGAGATGGTAGGAGTCGTCGACCACGACCTGTTTTGCCCCGCCGGACAACGGGATTCGATCGAACATCCGAAAGTTCGAGCGGTTGTAGACGTCGTGCCAACCGCCGTGGATCCAGGTCGGTGCCGTGATGTCCTCGAAGCGCGCCAGCTTGCCCGCCCACATCGGATTGAGGAAGCTGTCGGGATGTCGCTCGGTGAGCCCGATTTCGATCGCGTGCCGCACCCAACCGGCCGGGTCGGCGATCCGGTCACGCAGAACCTGACCAGTCATCCCGGCCCGCAGCAGACCCGGCACCGACGGTAGCCATTTCGAGCCGGTGACGGCGAGGATCCACAGCAGCATCCCCGGCGTCGGCACGCCACCGGTCAGGCCGAGCTCGCGCATCGGATCCTCCCCCGCCTCGATGGCGAACACGGCGCGCAGGCCCTCCGGTCGCAGACCCGCGGTGATCAATGCGGCGATGGCGCCATACGAAATACCGGTCACCGCGAATTCGCCGTTGCACCAGGGCTGTTCGCGCACCCACGCGATCGCTTCCAGATAGTCCTGCTGTTCCCGCGGCTGGAAGAAATCCCAGCTTCCCGTCGAGGTGCCGGTGCCACGCACATCGATCATCAGCCCGACATAGCCGCGGCGGACCGCCGTTCGGTTGATCACGAACGGTTCCAGGATGCCGCCCGCGGGCGTGTGCAGTACGTCGCGGGCAGTGAACCGCCGGCGATCCGAGGAACCCACCCGCCGGCCGACAGCGCGCAACGTGTCGTTCCAGCGCATGCCGTGCCGGTTGAGCATCTTGTTGTAGGGGGTGAAGTTGATGATGGCGGGCAGCGGCCCTCTGGCGGGCCCGGCGCCGTCGCCGGGACGCAGGATATCGGCCGTCAGGATGGCCCCGTCCGACATCGGAATGGGAACGGTGGTGGCGCCGAACAACTTCGGATACCGGACGGGCCCGATATCGAATCGATGATTCGGCGGCACCGACGCCGCGGTGGTGGACAACGGCTCGGCCATGCTGGGGTCCTCTCGGCGTCAGCGCACGATGGTCTTCGTGGCCGGTTGATCGATATAACGACCCATCGCCCAGTTCAGCCCGCGCATCGCGAGGTTGTAGGAGGGCGGGAAATACCGCTGCGCCCAGTGCCCGAGGCGAATGTCGTTCGAGGTGTAGACCAGGTAGGTGTTGCGCTCGACCCCGCGCACGATCGAGCGCGCCGCGGCCTCGGGCGTCACCGCGTGCCGCAGGAACAGGCCCATCGCCCGCTGCACCGCCTCGCCGGTCCGGTCCACGCCCGCGATATCCACGCGGTCGGCCATCGGTGTCGCCATCGCCCCGGGACAAACCAGGCTCACCCCGATGCCGTGCTGACGCAGATCGAACCGCAGCACCTCCGAGACGCCGCGCAACCCGAATTTGCCCGCACTGTACGGCGCGTGCCATGGCAGCCCGAACAAGCCGGCGGCCGAGGACACGTTCACCAGGTGGCCGCCGCGGCCCGCCGCGATCATCGGCGGTAGGAACTCCTCGATGATGTGGATCGGGCCCATGAGATCGATATCGATGGTCCGTCGCCACTGCGTGTGGGTCAGCCGGTCCACGGTCCCCCAGGTCGCGATCCCCGCCACGTTCATGACGATGTCGACGTCGGCCACCTCGTCGTGCACCCTGGCCGCGAGGGCAACTACCTCGTCGTGCACGCTGACATCGGCGGTGGCCGCGAGGTGCACCGTCGCACCCTCCGCACGCGCCAGCGTCGCGGTTTGTTGCAGTCCTTCGGCATCGATGTCGGTCAGGATCAGCGAGGCACCCTTGGCCGCGACGGCGAGGGCGGTGCTGCGGCCCAGACCGCTTGCCGCCCCGGTGATCAGGCAGCTCTTGCCGCCGAACTTCGTCATAACTCACGACGATAGGCGCAAATGAACAACGTTGTCTACAAATCCGCCCATGCTGTCCCAGACGCAAAGAGGCTGCCGGTCAAGGGGGTTCAGACCTGCTCACGAGTGAACACGATGGTGGTCCAGCCGCCCAGATGAATACGGTCGCCACTGCGCAACGCCACCGGCACCTTCGCGGGAATGAGGTCGTCACTGCCGTTCACGCTGGTGCCGTTGGTAGAACCGAGATCGGTGACGGTGAGCGCGTCACCGTCGATGTGGATGACCGCGTGCGTCCGGGAGACACCCACATCGGCGGGTGCGATACCGAGGTCGATATCGGGAGTGAGCCCCTGCGAGACGCTGCGCTTACCGACCGAGATGTCATTGCCGCGCAGAATGATTCGGCGTTCCGGATAGAACGGCGGAAAACCGACCTGGTCGGCATCCGGGCCCTTGCGCGCGATCACCCGATCGTAGAACTCACGGTCCGCCGAAATGGTCGCCACCCAGGTGACGGTCGAGCCGGCAGGTGCACCTTCCGGCACAACCCTCCCGGTATCCGGCGCGACCGATTCGGCCTGAGCCGCCGACTCCTGTGCGGCCGCCGACTCCGGCTGCACTCCCGACTCCGGCCGGAACATCGGATCGGGCCGAACTGCCGACTCGGGCTGGGCCGCCAGCTCAGGCTGGACGGCCGAAGCCGGCTGGAGCGCCGCCTCTGGCCGACCTACCGACTCCGGCCCAACCGCCGACTCACGCCGGAACTCTGGATCGCGCGGCAACGCCGACTCCGGCTGGACTACCGGAGCGGGCAGGGCCGAATCATGCCCGCACACTTCACAGAACCGCCCGGCGCTCGGCGCCCCGCATGACGGGCACAACGCGATCGGCTCCACTGCGGCAGTCGGCGCGGCCGCTCCCATCGGCGCGCCACACACGTCGCAGTAGTCCGGCGCGACCGACTGGTGGCCGTCGGGACAGCTGGCAATCACTACCCCTCCTTCCGTACCCTGGCCGTCTTCGTCGAGCGCGCGTCCAGCGCCATCTCGTCGGCGGCCTCGACGCTGGCCCGCAATCGTACGGTCCCGCTGCGCTCGTCGACCTCGACCACACCGCGCAACAGCTTCGCCGTGCTCTCGTTGCCCGACTCCGCCGCGAGCTGGACCGCGCGCCGCAGTTTGGCCGTGGCGGTATCGGCGTCGCCGCTCTTGCGCGCGGCCAACCCCTCCTGCACCACCTGCGCCAACTCGGCCTGTCCGGTGTAATGCGCGACCCGCCTGCTGATTCGGGTCGACAGCTCGGTGTCGGTGGTCCACACCGCCTTCACCAGGCCCTGCCCGAGCACCTCGTCGCCGTTGACCACGCTGACCCGTGCGGCGAGCTTTTCCCGGCCGGGCGCGGCGGGCGCCACCTCGACCTGCACGTGGTAGTCGCGATCTTCTGCGCCCCACGCGCCGAGCGGGTATTCCCCCACCTGCGCCGCGGTGTCCACCCGCCGCGCGGTGAGGTCCTGGATGGCCGGGGCGACCTGCTTGACGAACCGCACCTTCGCGCCGACCGGGGTCCAGATCCGCAGTGTCAGTTCAGGAATCGCTTTTGCCATTGAGCCTTGCATCATCGCGGCGAAGTCCTCGGCGAGCTTGGCCGGATCGGCGACGATGTCTACGGTGCCGTGCAGCGCGGCGGCGATGGCGCGCAATTCGTCTACCCGCCAATCGGTTCCGACGCCGCGGCAGTCGCAGGTGAACACGCCTTCGGACTGCTTGATCTCCGCGGCGAGCGCCGCCGGTTCCTCGTGCTCGTTCTTGCCGTCGGTGAGCAGGATGGCGTGCACCATGGCCCCGGGATGCTTTTTGGCCAGCTGCCGGGTCAGCCCGAGCCAGGTGCCCATCGCGGTGCCGCCGCCGGGCTCGAGCTTGTCCAGCGCGCGCCGCGCCGCCGCCCTGGACTCCCGATTCGCGGGTATGGACGGCACTTCGGTGGGGTAGATCAGCCGCGCCATCGCGGTGCCCTCGACGATCGCGAACCTGGTGCCGTCGGCCATCACATCGAGCGCGGCGAGGGCGGCCTGGCGGGCACCGGGGAATTTGCGGCCGGTGGCCATCGAGCCGGAGCAGTCGAGGATGAGAACCTCCAGCCGTTCCTGCGGCGCGGCGGCCACCACCAGCTCGGCCGCGGTCTCCACGGTCACCACGGCGTCGACCGTGCCGACACCGTCGGCCAGGTACTCGTTCTGATCGACGGCTACCGAAATGCCATTGCCTGCAACGGAACTCACTGTACTTCTCCTGGCTTCACGGACCACGGAACGGGGACGATCGCGACGGTGATGTTGTCGCTGCCGCCGCAGCGCAGCGCGAACTCGACCAGTTCGCGCGCGGCGACGGCCGGGGCGGTCGCGGTGGCCACCTCCGCCAGCGCGGTCGCGTCGGAGAGGTAGTTCCAGAGGCCGTCGCTGCACAGCAGCAGCACACCCGGTCCGGTGGTGCGCAAGGTCTGGATGCAGTTGTCGGCCCACGGTTTCGGCGGGCTGTCCGCGCCGAGCCAGCGGATCAGGGTGTGCGCCCGCGGATCGTTCATCGCGGCCCGCTCGTCCAGCGCACCCGCGTCGACCAGCGCCTGGGCCCACGAGTCGTCCACGGTCAACCGCTGCGACGGCGGATTGTCCGGGCCTTCGGGTGCGTCGGCGTGCAGCCAATAGGCCCGGCTGTCACCGACATTCGCGACCGTGATCTCGGTGCCCGTGGCATCGGTCCGCACGATGGCCGACACATACGTGCACGACGGTGCGTGCCTGTCGGTCGTCGCGATATCGCGTACCGCCTGGGCGGCCGCCGCGAGTCCCGCCATCGCCGCGTCGGTCGCGGACAGTCCGTCCAGCAGCGCCGTGCGACCGGCATCGACACCTGCCCTGGCCGCCGCGCCCGAGGCGACCTGGGGATCCTCGGAGGTCGACACCCCGTCGGCGACCGTGATCACCACCGCGTTCGGCATGCCATCGGTGCCGTTCAGTACGGCCGCCGCGACGGCATCCTCGTTGCGCGCGTGGGCGATGCCGCGATCGGTGACCACCGCGACGGCGCCGAGGTCCGCGTCGAAGCGGTCCGGCATGCCGCACAATTGGCCGCAGCCCGCGCAGTAACCGTCGGCGTCGTAGTCCACGCCGCCGCAGCCCGTGCACGCGGTCGGCGCACCGGGCTCGTGGTTCGGCAGCGCGACACGCGTGCCGCCCAGCTCCTGTCCGCAGTTCTCGCAGAAGCGATCCTGCCGCTGCACCTCGGCGGTGCACCCCGGGCAGCGCACTCCCACCTCGGCGCTCACAGCTTGGTCCTCGGCCGCACGGTGTTCGCCTGCTCTACCAACGCGAATCGCTCCCACATGTCGTCGGTTTCCCGAGCCAAGTCCCGATAACAACGCTCCAATCCGGTGCGCACACCGCCTTGATCCAGCTCGGCGCCGAGCAACGGATCGGGTCGATCCGGCACGCGGCCGGCGCGCAACCAGTCCAGTGCGGCGTTCAGCACGCGCAAACGCACTTGCGCGGCACGGCGTTTGGAGTCCAGCCGCAACCGGGCCACCCGATCGCCCGCGTCGCGCAGGATCGGCTCGGTCAGCTCGGCAGACGACCTTCCGTTCAGGATCGTCTCCACCGCAGCGATTCTGGCCTCGGTGAACAGCGCCGAACCCGCGTCGACCTGATCCAGCACGGTGACCGCGCCATCGCGATCACCGGCCGCCGCGCGCAACCTGGCCAGACCGAATACCGCGCTGAGGTAGGTGCGATCGGTGCGCCACACGGTGTCGTAACACCGGGCCGCCCTGCGCTTTTCCTGCGCGGCATCGAAACCATTGGCATCGGGGGCCTGCTGACCGGCCAGCTCCGCGACCGCCGCCAGTGCTAGTTTCGGCGCGGCTTCACCGGGCAGCGCCGCGTACACCGCGTCGAACTCGGCCGTCGCCGCCGCGAAATCACCGGCGAGCAATTGACTTTCGCCGCGATACCAGGCAAGTCGCCAGTCCCCGGGCAGCGTCGCGGCCGCCTCCGCCAGCCGCCGGTCGGCCTCGGCGGTGTCGCCCACCTCCAGCGCGGCTCGGATGAGCCGCAACGGAATCTCGGTCGACGCGGCACTGCCGGTGACGACCGAGCGCAGTCCGGCCTCGAACGCGTGCTCCAGCTCCGCCAGGGTGGCGCCGGTCGTGGTGGCGAGCAGCGCGGCCGCACTGTCGGTCGGGTCGACCAGCGGAACAGGCAGTGCCGCAACAATATTCGCCGCACCGACCGGAGCGTTGACACCGAAGACGCCACGCGGCGGTCCGAAGTAGGTCGACATGCCGGGACGCGGCACCCCGTCATCGAGGGACAGGACCTCGCGCAGCACCCCCGTCAGCTGATCGGTCACCTCTTCCATCGAGGCGAACCGCGCGTCGGGGTCGTCATCGGTGGCGCGCAGCAGGAATCGGTGCAACGAATCGTAGGTAGCCAGCAGCGGTTCGGTGTCCGGGCCGGGCAGCGCGCCGAAATGACCGCCCTGCTGCGGCACGTTCAGCAGCAGCACGGCCAGCGTGCGCCCGACCGTATAGACCTCGGTGGCGACGGTCGGCCCGGTCTCGGCGATTTCGGGCGCCTGGTAGCCGATCGTGCCGTAGATGGGGCTGTCCTGATCGTCCATGGCGATCACGGCGCCGAGGTCGATGAGCTTGAGCTGCTCGTCGGTCTGCATCACGTTGTCCGGCTTGAAATCACAGTAGGCGAGGCCGAGCGAGTGCAGATAGCCGAGCGCGGGCAGCATCTCCAGCACGTAGGCGATCGCCTGGGCCGGCGGTAGGAAGCCCCCGGCGGTGTCGCGGTGGCGGCGCAGGATCTGCTTGAGCGAGGTGCCGCCGACGTACTCCATCACGATGTAGCCGACCGGCACCTTGTCCGACCCGGCGTGCTCGACGAAGTTGTGGATCTTGACGATGCTCGGATGTTCCACCTCGGCAAGGAAGCGCTTCTCCGCCATCGCGGCCAGCAGCGCGTCCGTGTCGCCCGCGTTGAGCAGGCCCTTCAGCACCACCCAGCGGTCGCTGACGTTGCGGTCGATCGCCAGATAGATCCAGCCGAGCCCGCCGTGCGCCAGACATCCCGCGACCTCGTACTGCCCGGCGACCAGATCACCCTTGACGAGCTTGGGGTCGAAGGAGAATCGGGTGCCGCAGTGGGCACAGAATCCCGCCGTGCGGCCAGGTTTCCCGTCGCGTCCCCGGCCGACCGGCTTCTCGCATTTGCCGCAGAACCGCTTGTTCTCCGGCACTTTCGGGTCGGCCATGATCGCGGTGGTCGGGTCGATGCGCGGCACGCGAGGCACCTCGACCATGCCCGCGCCCAGCCGCCCACGGCGACTCGACTTCGACGACGAGCGGCCGGTGCGCACCGAGCGCGAACTGCTCCGGCTGCTACGCGCACTCCCGGACACCACCTCGACCGTCGCGGGCGCGGTGCCACACACCTCGCAGTAACCGTCGACAATCGTTCCGCCACAACCAGGTTCGGGGCACCCCCGGTGCGCAGCGGCCGCCGTAGTCACCTCGGCGGGCGACGATGCCGCCTCGACCGTGGGCGCCCCGGCAGACGGCGGTGCCGCCTCAACAGTGGTCGCCTCCGCCGAAGCCGTCCCGCATACCTCGCAGTAGCCGTCGACAATCGTTCCGCCACAACCGGGTTCGGGGCACCGCCGGTCTCTCGCGGCCGCTGTCGTCACCTCCGCCGCCGACGATTCGGACCGTACCGTCGTCGCCTCCGCCGGGGCCGTGCCACACATCTCGCAGTAGCCGTCGACAATCGTTCCGCCACAACCAGGTTCGGTACACCGCCGACCTTTCGCGGCAGCCGTCGCCACCTCCCCTGGCGACGATCCCGACCGTACGGTCGTCGCCTCCGCCGGGGCGGTCCCGCACACGGCGCAGTAGCCGTCCTCGATCGTGCCCGAACAGCCGGGCTCCGTGCAGATACTCATGTTCCCCTCCCCGATTTCTCCGCGATGAGTTGCTGATAGTCGGCGACGGCGCGGGTAGCCGCCGCCAGGTCGCACGGGGTGCGGGCGAGCAGCCCGGCCGCGATCTGCTGGGAGGCGAGCAGATCACGGTCCTCACCGACGCCTAGGCGGGCCGCCTTGGCCTGATAGGCGGCCAGCCTGCCGCGCAGTTCGCCGCGCCGGTCAAGCAGCCCCTGGGCCAGATTCTCCGCGGTGGCTGCGCTCTCGCTCGCGCTATCGATGCGGCGACCGAGTGCCAAAAGAGCGGCCGCCGCACCGGTCTGGGCCGCGAGGGCATCCAGTTGCGCGCGCAGCAGGCCGACATTGTCGGTGGGCACCGGCAGCGGACCCGACACGATGGTGCGCTCGACCTTCGCTTTCGCCGCGGCGGCCCGCTCGCACGTGGCCTGCAAGGCGTCCAGTTTTGTGCGCGCAGCCGCGATCGCGCCGGGCCAGTTCGCCACCATCGCACCGAGTTCGGCGAGCACCGCCGCCTCCCGGCGCATGGCCGCAGCGAGTCCGGCGACGCGGGCGTCGATTTCGGCGGTGGTCAGGGCGAGCGGATCGGTGGCCGAGCGGCTCAGCAGATCGGCGATGCCGTCGGCGATGGCACGCAGTTCCGGCGTCACCGCTCCGGCCTGGTCCAAACTCTTCTGTAGCGGCGCGAGGCCCGACATGACGCGGGTGTTCACCTTGTCCACCGCGTCGAGGAACTCGGCAATCACCGGGAAGGTCGCCCGCATGCGTTCGAGCGTATCGGCGAGGCCGACGAACAACACGTGTTCGCTCGGACCGGTCAGCGAGCGTTCGGCCAGCGGGATCGGCGTCCGCGACACCTCGTAGGGGCGTCCGTGCAGCAGCTCGGTCAGCTCCGCGCGCCGACCGTCGTCCAGCTTGGCGCGGGTACCGCGCACCGCGCGTGCCGAATCCAGGATGGCGCGCATCCGGCCGAAGTCCTCCCACATCAGCGCGAGGGCGTCGCGGACCGGCAGCCAGCGCGCCTCGGTCGCCCCGGACGGCGGGTAGCGCCGCATCAGGGTGAGTCCCGGATGCTTGTCGAGCTCCAGCAGGGTGGCCACGATCGCGTCGACTTCTGTTGCGCGCCGGGCTAATTCACGATCGATCTCGGGCACGGTGAGTAGCGGCATGATGGTCTGACTCATCCCACATACCGTGGCTCGGGCGGCTCCTGGACCTGGCCGAGGGAACCCAGCCGCGCCGCGGAGATCCGCTGCCACGTGCCGTCGGTCCGCATCCGGTCGAGCACGCCGTTGACGAAGCGGACCAGCTCGTCGCTGCCCTTGGGCACGCCGACGGCGTAGGCGCCGTTGCCGATCGGCGTGCCGACCACCGCGAGGTTACGGTCCTGGGCGACCAGGCCGAACAGGATCGGGTCGTCACCGCTGATCGCGTCCACCTGGCCTTGTTGCAGCGCGACGAGGCAGTCGGTCCAGTTCGTCACGCCGATGACGGTCGGCCGCTTCGCCAGCGTGAACAGCGGAGCGGGCGCGGTGGTGCCGCGGGCCACGCAGACGCGCTTGCCACCGAGGTCGTCACCGGACTTGATGCCGGAGTCCCGCGGCGCCAGGATGCGTTGCGCCGCACGGTAATAGACGGCCGAGAAGTCGACCTCCTTGCGGCGCTCGCAGGTCGCCGAGAAGGTACGCACGATCATGTCGACCTGCTTGTCGCGCAGCGCGGGGATGCGTTCGGCCGCCGTCACCGAGCGCAGCTCGATCTTGGTCGGGTCGCCGAACAGCGCGCGGGCGATCTCGCGCGCGATGTCGATGTCGAAGCCCTCGAGTTCGCCGGTACCCGGATTACGGAAGCCGAACAGGTAAGTGTTCTGGTCGACGCCGACCCGCAGCCGCTGGTTCGCCACGATCTCTGCCATCGCCGAACCAGCGGGCATCGCACCGGGTCTCGGCAGCGGGCCGGGCCGCAGGGTCGCCTCCGTGTCGCAGCCGCCGTCACCCTCGGCCTGCGGTGGGGCGGTGATCTCCGCGGCGCCGGCGGGTAGCGGATCCACCGCGTCGAGCGTGCTCGGCGCGGGCAGCTCGCCCGATCCGCAGCCGGTCATCAGCACGCTCGCCCCGACCAGTAGCGCGGCGAGCAACAAGCGTGTCCTCACAGGAACTCCTTCAACCGCGGCCACACCCCGGCCACCACGGCGGCCGCGGCCAGCACCAGCAACGCGAGTGTGCCGAGCGGACTGAGGATCAGCGCGGTGCCCGCGGTCCGCAGCCCGTCGCGCAGGTCGCGGCGGGCCTGCGTCAGGTTGTCGTTGAGCGAACGGTCCAGCGCGGCGAATTGGGTGGCCGACGAAGCGGGGCCGGTACCGATCGCCTGCTCGAGCGCCGCCGGGTAGTTCGCCGCCTGGTACGCGGCGATCTGCGCGCGGTGCCCGGCGGTCCACTTGGTGAGCTCTTGCGCGGCAACGGACTCCGGGCCGACGACGGCGCCGATCCGGTCGCGCAGCTCGGTGGCGTATTTGTTGTAGTTCTCTTCACCCGCCGCGATGTCGCCGCGGGTGATCAGTTGCAGCGTTTCCTCGGTGCGCGCCTGCTGGGCCGAGATGCGCGCCTTCGCCAGGGTTTCGAAGCGGTCCTGCGCGCCGGTGTCCATGGCGTCGGCCGCCACGCTCGTCGCCACCACCGCCCACAGCAGCGCCAGTGCCGCCGCACCCGCCGCGGCCAGCACGCCGAGGTTGGCCATCCGGTTGGTGCGCTGCAACAGGATCCACGACCCCACCACGCAGGTGAGCAGCACCAGCGCGATCAGCACGATGCTCACCCCCGGCAGCGCGGCGATGGCCTTCTGATCCTCGTGCACCGCGGCGAACCGGCTGGCGGTGAGCCGTTCGGCGTTGGGCAGCAGGGACTTCTGCATCACCTCCGAGGCCGCGCGCAGATAGGACGAGCCCACCGGAAAACCTTGCCGGTTGTTCGCTCGCGCCGTCTCGACCAGGCCGGTGTAGGCGGGCAGGTCGGCGGCGATGCGGGCCACGATCTGCCTGGTCTCCTCGTCGGAAACTCCCGCGGTGGCCTCCGACAGCGCGGCGGCGGCGTCGGCGAGCGACTGCTGATACTGCTTGCGCAGCGCGGGTCCCTCGACGCCGGGGGCCAGAAAGGCGGTGGCCGCCGAAGCGTCGGCGGCCGACAGCGCCACGTACAGCCGCTGGGCGGCGAACGCGAGCGGCTCGGTGCGTTCGAGCGCGACGTCGCGGCGCTCGCTCTTACCGCTCAGCTGGCTCGCGGACGCGAAACCGGCGAGCAGGCACAGCACGACGGAAACGACGACAACAACCGCGACCACCCCCGGCGTCGTTCCGGCGAAGCGTCGCAACCACAGGGTCCCGTTGCGGATGCGAGGTCCCACACCGTCCTCCTTACATCTCCCCGGCCGGTGTATCCGATCGCGATAGTACGGGAGCAGGATTCGGTGTGCCGACCGATTGCCCAGGTAGTGGACAATCGGAGTTTCAGAAGCGCGCGCGAACCGCCTTGGGCGCGGTACTGATTCGGGCGGCCACCAGCGCGGCGGCGCACAGACCGGTGATGGTGAGCCAGCCGAGATGGGCGGGCGGCTGGAAGGCCGCGGCCGAGGTCAGGGCCCCGGGATGGCTGGCGATCAGCGAACCGATGACGGCGACGCCGAGCGACTGGCCGATCTGGCGGGAGGTGCTCGCCAAGCTGGCCGCGACGCCGGCCTGTGCGGGTGGCAGCCCTGCCACGGCAGTCGCCGTGATGGGCGTGTAGATCAGGCCGATGCCCGCGCCGAACATCGCGTAACCGATGAGCAGCAACAGGTTTGCGCTGCCGTCGAAGGTCAGCGTCAGCACCGCCGCGGCGGCGGTCGCCACCACCGCGCCCGTGCTCAGCGCGCTGCGGGCGCCGCGGCTCGCCACGATCCGGCCGGACATCGGTCCGAAGACGAACATGGCGGCCGCCATCGGCACCAGCGCCAGCCCGGCCATCAGGGGCGAGTCGTGCCGAATCTCCTGGAGGTAGAACGTATTCAGGAACAGGAAGCCACCCATCGCGGCGAACGCGAGGATCGCGATCACGAACGCGCCGGTGAACGGGACCGAACGGAACACCCGCAGATCGATCAGCGGGTGCGGGTGGCGCGGCGCGTACCGCAGCAGCGCGGCGAGGCACACCGCCGAGCCCGCGAAGCTGCCCAGCGTCTCCGGCGCGAGCCAACCCCGGTGTGGCCCTTCGATAATCGCGAACACCAGCAGCCCGAGCACGCCTATCACCAGCAGCTGCCCCACCGGATCGAGCGCGCGCGGCCGCTCCGACTTCGACTGCGGGACCACCAGGAAGGTGAGCGCCAGCGCCGTCACCGCGATCGGCACGTTGATCCAGAACACCGCTTCCCAGCCGATCGTCTCGACCAGTAAGCCGCCGATGACCGGGCCGGCCGCCATGCCGATCCCGATCGATCCGCTCCAGATCCCGATCGCCCGCACCCGCTGTCCCGGCTCGGTGAACACGGCCGAAATGATCGCCATCGCTACCGGAGTCAGCATCGACCCGCCGACCGCCTGCATTACCCGGAAGGCGACGAGCCAGCCGATCGAGGGCGCGAGACTACACAACAGCGAACTCATAGCGAATATCGCGAGGCCGATTTGGAAGATGGTCCGTCGGCCGATCCGGTCGGCGAGCGAGCCGGACAGCGTCAGCAGGCACGCCAAGGTCAACGTGTAGGCGGCGACCACCCACTGCGCACCCGCCACCGAACCGTCCAGCCCGCGACCGATCGCGGGTAGCGCGACGTTGACCGCGGTGGTGTCCACATTCGCCATCACGACGGCGGTGCAGCAGACGGCCAATACCGTGGCCTGGCGGATCGTCTTCGGGACACTCGGCGCAACGGGAGCGCTGATCGACATGCCAGCATACTTGCAGCATCCAGCGCTTCTGCCGTGGCCAACACACCGGGCGAGCTCAGTTGTTCCACTTGGAACTCTGTGCGGACCTTGTGGACGGAGGCTCGGCGGGAGTTCGCCTACCGGGCGCCGACCGGGACAGGCGCACGCGTCGGTGCCGGTGACCGGCCGCCGTGCAGCCGGAACTCTTGTGGCGGACACCCTTTCCAGCGCCGGAACGCGCGGATGAAGGACGCGGCTTCCGCATAGCCGAGGCGGGCGGCGACCTGCTCGGTGGTCAGATCGGTGTGGCCGAGCAGTTGTTCCGACAGCAACTGCCGGACCTCGTCGAGCAATGCGCGGAACGAGGTCTGCTCCTCGTTGAGCCGGCGCGACAGGGTGCGCGGGCTCATGAACAATTCGTTGGCGACCGCGATCTGATCCGGAATATCGCCAGGGTTGCGGACCAGCAGCTCGCGCACGGTGCCCGCGACTCCGGTTCGGGTGTGATGTCGCTCCAGCAGGTCACGGCAGAATTGCGCACAGGTGTTGCGCGCCCGCTCGCCGGTGGCCGGCACGGCCTGGTCGAGCGCGCGGCCGTCGAACGACATCGCGTTGGTGTCCGCGCCGAAAATAGGGGCCACGGCGAAGATCTCGCGATACCTACTGTTGTCCGTCGGCGCGCGATGCCGGAATTCGACTCGTGTCGGCGCAATTTCGGTGCGGCCCGCGGCGCTGCCGATTGTCTTGATACCGGCCAGGATTCGTTCGGCCAGGAAAGCACGCACATCCGGAGTGCTTTCGGAATCATCGAAGCGCAGGCGGAGCGAGCCCGCCGTTTCCTCGACGGTGAGCCTGCCGGAAACCGAGGCCCGGTCGAGGTAGCGGGCCGCCACGTCGATCGCGTCGCGCAACGTCCGGCTGCTGAGCAGCGCCAGGCCCCACGGGCTGTACGACGGAATATCGGCCCGCCCACCGGCTTCGGCTCCCAGCCCCGGCTCGGCGCCGCAACGGGCGAGCAGCGTGCGCACCGCGAGCAGTTCCTGCTGCGCCGTACACTCGGTATCCGCAGGCGACAGCCGCGCCCCGGACAGACAGTCCGCACCGGACATTCCGCGTTCCTCCGCGAGCCCGATCAGCACCCGAACACCGTCGGTGCTGCGGCGAAAATCCCGGTCGAACATGTACTCGCATTCCTCATCGAATTCGCCATACCCCGACGACTCGGCGAAATCTATCAATGCCGAGCCGCTCCGATGGGCAAAACGACAAACTGATCGAGGTGCGGGGCGAGCTTTGATGGCCTAGGTGTCAAGCTGTGGCAATGGCTACATCGGTGAGCCGTCGATGGCCGATTAGGACCGGGCTCAATGCGGCAGGTCCGTGCGTTCGCCTGCTGTGCGGGTCGCGGTATGAGCGGGACGGTGCCGGACCGTAGGTGCCGATCAACTCCCTGATGGCCCTCCGCACGTGTTCGATGAGCTCGAACCCATGCTGACGTAATATGTTGTGCCGCTGCGTGTCTCGGTTGGCCGTGCGCCTGGCCACCGGGGCGTGCCGACATCGCCTCCGCCGTCGGACAAGAGATCTCGGTAGACCTGACATGTGGACATCCATGATCTTCAAGCACGCGCCGTTGAAGTGCACGACCTCTACGACGACTTGAACCTGGCCGAACGAGGCCGGACCTGGACTCGGCAAGACTTCGCTCGGTTTCGTAGGCGACGCTGTCGATTCGAAACGAGCGGTGGACGTTCAGGTGGTCCGGATGGCCGGGGCGCGCAGGAGTGCGACGCTCACCGCTAGCAGCCAGAGGATGGTCAGGCCGCCGGTGGTGGCCGTGGTGCCCCAGCCGTTGGCGGCGTAGAAGTCCGCGGGGTTGTTGCCGAAGTACATCGAGGGCACGAAGGCGAGGTGGGTCGCGGCCAAACCGAAGGCCGACCATACCGTCCAGCGTGGGAGCAGAGCGGTGCCTGCGATGGCAGTACCGAAGGCGATCAGGAACAAGGCGATCAGCAGCTTCGACAGCGAACCGTAGAGGAGGTAGGTGCCGGTGACGGCGATGGTGGGGTCGATGGGGTCGGGTGCGGCGATGGCGGCGCCGACCTCGAGGCAGGTGGAGATCGAGGTGACCGTGAGCCACATCAGTCCGGCGACCGCGCTCAGCGAGCCGAGCCAGGCGTAGACCGGGCCGTGCGCCTTCAGCAGGTGCGGGAGACCGACCATGAACACGACGAGCAGCGCGCCGCCGATGAGGCCGAACATGCTGCGGGTGAAGATGTTCCAGTCCGGTGGCGGGCCGCCGTAGACGAAATAGAGTGGCAGTTCGACCAGCGTCAGGAGTGTGGCGATCAGGCCCGCCGTGCCGGTGGTTCGGTGGATAACGGTGGTGTTCATGGAGCCCTCTTCCTTTATTAATATATCTCTTATACTATAAGGCGCATGCTAATGTTCCCGCCGTTCGGGCACAAGCGCTGAGGAGGCACCATGGTCGACGACATCCCACCGGACGAGCTGGTCCGCCTGTGGCGGCTGCCCACCGGGCCGAAACTCGGGCGACCGGCCGGACTCGATGTCGATCAGGTCGTGCGCACCGCGGTGGAACTGGCGGACCGGGACGGGTTGTCGGGTGCGACGCTGCCGAAGATCGCCGAAAGGCTTGGGGTCACACCGATGTCGCTCTATCGGCATATCGGGTCGAAGGAGGAGCTGTTCGTCCTGATGGCCGACGCCGCAAACGGTTTTCCCCCGGAGTTCCCTGCGCCGCACGATGATTGGCGGCCCGCCCTGCATGAGTGGGCGGTTGCCCTGTGGTCGGTGCACCGGCGACGACCGTGGCTCACTCAGCTGCCGATCTCGGGGCCACCGAGCGGGCCCGGCGCCATCGGCTGGATGGACGCGGGTTTACGCGCGTTGCGGCCCACCGGGCTCGACGCCGGAACAAAGGTCGGGGTAGTGATGGTGGTCAGCGGGTACGTGCGGCAAGCCGATCTGCTGGCGCAGCAGCTCGAACAAGGCAGGCGCACAACAGGTCTCGATGAGACGCAGGTCAACCGCAACTATGGGCGACACATGGCGCGACTGGTCGATTCGGAGCGGTTCCCGGACGCGGCCGAGCTCTTCGGCTCCGGATTGTTCGAATCGGCACCGCCGCCGTCGACACCGGACCCGAGTCAGGATGATTTCGAGTTCGGGCTCGGGGTGGTGCTGGACGGTGTGGCCGCGACGGTTGCCCGTGCCGAGGCGGGCGCGTAAGGCGTACTCGCACAACGTGTTCCGCCTGACCGTCGGGCGGCATCCCGGCTCGCCAGGACCGTCCTAGGAGTCCCGGACCAGGAGCCCCAAGTGGCGGGCGAACGCTGGGGCCAGCTCCATCAATTGGCCGTTGTCGATGGTTGCGCCGCGGAGTGAGTCCAGGCCGTCGGTGATGTCGAGAGCGCGGGCGCCGCGCAGGTCGACCTTGGTCAGCTTGACTCGATTCATCACAATGCTTTCCAGGGTGGATCCGGAGAAGGTGACGTTGGTGAGCGCGGCGTCACCGAAATCGCAGTCCCGAAGGACACATTCGACGAACGACACATCGCGCAATTTCGCGGTGCGGAAATTGACCGAGTCGAATTTGCAACCCTCGAAACGCACTCGGCGCAGGCTCGAACCCGCCAGATCCACACCGGACATGGCGCCCGCGAGCACTTCGCCGTCCAGCCAACCGGTGTCGGCGAGCTCGGTGCCGACCCAGCGCACATTGCGCAGCCACACGTCCGCGAACCTGGTGTGCCGCATGCTGCCCCGGGTGAACGCCACCGACGTGAAGACCGACTCGCTGAAGCGGGCGTTCTGCACCTCGACATCGTCGAACTCGCCGCCGTCCAGATGCACGCAGTCGTAGTCCCCTTCCGGCTCGAGATCGCCCTGCCATACCGCGAGATGGCGCGCGTAGGGCAGGTCTTCGAGCTTGTGCGGCATGCGGTTCCTCCGGTGCGGTTGGTGGTGCGACCACGGTCGAGTATTCCGTCCGGCACCGACAGGTTCGGCCCCGGCCCGAGCCGGCCGACCGGCCACCGTGACGGCAGGTTTTATCTGCCACCTGCAGGTTCTATCTGTCACCGGATCTGCAATGTCGATATTTGCGGCGGGCCAAACCTGTCGTCATCCAGCAAGGTTCAGTCGTCGAGATCGACGCGGATGGTGAGTAGGTCGGTACCGAGCATGCGGACATTCCAGCTGTTGAATCGCGGGAGTCGGCGCAGGCGGGCCTCGGCGTCGTCGTCGGGCAACAGGTGTGCGGTGCCCGCGTACCAGCATGAACGGATCTGCAGGCGCACACGGGCATTCGCCTCGATATTGCGGACGAAGGCTGAGGCCAGGCCATGGTCGCTGACCATCCAGAACGAACCACCAATGCAGCGACCGCCGACCGGGGTGCGGCGCGTTAAGCCGGTGCGGCGACCGGTGGTCTCCAGAAGCGCCTGACCGGGCAGGTGGCCCACCACGCGACGCATCAGGGGATTAGCGATGTGCCGGTGATACCAGGTCACCCGGCGCTGCTTGGTACTTGTCGAAGCCATGGATCGCGACCGCCTTTTATAGGTACCAGCAGTCTCGACAATTCTTATGGGTACCGTCAGTTCCGTCAAGCGGTAGGCTGCATCGGTGACACTGCCGCGCCCGCACACCGGACGCCGCCGCAACGACGCCGCCCGCCGGGCGATTCTCGACGCGGCGGTCGACCTGCTCTCCCGCTCGAGTGGTACCGCAGTGACCACCGCGGAAATCGCGTTGGCGGCCGGTGTCAGCAAGCAGACGATCTACCGCTGGTGGCCCTCCAAAGGTGCGGTGTTACTGGAAGCCATGGCCGAGTGGGCTCGCAGCAGTGCACCAGACCCCGATACAGGCAACCTGCGTGCAGATCTGGCCCGGTTTATCACCGCGACCTTCACCAACGCGGCCACTCCAGCGGCGGCCGCCCTGTTGCGCGCCGTGGTCGCCGAAGCCCAAACGGACCCAGAGACAACAGAACTGCTCGCCGATTTCGCTCGCGACCGCCGCGCCATCCTGCGCGCCATCCTCGATCGAGCGCACGCTCGACGCGAGCTGACCGCGGACACCGACCTGGAAATACTCGTCGACCAGATATACGGCGTGCTGTGGTATCGGCTCACGGTGGCTCGCACCCCATTGGATGCCGGAGTCGCTGCACGCCTGCTCGACTCGTTGCGCATCGGTGACAGTTGCCACCTTTAATAGGTGACAACCATCCTTTGCAGCCGTGGACGAACACCAATATCGGCGGACGTTCCGGTGACGACTGAAATCTATCGTCACAGCCACCGTGACATGCTGGGCTGCATGCGCATCGACGGAACTGTTGCTCCCGGATACACAGCGGTTCGGGACGCATTCGCGGCGAACTTCGCTGATCAGGGCGAGGTCGGGGCGGCCGTGTGCGTGTATCGGGACGGAAAACCGGTGGTCGATCTGTGGGGTGGGCTGGCCGACCCTGACACCGGCCGACTGTGGGAGCGCGACACTCTGCAACTGGTCTACTCGGCCACCAAAGGTGTGGTCGCGGCCGCAGCCCATCTGCTGGTCCAGCGCGGTCAGCTCGACTTGGACGCACCGGTGGCTCGGTACTGGCCGGAGTTCGCGGCGGCGGGCAAGGGTGCGATTCCGGTGCGCTGGTTGCTGACGCATCAGGCGGGTCTCGCCGCGATCGACAAGTCGGTGCCGCTCGCCGACGCGCTGGTGTGGACACCGATGGTGGACGCGCTGGCCGCGCAAGCGCCGAACTGGGTGCCAGGCACCGACCACGGGTACCACGGCCGGACCTACGGATGGCTCGTCGGTGAGGTGATCCGGCGCATTACCGGGCGCACCGTCGGGCAGTTCCTGGCCGAGGACATCGCGGCAGCCTTCGATATCGATTTCTTCATCGGATTGCCTGCCGCCGAACAACATCGGGTCAGCCGGTTGGTGTTCGCGCCGAAACCGGATCTGACGGCACTGCCCGACGAGCTGGTGCCGGAACAGTTCCGGCCGATGGTCGCGGCAATGCGCGACCCGGAATCGTTGGCGAACCGGGCTTTTCAGATCACCGACCCGCCCGACATCGACTTCAACTCCCCCGCCGTGCACGCCGCGGAGATTCCCGCGAGCAACGGCATCGGCACCGCGCGCGGGCTGGCGCGTCTGTACGCCGCGCTGGTAGGCGAGGTCGACGGGCACCGGCTGCTGACCGCGGACACCCTCGACGACGCCATCCGCGAGCAGACCCGTGGCATCGATCGGGTGATCATGCTGCCGGACCGCTACGCCAGCGGATTCATGCTCCCGATCGCCGATCTCACCCTGGGCGGACCGAATTCGTTCGGCCACCCCGGCCGCGGCGGATCCCTCGGCTACGCCGACCCCGAACGCACCCTCTCCTTCGCCTACGTCACCAACCACATCGTCGAAGGTGCCCTCGACCTACGCGCCCGCAACCTCGTCGATGCCCTCGAAACCGCCCTCACCTAACCCACCACTCCCGGCTCCTACACCCGGGCTACAACCCACCGCCGCACCACTTCTCGGGATCCGCACTCGCTCTCGGGCCTCCTAAGCGGCGCGGATCCCGAGAGCCAGTGCGGCTATCGACCAAGCCACCCGCCGACATGAACCCAACCCACTCGCCGACTTGACGCACGGTGCATCTTCTTCACGGAGGCCGCAGCATGCGTCAAGAGGGGGCTGCCTACGTCAAGTCACCGCATCGGTGGAGGCTGCCGGGATCGCTGCGGAAAGTGGGTGGCGGCTTCGTTGCGGGTGGGCTAGTGCAGGGTGCGGATCCAGCGGCGGGTGTCGGCTGGGTCGATTACGTCGTCCAGTTCGAGGACGGTGGCGGCGGTCAGGGCTTTGCCGCTGGCGTAGGCGAGGCCGACCAGGTTGTCGAAGGCTTCCTGGCGTTTGATCGGGTCTTCGATGGCGGCGAGCTCTTTGGCGAAGCCGAGGCGGACCGCGCCTTCCAGGCCCATGCCACCGATTTCCCCGGTGGGCCAAGCGACGACGAAGTGGGGTGCGCGGAAGGAGCCTGCGGCCATGGCTTGGGCGCCGAGGCCGTAGCCCTTACGCAGGACGACGGTGCCCCACGGGACCGACAAGGCCGCCGCGTCGATGAAGAGGCGGCTGAATTTGGTGACGGTGGCGTCTTTTTCGGCTTCGGGGCCGACCATGAAACCCGGTGTGTCGCAGAGGGAGACGATCGGTAGGTCGTTGGCGTCGCACAGGCGCAGGAAGCTGCTGAGTTTGTCGGCGGCGGGTGCGTCGATGGCACCGCCGAGGTGATGGCAGTTGTTGGCGATCACGCCGTAGGGGCGACCCTCGACGCGGATCAGGGCGGTGACGATGCCGACGGCCCAGTCGCGGCGCAGCTCGAGGATGGAGTCGAGGTCGGCGATGGCTTCGATGGCCGCCCGGATGTCGAAGGCGTGTAATCGGTTCTCGGGGACCACGTGGCGGGACAGGCGCGGGTCCGGGGCGGTCCAATCATCGACCGGCCCTTGGAAGTACGCCAAGTATCGCTGGGCGACGCGGACAGCTTCGGCTTCGTCGGCGGCGACGATGTGCACGACGCCGTTGCGGCGCTGAACCTCGATCGGGCCGATGTCCTCGGGCGCGTAGACGCCGAGTCCGCCGCCTTCGATCATGGCCGGGCCGCCCATGCCGATGTTCGCATCGGGGGTGGCGATCACCACGTCGCACATGCCGAGCAGAGCGGCGTTGCCCGCGAAGCAGCGGCCGGACACAATGCCCAGCAACGGGACTCGGCCGGACAGGGCACCCATCGCACGGAAGGTGGTGACGTCGAGGCCCGAGATGCCGCCGTAATCGGTGTCGCCGGGGCGGCCGCCACCGCCCTCGGTGCAGAAGACCACCGGAAGGTGTTGCGCGCGGGCCAGTTCGAGCATGCGGTCGGTCTTGGCGTGGTTGCGCATGCCCTGGGTGCCCGCCAGCACGGTGTAGTCGTAGGACATGACGACCACCCGGGTGCGGTCGGCGCCGAACCGGTCGGCGTTGATGGTCGCGACGCCGCCGATGAGGCCGTCGGCCGGGGTATTTGCGATCAAATCTTCCGGGCTGCGGCGCAGGCGTTGCGCGGCGACCGCCAGTGCGCCGTACTCGACGAAGCTGTCCTGGTCGACGAGGTCGGTGATGTTCTCGCGGGCAGTGCGTCGGCCGAGCCGGTGGCGTTTGGCGACCGCGTCGGGGCGGGACTCGTCGCGGGTGATGCGGTGGCGGTCGCGCACCTCGGCCAGGTCCGGGCGGATCGCGTCGAGGTCGACCGCCGCGATGTCGGCAACAGACCCGTCGTGGTCGGCTTCGGTCCAGACCAGCAGGGGCGCATGGGGATCCACGGTCGTACCCGGTTCGGCGATGTGCCGTCGGATGCGCAGCGGTTGTTCGGCGCGCAGCACGTGCTGCATCTTCATCGCTTCCAGCACGACGACCTCGGCGCCCGCCGCGACGACGGTGCCCGGTTCGACCAAGCTGACCACGGTGCCGCCCATCGGTGAGCGCAAGGCCTGTTCGTCGTCTTGCAGGACGACAGAGTCCGGGACGACCGAAACGACGCCGGCTTCGACATGTACCGCGGGTGTGTAACCGATTGCCCGAGCGGAGAGTTCGTTCAGATTATCTTCGAACCATGCTGTCGATACGGTGACTCCGTGGGCGAGGTCGTCCAACGCCGCTCGCAGCAGCGCCACATTCGTATCGACACCGACAACCACGGTTTCGGCCAGCGCATCCGAACAGCGGCGCAGCGCAGCGGAATACGACGGACCACGCGCGATCACCTTCGCCAGCAACGAATCGAACTGTGCCCCTTGCCGCATACCCGCATACGCGGCAGTATCGACCCGAACACCCACCCCGGTCGGCGCAGCGAACTGTGCCACAGTGCCCGTGCTCGGCAGCACATCACCACCCGCAGTGACGATTTCGGCATTCACCCGCGCCTGCACGGCGTACCCACGCGGACCACCAACGGGCACCGCGAGATCATCGAGACTGTACCCCTGCGCCAGATCCAGTTGCAGCGCCACGAGATCCACCCCCATCACCTCCTCGGTGACCGTGTGCTCCACTTGCAGTCGCGGATTCACCTCGAGGAACCACGCATCCGCCCCACGCACCAGGAACTCGACGGTGATCACCCCGCGACACCCCACCGATTCGGCCAACCGCACCGCGTCACCGTGCAGCCGTTCCCGCAGCGCCGCAGCAAGTTTCGGCGCAGGCGCCACCTCGATCAACTTCTGCTGCCGCCGCTGCACGCTGCAATCCCGATCCCCGACCGCCACCGCGCGTACCCCGTCCGCCACCACCTGCACCTCGATATGCCGCGCATCGGCCACCAACGCTTCCCCATATACCGCGTCGTCCCCGAACCCCGCCAACGCCTCCGCCCGACACCGCTCATACGCCTCCCCCAACGCCCCCGAATCCCGCACCACCCGCATCCCACGCCCACCACCCCCAGCAGCCGCCTTCACCATCACCCCTTCCGGATGCGCGACCAACAACTCCGCGATCTCCGCCACCCCCGCCCCCGCCGAGGTCGCCGCCAACACCCGCACACCAGCCCGCTCCGCCGCCGCCCGCGCCGCAACCTTGTCCCCGAACGTCCGCAACACCTCCGCCCCCGGCCCCACGAAAACCAGCCCCACCGCCGCACAGGCAGCAGCCAACTCCGCACTCTCACTCAGAAACCCATACCCCGGATGCACCAACGCCCCAACCCCACCCATCTGGGCCGCCGCCACCACAGCCTGCACATCGAGGTACGCCCCAGCACCCTCCCCCGGCAGCCGCACCACCTCATCCGCCAACCGAACAGGCAGCGCATCCCGCTCCTCAGCAGTACACACCGCCACGGTCGCATACCCCCGCTCCCGAGCAGCCCGCAAAACCCGAACCGCCACCTCCCCCCGATTAACCACCACCACGCGCATCCCGACAGTCTCCCCCAACCCCACCCCAGCACCGACCGGGACATACCCGAGGTGATTCGCCCAGCGCCACGCCGGGCGCAACACCTGTCGATTCAGCCGATGAACCCGTCGAGAGCTTCGGCGACAGCTGCTGGCGCGAAATGGTGGAGGCCGTGACCGACGCCGGGGAGGCTACGGACGGTTCCGCCCGTCGATCGAACGAGCGCGCTGTCCTCCTCGGAAGTCATGGCCATCACCGCCGGATCACCGCGCAGCAACAACGCAGGTCCGGGCGTGGCGGCGAGCCAGCTCTCCGCGTGAACCAAGCATTCGTAGACCGTTTCGCGGTCATCGAGGAGCGCGCCGAGGAACTCCGGGTCGTGGCGCCGCAGCGACGCCGCCATCCCGAGCAGATAGGGATGATCCCGGCCGAGCGCGTCGGCGAAGGTCCCGTCGCCGTAGGCTTCCCCGCCGAGCAACTCCACCAATTCCGCCTCCGGACGGCCGCACCATTCCCGCCATCGCCGCAGCCGCTCGACGCTGTGATCGAGGATCCGATACATCCGCTCGGGACTGAGCGGGGTATCCCCAAGGACGAGTCCGGCGAACACCCGCGGCACCGCACCGGCCGCAGCGAGTACGGCTTGACCGCCGTACGAATGCCCGTACCACCAAGCCGGGGTCGGGATCTCGCGCTCCGCCCACTCCGCAAGAGTCGCGCCGACGATGTCTAGGCCGTATCTCCCCGGCGTCCACGATGATTCGCCATGGCCGGGCAAATCCACCGCCCACCACCGAATCCGACCCGGCAGCGCCGACAGCAGCTCCGCGCACAACCGTGACGAGCCTGAGCCGCCATGCACGACGATCAACGGTAGGTCCCCGGTCCCTCCACTCCGCACATTTATCACCCGCCCAGTCTTCAGCACCGGAGCGAGACGTGTCCGAGTGTGTGCCAACGTCCGACCGTGCCCCGCTGGCCCGTTCCGGAATCACCGAATCCAGTTGCGACGCTGGAGATGCCGGCGATAACTGTCCGTCGGCGACCGGTCCTAACGATTACTCCTGAGCCGGACGGACTTCGCTTGCCTTGCGGTACTTCCCGTGCCGCCCTTCGCCGATAAGCCACGTCACCGGCATCCCCGGCGTGATCCGTTGGTCGTCGCCCTCGTACTGCCAGCGCGAGAACCACACGTCGTCACCGGACTGGCTGGCGATAAGACCGTCGTAGCTGTGCGGCAGCCACCATCGAATCACCCCGTCGAGGCTCGGATCGGGCTCCTTCGCCGCCTTGACCTGCCCGTACGGCACCGAGCCGCCCGGCCCCTGCCACCCGCTCGAGGTCGGGAGCAACGGCTGGTCGCCACCCGCACCGTCGGCGGGCCAGATCTTTCCGCTGCGGGTCAGGACATCGTCGTGGATGCGTTGTGCGAGTTCACACGCCACACCCCTGGGGGTCGACTCACTCGGCGTACAGCCGACCAGGACGTTCAAAGCCGGAATGGTCAACTCGATCCACCATCCCGGTGGGGAAGGTTGCCGACGGAGGTGCTCAGGGATCGTTTCGTCGATGTGCACCTCGAAGCCCAGAGCCGCCTCGATATCAGCCGCCAGCAAGTCGGCGCCGCGCCTCGATGTTTCCTGATCCATGTGGCTATCCTCGGCGACCCGCCACTTGATGATCGGACGTCTGGGCGCTTCAGTGCTGGAACATATTTACCGAACGCTCGGAAGTCTGGCTTGGGTCCACTGTGCCGCGCGCACAACGACATCCGAACACCGGAGAGGTCCCCGGTCGCCAGCGCCGTTGATCAGCGTGGGCCGCTACCGCATCGCCGGAAGCTCGACCGAAGCTCAGGCGGTGCGGGTCGCTTCCAGCGGGCGTCCCTCAGACGCATCCCCAGCGGAGCTCGCGCCGCGGGCGAAGGTGAGGACACCGTCTTCGATCGGCCCCTTACGGAGCATCTTGCGATCGCGGAAGTAGTTGTTGATGACCTGCCACGGACCGCGGACACCCTGGCGCGGCATAACCGCGTCACCGCGCTGGATGTAGCCGGAGGTCAGCGCGCCACCCATGACCGAGTCGGGCGAGCGGTCGCCTTCTTCGGCCACCGCGACCATCCGCGTGTAACCGTGCGCCTTCATGTGGTTGAGAACCCGGCAGAAGTACTCGGCGGCGAGGTCGGCCTTCAGCGTCCAGGACGCGTTGGTGTACCCGAGGACCATGAGTGCGTTGGGCACCCCGTCGAGCAGCGCGCCCTTGTAGACGACGCGGTCGCGGGTCACCACGGGTTCGCCGTCCACCTCGAGGGTGGTGCCGCCGAGCATCTGCACGCGCAGGCCGGTCGCGCTGATCACGATGTCGGCGGGCAGTTCCTCACCGGAGGCGAGCCGGATTCCGGTCTCGGTGAAGGTCTCGATGCGGTCGGTGACGATGGACGCCTTACCGCTGCGCAGCACCTTGAACAGGTCACCGCTGGGCACGACGCACAGCCGCTGGTCCCACGGGTTGTAGGACGGCGTGAAGTGCCGCATGTCGATGTTCGGACCGAGCTGCAAACGCACCGCGGCGAGCAGCAGCCTGCGGGACGCGGCGGGATTGGTGCGAGACAGCTGGAAACTGGCGCGCTGCAAGGCGATATTGCGCGCCCGGCCGGCCCGGTAGGCGATCTTGGCGGGCACGCGGGCCAGTTTCATGCCGACGGCGACGGGGTCGTCGGCGGGCAGCGCGGTGATGTAGGTGGGCGACCGCTGCAACATGGTGACGTGCTCCGCGTCGCCGCTCATCGCGGGCACGAGCGTGATCGCGGTGGCACCGCTGCCGATGACGACGACGCGCTTGCCGCGGTAGTCGAGGTCCTCGGGCCAGTGCTGCGGGTGCACGATCTGCCCGCCGAAGTCCGCCTCGCCGGGGAATTCGGGGCGGTAACCGTTGTCGTAGTCGTAGTAGCCGGTACAACCGACCAGGAAGTTGCTGGTGAAGGTCTCGACGTCGCCGGTCTGCTCGTTCAGCGCCTCGACCGTCCAGATGCCTGCCTCGCTGGACCAGCGGGCGGTGGTTACCTTGCGCCCGAAGTGGATGTGCTCCTTGACGCCGTATTCGACGGCGGTGTCCTCGACGTACTGGCGGATGTGCGGCCCGTCGGCGAGCACCTTGGTGCCGATCCACGGGCGGAAGCCGTAGCCGAAGGTGAACATGTCCGAGTCGGACCGGATGCCCGGGTACCGGAACAGGTCCCAGGTGCCGCCGATGGCGGTGCGGCGCTCCAGGATGGCGTAGCTGCGTCCGGTCTGCTCACGGGTGAGGTGGCAGGCCATCCCGATGCCGGAGAGGCCCGCGCCGATGATCAGTACGTCGACATGCCGCGTCATTGAGGATCTCGTTTCGTCTGGTCACGCCTCGATCACCTTCGACCGAGAGCTCCTTGTCGAGGTTACGTGTTATTTCAGGTTACGTCTAGTAGCGGTTGCTGGGAGCACGCTGACGAGGGCGGCCCAATTAAAACCGGGTTGGTTTCAACCGGTGACTCCGACCCGCCGCGCGCACAGCATGGATAACTGCGGCGCGCTCAGCGGCGATCCGCGTCCCCGTCCCCTACCCGAGGTGTCGCGTGTCATCAATTGTCTTGGAGCCGACACCGATTCGGGTTCGGTCGGCGGCTCGACGGCGGCCGCGCAAGACGTGGCTGCGGGTCGTCAGCCCGTTGGTTCTCGTAGTCGCATGGCAGGTTGCCAGCGCCACCGGCGTGCTGCCGGAACGACTGCTCGCCTCGCCGGCCACCATCGCGGAAACCACCTGGGAACTGCTGCGGGACGGCACGTTGCAGGAAGCGATCACGGTATCGCTCGGCCGCGCGGCGACCGGATTCGTGATCGGAGCCGTGCTGGGGATCGGTCTGGCCGTGCTGGCCGGTTTGAGCACGGTCGGCGAGTACGTGGTCGATCCGCCGATGCAGATGCTGCGCACGGTGCCGTTCTACGGGCTGATCCCGCTGCTGATCCTGTGGTTCGGCATCGGTGAGCTGCCGAAGGTGGTGCTGGTCGCGTTCGGCGCGGCAATCCCGTTGTACCTCAACACCTTCGCCGGCATCCGCGGCGTGGACGGCAAACTGGCCGAGCTGGCCGAGGTGCAGCAGCTCGGCCGACTCGCGCTGCTCGGGCACATCGTGCTGCCGGGGGCACTGCCGCAGACCCTCGTCGGATTGCGCCAGTCGCTGGGCATCGCGTGGCTGGCGTTGATCGTCGCCGAGCAGGTCAATGCCGATGCGGGACTTGGTTTTCTGATCAATGACGCCCGCGAATTCCTGCGCACCGACGTCATCGTCGTCGGCCTGTTGGTGTACTGCGTGCTCGGCCTGCTGACCGACGCGTTCGTCCGACTGATCGAGAGGAAGGCGCTGGCATGGCGACGCGGGTTCTTGGGGCAGTGATCACCGCCGAGCCGGTGGTGTCGGATCCGCCGGTGGCCCGGGTGCGTGGGCTCGTGCGCGATTTCGACGGCCGCCGCGTGCTCGACGGTCTCGATCTCGACATCGCCCCAGGCGAATTCGTCGCATTGCTCGGCCGCAGCGGCTCGGGAAAGTCCACGCTGCTGCGTGCGTTGGCTGGTCTCGATCGAGGCGTTCAGGGCGAGCTGACCACACACGGCACCATTGCCGTCGCCTTCCAGGAACCACGCCTGGTGCCGTGGAAACGGGTGCTGGCCAACGTATTTCTCGGTTTGCGGCACAACGACCCCAAGTCTGCGGCCCGGGCCGCGCTGGCCGAGGTCGGCCTGGCCGAGCGCGCTGACGCCTGGCCGCTGACGCTGTCCGGCGGTGAGGCGCAACGTGCCAGCCTGGCCCGTGCCCTGGTCCGGGAGCCGGATCTGCTGCTGCTCGACGAACCCTTCAGCGCCCTCGACGCGTTGACCCGCATCACCATTCACCGCTTGGTCATCGACCTGTGGCAGCGCCGCCGTCCCGGGGTCCTGCTGGTCACCCACGACGTGGACGAGGCGCTGCGCCTGGCCGACCGGGTGCTGGTGCTCGGCGACGGCCGCATCGCCCACGAGTCCCGCATCGAGCTGCCGCGTCCGCGCCGCAGCGATCATCCGCTCCTGCTCTCCCTGCGCGAAACCCTGCTCGCCCAACTCGGCGTCGCACCGGAAGGAACCGAATGAAAGCCAGAAGGCTGCTGCTCGCAACGACTCTCGCACTGGTCGTCACGGTCGGCACGGCCTGCGGGTCCGACAAGTCCGACGACGCGGCGGTGCGCCCGGACGGTTCGGTGGACCTGTCCCAGGTGACGGTACGCGCGGGCGATCAGAAGGGCACCGGGTTGCAAGCCCTGCTCACTGCGGCAGGCGAGGTGGAGACGCCCTACAAGATCACCTGGTCGCAGTACCAGGCAGGACCGCCGATGCTGGAGGCGATCAACTCCGGCGCGGTCGATATCGGCGGCGTCGGCAACGCTCCGCCGATCTTCGCCGCAGCGGCCAAATCAGCGATCAAGATTGTCAGCGCGTACCAGGCAGGCAAGGACGGTCAGGGCATCGTGGTGCCCAAGGATTCGCCCTTGCGCAGCCCGGAAGAATTGCGCGGCAAGAAGATTGCCGTCACCAAGGGCAGCTCGGCGCATGCCCACCTGCTCGCGGTGCTGAGCAAGGCAGGCGTCAAATGGGACCAGATCGAGCCGCAATACCTACAGCCGCCGGACGCACTGGCCGCGCTGACCACCGGCCGGGTGGACGCGTGGGCCATCTGGGATCCGTACACCGCGCAGGCCGAGCAGCAGGCCAACGCGCGAATACTGGTGAGCGGCAACGGTTATGTGACCGGTGACGCCTTCTACATCGCCGGTGACAAAGCACTGGGCAGCAAGGCGACCGCCGCCGCGCTGCGTGACCTGCTCGCCCGCATCGCCCGGGCGCACGCTTGGGTCAACACGCACCCCGAGCAGTGGGCGAAGACCTACGCCGAACTCACCGGCCTGCCCTACGACGTCGCGCTCACTGTCGTGAAACGTGGCCCGTACCAAGACCATCCGCTCGACGCCGGCGCCATCGCCGCCGAGCAAGGCGTGGCCGACGCGTTCGCCGACGCCGGGCTGATCCCGCGCAAGGTGAACATCGCCGACTACACCGACACCCGCTTCAACGACCTGTTCCCCGCTTCCTGAGGAGTTGGCTCCATGACTTTGTCGTTCCATTGGTTCCTGCCCACCTACGGCGATTCGCGCGGCCTGGTCGCCGGCGGGCACGGCACCTTCATGTCCGGCGACCGCCCCGCGACGCTGCGCTACCTGAACCAGATCGGGGCCGCCGCCGAGGACAACGGCTTCGAGGCCGTTCTCACTCCGACCGGCGCTTGGTGCGAGGACGCCTGGCTCACCACGGCGATGATGGTGGACACCACCGAGACGCTGAAGTTCCTGGTCGCGCTGCGCCCCGGCCTGGTCAGCCCGACGCTGGCCGCGCAGATGGCGGGCACCTTCCAGCGGCATTCGCAGGGCAGGCTGCTGTTGAACGTAGTGACCGGCGGCGAGTCGCACGAGCAGCAGGCCTATGGCGACTTCCTGGACAAGGAACAGCGCTACACCCGCACCGGCGAGTTTCTGCACGTGGTGCGCGAGCTGTGGCGCACGCACGAGCCGATCACCTTCGAGGGCGAGCACATTCACGTCCGCGACGCGTTGCTGAGCAACCGGCCCGATCCCATTCCGCCTGTCTTCTTCGGTGGTTCCTCCGCGCCGGCCGGTCCGGTCGCGGCCCGCTACGCCGACACCTACCTCACCTGGGGTGAACCGCTGCTCGCGGTGAGCAGGAAGCTGGAGTGGATCCGGCGCCTGGCCGTCGATCAGGGGCGCATCCTCGACTACGGTCTGCGCATCCACGTGATCAGCCGCGACACCTCGGAAGAGGCGTGGGCCGAGGCAGATCGGCTGCTGCAAGGCATCGATCCGGCCGATATCGAGCGGGTGCAGGCGAGCCTGGCGCGCAGCGAGTCGGAGGGGCAGCGGCGCATGTCCGAGTTGCACGGGGGTGCCACCGATCGGCTGGAGATCGCACCCAACCTGTGGGCCGGTGTCGGGCTGGTGCGTGGTGGGGCGGGCACGGCGCTGGTCGGCTCGCACGCCGAGGTTGCCGAGCGGCTGGTCGAGTACTCGAAGCTGGGGATCAGCCACTTCATCCTGTCCGGGTATCCGCATCTGGAGGAGGCGTACTGGTTCGGTGAAGGGGTGCTGCCAATTCTCGAGCGCAAGGGGTTGTGGACGCACCCGTATCGACCGGCCGCCGCGCCGGTAGCGACGCCTTTCGCAGCGTCATCCAGCAGCTGACTCGTCCCCGCTGATTTCCCGCCCACGTTTCGTGGGCGCGCGGTGTCAGTCGGGCGATCCAGTCGCTCGCCTGACGCCGCACAGCCGCTGATTTCCACGCACCCGGTTTCGCATGCGATTGGGTGCGCGGGGAATCAGTCAGGGTGCGTTTGTGCAGGTAGCAGACCCCCAGTTGACGGCGGCGCACGCACTCCTACGAGAATGGTCTGTCGGTTCGGCGCTCAGGCGGGACCTCTGGACGAGTTCGTAAGGGAGTCATGACCACCCCAGCCGCTCAGCGATCGCGCCGCCGTTTGCCCGACACCGCGATGTCCGATGGAGCGCCCACGCTGGCGCGCAGGCTCGGCCGCATCGACCTCACGGCGATGGGTGTCGGCACCATTGTCGGCGCGGGCATCTTCGTGATCACCGGTGTGGCCGCCGCGGAAAAAGCCGGGCCGTCGATCGTGCTGTCGTTCGTGCTGGCCGGAACCGTGTGTGTGCTGGTCGCGCTCTGCTATAGCGAGCTGGCGGCGATGGTGCCGGTGTCCGGCAGTGCCTACACCTACACCTATGCCACGCTCGGTGAGGGGCCCGCGTTCCTGGTCGGCTGGAATCTGTTGCTGGAGTTCGTGATCGCCGGGGCCGCGGTGGCGATCGGCTGGTCCGGGACCACGGTGTCGGCGCTGGATTCGTTGTTCGGCATCACCATTCCGAAGGCCATCGCGGCGGGGCCGACCGAGGGCGGGATCGTGAACCTGCCCGCGATGCTCATCATCGGGGCGATCGTCGCGGTGCTGGTCGGCGAGGTGTCGCTGACCGCGCGGATCACCAAGGTGCTGGTCGGCGTGACGATCGGCGTGCTGGTGCTGGTGGTCGCGGTCGGCGCCCCGCACATCGACGTGCAGAACTGGACGCCGTTCGCGCCGTTCGGCGTCAGCGGCATCATCGGGGGTGCGGCGATCGCGTTCTTCGCTTTCCTCGGCTTCGATGTCGTCGCCGCCTCGGCGGAGGAGGCGCGCAACCCGCGCCGAGACATTCCGTTCGCCATCATCGGCACGGTGCTCATCGCGACCGTGCTCTACGCCCTGGTCAGCGCCGTGCTCACCGGTATGGCGCCGTTCGCGACGCTGAACAACGGGGCGCCGATCGCTACCGCGTTCGACGGGTTGAAGATCGGCTGGATCGGCAATGTCATCGTGATCGCCTCGATCATCGCGTTGACCAAGGGTCTGCTGATGATCGTGTACGCGCAGGTGCGGCTGGGTTTCGCGATGTGCCGAGATCGGTTGCTGCCCTTCGGGTTGGCGCAGACCGGCAAGCGGTCCACGCCCGTGCGGCTGACGCTGCTGCTCGGCACGGTGTGCGCGGCGATCGCCGGGCTGCTGCCCATCGACATTGTGGTGGAGCTGGTGAACATCGGGGCGCTGTCCGCGTTCGCGGTGGTGTGCATCGGGGTGCTGGTGTTGCGGAAGGCAGAGCCCGAGCGGGAGCGGCCGTTCCGCACCCCGTTCGTGCCGGTGGTTCCGGTGCTGGCGCTCGTCGGGTGCGTGTTGCTGGCGACCACGCTGGACGGGTTGACCTGGGTGCGGTTCGCGGTGTGGGTGCTGGTCGGCGTCGCGGTTTACCTCGGATACGGGCGCAAACGCTCGACACTCGCCCCGGTGGCTGTCCGCTAGGCGGGTGTCGTAGTCCGGACGGATGCGTCCGGGGCTGGATCATCGACATGATCGCGCCGAGCACGACCATGCCTGCCACCTCGAAGACCGCCGCGTCCAGATTGTCGGCGGTCGGATCCGCCCCGTCGCGACGATGACGCGTCTAGGCGGCGATTCGGCACCCGGATGGGACTTCGACACCGGCCCTAGCAGCGGAAACCGGCCTGTAGAGGTCGGGATATCTCACATAAGACACGGAATCCATTGCGCCCCATGCGTCTTTTCCGGCAGGCTCACTGCATGCCGAACGTACTGGTGAGGCGCCGTATGAAGGGACGATGAACGATGTCGGACGACGAGAAGACGATCCGGGTTCTGATCGAGCGGTGGGCTGCCGCCGTGCACGCGGGCGACCTGGCCGCCGTTCTCGCCGATCACGCCCCCGACATCGTCATGTTCGATGTGCCGCCGCCGGACGAAGGTCTGCGCGGCATCGACGCGTACCAGGCGGCCTGGCCTGGTTTCTTCGAGTGGCAGGCGCAGGGGGCGACGTTCGAGATCGTCTCGCTAGACGTCACAGCAGGCGCTGACGTCGCGTTCGCCCATGCCCTGCTGCTGTGCGGGACGGCCGAGGACTTCGCCAAAGACCCGGGCCGACGGCTCCGCCTCACCCTCGGCCTGCGCAAGGAAAACGAGCGGTGGATTGTGGCGCACGAACACCACTCGTTCCCCGACGCCAGCCTGCCCGCCATCTGAGTTTTGCGCGGCCGGGCGGAGAGGCGTCCGGCCGCGGACTCGACTTGCCACAGGACAGCGGCACGCTCATCCCACGGCACCGGGGGTTGTCACCCATCTCAGTACCCCGGTACTAGGCGCGAATAATGCTGCGGCGGGACGTCTTCCGAGGGTGTCGCTTCCTACCTTCGATGCATGCCCACATCACATTCCGCCGCGCTCGCCGACCGGTCGGCGCAGGTGCGGCATCGCCACCGCGCCGGTTCCGTTGCCCGGCTGCATCGGCCGCTGACCTGGATGGCGCTGGTCATGACCGCGCTGACCGTCATCTCGCTGGTGGGATTGCTCGTCGACGATCGGATGCTGCTCGGCGAGTCGGTGTGGTTGAAGCCGTTGAAGTTCGGTTTCGCCTTCGCCCTATACGGTCTCACGCTGGCGTGGTTACTGTCGTTGCCGCACAAGGGAAGTCGCGCGACCTGGTGGCTGGGCACGACGTTCGCGGTGGCCGGCGTCCTCGATGTCGGCTTCATCGCCGTGCAGGCGGCGCGCGGAACGTTCAGTCATTTCAACAACTTCGACACCGATCCCGTCAACGAGATCGGTCAGCGCATCTTCATGTCCGGCGTGCCGGGGCTCTTCCTCGCGAACCTGGTCATCGTGGTGATCCTGTCGTGGCAGCGCCTGGTGGACCGGCCGACCGCCCGCGCGATCCACTTCGGGCTGGCCCTCGCCGTCGCAGGCATGGCCATGGGCTATCTGATGGGATACACCGGTAAGCAACTGGTGCATGACACCGACGGCAAAGTGATCGAACTGATCTCCGGCCACACCGTCATCGACCCCGCCGGCCGCGACCTCTCCCCCCGCGACGCCGCACCAGGCATGCCGATCACCAACTGGAGCACCATCGGCGGCGACCTCCGCGTCCCACATTTCGTCGGCCTACACGGCATCCAGATCCTGCTACTCACCGTCATCGTGCTCGCCTGGCTGGCCCCCCGCTACCCCTGGCTGCGCAGCGAACGCACCAGAGCAGCAGTGGTCAGCGTGCTCGCCCTCGGCTACACCGGCCTACTCGCCATCGTGTTCACCCAGGCAATGCGCGCCCAGTCCCTCATCCACCCAGACGCCACCACCCTGGCTTCCTTCGCCGGACTTACGGCGGGTGTGGCGCTACTCCTCGGCGCCGTCTACTGGCGAGCGCGCACGCATCCCGAGTCAGACGATCCCACCGCGGACCTCGAAACCACGCCCCTCCCCCTCACCCCGCCGCTGGCAACCCACAACCCCCGCGCTCGGGTCTAACCGACCGGCGGTTCGACCTAAAGCCGAGCCATCCCACTTGACGAAAGTTCCGTGCTCTTGACGCATGCTGCAACAGCAGTCAAGAGCACGGAACTTACGTCAAGTCAGCGATGCGGGTCCGGTCGACGTGGGCGTCGCGTTGCGGGCGGGCCCAGCCCGCCGCAGGTCAGCGCAGGCGTTCGGCGTTGCGCGTCAACACAGGCGCCCACCATTGCAGGTCAGCACCGCGCTGTCCGCAGCCGAGCAGCACTGCCCTTCGGCGACGGCGCCCAACGCACGCGTTCAGCGCCGCCCCGTTCGAACTGACGCTCGCTGTCGATAATCGGCGTGCGCCGTCACCAGTCAATTGCAGGCGCTCGCCGTCGCAGGTCAGCACGGGCAATTCGGCGGATCGGACAGCACTGCCCTAAACGGCGCCGGTCAACGTCGCTCGTTCGAACAGGCGCTCGCTGTCAACGGTCGGCACGCAACGCGGCCAGTCCACCGACGGCGCTCGCCGTCGCAGGTCAGCGCGAGATTTTGGCGGCCGGCCAGCACTGCACTTGGCAGCGCAGCGCCGCTCAACGCAACCGTTCAGCGTCGCCCCCGCTCGAACAGGCGCTCGCTGTCAACGGTTGACGCGCGCCGTCACCAATCAATCAGGCGCTCGCCGGCGCAGTCAGCACGGGCTTTCCGTGGCCGACCAGCACCGCCTTTCGGTCACGCCGGTCAACGCAGCGCTCGCCGTTGCAGGTCAGCACCGGCTTTCGGCGGGCAGCCAGCATTACCTTCGTCGGCAGGTCAGCGCAGGCGTTCGGCGTCGGCGGGTCAGCGCAACCGCTCGGCGTCGCGGGTTAGTTCGAGGAGGGTTTTGCCTAGGGTTGCCAGTTCTTCGGGGCTGGCGTTCTCTTCGATGGCGATGGCGACGTCTTCGGCGGCGCAGCGGGCGGCGAACCAGCGGTCGGCCAGATCGGCGGCCTCTTGGGCGCTCAGGACGACGGAATCGTCGGGGATCCCGGTGCCCTTGAGGCTGTTGCGGTGTTCGTAGGCACGTTGACGACAGGACTGACGGCAGTACCGGCGGCGACGCCCGGCCTCCGACTCCACGATCTCTCGCCCACACCACAGGCAGGACAGTTGGCGAGAGTGACGACGATCAGAGATGGAACACACCCCCTAGCGGCAAGTCAGGCAGGACAACAAGCGGCTCGACATGACGCAGAACCTTAATGCTTCGACCGCCCTCAGCCGCTCAACGACCCCCTTGAACCGCCGGATGGCGGGCGTGGCGAGGTCGGCACGCCGATGGCACTACAATGGAACGGTTCCGTGGCCCGTCGGGAACTATCGGCGCAGGCCCGTTCGTTGCACATAAGGTCCAGCGAGCACCAGACGCTCGTACGGTCGCAGCAACAAGACTCGAGCACACAGGGAGAGGCACACCATGGCAGATCGCGTACTCCGGGGCAGTCGGCTCGGAGCGGTGAGCTACGAGACCGATCGCGACCACGACCTGGCTCCGCGTCGGATCGCCCGATACCGCACCGACAACGGTGAAGAATTCGACGTCCCGTTCGCCGACGACGCCGAAATCCCCCCGACGTGGCTGTGCCGCAACGGTCAGGAAGGCATGCTGATCGAAGGCACCACCGTCGAGACCAAGAAGGTCAAGCCGCCGCGCACCCACTGGGACATGCTGCTGGAACGGCGTAGTAAGGAAGAGCTGGAGGAGCTGCTGAAGGAGCGCCTCGATCTTCTGAAGACTCGTCGCCGGGTTTAGTTTCCGCCGGGTCGCCTGCGGGGCGGAAGGTTTTCGCTCTCAGGTCGGGAGGTTGGTTAACCGAAGGGCCTTGCAGGCCAGGAGGTTCCAACGCCAGCCGGGAAGGTTGATAGACCCAGCAGGCCCTTGCGGGCCAGCAGGTTCCAACGCCCGGCCGGAAGGTTGGTAAACCCAAGATCTTGCGGGCCAGCAGGTTCCAACGCCCGGCCGGAAGGTTGATAGACCCAATGCCTTGCGGGCCGGAAGGATTCACCACCAGGCCAGGACGTAGGTGAACCGAAATGGCCGCCTACCGCCCGGAAAACCCGCTGCCGGGCCATAAGGTTGGTAACTGAAAGGCCACCTACAGGTCGAAGGTTCTACCGCCAGGCCGGAAGGTTGGTTGACCGAAAGGCCTTGTAGGCCGAAAGATTCGGTAAACGAAGAGGCCGCCTACATCGAAAGATGTAGGCGGCCTTTCGCATACCCCCTCCCTGGCGCTCCGTTCCTGATCAACCGAACTCAGTGGCACCAGAGCGCGCGGCTCGCCGCCGCTATGTCCCGCTGGGTGAGCAGCTGGGTGCCGAGTGGGACGTCACGGTGGACTTACTCGCGTTTTCCGACCCCTATGTCCCGCTGGGTGATCGGCCCGGCCTCGAGTGGGACGTTATGGCGTGCTGACTCGCGCTTCCCGCCCTCATGTCCCGTCGACCACGAAAGCGGGCCGCTGCCAGCGAAATCCGCAGCCTCTCTCTGGATCCGCACCCACTTGGGACCCCCGTAGTCGGTGCGGATCCCGAGAGCTAGTGCGGATCTTGCTGGCAACCACCGCGCCCCGCCAGCGCTGGGCGATTCCGTAGACCGTGCGCACCTCTCACAGACCGTCTACCACTTGCGAACGGTGTGCATGCTCTGAATACCCTCCCCCACCAACACTCTCACCCCACCAGGACCGCCCGAAACGCAACCACAACCAGATGACCACGCTGGAACCAGCCACGACGCACCTGACCGCGGAGGTAAGCCGGGTACGGCACCCGACGCGCCCAGCACTACTCACGGGAAAACCTGGCTAGGTCTTCAGCTCAATGGACCGCTCACCTGGGGAGACTTTGTCAGCACCTATCGGGTAGGCGCACCTTCGCTGAAGGCACTGGGCTGACAAGGATTCGATCAGGAGCGGGCGGGGTACTTGGTCCTTCAGCATGACGGAAAACTGGATAAACAAATTTGGGGGGGCGCAGATGACGCAGAGCGTCGAGGTCAGTCCGGAAGCACAGCGGTTTGCCGAGGAGACCTGGAAATCGGGAATCAAGCAGATGGTGGTGACGGTGGACGCCGCCGAAGCCACGGTGGAGTTGACGCGGAAGTATCCGATGCCGAAGGAACCGCCTGCGGATTTCCTGGCGAAGTTCGCGGTCGAAACGGAGCTCGCCACCGATCCGCATGGCAACGAGTGGGTGATTTACACGGCGACGGAGCGGGATCGGGCGCCCGAGCGGACCGTTGTGTACACCCACGGCGGCGGTTTCGTGCTGCGGATGTCCGAGGCCAGCTGGGACCTGTGCGCGGAGCTGATCACCGAAACCGCTGCCCGCCTGATCATTCCGCTGTACCCGTTGGCGCCCGAGGGCACCGGCGAGGTCGTGCCGGACATGCTCGCCGACCTCGTGGCGAAGGTGATCGCCGACGAAGGTCCCGGGCAGGTGAGTCTGGTCGGGAACTCCGTCGGCGGGACCATCACGCTGGCGGCGGCGCAGATCCTGCGCGATCGGGGTGTGCCGAATCCGCATGTGACCGTGCTGATCGTGCCGGTGCTCGACAACCGATACCAGGAGCCGGAAATGGCCGAGCTCGATGAGCTCGACCCGTTCCTCAGCCCGGCGGGTTGCCGCTACTTCGGCAGCCTGTACTGCGGCGACCTGCCGGCGACCGATCCTCGGGTGAGCCCGATCCTCGGCAACAACGACCACCTCGGCCGCCTGCTCGTCCTCAGCGGCACCTACGACATCCTGAACTGCCAAGCCCGCAACTACGCGGCCATGGCGCCCACCTTCACCGGCACCCGCCTCGACTACCACGAGGCACCGCAGATGATTCATATCTGGGCGACCAGCCCGACACCCGAGGGCGCGGCGGCGCGGGAGACGATCTACCGGGCGATCCGGACCTAACGGCTGGCCGCCTGCAGACTCATCGGCCAGCCGCCCTCCGGACTCAGCGGCCAGCCACCTCCGGCCCTAGCCGCCGACCACGTTCGGGCTCAGCGGCCGACCCACCTCCCGACCTAGCAGCCTGGCCACCTCCAGGCTCAGCGGCCAGCCACCTTCCGATCCAAGCAGCCTGGCCCCTCTGGGTCGTAGCCGCCGACCAACTTCGGACTCAGCGGCCGGCCACCTCCCGGCTCAAGCGGCCGGCCACCTTCCGGGCTCAAGCGGCCGACCCACCTCCCGACCTAGCAGCCTGGCCACCTCCAGGCTCAGCGGCCGACCACCTTCCGATCCAAGCAGCCTGGCCACCTCCGGCCCCAGCGGCCCGGCCACCTCCGGTCCTAGCCACCGACCACTCCAGACTCAGCCGCCAGCCACCCTCCGGACTCAGCCGCCAGCCGTCCTCCAGAGACTTAGCGGCTAGCCACCTTCCGGTAGCGGAGCAATGCCAGCGGGACCGCTACCGCGAGGATGGCAACAGAACAGCCGATCGCGTAACCGACGCAATGATCCGCGGCCCAGCCGGTTGCGGGGGCGAAGGTGGGGGGTGCGTCGTTGTCGAAGAGTTTGCGGCCTGCGGCTGAGACCGCGGTGATCGGGTTCCATTCCGCGATCGTGCGCAGCGGGCCGGGGAGGGTCTCGGCGGAGATGAAGGCCGAGGAGATGAAAGACAGGGGGAACAGCCAGATCAGGCCTGCGCTCTGCGCTACTTCGACGGTGGGTGACAGCAGACCGGTGAGTGCGCCGACCCAGGACATGGCGAAGGCGAACAGCAGAATCACGCCGAAAGCCAGTGCGGCGTCGGCGATTCCGCCGTTGATCCGCCAACCGACCACGTAACCGCACCCGACCATCACCGCGACGCTGAGCACATTGACGACCAGGTCGGACAGCGTGCGACCCATCAGCACGGCCAGCCGCGACATCGGCAGCGTCCGCATCCGATCGATGATGCCCTTCTGCAAGTCACCCGCCAGCCCGACGGTGGTGAACGCCGCATTGAAAGCGACTGTCTGCGTGAAGATTCCAGCGAGCAGGAACTCGCGGTACTGACTGCCGCCCAGCGATGCCCCGAAGATATAGGCGAACAGGAACACGAACATCAGCGGCTGGATCGTCGCGGTCACCAGCAACGTCGGCACCCGCAGGATGGTCAGCAGATTGCGGTAGGCGACGATCGCGCTGTCCCGGAAGATCCGCAGCCGCGGCCCCGAATCGAGCTGCACCGCTGGCATTTTCGGGGTATCGACCACCGCAGTCACGACAGAATCTCCTCTTGTACGTCATCGGTTTCTGGCTGGCGGTCGGCCCCGTCGCGGGCCGGCGTGCCGGTGAGAGAAAGGAATACGTCGTCCAGACTGGGGCGGTGCACGTTGGCGTCCACCACGCACACGCCCGCATCGTCGAGCCTGCGCAGCGCCTCGACCATGGTGCGCGAGCCGTCGCCGACCACGATCGACGCCTCGTCGGTGCCCGCCTCGTGACTGGGCTCGCCGATGCCGACCTGCGCGAGCACGGTCAAGGCGGGCTTGACGTCCTGTCCTGCGGCGAGGGTGACGGTGAGCCGGTCGCCGCCGATGGACATCTTCAACTCGTCCGCAGAGCCGCGAGCGATGACCCGTCCGCGATCGATGACGGTGATCCGGTCCGCGAGCAGATCGGCCTCTTCCAGGTACTGGGTGGTGAGCAACACGGTGGTGCCGTCGTCGACGAGATCGCCGATGACGCGCCACATGTCGAGCCTGCCGCGTGGATCGAGTCCGGTGGTCGGTTCGTCGAGCACCACCACCGCGGGCCGCGCGACGAGCGCACCAGCCAGGTCGAGTCGCCGCGCCATACCACCGGAGTAGGTGCCTGCCCGGCGGTGCGCGGCGTGGTCCAACCCGAACGCGCTCAACAGTTCCTCGGCCCGGCTGGTGGCCGCACTGTGCGACATGCCGTAGAGCCGCGCGACCATGCGCAGGTTCTCGTACCCGGACAGGTTCGCGTCGACCGCGGCGTACTGGCCGGACAACCCGATCCGCCGCCGTGCCGCACCCGGATTCCGCAGCACGTCCACCCCGGCCACCCGCACCGACCCGTTGTCCGGGCGCAGCAGCGTGGTGACGATGCGGACCGTGGTCGTCTTACCCGCGCCGTTCGGCCCGAGCAGACCCATCACGGTGCCCGCCGGAATCTGCAGGTCGATATTGTCCAGCACCCGGATCTTGCCGTAGCTCTTGACCAGACCGAGCACTTCGACTGCCAGACTCACGACTCCACCTCGCTAGCACTCGGCTCCGCCGTGCGCCTGGACGCACCGGGTCCTCGGCTCACTCGCCGCCCCTCGCTCACGACTCCCCCCACCATCCAGTCCGGTCTACTCACCTTTGCTTCTCCTTCTTTCGGATCCCGATGGCAGGTTTCTCGGATCGTGAGCCGTTCTTGCCCCGCTTCGCGTCCCCGTTGACCGGATGCAACCCGTTGGCGGACGGGTGCTCGGGCTCGCCGTCCAGCCGGCGCCGCAGCACCGGGCCGATCGCGGCGAGCGATTCGGGTGCGGTCATCGCCGAATGCCTGCACGGGAGTTCGTGATCGTGGACGTCGCCGGTAACGAACGGCTGCCAAGCGAGAGCGCGGCGCTCCGGGTCGGCCCGGTTGATCTCGTCCGCGGCGGCGGAGAAGAACAGCAGGTCGCCGTCGAAGACGCGGGGCCGGAAGCTGTGCGCGAGCAGAGTGCCGTTGGTGTAACCCGCGTAGAGCCGTTCGAGATGCTCGACGGTGAGCGCCGCGAACGGTCCCGGCCGCGTACGCAGCAGCTCCGCCGCGTCGCGCAGGTTCATTGCCGGATCGATCGGTGTGTCGAGCTGATCGCTGCCGAACTCCTCGATGATCTCGGCCACGCTCGGGATCGCGTGTTCGAGCCAGGCGTCGGAGAGCCGGTAGCTGTCCATCATCGACAGCAGCGCGACCTGGTCACCGGACTCCTGCAACCGCACCGCCACTTCGTGCGCGATGAGGCCGCCGAGCGACCAGCCGAGCAGGTGGTAGGGCCCGGTCGGCTGGATCGACTTGATATGTGCCACATACTGTCCCGCGGCCTCGGCGATCGAGGCGAACCCGTCCTCGCCCGCGACGTGCGGCGCCTGCAACCCGTACACCGGACGGTCCGGCCCGAGGTGCGCGAGCAGCCCCGAGTAGCACCAGGACAGCCCGATCGCGGGGTGGATGCAGAACAGCGGTGCCGCAGTGCCGGTCGGCCGGATCGGCAACACCGGCCCCAGTGCCGCCGCGATACCCGCACCCGAACCGTCGAGACGCGCGGCGATCGCCGCCGGAGTCGCCTCGCCGAACATCAACTGCACCGGCAGATCCAGGCCGTTCGCCCGCACCTGCGCAACAACTTTGGTGGCCAGCAGCGAGTTGCCGCCGAGCTCGAAGAATCCGTCGTCGGCGCCCACCACTTCCAAACCGAGCACCGCCGCGAACGCCGCACACAGCGCGACCTCTGTCGGCGTGGCCGGTGCCCGGTACCCCTCGGCGGCGGTGAACACCGGTTCCGGCAACGCTTTCCGGTCCAGCTTGCCGACCGGGCTGAGCGGTACCTCGTCGAGCAGCATGATCGATTGCGGCACCATGTAATTCGGCACCAGCCCGGCGACGTGGTCGGTGAGCTCGACCGCCGTCACCTCGACACCGTTGCGCGCCTTGACATACGACACCAGCGCGGTGGTACCCGCGGGCGTGCGATGCCCGATGGTGGTGGCGAACTCCACCGCCCCGTGCCGCGCCAGCGCCGCGTCGATCTCGCCGAGTTCGATCCGGAAACCGCGGATCTTGACCTGATGATCGGTGCGGCCGACATACTCGATCTCCCGGCCCGAGCCCGTGCTGCGCCCCGCCGACAGCGAGGCTTGCCCGGCGCACCAGCGCACGAGATCGCCGGTCCGATACATCCGCTCCCCCGGCTTGCCATAGGGATTCGCGACGAACCGCTGCGCCGTGAGCCCCGGCCGATTCAGGTAGCCACGCGCCAGCGCGGCACCGGCCAGATGCAACTCGCCGGTGACGCCGACCGGGGCCGGATGCAAACGCGTGTCCAGGATCGCCGCATTGACCCCGCGGATCGGACCACCTATGGTGATCGGCCCGCCCGGCGTCAACGGCTGCCCGATCACCGTGACGATGGTCGTCTCGGTGGGCCCGTACACGTTGTACAGGTTGCGGTTCGGCGCCCATCGCGTCACAAGGTCCGGCGGCAACGCCTCGCCGCCGACCAGCACGTGCCGCAGCGAGGTGACCCCGGTCGGGTCCACCGTGCCCAGCGCCGAGGTGGTGATGAAGGCGTGCGTGATCGCCTCCTCGATGAACACCCTGGCCAGGTCTTCCCCGCCGACCACACCGGGCGGTGTGATCACCAGCGTGGCCGCGCCGCCGAGCGCGAACAGCAGATCCAGCATCGCCGCGTCGAAGCTCGGCGTCGCGAAATGCAGTACGCGGCAACCCGGTTGGACCTCGAACCGTTGCGCGGTCTCGGCGGCGAAGTTGGACAGCCCACCGTGGGTGACCACCACCCCCTTCGGGGTCCCGGTGGAACCGGACGTGTAGATCACGTACGCCGGATTGTCCACCCGCAGCGGCGCAATGCGCTCCGCCGCGGTGATCGGCGCATCCGCCGTGTCGAGCACGACCCCGCGGAAGTGCGCGTCGTCCAGCACGATCCACTCCACACCGTCGGGCAGCTCTTCCCGGTAGTCACCGAGCGTGATGCCCAGTCGCGCACCGGAATCCGACAGCATGTGCTCGATCCGGTGTGCCGGGTACAGCGGGTCGACGGGCACGAACGCGGCACCCGCCTTGGCCACCGCGAGCACGGTGGCCACCGACTCGACCGATCGCGGAATACCCAGCGCCACCAGTGTTTCCGGCCCGACACCCTGCCGGATGAGCACCCGAGCCAACCGGTTCGTCCATCGATCGAGCGCGTCGTAGCTCACCTGAGTGTCCTCGGCGCGCAACGCGATCGCCGTGCGGTCGACGTTCACCGCCGCCTCGAACACCTCCGGGAAGGTGATCGGCCGGTCCGGCTCCGCACCGCGGACCGGGGCGAGCCCGGACCATTCGGCGGGATCCAGCAGCTCCAGATCACCGACGGCCGTAGTCGGATTCGCGGCGACCGCGGCGAGCAACCTGGTGAGCCGCTTGCCGAGCCGCAATGCCGTCTGTTCGTCGAACAGATCGCTCGCGTAGTTCACCGACAGCGCGATGCCCGCCGGATCCCGTTCCGGCGTCTGCGTTTCGGTGAGCGTGAACTGCAGATCGAACTTCGCGATACCGGTATCCACATCGGCCGCCTCGATCCGCAGATCGGGCAGGTCGAGCCCGCGCACCGGCCGGTTCTGCACCGAGAGCATCACCTGGAACAACGGGTGATGCGCCTGGGACCGGGCCGGATTCAGCACCTCGACCAGCCGCTCGAACGGCACGTCGGCGTGCGCGAACGCATCGAGATCGGTGTCGCGGACGGTGTGCAGCAGATCGGTGAACCTGGCATCCGGATCGATCCGGGTGCGCAGCACCAGCGTGTTGACGAACATGCCGATCAGCCCGTCCAGCGCGGGGTGCCCGCGCCCGGCGATGGGCGTGCCGACGGTGATGTCGTCGCTGGCCGTCATCCGGTGCAGCAGCACCGCGAGCGCGGCGTGCAGCACCATGAACATGCTGACGTTGTTGCTGGTCGCCACGGTCCGCAGCGCCCGGTGCAGGTTCGCGTCGACCGCGCATTCGACCAGCCCGCCTCGGTAGGACGGCACCGGCGGGCGCCGCCGGTCCGCGGGCACGGTCAACAGCTCTGGGCTGCCGTCCAGGGTGCGCCGCCAGTAGTCGAGCTGGCGGCTCAGCACCGAGCCGGGATCATGCTCGGCACCGAGCGCATCCTGTTGCCACAGTGTGTAATCCGCGTACTGCACCGTGAGCTCGGTCCACTCGGGTGTCCGCCCCGCGCAGGCCGCCCGGTAGGCGGTCGCCACATCGAGCGCCAGCGGCTCGAGCGACCAGCCGTCAATCGCGATGTGGTGCACCACCAGCACGAGCACGTGCTCGTCGGACACCTCGGCCGGGTTCTGCACGCCGGTGTCACCGTAGGGCGACACCGAGATCAGCGCGGCCCGCATCGGCACCATGCCCGCCAGGTCGAATCCCGGTGCGGCGAAACGACGTACGGCATCGTCGACCTCGCCCGGGGTAACCGTCGCGACGAACAGCGTGATCGCGGCGGCGGCCAGATCGAGCACCTGCTGGGCCGGTTCGCCGTTGGTCTCGGGGAACACGGTGCGCAGCGTCTCGTGCCTGGCCTGCACCGCGTGCAGCGCCATGACCAACGCGTCCACGTCGAGCTTGCCGTTCATCCGCAGCACGACCGGCACGTTGTACGCGCCCGCCGTCTGCTCGGCCGCCTCACCGGATCCGTTGAACCGGTTCAGGAACCACAGCCGACGCTGCGCCGCCGACAACGGAATCCGCTCGGGACGATGGCAACGCACCAAGGCCGGGCGCGCCTCCGCGCCACCGGGACCCGAGTCGAGCAGTGCCGCCAGCTCGGCCACCCGTGGCGCGGCGAACACGGTGCGCACCTCGAGCCGGATGTTCGTCGCCGCGGCCAGCCGGGCGACGAGTTGCGTTGCCAGCAGCGAGTTTCCGCCGATGTCGAAGAAGCTGTCGTCGGCGTGCACCGCGTCGACGCCGACCAGCTCCGCCATCACCTCGGCGACCAGCAGCTCCGATGCGGTCTCCGGCGCACGCGACGCGACGTCCGCGACGAGCCGGGGTTCGGGCAGCGCGGCGGTATCCAGCTTGCCCACCGGGGTCAGCGGGATGTGTTCCAGCACAGTGATACTCGCAGGCACCATGTGCGACGGCAACAGCGCGCCCACATGGGCGCGCACCGCCTCCACATCCACACCTGAGTGCTCGTCGGAGGGCTGCACGAACGACACGATCCGATCCACGCCCGCGATCTGCCGCACCTCGGTGTGCGCGAACCGCACGCCGGGATGCTCGCCGAGCGCGGCGGTGATCTCGCCGAGCTCGATACGGAAACCGCGCACCTTCACCTGATGATCGCTGCGGCCGAGATAGTAGAGCTCGCCCGCGTTGTTCCAGCGCACCACGTCACCGGTGCGGTAGATCCGCGCGCCGGCCGGGCCGAACGGGTCGGCGACGAAACGCGTTGCGGTGAGCCCGAATCGGTCGAAGTAACCACGGGCCACGCCGTGCCCACCGAGGTACAGGTCGCCGGGCACGCCCACCGGCACCGGACGCAGCCGCTCGTCGAGGACCAGCGCCCGCGCCCCGCGGACCAGCGTGCCGATGGTGACGGGCCGGTCGGCGGTCAGCGACGCGATGCTCGCGACCACCGTCATCTCGGTCGGCCCGTAACCGTTGAGCATGGCCCGGCCCGGCGCCCAGCGCGCAACCAGATCGGGCGAGCACGCCTCCCCGCCGACCATCAGCGCACGCAGCTGCGGCAGCGGCCAGCGGTCCCGGTCGATGGTGGACAGCGCGGCCGGGGTCAGGAAGGTGTGCGTGATCCGCTCCCGTTCCAGCAGCGCGGCCAGCTCGTCGCCGCCGTAGATCCCGGGCGGGCAGATCACCATGGCCGCACCGGAACCCACCGCGAGCAGCAGGTCCAGCACCGCTGCGTCGAAGCTGGGCGAGGAGAAGTGCAGCGTGCGCGATTCGCGGTCGACCCGCATCCGGTCGCGCAGCTCGTCCGCGAAATTGGACAGCCCCGCGTGGGTGACCGCGACGCCCTTGGGCTTTCCGGTCGAACCGGAGGTGTAGATCAGGTAGGCCAGATCGTCCACCTCGATGGTGCACAACCGGTCGAGGTCGTCGACCAGCGCGTCGTCGTGGCTGTCCAGTTCGGCGGCGAAGTCGGGATCGTCCAGCAGCACCCAGTCGGTCACCGGGCCTTCCGAGGCGGCCGCGTGCAGCTGCTCGGCATGCGCGGCGACGGTAACGCCGACCCAGCAGCCCGCGTCGGTGAGCATGTGCCGGATCCGGTCCGTCGGGTAGGTCGGGTCGACCGGTACGAACGCGGCGCCGGTCTTGACCACCGCGAGCACGGTGAGAACCGACTCGATCGAGCGGGTGAGCCCGAGCGCGACCCGGTCACCCGAGCCGATGTCCCGCGCGATGAGAGCACGCGCCAACCGGTTCGAGCGGCGGTCCACCTCGGCGTAGGTCAGCGTGGTGGTGCCCGACCGCAGGGCGGTGCGATGCGGGTGCATGTGCGCGGTCGCCGTGAAGTACGCGGGCAGCGTGCACTGCGGCATGGTCGCGCCGCCGGTCGCCGGTGCGAACAGGCGCCGTTCCCGCTCGGTGCGAGTGTCGATGTCGCGCACCAGGACGCGCGGATCGGCGGTGACCGCCGCGAGCACCCGCAGGAACCGGTCGGCCAGCGTGTGGATCGTCGATTCGTCGAACAGCTCTGCGGCGTAGACGAATTCGAAGGCCTGTCCGGGCTCGCCGGGCCCCGCGTCACAGCCGATGTGGGCGACCCGCAACTCCAGGTCGAACTTGGCCAGCGCGATGTCGAGTTCCTCGGCGCGCAGTGCGAGACCGGGCAACTCCAACGTCGGGACGGGTCCGTCCTGCACGCTCAGCGCCACCTGGAACAGTGGGTGCCGCCCGGAACTGCGTGTCTCCCCGCCCAACTCCTCCACGATGCGCTCGAACGGAATGTCGGCGTGCGCCATCGCGGCCAGCTCGGTGTCCCGATCGGCGCGCAGCAGGCCGGCGAACGTGCGGTCCGGATCGACATCGGAGCGCAGCACCAGCGTATTCACGAACATGCCGACCAACTCGTCGAGTTTGGTGTCGGTGCGGCCCGCGACCGGCGTGCCGATCACGATGTCGCGGCCGCCGGTCACCGCGCGCAGCAACACGGCGAGTGCCGAGCGCAGCACCATGAACATGCTGACGCCCTGATCCCTGCCCAGTTCGGCGAGGGCGTGCTGAACCGGTTCCGGCACGGTGAATTTCACCGCGCCCGCCTGCTGAGTCGGCTCCGCGGGCCGCGGGCGGTCGTAGGGCAGCGGCAGTTCCGCAGGCAGGTCGGCCAGCGCGGTCCGCCAGTACTCGAGTTGGTTGCCTGCGAGGCTGCCCGGGTCGTTCTCGTCGCCGAGGCAGGCGCGCTGCCACAGCCCGAAGTCGGCGTACTGCACCGGAAGTGGCGCCCAGCCGGGGGCGGAGCCCTCGTGTCTTGCCACGTACGCGGCGGCCAGGTCCCTGGTCAGCGGGCCGAGCGACCAGCCGTCGGCGGCGATGTGATGCACCACGATGCCGAGCAGGTAGCGCTCGGAGCCGGTGCGCAGCAATGTCGTTCGCAGCGGGGTGTCGCGGACGAGATCGAAGCCGGTGTGCGCGAGGGTGCGCAACGCGGCCACCGCGCCGGCGTCGTCGGTGTCGATCGGCTCGACCGTCGGCAGCGCGCGAGCGGTCGGCAGCACCGACTGCTGCGCCCCGCCGTTGTCCTCCGGGAACACCGTGCGCAGCACCTCGTGCCGCTCCACCAGGTCGGTGAGCGCCGCACGCAGCGCGGGCACATCCAGATCGCCGGAGATTCGGATAACGAAAGCGATGTTATATGCGCTCGATTCGGGAGAATATCGATTGAGGAACCACAGTCGCTGCTGCGGCAGCGACAATGGAATGCGTCCCGGACGCGTGGTCTGCACAGCCAGCGCCAACCGCTGCGTCCGGGGCGCTTCCGTGAGCCGCTCGGCGACGCCCGCGACGGTCGGCGCCTCGAAGATCGCCCGCACCGGCAGGTCGACCCCGAACTCCGCGTGCAGTGCCGCGGCGAGCCGGGTGGCCAGCAGCGAGTTACCGCCGACGTCGAAGAAGCTGTCCTCCGCGCCGGTGACCGGGCGGCCGAGGATGTCGCCGAACACCGCCGCGACACGCAACTCCAGCTCCGTGCTCGGTGCACGGGAGGAGCCGATGGCGGCGAAAACGGGCTCCGGGAACGCCTTTCGGTCCAGCTTGCCCGCCGGGGTGACCGGCAGCTCGTCCAGCACGGTGACCGAGGCGGGCACCATGTATCCGGGCAACCGCTGGCGCGCGGTCTCGACCACCTCCGCCGCCGTCACCGGCTCGTCCGCGGTCACGTACGACGCGAGCCGCGGCTGGCCCTGCTCGTCGGTGTGCACCACGGTGAGCGCGAAACTCACCCCGGGATGGGCGCGCAGCACATGGTCGATCTCGCGCAGCTCGATGCGGAAGCCGCGGATCTTGATCTGGTCGTCGGCGCGGCCGAGGAAGCGCAGCTGCCCGCCCGGCTCGACGACCACCAGGTCGCCGGTGCGGTACATGCGCTCGCCCCGCCTGCCGTGCGGGTTGGCCGGGAAGCGTTGCGCGGTCAGGCTGTAGCGGCCGTGGTAGCCGCGCGCCAGGCCGGGGCCGGACAGGTACAGCTCGCCCGGCGTCCCCGGCGGCACCGGGTGCAGCCGCCCGTCCAGCACGAACAACCGCATGCCGCGGATCGGCCTGCCCAGCGGCACCGGGCGTCCCGGCACCAGCGGCCCGGTCGCGGTGGCCGCGACGGTCGCCTCGGACGGCCCGTACATGTTGTGCATGCGGTGCTCGACCGACCAGGTCTCCACCAGTTCCTCGGCGCACGCCTCGCCGCCGACGATGACCGCTTCGAGCTCTTCGAGGCCCTCGGTGGGCACGGTGGCCAGCGCCGCGGGGGTGATGAAGGCGTGGGTGACCCGTTCCGCCCGCAGGAACGCCGCGAGCTCGGTGCCGCCGTACAGGTCGGCCGGGGCGACGACGATGGTCGCGCCCGCGGCGAACCCGAGCAGCAGCTCCAACACCGACGCGTCGAAGCTCGGCGACGAGAAGTGCAGTGTCCGTGCCGAATCCGAGACGCCGAACAGATGCATCTGCTCGTTCGCCAGCGAGGCGAGCCCGGCGTGAGTGATCACCACGGCCTTCGGCGTGCCGGTCGAGCCCGAGGTGTAGATCAGGTACGCCGGATGCACCGTGCACAGCGGAAGATGCCGGTCGGCGTCGGTGATCGGCGCGCTGGTGTAGTTCAGCGATTCTTCGGCCAGCTCCGCGGAGCCGAGCACCAGCCAATCGACCGAGTGCTTGCGGTGCTTACCGCGCGGCGCGGGCCATTCGGGCATGGCCGCAAGGCATTTCGCGTCGGTCAAGCCCAGCATGGCGCCGGAGTCGCTGATCATGTGCGCGATCCGCTCGCCGGGGTAGCCCGGATCGATCGGCACATAGGCCGCACCGGTTTTCGCGACGGCCCACACCGCGGTGATGGCGTCCAAGCCGCGTGGCAGCGCGATCGCGACGACCACCTCGGGGCCCGCGCCGTGCTCGATCAGGGCGCGCGCCAGCGTGTTCGACGTCTCGTCGAGCTCGCGGTAGGTGGTGTCGGTGCCGAGGTAGCGCACCGCCACCGCGTCCGGCAGCCGTTCGGCGGTGTCGGTGAGCAGCTGGGCCAGCGTGCTGAACGGCTCGGCGGGCGAGCCCGCGATCGGCACCAGGTTGGCCAGTTCGCGACGGTCCAGGATGGTCAGGTCGCCGATCGGCAGGCTAGGTGCCGCGACCACCGCGTTGAGTACGGCGACGAAGCGGCGGGCGAAGGACTCGACCGTCGACTTGTCGAAAATATCGGTGGCATAACCGAATTCGGCGGTGAGCGGCCCGTCGGAGATGTCGTCGTGCACCACCAGTTGCAGGTCGAACTTGGCGATGTCGGAGACGATGGGCAGTACCTCGGCGCGCAGGCCGGACAGCTCTACGCGCAGGTCTGGTGCGCGGTCGTAGGACAGCATCACCTGGAACAGGGGATGCCTGGCGGCGGAGCGTTCCGGGTTGACGACCTCGACCAGCCGCTCGAACGGCACGTCGGCGTTGGCGAAGGCGTTGAGGTCGGCCTCGCGCACCACGTCGAGCATGCGGTCGAAGCCGGCGGCGGGGTCCACCTCGGTGCGCAGTACCAGCGTGTTGACGAACATGCCGACCAGCTCGTCGAGCGCCGGATCGGAGCGGCCCGCGATCGGTGTGCCGATGGCGATGTCGGTGCTCGCGCACAGCCGGGAAAGCAGCGTCGCCAGCGCGGCGTGCAGCACCATGAACATGCTCACGCCGCGGGAGGCCGCGAGTTCGCCTGCGGCGCGCCGGATCTCCGGGGCGATGGTGAACTCGACCCGGGCGCCGGTGGTGGAGCGACGCAGCGGGCGCGGGCGGTCCAGCGGCAGGTCGAGCTGGTCCGGCAGCCCGGCCAGCGCCGAACGCCAGTGGGTCAGTTGGGCACTCAGCGCACTGGCCGGATCGGCCTCGTTGCCGAGCAGTTCGCGCTGCCACAGCGCGAAATCGGCGTACTGCACCGGCAGCGGTGTCCACTTCGGCGCGGCACCCTCGGTACGCGCCGAGACCGCGGTCATCAGATCCCGGGCCAGCGGCGCGATCGACCAGCCGTCACCGCAGATGTGGTGCAGCACAAGGAGAAACACCCACTGGTCCGGCCCGGTGGTGTAGAGCGCCACCCGGATCGGCGCCTGGATGCGCAGATCGAAACCGTAGCCGGCGAACTCGGTGGCCAGCGCCGCGACGTCGGCGCCGGTGGCGTCGATCGGGTCGAGCGTGAGCGGGATCTCGGCGGCCGGATGGATCAGCTGGCACGGTCCGTCGGCGGCCTCCGGGAAGGTGGTGCGCAGGCTCTCGTGCCGTTCGATCACGTCGATCAGCGCGGCGCGCAATGCGTCGACGTCGAGGGCGCCCTCGATCCGGACGGCCAACGGCATGTTGTATGCCGCTGCGTGTTCGGCGAACCGGTTCAGGATCCACAGGCGCTGCTGGGCGAGCGACAGCGGAATCCGTTCCGGCCGTTCGCCCGCAACCAGTTTCGGCGAGGCGACGTCGGTGGTGTGCGTGGCGAAGCACTCGGTGAGCGCGGCGATGGTCGAGGCCTCGAACAGGTCGCGGATGGTGAGACCGGTGCCGAGCGCGGCATTGATCCTGGCCACCGCGCGGGCCGCGATCAGCGAGTTGCCGCCGAGGTCGAAGAAGCTGTCCTCGACACCGAAGTCGTCGGTGCCCAGCACTTCGGCGAAGATGCCCGCGAGTACCCGCTCCACCTCGGTGCGCGGCTCGGCGGTCGACCTGCTTGCCGAGCGCGAGCCCACCACGGGGGCGGGCAGCGCCTTGCGGTCGATCTTGCCGTTGGCACTGAGCGGCAGCTCGTCGAGCTCCATCAGCGCGGACGGCACCATGTACGCGGGCAGGGTGCGACGCAGCGCGGTCAGCAGCGCGGCCGTGTCGATCCGGGACACCGGATGCGGTGCGCTGGCCGACGGGGTCGGCGGGCGATACTCCTCGGCGTCCGGGGTCGCGACGACGTAGGCGACCAGTTCGTCGCCGTTGCGCCCGGTATGTGCCACGCAGACCGCCCTGGCCACCCGGTCGTCGGCCAGCAGCGCCGCCTCGATCTCGCCGAGTTCGATGCGCAAGCCGCGGATCTTCACCTGGAAGTCGCTGCGGCCCATGTACTCCAGCACTCCGGGGCGCTCGGCCGAGAGCTGCCAGCGGGCCAGGTCGCCAGTGCGATACATCCGGGCGCCCGGGGTGAACGGGTTGGCCACGAAGCGGTCGGCGGTGAGGCGTGGCTGGCCGAGGTAGCCGCGGGCCAGCTGCACGCCGGCCAGATACAGCTCGCCGACGACGCCGGGCGGCACCGGCCGCAGCCGGGCGTCCAGCACGTAGGTCTGGGTGTTCCAGACGGGCGAACCGATCGGCACGCTCGCCGGGTCGGCCGGGCAGGGCCAGTAGGTGACGTCGACCGCGGCTTCGGTCGGGCCGTAGAGGTTGTGCAGCGCGGGATGGTGTTTGGGGTCGGCAGCGTGCGGTGTGTGCGAACGCAGCGCGGCGTAGAAGTCGCGGACCGTCGCGGCGGGCAGCGCCTCGCCGCTACAGAACACCTGACGCAGCGCCGTGCAGCCGCGCACATCGGTGTCGGTGACGAACACCGACAGCATGGACGGCACGAAATGCGCTGTGGTGATGTGCTTTTCGGTGATGAGCCGGGCCAGATAGCCGGGGTCCCGGTGCCCGTCGTGCTCGGCGACGACGAGCCGCGCGCCGACCTGCAAGGGCCAGAAGAACTCCCACACCGAGACGTCGAAAGTCGCCGGGGTCTTCTGCAATACCGCATCGGTGTGGTCGAGCGGGTACTCGTGCTGCATCCAGCGCAACCGGTTGACGATCGCGGCGTGGGTTACGCCGACGCCCTTGGGTTTTCCGGTCGACCCGGAGGTGAAGATGACGTAGGCGAGGTGGTCGGCCCGCAGGGCGGCGATGCGGTCCGCGTCGGTGATCGGGGCACCGTCGAAGCCCGACAGGTCGACCGCGTCGATGGCGAGGCTGCCCACGGACAGGGCCAGCGCGTCACGGTCCGCGGTGAGCACGCAGACCGGTGCGGCCTGGCGCACGATCTGCTCGATGCGCTCGGCCGGGTGCTCGGGGTCCAGCGGCAGGTAGGCCGCGCCGGACTTGACGATCGCGTACATGCCGACGACGAGTTCGATGCTGCGCCGCAGGCACAGCGCGACCGACGTCTCCGGGCCCGCGCCGCGGGTGATCAGCAGCCGGGCCAGCCGGTTGGCGCGGTCGTCGAGCTGGGCGTAAGTAACTGTCTCGTCGCCGAATTCGAGGGCGACGGCGTCGGGGCAGCTCACGGCCCGCTCGGCGAACAGGCTCGCGAGCGTGCCGAGGTGCGGCGGGGTCTCGGTGGCGTTCCAGTCGGCGAGGACCCGGCTGCGTTCGGCCGCGGTGATCGCGGTGAGCGTCTCCGCGCGGGTGTCCGGCGCGGCGGTGAGGAAGCGGGTGAGGAAATCGAGGTAGCGGTCGTGGTGGGTGGCCACCTCGGTCTCGCTGTAGAGCCGCGCGTTGGCCTCGAAGTCGACGTGGATGCGGTTGCCGACGCCGTTGTACAGGTTGATCGACAGGTCCTCGACCGGGCCGGTGGCCAGCACATTCAGCGAGCCGACCAGGCTGCCGAATTTCAGCTCGTTGTGGAACAACATGATGTTGACCATCGGGCCGAAGAAGCCGCGCGCGTCGCGGGAGTAGCCGCAGTCGCGGCGGATGTCGTCGTGGCGGTAGCGCTGATGTCTCAACGCGCCGGTGATCTGCAGTTCGGTGGCCTTCACCACGTCGGCGACGGTGGTGTCGGCGGTGAACTTCAGCCGGATCGGCACCACATTGGACACCACACCGGCCGAGCGCCGCAGCGACACGGTGGTGCGCGCGGAGACCGGCAGGCTCAGCACCACATCCGGATTGCCGGTCACCGACCGCACATAGGTGCCGAGCGCGGCGACGAACAGTGCCGAGTTGGCAGTGCCGAAGGCGGCGGTCGCCTCGTTCATCGCGGACTGGCACCGGTCGTCGAGCACACCGGTGGCGGTGCGCCTGCCCGCCTCGTGCGTCGCGGCGGTGACGGTGGCGCCGCTGAGGCTCATCGGCTCGCCCGCGCCCGCCAGCTGCTCGAGCCAGTAGTCCCGGTCGGCGCGGAACCGGCTGGAATCGCGGTAGCGCAGTTCGTCGGCGTACATCTCGACCAGCGGGGTGGCCCGCGAGGCCACCGGCTCGGTGTGGTTCTCCACCGCGGTGTAGATCTCGGCGGTGCGGGTGAGCGCGTTCATCGCGCCGTAGCCGTCGATCACGATGTGATGGGCACGGGCGTACCAGATGTAGTCCGAATCTCCGGTCCGCAGCACCACATTGGTGGTGAGCGGATCGTGCTCCAGATCGATCGGCGAGCTGGCGTGCTCGTTCATCCAGCGCAGCGCCGCCGCCTTCGGATCGGCCTCGGCGCGCAGGTCCAGCCGGGCCCAGCCGGGGCGGCGGGTGTTGTCGACGCGCTGATGCGGGATGCCATCGATCTCCAGCAGCCGTATCTGGCCGACCTGAGTCTCGGCGCCGAAGCGCTCGATCGCGTAGAGCAGCCGCCCGACATCCAGGTCACCGTGGATCTCCACATACTGGGCGATGGTCAGCGGCACATCCGGGCGGATCCGCTGCGCGTACCAGAGCGCCGTTTGCGCCGGCGACAAAGCGAACGGTTGTGCCGAAAATTCGCCGGATGAACATTGGTCGACGCGGTCCGTGGCCAATGAACTCATCAATCACTCCGTTCTGCCTCTGTTGACGCAACTCCCCTAGCAACCGCCGCACGACCGGCGCGCAGGCGCCGATCATGGACGGGATCCACGACAGATGATTCGGAGCGTCGGAACGGGCGGATTGCCGCCGTGTTGGATTTGTTTCACATCCAACGCCGTTGGCACACCGTGACTTTGACTAGCTACATCCTCGCGAACCGGGCGATTGGGGCACGCGCCTCGGAAAAAGGCCAGGAAGATAGGTGACGCGACAAGAAAACGGCCGCGTACCCCACCGGTTTCGGCGAATGATGCGCTACATCACAATATGGCTACAGCTGCCACAGAAAATACCGAGTGTTCGGTCTGTATTCGGCCCGGTCAGGAAACGGGCTGCCCGATCCCGGGGCGCGGGGCAGCCGCGGTGTGCGCCCGCCGACGCCGAACCACGGCGGTTACGAGGGCGGCGGCGGTCAGCACGACGAAGACGACCTCCGGCGCGGGACCGACGCGAGTCGCGAGCGTGTTGCTGGTTCGCAACGGTAGATCGGCGACCAAGGCGGCGGGCACGAACTGCGGGGTCTCCTGCCGCACGCTGCCGTCGGCGGCGATGATCGCGCTCACCCCGGAGGTCGCCGCGACGACAAGGGCGCGGCCGTGCTCCACCGCGCGGATGCGCGACATGGCCAGCTGCTGGTAGGTCATCTCGCTGTCGCCGAAGGTCGCGTTGTTCGTCGGCACGGTGAGCAGCTGGGCGCCCGCGCGCATCGCGTCCTCGAAGGCGCGGTCGAAGGCGACCTCGTAGCAGGTCGCGACGCCGATATCGATGCCTGCGGCGTGCACCACGCCGTCGCCGTGGCCCGGCACGAAATATCCGGCACGGTCGGCGTATTCGGAGAACAGCCGGAAGAACGAGCGCATCGGCAGGTACTCGCCGAACGGCTGGATGATCTTCTTGTCGTGCCGCTCCCCCGGGCCCGCCACGCCGTTCCACACGATCACCGAGTTGGTCGTGGTGCGATCGCCGTTCACCAGCACCGCACCCACCAGGATCGGCGCGCCGATCTGCTCGGACGCCTCGGTGATCAGCGTCGCGGCGTCGGCATTGCGCAGCGGGTCGATATCGGAGGAGTTCTCCGGCCAGATCACCACATCCGGCTTCTTCGCCTGCCCCGCCTCGACCGCGCGTGCCAGTTCTTTCGTGCGGCGGACGTGGTTGTCGAGGACGGCGCGACGTTGCGCGTTGAAGTCGAGTCCGAGGCGCGGGACGCTGCCCTGGATCGCGGCGACGGTGATGGTGCGGTCGCCGCGATCCGGGTCGGGTAGTGCGGAGCTGAGGAGCAGACCGGCGACCGGCATGAGGACCGATGTGGCCGCGGCCGTGATCACTGCGGTGCGAGCGCTAGGAGTGTCTGCAATCTTCGAGGTCTGGTCGGGGGAATGGCTCGCGATGTCAGAGCTGCGCGCGGAAACGCCTTCGGCCGACGCGGCGTTATTCGACTCCAGGCGAACATCATCCGAACCGGTCGTGAAGTGACGCGGTTGCCGTGTCGACCACACAGCCGAAACCAGCGCCGCAGCACCGGTTCCGGTGAGGGCTACGGCGAAGCTGACCAGCGGTGCGCCACCGAGCGAGGCCAGGGACAAGAACCATCCGTCGGCCTGCCCGAAGGCCAAACGGCCCCAGGGGAATCCACCGAACGGAAAGCTGGACCGCGCCCACTCCGCGGTCGCCCACGCCAGCGCCACCCACAGCGGCCAGCCGGGCATTCTTCCCAGAAGCCGCGCCATCAGCCCGAACAGCCCGATGTACACCGCACATACCGTCGAAAGCGCCAGCCACGGCAGCGGTCCGACGTAGATCCCGGTCCACGGCAACAGCGGCACGAAAAACGCGAGACCGGCCAGGAGCCCGTACCCGAACCCACCGCGCAGCCGCCCGCTACCGCGCACCGTCAACGTGAGCACCGTAATGCCGAGCGGCGCAAGGAACCACCACGGTCGGGGCGGAAAGCTGCCGAACAGCAACAGCCCCGCCAGGATCGCCGACACCGACCGCCACAGCACGGGGTACCGATCCAGCGCAGCCGAGAGTCGTTCACGCACCACGGGTGGTTGCCTTTCGCTGCGGAACACCGGAGGCGAGCCCCGCTGCGTTAGCTCGATGGTCTGATGTCATCCCGGGCGCGCAGGATGTGGTCGCCGCACGCCGCACGATCCGCGCTGCGAATTCACGCTTCATGCTGGACCCAGCGCCCTACACCGCGACAGGGAGGTCAGCGCCACGCATCCCTGCTTGAAGCCGCACCTCCAGGAGGCAGCGGCATCAGGCCACGGCGGCGAAACCAGCACGGCGCGTTCACGACTCATGGATGACGACTCCGCGGTGCACGGTGCGCAGGCAGTTCGGCAAGGGGGCGTCCGGGCCCAGGGGTGGCAGGCCGGGGACACGGGATCTGGGGTCGGTGGACCAGCGTTGGACGGTGTCGGCGGCGGCCGCGACGACGAGTTCGTCGGCGTCCCATACCGCGTAGGAGGCGGGAGCTCCGGGGACTAGGGTGCCTGCGATGCCGTCGCGGACACCGCCCGCACGCCAGGCGCCCCTGGTAGCAGCAGCGAAGGCGGCGCGGGGAGACAGGCCGTGGCCGGGAGTGCGGTGGTTGACCGCGGCGCGGATGGCGGCCCAGGGGTCCAGCGCGGTGACGGGGGCGTCCGAGCCGATGGCCAGGGAGATGCCCGCGGCGGCCATGGCGGCGAACGGGTTCAAGGCGGCGGCGCGTTCGGCGCCGAGGCGGGCGGCGTACATACCGTCGGTGCCGCCCCATGCCGCGTCGAATCCTGGTTGGACGCTGGCGATTACGCCCCAGGAAGCGAGCTTGGCGATCTGATCGGGGGCGAGGAGTTCGGCGTGTTCGACGCGGTGGCCGCGGGCGGCGACGGCGGGGCCGCCGAATTCGCTGACCACGCGGTCGAATCCGGTGATGATCGCGTCCATGGCGGCGTCGCCGATCACGTGGAAGCCGGCTTGGATGCCCGCCTCGGTGCAGGCGCGCAGGTGGGCGGTGATGGTGTCGGCGTCGAGGTAGGCGCGGCCGGTGCCCGGGTCATCGGTGTAGGGGTCGCGTAGCCAGGCCGTGTGGGATCCGAAAGAGCCGTCTACGAACAGATCTCCGCCGAGGGCGTGCACCCCGAGTTCGGCGACCAGCGCGCGAGCCTCGTCCGCGCCGGCGACCGCTTCGCCCCAGTACGCCCGCACTTCCACGCCGTGCTGGAAGTCGAGCAGTTCGCGAATGTCGGTGCGGCCCGCGATTTCCGGTCCCCCGCATTCGTGCACTGCGACGACGCCGTGCGCGGCCGCGTGGTCCAGCGCCGCGGTCCTGGCCCGATCTCGTTGTGCCCGATCGAGTTCCGCGAGCACCGCGGCGCGCACCAGGTGGTGGGCGGTGGCCCGCACCGGCTCGCCCCGGGTGAAGCCGTCGGCGGCGGTGACCTGAGGCAAGGTGTCGAGCAAAGCGGAGGACACCACGGCCGAGTGCGCGTCCACCCTGGACAGGTACACGTGCCGTGCGCCTGCGGCCTTATCGATCTCCGCGATGGTGGGCGGGCGCCCCTCCGGCCAGGTGGTTTCGTCCCAGCCGTCGCCGAGGATCGCACCGGTGGGCTGCGCTGCGGCGAAGTCGCTCAGCAGTATCAGGCAGTGCTCGAGCGAGCGGGCCGCGGACAGGTCGAGTCCGGTGAGCTTCAGTCCCAGCGCGGTGACGTGCACGTGCGGATCGACGAAGGCCGGTGCCACGAACGCGCCGTCCAGGTCGATGACCTCGGCGTCCGGGTGCAGTGCGCGGCCCGGCTGTTCGGCGCCCAGCCAGACCACGGTTCCGTCGGTGACCGCCATCGCGGTCGCGTCCGGGGAACTGGAGCTGTAGAAGCGACCGCCGATCAGCAACTGGGTATTCACGAGGCACCAGTCTGCCGTATGCCTGTTTCAGGCGTTCAGGTCAGCCGTTCAGTACGGGGTGCGGCACCGTGTCCTCGGGGCACGCCAGCACCGTCATCACTTCGGCGAAGCGCGACGGCCCTGGATTCGAGCCGGATCGACACCCCGCTTCGATGGCGATCAGTTCCAGCCGCAAGGCGGCGGCGGTGAACCCGGAGATCGACTGTCCGGCAGCAACCGCAGCTTTCTTGACCGCTGCGGCTAGCTCCTCGCTCACCGTGATGGTGAGTTGCTCGGTGGCCATCGCGCCACCATAGCCCTGTTTCGCGCGGATCCCTAGCGCGCTGGCGTGCCTTTACTACCCGTTGGTAATCGCGAGACTAGGACTTGGTAATCGCGCGGTGCGCGTTGCCTTGCCCGTCGTCGTACCACTGCTGCACCACGACGCCGTCGACCACCTGATCGCCGTCGATCACCACGCCGCGATACGGAGCCGCGGCCGCCAGCTTGGCGAACCGGCGAGCGGCGAACGCGGTGAGCAGCGGACGCACCAGCATCCGGGTCGGCGGCAACAGCAGCAGCAAGCCGAACAGCGAGGTGACCAGTCCGGGCACGAACATCAGCACCCCGCCCGTCGCGACGAGCGCGCCGTCGGCGACCGCGGTACCCGGCGCGATCTCGCCGCGCCCGGCCCGGCGGAACTGTTCGAACACCCGCCGTCCCTGCGCGCCGACGAGCAGCATGCCCGCCGTCGACCCGGCGATCAGCAGCAGGATGGCGGGAATCACGCCGAGCCACTGGCCGACGGCGACCAGCGCGGCGATCTCGGTGACCACGTAGAGCACGAATACCAGGACGGGCATGGCGATCCTTTCGGACGATCTACTGGTTGCAACGTCCGACGGCTCAATTTTTCTCCCGGATCCGCCTGAGAGCCCGCTGAGATCCGGTTCGGGTCACTCCGGGCCGGCCGTCGACTTACGCATCCCGGTGTTGTAGATGTCGTTGGCGATGTCGAGTCCGAGGGACAGACCGCCGATGCCGAACAGGCGCGGCGCGAAATCGAATTCCCAGTGCACGCCGAGCCAGACCCGGCTGCGTCCGTTCTCCACGATCAGCTGCCAGAGGCCTTCGGGGAAGCTGCGGACGTGGCGCGGGCGCACGGTGCCGGTGTTGTCGGTGGTGACGCCGTTCAACTCGTCGGAGACGAACGTGAGGCCGTCGGCGAGATCGTCCGGATTCCGGTCGTCCTCGGCGATGTCGTAGAACCGCCGCGTGATGTGCAGCGCGGCCGCACCGAATGTCGCATGCCCGGAGGGATAGGCGGGAAAATTCGGTGTGAAATTCCGATTGGTCGAATTCGACGCCGGTGCGCCCATCGGCAACCAATCCAGCTGAGTATCGGTGCCGATGCCATTGTCGCCTTCGACGGCACCCGGCCCCATCGCCGGGGCGTGTTCCCGAATGCCGACCACGGGGCGCCACAGGTCGTACAGGTATTTCTGTTCCCACGAAAGGATTCCCGCGTCGGCCATGGCGACATTGACCAGCGCGAACAATCGCGCGTTCTCCTGCGTCGAATTGTTCCGGTTTTCGGCGACCGTGCGCACGATCTGGTTGTAGAGACGCGGCGGTGTGCCGATACCGTTCGCTCCGTCGTAGGCCCAGAACAGGCCGATCAGCGTCCGCTCCTCGGTGCGGCGCCGACGGTCCGGCGGGAGGCCCTCGATGAGGAACGAGGGCAGGGTGCCCAGCAGGTCGGGGGCGATCCCGGTGACTCGGACAATCCGTTGTGTCTCGAGGTACTCCGCGCCGTCGCCGTCGGGCGGTGGCGCGTTCCGGTGCCGTTCGGTGGCGGAGAACAGCTTGGATCGTGCGCCGTAGAACGGGCCGTGGAAGCCCTGACCAGGATTGAACGGGTCCACCCGATGGTGGAAGCGCTCAGGCGAGGGCTGGTATCCGGTGCCGCTCGCGTCGGGGTCGTCGGCGCGGTCGGCCAGGATCCGTTCGGCGACGAGGCGGCCGAACGCCAGTCCTTCGGCGACGCCAGGACCGCTGAGGCCCGCCTCGTCCCGCGCCTGATCAAAGGCCTCGCGCTGACGCGGGAACAACGACGTCAACGTCGCATGCGCCGCACCGGCCACCGCGGCATCGGCATTCGCGCCCGGTGGCGCGGGCGGTAGATCCGGGAGGTACGGCGGGTATTGCGCGCTGTCGCCGAGCACACCGATATAACCGTCGTACATCGCCAGATGCACGATCCCCAACGCCCGTGCACTGAGCGGCGGGCCCGTCTGTTCGTTGAAGCCGTTGCTGTGGCTGATGCGATTCGCTTCCAGCGCGACGGCATTCCAATAAAGAATAGAATCCATGACTTCCCCCTGAAGTTTGTACTGTTCAGTCCAGCACTCGAAGACTTCCGGGGACAGCCCGAAATGGTCGGGGCATCGTGCGTTTTGCTACGGAGTTCTGAGCATCAGCCGCCGGGGCGCACCAATCCGGTTTCATAAGCCAGCACCACAGCCTGAACCCGGTCGCGCAGACCGAGTTTCGTGAGCACCCGGCCGACATGAGTTTTCACCGTGGCCTCGGAAAGGAAGAGCTGCTCGGCAATTTCGGCATTCGAACGGCCCGCGGCGATCTGCTCGAGCACCTCGCGTTCGCGCGCGGTGAGCACCTCCAGGACACCGGGGTCGCGCATCCGCGCCGGGTCCTCGGCGATGAGCCGATCCAGCAGGCGCTTGGTCACTTTCGGCGACACCACCGCGTCACCGCCGGCGACACTGCGGATGGCGGAGATGAGATCCTCCGGCGGCGTGTCCTTCAGCAGGAATCCGCTGGCCCCCGCGCGCAGCGCACCGAGGGCGTGCTCGTCGAGATCGAAGGTGGTCATCACCAGCACCCGGCAGCCGTGGCCCGCGTCGACGATCCGCGCGGTCGCGGTCACCCCGTCCACCACGGGCATCCGCACATCCATCAACACCACATCGGGCCGCAACTCCGCCGCCCGGCTCACCGCGGCCGCACCGTTCGCCGCCTCCCCGATCACCTCGATGTCGGGGTGCGCACCGAGCACCATCTTCAGCCCCATACGCATGAGTTCCTGGTCATCCACAACGAGAACGGTGATCGGCACGCCCCCAATCTAACGTGCCACGACCACGCACCCGCTCGCCCGCCGCGTACGGTTCCGCCCGGCGCACCCAAATCTGGCGGCAGTTTCACGAGCGGCGGGCAATCCTGTGCCCGACGGGCGCGGCGGCCCGGCTGGTCGCGTAACGAGCGGAAGGCAGCGCGCCGCAACTACTCCGGCAGGCCGGGCTCCAGCGGGATGGTCGCGTGCACCCGCCAGGCACCGTCGGCGGCGCGGCCGGTTTCCAAGGTGCCGCCGAGGACCGCGATGCGTTCGCGCATGCCGACCAGCCCCATGCCGCCGCCTTTGATCCGCATGGACGGCTCGTCGAGCGGGACACCGCCGGTGTCGCTGATGTCGATGGTCACGTCGGTGTCGCGGCGGCGAATCTGCACCCAGGCCTTGGGGTGCGGGCCCGCGTGCCGCAGCGTGTTGGTGAGTGATTCCTGCACGATGCGATGAACGCCGAGGCTGACTTCGGGCGCGATGTCGTCGAGTTCACCGGTCAGCTCGAGCTCCACGGCCAGGCCGGTGCCGCGCATCATCTCGACCACCCGCGCCAGGCCTGCGGTCCCGTGCTGCGGCAACTGGTCGGGCGCGTGTTCGGTGCGCAAAAGCGCGACGGTTCTGCGTAATTCGCGCAGCGCCTCTCGACCTGTGCTCGCGATGGTGCTGAGGGCTTGCTCGGCCGCGTCGGGATCGCGGCGCAACGCGTAGCGGGCTCCGTCCGCCTGCACGATGATCACGCTCACCGCATGTGCGACCACGTCGTGCAGTTCCCGCGCGATCCGGGTGCGCTCGGCGGAGACGGCGTCGTGGGCGCGTCGTTCCTTGTCGTAGTCGGCGACCGCCAGCCGCGCCGCGACCTCGGTGTCGTAGGCGTGCCGCGCCCCGATGAATTCGGCCAGCGTCCAGCACAACGCGAAGAACATGATCGTGAAGATGATGTCGCTGGCAGGCTTGAGAATGTCGGCCGAGTACGACAGCACCGTGTCCGCGACCAGACCCGCCGCAAACCACAGCCCCTCGCGCCGCCCGACATAGGCGACCAGCGTGTACAGCATGATGCCGAGGCTGAACAACGTGATGTGCTCGACCTTTTCGTCGCCGACCACGTACTGCACCGCGCTCGCGGTGAACGACAGCAGCAACGACGCCACCGCCATCGCCCGCGGATACACCCGCCGGAACACCACCGGAACCGGCAAGAACAACCCGATAGCGAGCGAGGCGACCTTGTGCTCCGCGTTGGCGGCGCCGAGGATCTCGAGCACCAACAGGACAATCGCCAGCATCGAATCCGCAACGATGGGCTTCCCACGAAGCCACAGACTGAACCGGCGCACGCCCTCAGCCTAGGTCGACCGCGCGGTTTCGCCTGGCACCCGCCCCGCGCGACGCGGTCCGGAGCCGGGCGCACCACGCCGCGGAACCTCCGCTCGGGGCGGCCCGAGCCGAGTCGGCCGCCTCGCCGAGCCGCACACTGGACTGCTCACTGGTCTTGGATATCCGATCTGGTTGGCTCACCGACGTGCAGATCGGTGATTGGGCAGTTCTTTTGACGGCAGCGACGGCCGCGGGCTGGGTGGATGCGGTAGTCGGTGGCGGCGGACTGATCATCCTGCCGACGCTGTTCCTGGTCGCGCCGACCATCACACCGCAAACTGCGCTCGGCACCAACAAGCTGGCGGCGGTCGCGGGCACCGGCGCCTCGGTGGTGACCTTCGCCAGGAAAGTGCCGTTGCGCTGGCGAGTGCTCCTGCCCGCGGCCGTGATCGCCGCGGTCACCGCAGCTATCGGCGCCGCCGCGGTGTCACTGATCGACCGTGAGCTGTTCATCCCCATCGTGATGGTGGTGCTCGTCGCCGTCGCCGTGTTCGTCACGCTGCGCCCGTCGATCGGTGTCACCCTCGCCACGCACCCGCCGACGCGCCGCAAGTTCATCCTCACCATCGCGCTGGCCGCCGGCCTGGTCGGCCTCTACGACGGCCTGCTCGGTCCCGGCACCGGCACCTTCCTCATCATCACCTTCGCCACCCTGCTCGGCACCGAGTTCGTCCGGGCCGCCGCGATGGCGAAGGTGATCAACTGCGGTTCCAATGTCGGCGCGCTGATCTTCTTCGGCGCCACCGGCAACATCCTGTGGGCACTCGGCGCGGCCATGGCGGTCGGCAATGTGGCGGGCGCGATCGTCGGCTCGCACATGGCGTTGCGCAACGGCGCGAAGTTCGTTCGCGTCGTGCTGCTGGTGGTGGTCGTCGGGATGGTGATCCGGTTGGGGTGGCAGCAGTTCGGTTGAGCAGCCCAAGGTTTCAACCGGGTCGGCGGGCAGCAACCCGGCTGATCAACCCCCGCCTTCAGCCGGTTCGGCTGGCAGGAACCCGGCTGATCAGCCCCCAGGTTTCAACCGGATGGGCCGACAGCGGCCCGCTGATCAACCCCGAGTTTCGACCTGGGAGGCGAGCCACGGCTTGAGCACCCGCGAGGTCGTCTCGTGGATGCGCCGGTGCAGCCGCTCGCCGTCCTCGGCGCCGTTCAACGGCTGCTGGAACAGCACGGTGAGCGCACCCGAGACGGCACCGACGACCGCGCCGACCAGCGCCGCGGCCCCGACCTCGTCCAGTTCGGCCGGAAACGCCACGTGTAGCTGACGGGCGATCTCGCGCTGCGCGACCAGCTGCGCGTGCGCGGCCCGACCACTCACCGAGGGCACCGTGCGCGACACTTGCGCGCGCAGCGCGGCGATCCGTGCGTTCAGATCGTCGACGAGATGCTCGCCAGGGTTGTCACCGGCCGCACGCAAGGCTCGCAGCAACACCTCGACCGGGCGCTCCCCCGGTCGCCTGCTGCCGATCGCAGCCACCGCGGCCCGCACGCGCTCGTCCGTCTCCGGGAAAAGTAGCTCTTCCTTGCTGGCGAAGTAGTTGAAGAAGGTGCGGGTCCCGACATCGGCTACCGCGGCGATGTCGGCCACCGTAGTTTCTTCATAGCCTCTCGTCTCGAACAGCTGTACGGCTGCCTCGAGCAGCGCTCGGCGGGTACGTTCGCGTTTACGGTCACGAAGGGCGGATGGCGGCACGCGGGCACAGTACGGCATTTCGCGAGGCAGACGCGGTAGGCGCTGGTTTCGCGCGTGCCGTTGCCGCCGCCCACCCTCCGTTCTTTCACGCTGCGCCACTGTGCATTACGTGCTGGTTTGCATGCGCTGCAAACTCGCACGGCGTGTAATCCCGGTAGGCGCAAGTCCTCTCGGATGGAACCGACTAGGTTGGACCGGGTGAGCATCGCGACTTCCAAGGATGTGGACGCCGAGTTCCTCGACCTTCCACTGGCCGCGCTGGCCGAGGCCGCGTTGACCGCGGCGAAGGCGGCCGGCGCCCACCACGCCGACCTGCGGGTGCATCGGCTGGTCACCCAGTCGATCCGGCTGCGCGACGGGCGGGTCGAGTCGATCACCGACAACGCCGAGCTCGGCTTGGCGGTCCGGGTGATCGTCGACGGCACGTGGGGCTTCGCCTCCCATGCCGCACTGACCCCCGCGACGGCGGTGGAGGTGGCCCGCCGCGCGGTGACGGTGGCGACGACCTTGCGCGCGCTCAACCGCGAGCGAGTCGAGCTCGCCGACGAGCCGATCTACGACAACGTGCGCTGGGTATCGGCCTACGACCTGGATCCGTTCACGGTGCCGACCGCCGACAAGGTCGATCTGCTGCAAGACTATTCGGGCCGCCTGTCCAGCGCGGACGGCGTCGACCACGTCACCGCGTCGGTGCTGCAGGTGAAGGAGCAGACCTTCTACGCCGACACCGCGGGCTCGTCCATCACCCAGCAGCGGGTCCGGTTGCACCCGCAGTTGGAGGCGACCACCGTCGATTCCTCGGCGGGCGTGTTCGAGACCATGCGCACGCTGGCGGCACCGGTGGGTCGCGGCTGGGAGTACGTCACGGGCGCCGACGGTCACCCCCGGCCCGACCGATCTCGTGATCGACCCGACCAACCTGTGGCTGACCATCCACGAATCCATCGGCCACGCCACCGAATACGACCGGGCCATCGGCTACGAATCCGCCTACGCGGGCACCTCGTTCGCCACACCGGACAAGCTCGGCAAGCTCCAGTACGGCACGCCGATCATGCACGTCACCGGCGACCGCACCGAGGCGCACGGCCTCGCCAGCATCGGCTACGACGACGAAGGCGTCGCCGGGCAACGCTGGGACCTGGTGCGCGACGGCATCCTGGTCGGCTATCAGCTGGACCGGGTCTTCGCGCCACGCCTGGGCCTGGACCGCTCCAACGGCTGCTCCTACGCCGACTCCGCGCACCACGTGCCGATCCAGCGGATGGCGAACGTCTCGCTGCAACCCGACCCCGAACGCGACACCAGCACCGCCGAACTCATCTCCCGGGTCGACAACGGCATCTACATCGTCGGCGACAAGTCGTGGTCGATCGACATGCAGCGCTACAACTTCCAGTTCACCGGCCAGCGCTTCTTCCGCATCCGCGACGGCAAGCTCGACGGCCAGCTGCGCGACGTCGCCTACCAGGCCACCACCACCGACTTCTGGGGTGCCATGGAAGCCGTCGGCGGACCGTCCACCTGGCAGCTCGGCGGCGCGGCCAACTGCGGTAAGGCCCAACCCGGCCAGGTCGCGGCGGTGAGCCACGGCTGTCCGTCGGTGCTGGTGCGCGGCATCAACATTCTCAATACCCGGACGGAGGCGGGACAGTGACCACCCTTATCCCCGCGGGCGAGGTCGTCGAACGCGCGCTCGCCCTGTCCCAGGCCGACGAGGCGATCGTGCTCGTCACCGATTCGCACGACGCGTCGCTGCGCTGGGCCGGAAACTCGATGACCACCAACGGATCCTCGGTGTCGCGTGGGTGGTCCGTTGTCTCGATCTTCCGCGACGAGGCCGGCGCCGCGCGCGTCGGCACCATCGGCTCGACCAGCGTCGACCCGGCCGAGATCGAAGCAGTCGTGCGCAAGAGCGAAACGGCGGCACGCACCGCCGAACCCGCCCGCGACGCGATGCCGCTGCTGGATTCGGACGTCCCCGCCGACGATTGGGCCACCGCCCCCGGTAGCACCGACATCGAGGTGTTCACCGATCTCGCCCGCGACCTGTCCGCCGGTTTCGACGGCGGCGACCGCCTCTACGGTTTCGCCCACCACACCGTGCAGACGATCTGGCTGGGTTCCTCGACCGGTCTCCGGCGTCGCTTCGTGCAGCCCACCGGTTCGGTCGAGATCAACGGAAAGCGTGGTACGGGAACCGATCTCGCCAGCGCCTGGGTCGGCGTCGGCACCGCGGACTTCACCGATGTCGACGTGCCGGGCCTGCTCACCGAGCTGTCCCGGCGACTGGACTGGGCCAAGCGCAAGGTCGAGCTGCCCGCCGGCCGCTACGAGACCTTGATGCCGCCCTCGACCGTCGCCGATTTGATGATCTACATGCACTGGGAGATGGAGGGTCGCGGCGCGCACGAAGGCCACACCGCGTTCTCCCGGGCCGGCGGCACCCGAATCGGCGAGCGGCTCACCGACATTCCGCTGACGCTGCACTCCGACCCGAAGGCCACCGGACTCGAGTACTGCCCGTTCGTCGCGACATCCTCGTCGTCCCAAGCGGTCTCGGTCTTCGACAACGGCATGTCCGCGGATCGGGTCGACTGGGTGCGCGAGGGCGTCATCCAGTCGCTGGTCTACCCGCGTGCCGCCGCCGCCGAATTCGGCACCGCCCCTACGGTTCCCGGCGACAACCTGCTACTCACCGGCGGTTCCGGCGCCACGCTCGACGAGATGATCGCGCGCACCGAGCGCGGCCTGCTGCTCACCACGCTCTGGTACATCCGCGAGGTCGACCCGGCCAGCCTGCTACTCACGGGGCTGACCCGAGACGGCGTCTATCTCGTCGAGAACGGTGAAGTTACCGCGGCGGTCAACAACTTCCGGTTCAACGAGAGTCCGCTGGATCTGCTGCGCCGGGTCACCGAAGCGGGCGCCACCCAGGTCACGTTGCCGCGCGAGTGGAAGGACTGGTTCACCCGAACGGCCATGCCGCCCTTGCGCATCCCCGACTTCCACATGTCCTCGGTCAGCCAGGCGACCTGACGATCAACCGGGGAAGGTGATCTCGACGGCGACGGTGCCCTTCTTGCCGCGGCGCAGGTTGCTGCCGAGGATGGTGATCGGACCCATCAGCCAGTACTTGCGCATGAGCAACTTGCGCACGCGATCGGTGCCGGCCTGGTCGAGGATGCGCCCGGTGCCCGTGACCACCTCGCCGTGCGGCTTGCCGCGCACGTTGCACGGCTGCACGGTGACGTCAGGGTTGCGGCGCAGCCGCTTCACCTTCCAGCTGTCGGTGACCGTCCAGACGTAGAGCTTGTCGCCGTCGGCGACCGCCCACACCGGTGTGCCGACCGGCGTGCCGTCCTTGCGGAACGTGGTCAGCAGAACGTAATCGGAGGTGCCGACGGCCCCGAGCGTGTTGGTCATGCACGCAGCGTAGGCGTTCTATTCGGACATTCGGTATTCGCCCGCTTCGAGGCGTGCCACCATACCGTCGGTCCAGCCCGCGAGGTTGCCGAAGACGCTGCTCCACAGTTCGAGCAGGTCCGTCGCGTGCGGCGGCTCGCCGCGGCCCGGGAAGTCGGGGATCATCTCGAGCAGGCCGGTGCGGACCTCCTCGCTGCGGCGGCGCTGTTCGCGCAGCTTCTCGATGACGTGCGCGCGGGGCAGCGCGTCCATGAACGCGATGCCCGCACCGAGTTCCTCCATGTCGATGCTGACCAACGCCTCGTCCATCAACTTGCGGAACTCGGCCTCGCCCTCGTCGGTCAGCTGGAACAGCGTGCGGCCGGGGCCTTGGCTGCTGCCCTCGGTGCCGTAGGCGCTCAACTTGCCTTCCTGGGTCAGCTGTTTCAGCGCGTGATAGATCGAGCCCGGCTTCACGTTCGTCCACGTTTCCGCACGCCAGGACAGCAATTCGCGCCGCACGGCGTAGCCGTAGGTGGGCTGACGCAGGCGCATCACCCCCAGCACCAACAGGCGCACAGCCGACATCGGCGACCTCCTTCAGATAGGAATTTTCTACAGTAGTCAAACTTGACTTCCGCCTCGTGACCGCCCTAACCTTGAGTAGTCAAAATTGATTACCGCAGGTAGTGGGAGGCTTTCATGGGCGACACGGCAGTACCGGTGATGTGGGGCGGCAACTTGGCCGAGACGCTGGCGTTCTATCAAGCCTTGGGATACAAGGTGACCTACGAGCAGACCAAGCCCTACGCCTTCGGCGCGGTGGAACGCAACGGCTACGATTTGAACTTCTACTGCGACGCGAAAGACACGCGCAGCGCGGAAGACATCGAGGCGGCAGGCTGCCTGGTCATGGTCGACGAGGTAGCGCCCCTGCACAAGCAGTTCAGCGCCGCGCTCCGCGAGCACCTCGGCCGCATTCCGATCAAGGGCATACCGCACATCAGCCGATTCCGTCCCGGCCAGACGCGCTTCAGCGTCACCGATCCGAGCGGCAACAGTGTCACCTATATACAACGCGACGAGCCCGACTTCGAGTACGGCGGATCACGGGAACTACAAGGGCTGCAACGGGTTCTGGACAACGCGCGAATCCTGCGATTCTCCAAAGAGGACGACGAGGCGGCCCGCAAGACACTCGAATCCGGACTACGCCGCTTCGCCGCCACCGCTTCGGTGCTCGACAAGGCGCACGCGATGGCCGAGCTCACCGAACTCGCTGTGGCGATGGGCAATCCGGAGCGGGCGGCCGAATTGCGCAGCGAGATAGCGGGACTGGAGTTGTCCGACGAAGAGCGTGCCGAGATCGCGGAGCATCTCCAGATCGCGGCCGACTTGGAGCAGTGGTTGGCTGACGCCGAGTAGTCGGGATCGGCGCCGGTGGTCGGCGTGGCGCGTGCCGGCCACCGGGTGGCATCGGGCCACCGAGTAATCGCGTCGGCCATCGAGGGCCGACAAGGGCGCGGCGCGGCCGTCGAGGGGTCGGGGCGTCAGCCTCCGAGGCGGGTCAGCACCTTGGGAACATCTTCAGTGATGGCGATGGTGTGTTCGGAGTGGGCGGTGCGGGAGCCGTCGGCGGAGCGCAGGGTCCAGCCGTCCGGGTCGGTGACGATGCGATCGGTGGTGCGGGCGAACCAGGGTTCGATGGCGATGGTGAGGCCGGGGCGCAGGCGATAGCCGCGGCCCGGCTTGCCCGCGTTGGGGATGTGCGGGTCCTCGTGCATGGTGCGGCCCAGGCCGTGGCCGCCGAACTCGGTGTTCACCGGGTAGCCGTAGTCGTGGGCGACGGCGGAGATCGCGGCGGAGATGTCGCCGATGCGGTTGCCCGGCAGCGCGACGGCGATCGCGGCGGTGAGGGCTTCCTCCGTTGCGCGGATCAGGCGGAGGTCTTCCGGGGTGGCCGTGCCGACCGCGATGGTGGTCGCCGAGTCGGCCACCCAGCCGTCGATGCCGACGGCGAGGTCCATGGTCAGTACGTCGCCGTCGCGGAGCGCGTAATCGAACGGAAGTCCGTGCAGCACAGCATCGTTGACCGAGAGGCAGACGGTGTTGCGGAACGGGCCGCGGCCGAAGGACGGCGAGTAGTCCCAGTAGCACGACTGCGCGCCGCGCTGTCGAATCTTCTCGCGCACATGGGCTTCCAGCTCCAGCAGGTTCACGCCGATGCGGGCGCGGTCGCGCAACTCCCCCAGCACCTCGGCCACGAACTGGCCCGTCACCAGCATGCGATCGATCTCACCCGACGTCTTCAACTCCACCATCAACAAACCCCAATCTCGGTATTTTAATACCACCCTAACGTATTCGGTATTTTAATACCAACTCGCCCGTCGTTGCTGTTCTTCCCATCTCGAGCGGGGTGCCCCAATCCGGGTGAGAACATTGTTAGATGCGCATATCTACGTAGGAACATGCCTCATTGAAGTCTTGCGGTATTTAAATACCGTCTCTACCCTGTCCCACATGGTCCGTCTCCCGTTGACTCCGGCTCAAATCGACGCCGGCCGCCGCCTCGGCACCGCCCTGCGCGCGGCCCGCGCCGATCGCGACCTCACCGAAGTCGCCCGCGCGGCAGGTATCTCACCGGAAACCCTCCGCAAGATCGAGACGGGCCGCCTCCCCTCCCCCGCCTTCGGCACCGTCGTCGCCCTGAGCCTCGTCCTGGATCTCCCCCTCCAAGACCTGGCCGACACATGGCGCGCCGCCGGCCTAGCCGAATCCGCCTGACCCAGGTCCCGTCCCCCGACAGGTTTCATGATCAACGGGACACGGTGGCGCCAAAATTCGAGTGAGCCCGCCCCCATGTCCCCTCGAGGCACGGTATCCAACGATTACGGGACGTGGTGGCGGTAGATCCCCGCCGTGCCACGGGTCAAGCACTACTCGCCGGGTCGAGGGGTGATGGCGAGTCCAACAGATGCCTCGGCCCCGCGGAACAGCTTGTGCGACTTGACGGCCAGCGTGCCGATGATGCCGTACTTGCGGGAAACCAGGTCACGTACGCGTTGAGTGTCCTCGGCGTCCAGGATCGTCGCGGTCCCCGCGAGCACCTCGTCGCCTTTCGGACGACCACGCCCATCGGACTGCTGCAACGTCACGTCGGCATTGCGTCTGATGCGCTTGACCTTCCACGTCTTCGAGTTGGTCCATACGACGATCCGGTCGCCGTCCGGCGCCACCCACACGGGCGTCCCCACCGGCGTGCCGTCCTTCTTATAGGTGGTCAGCAGCGCGAACCTGCTCGCCCCCAGCTCTTTCCATGTCATAGCGAAAACAGTAGGCCGCCGAGCCGGGCGCGACATCCGCCCACAGGCAGAATTCCGTCGTACGCGCGGCGACGTATCGCTGCGCCGGAAGCCGGGATACAACCACCAGCGGAGCGCCCCAACGCGCGACCCGCCACGACAGGCTGACGCATTTCGGCGCCGAGCGCTCCTGGTGCGCTGTACGCACCCGCGCCCGCCGAACGCCCCACGCGAGCGGGGTGCGCCGGGCCGCGCACCCCGCCCCACGACTCACCCTCGATACTTGCGGAAGAACGTCCGCACATCTTCGAGAAACAGCTTCGGCTGTTCCAACGCCGCGAAATGTCCGCCCTCGGCGTACTCGGTGAAGTGCTCGATGTTGCCCTCCGGGTTCATGACTCGGCGCATCAGCGGACTCGTGTTGAACACCGCCATACCCTGCGGGACGCCGGACGGCATCGTCCACCCCATCCCTGAATGCGCTGTCTCCCAGAGGAACTGGGCGGCCGAGGCACCGCTTCGGGTGAACCAGTAGATGCTGATGTTGGTCAGCAGGGCGTCGCGGTCGACCGCTTCGCCGGCGGGGCGCGCCGGATCGGTCCAGACCTGGAACTTCTCGGCGATCCACGCCAACTGCGCGATCGGCGAGTCGGTCAAGGCGGCGGCGATGGCATTGGGCTGGGTCGATTGCAGCACCAGGTAGCCCTTCTGCTCCGCCCATTGCGCTTGCGCGGCATGGATCTCCGACAGTTCCTCGTCGGTCAGGCCGGCCGGAATCGGCAGCTGCTCACCGACGAGTCCGAGCGAACCTTGATCGCTGTTGACGTGCGTGGCGAGCACCCGCTCCGGGTAGAGAGCGGCCAACCGCCCGGTCACCCCGGCACCCACATCCCCGCCTTGCGCGACGAATTTCTCGTATCCGAGCCGAGTCATCAACTCCGCGAACGCCTCCGTGGTCCGCGCCAACTCCCACCCTGCCGCAGCCAGCGGCGTCGAGAACCCGAACCCCGGCAGCGACGGAATCACCACATGGAACGCATCCGCCGAATCACCGCCGTGCGCAACCGGGTCCGTCAACGGCCCGATCAGGTCCAGGAACTCGACCACCGATCCCGGGTAACCGTGCGTGATCAGCAGCGGCACCGCTTCCACTTCCGCCGAGCGCACATGAATGAAATGAATTGTCTGCCCGTCGATCTCGGTGGTGAACTGGTCGTGCGCGTTCAGCTTCGCTTCCTGCGCCCGCCAGTCGAAGCCGTCGCGCCAGTACTGCGCCAACTCCGCCAGGTAGGCGGGCGCGATGCCGCGGCGCCAATCGTTTTCGGTCCCCGGCACCGGATGCGGGATCCGTGCGTGCGCCAGCCGGTCGCGCAGTTCCTCGAGCTCGGCCTGGGGGATGTCGATACGGAAGGGGCGGATGTCTGTGTTCGTCATGGGAACTACCCTCGCGGGCATTGCGGAAGACTTGCTTCCGCAATACAAAATTCAGTCAGATTCTTCGAGGTTCGGCCAAAGCGAAACCTCAGAGCGACTGCCAACGGCTGCCCCCACAAACGGCGCTCCCAGGAGAGCGGCCCCATCGATAGGCTCGGGCGACGGCCACAATTCGTTGTGACTCGAAAGGACTCCTCATGCTCCGATCACATAGGTCCGCCGCGGTCGCGATATCGGCGATGGGCGCGATGACTGCCGCGCTGGTGCTGACGAGTTCCGCCGCACCTGCCGCGACCACGGCTTTCGAAGTTACGCCGGGGGATCCGCCGACCTTCGTCACGGACTGCGCTTACCCGGCGCGGGTGACGACCGAGCCCGGCGCCTACATCGTTTTCTTCGACAGCCAGAGCGGCCAGTTCGATCCACCCAACGCGATCAAAGCCGACGGCAGCGGTGACGTCATCGCGAGGTGGACGCCGCACTACCCCGGTTTGCACATACTGCACGCCGTGGCGATCGGCGCCGACGCCGTGCCGATCGACGGCGGCGAGCAGACCATCGAGATCGAGGTCACCGACAGCGGGAGAGGATGCGCCCAGACCTTCCCGATGCTGATGGATCACGAATAGTACTGGCCCCAACCGGTATTCCAGCGCCGCTGTCGGCGCGGGAGCCGCCTCAGCCCGACCTGCAGACCAGTGTCATTCGCCAATCATTAGCTGATTCGATCTCCACGAGTCGGTAAAACGGCGCCCCCAGCGGGCCGCCTGGGCAAATTCCACAAATTTCCTGAGCGGATCTCTAGGAATCTCACGCTAGCTACTATATGGTAATCCTTCTTACCAAATAGCTGGAAGTTACCCAGAGGAGGAGACGCATGCACTTCGGTGGAATGACCCTGATGGTGAACGACGTGGACGCGACAGCGACCTTCTACGAGCAAGCTTTCGGACTCGACAAGGTATTCGCCGACCCCGACGGCACCTTCGTCGTGCTGGGTAAGGGCGTCTGGTCCCCGGGACCGTCGACCGCGAGTCTCACGATCGAACACTGGAAGAAGATCGAGGACTTCGCGGAACCCGGCCCCGCCAACGCTTTTCGAGTCTTCCTCGAGACCGCGGACGTGGACGACGCATACCAGAACGCACTCGCCGCGGGCGGGCACGGCGCCCTGGAGCCGACGACCCGCCCGTGGGGGCAGCGGATCGCGGTGATCCGCGACCCCAACGGCGCGATCGTCGAGATCGGCGCGCCGGTCGAATACAGCTGAGCGCCGGGTACGGCAGTCAGCGAAAGGAAGTAAGCAGCAATGCGTCGACTCATGGTCCTCACCGCGGCGGTGGCCGCCGCCGTCCCCCTGGCCCTCGGCAACGCGTCCGCCGCCCCGCTGCCGGTGCCATATTCGTTGGCGGCCATGGTTACCGAGAGCCTGACCATCGAGCCACCGGGCGCACCACCCGGCGCGAACGACTGGGGCTGCGTCCCCTCGAAGGCGCACCCGACACCGGTCGTCCTGGTGCACGGCCTCAGCGGCAACGGCGAAAACAGTTGGCAGACTTTCGCTCCGCTGCTGGCGAACGAAGGGTACTGCGTCTACGCGCTGACCTACGGCGTCTATCCGCAGGATCGTGGCATCGTCGCGGGCATCGGCGGCCGCGCACCCATCGATGAATCCAGTTCCGAATTGCGGCGATTCGTCGACCGGGTACGCACCGCGACGCGCACCGATCGCGTGGATCTGCTCAGCTGGTCCGAGGGCACCCTGGTCAGCGCGGCATACCTGCAATACCTGGATGGTGCGGCGGCCGTCGACAAGGCGATCAATCTCGCGCCGATCTGGGCCGGCACCGCCATCACCGATCCCCTGGACTCACCGCTGACGTTGCTGGGCCTGCACGGCGATCTGTACCAGTCGCTGGATCCCACCTGCGCCGCCTGCGCGGAGCTGCGGACCGGATCCGACTTCATCAATCGGCTGCAAGCCAGTGGCGTCTACGCGCCGGAAGTCCACTACACCAACATCGTGACCACCACCGACATCCAGGTGCAGCCCTACACCAGCGGCGTGCGGGTCGCGCCGAACGCGACGAACATTGTGCTGCAAGACATCTGCCCGGTGAACTTGTCCGGCCATCTCTCCGTCTCGGTCGATCCCACGGTCACCGCACTGGCCCTGCAAGCCCTCGATCCGAGCACCGCGCGTCAGATCCCTTGCGCGCCATCGCAGGCGCCACCCGGTGTCTAGCCCGAAACGCACTGCGGGGGCCTCAGCACATCGCTGAGGCCCCTGCGGTCGTGCCGACCAGTGTCCGAGTGATTTCCTCTGGGCCCCGGCCTCGATACAGAAGACTCTCATACTTGCTGATATTCGGCGCACCGAGCGCGGGCGCGACCGGCGCAGATGCGTGCCCGTGCATCTGTACGAGCAATGCGGCGCCGAGCTTCCACTCGAATCACCGCGCGAAAGCCGTTCGCAGATAACGAAATAGCAACAACGCCCGGCAACCGTGCTCGAACTGTTCCGCTCGCCGTTACCTACCGCCCCTCGAGAATTCGCCGGGGAGTCGCCAGGCGGCCATGGTCCGCCCGCCGGTGCCGAAAGGTCGCTCGGATAACCTGTCCCGATGTTCCTGGCCCAGATCGTCGCCGCTCGGGTACCGAGCCGAATGCTGTCCGTGTTCGTCCGCAACGCCGAGTTGCTGAAGTTCCTGACCGTCGGCGCGATCGCCTTCGTGACCACCTCGGTGCTCTTCTTCGGCCTGAAATGGACTGTGCTGGAGGGCAAACCGGTCACCGCGAACGTGGTCGCCGTGCTGATCGCGACCGTGGTCTCCTATGTGTTGAACAGCGAGTGGGCGTTCACCGCGCGCGGTGGACGTGCGCGCAGGCACGAAGCGGCCCTGTTCTTCCTGGTGGCCGGTGTCGGCATGGTGATCAACCAGCTGCCGCTGGCGGTGTCGAGCTACCTCTTCCAGCTCCGCACACCGCACGTCTCGGTCCTGGCGGAGAACATCGCCGACTTCGTCAGCGCGACCATCATCGGCACCCTGCTCGCCACGGTGTTCCGCTGGTGGGCCATGCGCAAATTCGTGTTCCTCGACCCGGTCCGACCCGACCTGGAACTGGACGAACCGGTCTCCGAGACACGAGCCTGACCGTGCTGGTTGCCATTCCGGCGGGCACGGTGACGCTGTCGGATCGGCGAACCCAGCGCAGCTGGCCGGTCGAGGTCGCGCCGTTCGAGCTGGCGACGGTCCCGGTCACTCAGGCGGAGTACGAGCAGGTCACCGAGCTGCGACCGAGCAGCGGGCGCGGCGACCGGCGGCCCGTCGACAGCGTCTCGTGGTGGGATGCGCTGTTGTACTGCAACGCACGGTCGATCCGGGAAGAGCTGACACCCGCGTACTGGATCGCTGACGAGAACGTCGACTGGAACACCGAAGCCGACGGCTACCGCCTGCCGACCGAGGCCGAATGGGAGCACGCGTGCCGCGCGGGCAGCACCGGCCCGCGCTACGGCGAACTCGACGAAATCGCCTGGTACCGGGGCAATTCGGCCGAGCACATGCACGACGTCGGCGGCAAGCGACCCAATGCGTGGGGCCTGTACGACATGCTCGGCAACACCTGGGACTGGTGCTGGGACATCTACGACGCCGAAATCTACGACTCCTACCGGGTGCTGCGCGGCGGCGGCTGGTTCGACGAACACTGGAGCTGCCGCGCCTCGGTGCGCCGCCGCAGCCATCCGTCCCTGCGCTTGGATGACGTAGGCTTCCGCGTCGCGCGCTCGCGGCGTTCTTGATTCTCCGCGGACTGCCGCGACCAGCGAATCTGTTGTGGCCGTGGAGCATTCACCGACCTTGCCGCACCGCGATCCGGTAACGTACCGAGCAGGTCGGCGGCTTCGGCTGTCGAATCGACCCGGCGCCCCTGCGCGGAACCGGGTTCGAGCAGCCGAACCGACCCCAGTGACGCTGTCGCGATTGTGGATTCACCCGTACTACAGAACGGTGGTGCGCGATGAGAAACACCGGCCCGATTGTCGTACTGACCGATCACAGCTCGACCGAGGGCAGCTCCGCCCTGCTCGCCCGCGCCGTCGAATGGGTCACCGACGCTGCACCACTGGTGCTGGACGCGAGACATTTCTACGACGGCGGCGAGGGAGTGCTGCGGGTCGACGGGTTACCGACGCTGGCGGTGCCGTCCGAACACATCGAGGTCCAGCCGAGCGCGCTCGTCGTCTATGAAATTCCGCCGATCGACCGGCATCGATTCACCCGGTTCCAAGCGGCCGTCGCCCGCAGCGGTATCCCTTGCCTCGGGGCCGACGCGCAGGCTTGGCGAAACGCGACCGACAAGCGTCGCACAGTCGAACGATTCCGGGCCGGAGGTATCCGTCAGGAGGAGTCGCTCGTCCTGGACGATCCCACTCCGAGCGCCGCATTGGCGGCTTTTGAACGGCTCGGGCACGACGTCTGGACCCGGCCAGCGATCGGCTTCGGTGGACGCGATGTATTCCACGCGACCACCGAGGCGCAACTCCACGCCGCGCGCGAGCTCTACCGAAAGACCGGCACGAGTTGGCTGCTCACCCGCGACGCACAGAACTTCGACGAGCGCGGGCGACGTCACCAATATCGAGTGGTCGTGCTCGGCCGACGGGTGCTGCGGGTCTGCGAGCACGTGCAGACCGACCCGGATGCTCCATGCAACGAGGCACAGGGCGCGGTGTCCACCGTGCTCCCCCTCAACGCCCTGCCCCGGCGCCTGCACGAGCTCGCGATCCGGGCGACAGCATCGGTCGGGCTACCGTTCGGCGGTGTCGATCTGGTGCCCGAGAACGGCGGCGTGGTCTTCGAGGTGAATGTGCATCCGGTGCTGGACGTTCCGCAAGGTTTCGAAACGGTGGCGGTTCCCTTCCTGGTCGCGCACCTTTCCGAGGCCGACTCGCCGGACGTGCCCCGATCCGCAGCAGTGCACCCGCATCCCTGATCGGACATTTCGGACAGGTTTTTTCGTACGCTCCACGAAATGGTCAGCGCCGCACATACTGTCCGGTACAAGCATGGCTATCACCCAGACAACGCGCCCGTGGCGCCTACGGTAGGTGTCACGCCGACCCCGAAGCGAGCGTATTCATGGTCATCATCGCTGTGCACGACGCCCTCCTCGCGCAGATCGGCAATCCGACCCCGGAACCGCCGCCGGTCTCGGACAAGATTTTGCAGATGGTCCGCTACCTCACCTGGCTGGTGCTGCTGTCCGGTGTCTGCGGAATCACCTTCGCGGGTGGACGATTCGCCTGGGAGAAGTGGCAGGGCGGTCCGCTCGACTCGCCGAAGATGATCGCAGGCGGCATGATCGGCGGCGTTGTCGCCACGAGTGCGGGGACCATCATGAATGCGGTGGTCGGCTGAGCGGACGCCGCAGGAAGACAGCCCGGTCGACTCGAGCGGAGGACGCCAACTCGATCGCGATTGCCCTTCTCGAGCGCACCGGCCACCTCGATCACCGGCCTTGTCGACTCGGATCGCAACCCGGCTAACCCGTTCGCCTGCCAGCTCTCCGATCACAGGCAAGGGCACACCGGACAGACCGCTCGCAGCCCGGCTCTGCCAACCGCCAACCACCCGCCGACCGACAAGGCGACCAGCGCGGCGAGCTCGATCCGAGCCGAGCCACGCGGAATAGTGGCCCCAATCGCGGAAGGCAACCTTCCGCGATTCCTGCGATGATCGACCCATGTTGGAGACCTCCGCGCGGCTACTTCGCCTGCTGTCGCTGCTACAGCTGCACCGGGATTGGCCCGGACCGGTGCTCGCCGAGCGACTCGGGGTGTCCACGCGCACGGTGCGCACCGACATCGAGCGACTGCGGTCCCTGGGCTATCCGGTGCACGCCACGCCGGGTGTCGCGGGCGGCTATCGATTGGGCGCGGGCTCGGCGCTGCCGCCGCTGCTGCTCGACGACGAGGAGGCAGTGGCGGTCGCGGTCGGTTTGGCCACCGCGGCCAACGGAGCCGTCACCGGCATCGAGGAGACCTCGGTGCGCGCGCTCGCGAAGTTGCAGCAGGTGTTGCCCGCGCGGCTGCGCGCCCGCGTGGCGGCACTGACCTCGGCCACCGTGCACGCGCCGGATATCGGCCGGAACACCGTCGATGCCGAGGTGCTCACCGCGGTGGCCGGCGCGATCCGGGCGAGCGAGCGGTTGCGCTTCGACTACGCGGCACATTCGGGTGCGCCGTCACGTCGCGATGTCGAGCCGCACCGGCTGGTGCATTGGCGCGGGCGCTGGTATCTGGTCGCGTGGGATCCGGGCCGCGACGACTGGCGCACCTTCCGGGTCGACCGGATCGTGCCGAAGACGCCGAACGGGCCGCGGTTCACGCCGCGCGAAGTGTCCGAAGACGATATCGCCGAGCGCGTTCGGCGCGGTGTCGGCGCGGCGACCTGGCGCTATCGCGCGACGGTGCGCATGGCCGCGCCCGCCGAGCGGATGCGGGCCCAGCTGCCGCCCGCGGTGTCCGTCGAGCCGGACGGGCCGGATCACTGTGTGGTGCGGGCGGGTTCGGATTCACCGCGGATGCTCGCGTTCTATCTCGGTTCCGTCGATGTCGATTTCGAGATACTCGAGGGTGCCGAGCTCGCGGAGCAGCTGCTGGCGACCGCCGAGCGATTCCGCAAGGCGGCCGGGCACCGATAAACGTTTACGTACCGGAATTAGGCGATTAACGGGTGAGCCCAGCCGGTCCGGCATAAAGCACCGAACAGGCTGGGCTGGCACTGTTCTCGATTCCCGTCAGGGCTGGTTGGCACCCGCGATACCACCGATGATTCCACCGATGATGCAGCCGGGGATGGCACCGATAATGGCGAAGATCAAGCCGATCAAGAAACCGATGGCGCACCCGATCAACACACCGGCGACGGTGGTACCCGCATCACCGATGAACTGCGGCGCCCCGGCCTCCGGGACCGCAGCTCCGACCGGCGTCAACGTCAAAGTGGTTGCGCTGGCATCGACTTGCGGCGCGACCCGCACCTGCTGACCCGCCACCGACTGGAGGGTCGTCGGCACGTTGGCGACCACCGATCCGTCCGGCGCCAGCACGGAGATGCCCTGATCGGGCGTCAGTACGAACTTGCCGGAGGCAAGCGTCACCGTCGCGTTCGAGCGGTCCGGCGCGACGGCGGCCGTGTAGGCGACGCCTCGATCGACCCCGCTGATCGCGTCGGCCACCTGCACTTCACCGTGCGCGGTCGCCGCGGCGACACCGGTCGCGGCCACGGTGAGCGCTGCGGTAGCGAGCATTTTCCTGATATTCATAAGGCTTTCCAATCATCTAGCCGATTCGATTGGCGTTTCCCGGAAACGGCCGTGGAACACCATCGATCATGCTCTCTCGACAACAGGATTGTCGAGAGAAACGGGCAGATTGAATTACCTTGCAAGATCACACATTTCGCGCTTCCCCATGAAATTGGGGGGTTGATTTTCGCGCTATTCCAATTCCCCTTCGGTCTCCAAGTAGACCTGGCGCAGTCGATCCAGTGTCGCCTGCTCCGGGTGCTCCCACAAGTCCCGTTCGGCGGCTTCCAGCAGCCGCTCGGCAATGCCGTGCAGCGCCCACGGGTTGGACTGCTCCATGAACTTGCGGTTCACGTCATCGAAAACGTAGCTCTCCGCGAGCTTCTCGTACATCCAGTCGGCGACGACGTTGGTGGTGGCGTCGTAGCCGAACAGGTAGTCGACGGTCGCCGCCATCTCGAACGCGCCCTTGTACCCGTGCCTGCGCATCGCCTCGAGCCAGCGCGGGTTCACCACGCGAGCCCGGAACACCCGCGAGGTCTCCTCGGAGAGCGTGCGGGTGCGCACCGCGTCGGGCCGGGTGCTGTCGCCGATGTAGGCCTCGGGGTTCTTGCCGGTGAGCGCGCGCACGGTGGCGACCATGCCGCCGTGGAACTGGAAGTAGTCGTCGGAGTCGGCGATGTCGTGCTCGCGGGTGTCGGTGTTCTTGGCCGCCACCGCGATTCGGCGATACGCGGTGCGCATGTCGTCGGCGGCGGGTGCGCCGTCGAGATCGCGACCGTAGGCGTAACCACCCCAGGTGGTGTACACCTGTGCCAGGTCGTCGTCGGTGCGCCAGCTCTTCGAATCGATCAGTTGCAGCAGGCCCGCACCGTAGGTGCCGGGCTTGGAACCGAAGATGCGGGTGGTGGCGCGGCGGGCGTCGCCGTGCTCGGCCAGGTCGGCTTCGGCATGCGCGCGAACATAATTCGACTCCGCGGGCTCGTCGAGTTCGGCGACCATCCGCACCGCGTCGTCGAGCAGCGCCAGCACGTGCGGGAAGGCGTCGCGGAAGAAACCGCTGATGCGCACCGTCACATCGACACGGGGACGGGCCAATTCCTCGAGCGAGATCACCTCCAGCGTGGTGACGCGGCGGCTCGCCTCGTCCCACACCGGCCGGACACCCAGCAGGGCAAGGACTTCGGCGATGTCGTCGCCGGAGGTGCGCATGGCCGAGGTGCCCCACACCGAGAGGCCCACCGAGCGCGGGTACTCGCCGTGATCGGCCAGGTACCGCGCCAGCAGCGAATCCGCCATGGCCTGACCGGTTTCCCAGGCCAGCCGGGACGGGACGGCCTTCGGGTCGACGGAGTAGAAGTTGCGGCCGGTCGGCAAGACATTGATCAGGCCGCGCAGGGGCGAGCCGCTGGGGCCCGCGGGGATGAAGCCGCCGTTGAGGGCGTGCAGTACGCGATCGATCTCGATGCCGGTTTGCCGCAGGCGCGGAACGACTTCGGTCGCGGCGAAGCGGAGCACGGAACGCACTGCGGTGAGTTCCGGATCCGCGGACGGACCGGCAAGCAGCGAGGCGGCGAACTCGTCGACCAGCCTGTCGACCGCGTCGGCGGACCAGTCGGCGGCCTGCAACGCGGCGACCAAGCCGCGCGCCTGCTCCTCCACCACGTCGACCCGGCCACGCGCCTCGGTGCCGGATTCGTCCAGGCCCAAGGCTTCCCGCAGTCCGGGCACATTGCGCTCACCGCCCCAGAGCTGACGGGCGCGCAGCATGGCCAGCACCAGGTCGACCTCGCTCTCCCCCGCGGGCGCCTGGCCGAGGATGTGCAGGCCGTCGCGGATCTGCACGTCCTTGATCTCGCACAGCCAGCCGTCGACGTGCAGCAGCATGTCGTCGAAGACGTCCTCGTCGGGGCGTTCGGCGAGGCCGAGGTCGTGGTCCATCTTGGCCGCGCGCATCAGCGTCCAGATCTGCTGGCGGATGGCGGGCAGTTTGGCCGGGTCGAGGGTGGAGATATTGGCGTGCTCGTCGAGCAGCTGCTCCAAACGGGAGATATCGCCGTAGCTTTCGGCGCGGGCCATCGGCGGGATCAGGTGATCGACCAGGGTCGCGTGCGCGCGCCGCTTGGCCTGGGTGCCTTCACCGGGATCGTTGACGAGGAACGGGTAGATCAGCGGCAGGTCGCCGAGGGCGGCGTCGGTGCCGCAGGAGGCGGACATGCCGAGGGTCTTGCCGGGCAGCCACTCCAGGTTGCCGTGCTTGCCGAGGTGCACCATCGCGTCGGCGCCGAAACCCTCGGCGGAGCTGAGCCATCGGTACGCGGCGAGGTAATGGTGGCTGGGCGGCAGGTCGGGGTCGTGGTAGATGGCGACCGGGTTCTCACCGAAACCACGGGGCGGCTGCACCATCAGCACCACATTGCCGAAACGCAAGGCGGCGATGACGATCTCACCGTGCGGGTCGGCGGAGCGGTCGACGTAGAGCTCGCCGGGCGGCGGTCCCCACGCCTCGACGATGGCCTCGCGCAGGTCTTCGGGCAGCGTGTCGAACCACGCGGTGTACGCCGCCGCGGTGATCCGAATCGGGTTGCCCTCCAGCTGTTCCGCGGTGAGCCAGTCCGGATCCTGGCCGCCCGCCGCGATGAGGGCGTGGATGAGGGTGTCGCCGTCTTGCTCATCTAGGCCGGGAACCGCACCCGGCTCGCCGAGATCGTATCCGGCGCTGCGCATCTCGGTGAGCAGGCGAATCGCGCTCGCGGGTGTGTCCAGGCCGACCGCGTTGCCGATGCGGGCGTGCTTGGTCGGGTAGGCGGACAGCATCAGCGCGACGCGCTTGCGCTCGGCCGGGATGTGCCGCAGCCGCGCGTAGCGCACCGCGATGCCCGCGACCCTGGCCGCGCGTTCGGCGTCCGGGACGTAGGTGGACAGGCCGTCGGCGTCGAACTCCTTGAAGGAGAACGGAACCGTGATGATCCGGCCGTCGAACTCGGGGACGGCGACCTGGGTGGCGACGTCCAGCGGCGACAGCCCGTCGTCGTTGGCCGCCCACTGGGCCCGGCCGCTGGTCAGGCACAAGCCTTGCAGGATGGGCACATCCAGGTCGGCGAGCGCGCCGACGTCCCAGGCCTCGTCCTCCCCGCCTGCGGAGGCGGTGGCCGGTTTCGTGCCGCCCGCGGCGAGCACGGTGACCACGAGGGTGTCGGCCTGGCGCAGTGTCGCAAGTAGTTCGGGCTCTGCGGTGCGCAGCGAGGCACAGTAGAGCGGCAGCGCGCGTGCGCCCGCGTCTTCGATCGCCCCGCAGAGTGCGTCGATGTAACCGGTGTTTCCGGCGAGATGCTGTGCGCGGTAATAGATCACCGCGACCGTGGGCCGCTCGTCGTCGGCGGCGGTCGAATCCCGTTCCAGCACACCCCAGCTCGGCAGCTGCACCGGCGGCTCGAAGCCGTGGCCGGTGAGCAGCACCGTGTCGGAGAGGAAATTGTGCAGCTGCCGCAGGTTTTCCGACCCACCCGCGGCGAGGTAGTTGTGCGCGTCGGCGGCGACACCGCCGGGCACGGTCGAGCACTCCATCAGTTCCGCGTCCGGCGCGATCTCGCCGCCCAGCGCCACCATCGGCACGCCGCTGGCCCGGATCGCGTCGAGGCCGTCCTCCCAGGCGCGCTTGCCGCCGAGGATGCGCACGATCACCAGATCGGCGCCGTCGAGCAGCGCGGGCAGGTCGTCCACCAGCAGCCGGGCGGGGTTGCCCCACCGGTACTCGGCGCCGCTCGCGCGGGCGCTCAGCAGATCGGTGTCGGACGTGGACAGCAGCAGAATCACAGGTGACGGCCTTCCTCGGGTTACGCGCCCATCGGTTGCTGCTCGCCGCCGGGGTCGGCGGCCAGCGGGGTGGGTGAGCCCAGAGGGTCTGGCTATTCACAGTGGCGCGACCGCACCGGATTTCCACCGGTTTCCTCGTCACCCGCCGAGCACGGCAGATGCTACCTGCCGTACCACCGGGTTCGGCTCGGCGGTCGGCGTCAGCTCGCCGCGCGGGCGGCCAGGAAGTCGTCCACGATGCGCGCGCAGTCGGCCGGGGTGGCGTGTTCGATGCCGATCAGTTTCGCGAAGGCGATCGGGCCGACGAGTTGGGTCAGGGCCAGCTCGAGGTCGAATTCACCGAGTTCGGCGCGGACTTCCGGGGTATCGAGCAGTTCGTCGAACGGCTGGCGGTACTGCTGGAGCAGTCGATGCCGCAGCGACGACAAGGCAGGCGCGCCCTCGCCGTGCTCGGTGCCGGTGGCCAGCCAGGCGAGCGTGGACAGTTGCAGCGGGGCCTCGTTGACGACTTCGGCTTGCCTGGTGAGCAATTCGACCAGCCGGTCCCGCAGCGGGCCGGCCGGTGGCGCCTCGATGACCGGGGGCAGCAGGCGTTCGAGGGTGGCGGCGCGCAGGTGCACGGCGTTGTCGAAATGCCGGTACAGCGTGGTCCGGGCGACCTTGGACAAGCGGGTCACCGCTTCGACCGTCACCGCCTCGACGCCACCGGTTTTCAGCAAGGAAGCCGCGGCGTCCAGCAGGCGCGCGCGGGAGCGCACCTTGCGCGGGTCGACAGTGTCGTCATCTGCCGGGGTCATGTGTTGCAGCATTCCTGTTCCGCGGGGGCTATCGCCAGTCGAGCTACTTATGCTACTGATAGTAGCGTAGCGATACCGCTAGTTCTGTTACGTCGGGAGGCCCGATGAAATCCACCGACCATGTGCAACTGTCTGTCGCTCAGCGCTGGATGTTGGCGCTGTCCTGCTCGGCGGTGGCGTTGGTCGTCGCGTCGATGGCGGCGCTGTACACGGCCTTGCCGGAGCTCGCGACCGCTACCGGGGCAACCCAGTTGCAGTTGACCTGGATCGTCGATGGATACACGTTGGCGCTGGCCTGTCTGGTGCTGCCCGCGGGTGCGCTCGGTGACCGGTACGGACGGCGGATCGTTCTGGTCGTCGGTTTGTTCGTGTTCGCGGTGGCGTCCGCAGCGCCCCTGCTGTTCGACAGTCCGACCTCGTTGATCGCCGCTCGCGCCGTCGCCGGAGTCGGTGCCGCGTTGGTGATGCCGTCGACGCTGTCGCTGCTGACCGCCGGGTTTCCGGAGGCTCGGCGCGGCAATGCGGTCGGGTTGTGGGCCGGTGTCGCGGGAGCGGGAGCGGTGCTCGGAATCCTCGGATCCGGTCTGCTGCTGGAGCGTTGGTCGTGGCTGTCGGTTTTTCTCGCCATGGCGGTGGCGGGAGCGCTGCTCATGGTCGCCGGGTGCACGATTCCCGAATCGGTGGATCAGGCGCGGCCTGCGATGGATCCGTGGGGCGCTGTCACCTCGGCCGCTGCCGTGGGGCTGATCGTGGTGGCGGCGATCGAGGCGCCCGCGCGGGGGTGGCTGGATCCGCTGGTGATCGCGATGTTCGTGGGTGGTGTGCTGGCGGCGGCGATCTTCACACTGGTCGAATTGCGGATGCCGCATCCGCTTTTGGATGTGCGACTGTTCGCCAAGCGCGGGTTCGCCGCGGGCACGATGTCGGTGAGCGTCCAATTCCTCGTCAGCTTCGGGGTTTTCATGCTGCTGGTGCAGTTCCTGCAACTGATTCTCGGCTACTCGCCGTTGATATCGGCGCTGGCGATGGCGCCGATGGTCGTTCCCATGGTGGCGATTTCGGCGGTCGCGCCGTGGCTGGCCGACCGGGTCGGGTTGCGCTTGCCGACGTTCGCCGGACTTGTGATCCTCGGTGGGGGGTTGGTCGCGGTCTCTCGATTGACGGTCGACAGCACCTATCTCGATCTGCTGTGGCCGCTGCTGGTGATGAGCGCCGGGCTCGGATTGTGTTCCGCGCCTGCGACTGCCGCCATCATCGCCGGGACGCCGGTCGAAAAGCACGGTGTCGCAGCGGCGGTCAACGACGCGGCCCGCGAGGTCGGGGCGGCGATCGGTATCGCGGTGGCGGGGAGCATTCTTGCCGCCGGGTACACCGCTCGTATCGCTCCCGCACTCCCCCAGCTGCCGGAGCCTGCGCGCGGGCCGGTCGGTGACTCACTCGCCGCGGCGCTCCAGGTTGCCGAACGGGCCGGACCGCAAGCTCAGCCGCTGATCGAGTTCGCCGAGAGCGCCTTCATGCACGGGGCGCACCAATCCTGCCTCGCCCTCGGCTATTTGGCATTCGGCGCCGCTGTTGTCGTAGGGGTCTGGGCGCCGGGGCGGTCGCGGAAGACCACGGTCACCCCGGATCCGGAGCGCACCCCGGTGCACATTTGATACCTGCTGCCGGCTACGTCAGATCGGCACTTCCGTCGACGACTTTGAGGTGGTAGTGGAATCGGTTGACCCGCCAGCCATCCGGAGTCCGTTCGGTGCCGAGGGCGTAGCTGCCCACGAAGGTGCGGGTCTTGCCGTTGGTCGCGGAGTTCTTCACATGCACCGCGATCGCGTCGGCATGCACGGTCGCCGTATCGTCCGCCAGCTCGATCAGATGGTTCCCGGACTGATGATGAACCGCATCCAGCTCGGCCAGCCCCACCCGCCAGTCCTCGACGATGTCCGCCGCCGCACGCTCGCCGACCGGACCGCCGAAGCCGCCATCGAAGTCCACCTTCGGGGTGAAGACAGCGGTGGCAAGATCATCCCACCGCCCCTGATCGGTGTAGACGAACAACCGGGTGATCACGTCGACGATCGCGAGACGGTCTGCAAGGGTAGAGATTTCGGACATATGGCACACCCTAGCGATCCTCGCGATCAGTTGCTCGACGACCGTCACCGGTGGCATTGGGCGAATCTGTCGCCGACGTTGCGCATGCCCGTCGAGCCCACGTGGGCTGGCTGGCCGACCGGGACGGTGCCGCTGCCGGGACAGAGCAGCGTTGCTAGCGCGGCTCGGCAGGACCAGCGCGCGGCTGAGCAGCGCTAGTTGGGCTGGTTGCGCTGCCGGGCCACGCCAGTCAGGCTGTGCCACGCCGGTCGGGCTCGGCCACACCAGACGGGCTCGGCGGGGCTGGCGCGGCTGCGCGGCAGTGGGCTGGAGCGTCTCCTCCCTGGTAGGCCGGTCGGCTCGGGTACGTACCCTGGACGGACTATGACTCGAGGTGTTCCGGATTCCTGTCCCGGCGTGTTGCGGCTGCACGAGGCGGCGGATGGGCCGCTGGCGCGGGTGAGGCTGCCTGGTGGGCGGGTGGAGCCGGGGCAGTTGCAGGTGTTGGCGGAGGCGGCGCGGGAGGTCGGGGACGGGAATATCGAGCTGACGTCGCGGGGGAACGTGCAGCTGCGGCAGGTGCGGGATGCGGAGGAGCTGACCGGGCGGCTGGCGGCGGCTGGCTTGTTGCCCAGTCAGACGCATGAGCGGGTGCGCAATATTGTCGCTTCGCCGCTGTCCGGTCGGATCGGTGGTATCGCGGATGTGCAGGCGCTGGTTCCGGCGCTCGACGCCGGGTTGCTGGCCGCGCCGCGGCTTGCCGAACTTCCTGGGCGCGTGCTGTTCACGCTGGATGACGGGCGTGGCGATGTCAGCGTGCTCGGCGGCGATATCGGCGTACACGCAACGGGCACCGAGGAATTCGCGCTGCTACTGGCGGGACGCGACACCGGTATCCGGGTCTCGGTCGCCGACGCGGTGGATGTCATGCTCGCCGCCGCGCACGGGTTTCTCGACCTGCGCGGTGGTGACGCGGGACAATGGCGGCTGCACGAGATCGATAACGGTGCCGAGCGGGTCGCTGAATTGCTCGCCCTCCGACGCGGCACCGATCGACTGGTAATCGGTGCGTCTCAGGATGTTCCGATCGGCTGGCTCGATCAGGACGACGGCTTGGTCAGCCTCGGCGCCGGTGTCCGCCTGGGCTCGCTGCCCGCCCGGACCGCCGAATTCATTGCCGCCATCGAGCGTCCCGTATTCGTTACCCCGTGGCGCAGCCTGGTCATCACCGACTTGGCGGAATGGGCTGCCGAGCAAGTTGTCCGCGTGCTGGCCCCGATGGACCTCATCTTCGACGCCAACTCCCCTTGGCTTCAGGTCAGCGCGTGCGCGGGCCGGCCGGGTTGCGCGAAGTCGCTCACTGACGTCCGCGCCGACGTCACCGCTGCGGTCGAGTCCGACCGGGTTCATCCCGCTGAGGCGAATCAGCCTATGCACCAAGGTATGCCGGTAATCGACGCAGATGAGGTAACCGTCGCGGGTCGCCAGCACTGGTCCGGCTGCGACCGGCGCTGTGGCCGCCCACGAGGCACGGTCACCGACATCGTCGCCACCGAGACCGGATACCGGATCGACTGACGGTCGGGTCCGCCTTGGATCTTGCGGCCTGGCCCCGGACCACGCTGCCCCTGACCCACACGGCCCCGCCATCACGACCACGCTGTCCCCACCCGAGAGCCGCGCAGTCCCCGCCAAACCGCACAGTCGCGCCTCCAAGACCGTCCGATCTCGCCGTCGAACCGCGCTGCCACGCCTAAAAGACCGCGCGATTCCCGTCCGCAAACCGCGTTGTCGCGCCTTCAGGGCTGTGCGAGCTCACCTTCAAGACCGTGCGGTACGAATTCGAGACCCACGCAGTCCCAATTTGAAGACCACAGTCCTGCTTCCACGACCACACTGGCCCGCTCGAAACCACGTCGTTCACGACAAACGGCCCTGGCGGCGGCATCGCTCGAAAGCAGCCAACCACCAGTGCCGTTGATCTCGAAGCCGTCGACTACTCGTGAATCTCCAACGTGCAGCACTTGACGCTGCCGCCGGCCTTGAGCAGCTCGGACATGTCGATGCCGATCGGGTTGTAGCCGCGGGCACGCAGCGCTTCGCTGAGCGCGCCGGCCTTGTCACTGAGAAAGACGTTCAACCCGTCGGAGACACCGTTCAACCCGAGAACCTCCGCGTCCGCGTCCGTGGCGACGATGGCGTCGGGGAACAGCTCGGCGAGCACCGCCTGGCTTTCCGCACTGAAGGCGGGCGGGAAGTAGGCGATGGTGTTGTCATCGAGCGGCAGCAGCACGGTATCGAGGTGGTAGAAGCGCGGATCGACCAGCTCGAGCGACAGCACGGGCCGGGAAAAGTGCTGTGCCACTTCGCGATGCGCCGCGAGCGAGCTGCGGAACCCCATGCCGGCGAGCATGCGGTCACCGACCAGGAGGAAATCGCCCTCGCCCTCGTTGATCTCCTTGGCGTCGACCAGTCCGGCGAGGCCGTGCTGGGCGAACCAGTTGTGGTACGCGGGACCCTCGGCCGCCCGCTGGACGTGGGTGAACCGGGCCGACATCGCCCGGTCGCCGACGACGAGGCCGCCGTTGGCCGCGAACACCATGTCGGGCAGGCCGGGCACGCCGGGCACCACGTCGACCTTGTGGCCGTACTCCTCGTAGGTGGCGCGCAGGGTTTCCCACTGGAGCAGGGCGAGGGCGCGGTCGACCGGGGCTTCCGGATCCATCCACGGATTGATGCAGTAGGTGACGTCGAAGTAGTCGGGACGGCACATGACGAACCGTCGCGGCGACGGCTTACGAACGGTGGTCTCGGCACGGAGGGTGGCTACAGACGTCAACGTGTCTCCCGGAGGTCGGCGCGATCTTGCGGCTGACACGACCGTAATTCGCCTAGTATTGCGCCAGGAACATCGAATCGTTGCGCATTTCGGCCCTAGAACATCGAATAATTGCGCAATAGCGGAAGGGCTGTGACGTGGACGACATCGATCGGCGGATATTGGAGCACCTGCTCAGACAGGCCCGCGCCTCGTTCCAGGAAATCGGCAGCGCCGTCGGCCTGACCGCGCCCGCGGTGAAGCGGCGCGTGGACAAGATGGTCGCGAGCAAACAGATCACCGGTTTCACGGCGTTGGTGAACCCGGCCGCGATGGGCTGGAAGACCGAGGCTTACGTCGAGGTGTACTACCGCGACAACATATCTCCGGCCGAACTTCGCCGCAGTCTCGAACCTATTCCGCAGGTCGTCGGCGTGTGGACCATCGCGGGCGAGGCCGACGCGCTCGTCCACGTGATGGCCACCGACATGGCCGAGATCGAGGTGACCGTCGAACGCATCCGGGAGAACGCGCGCGTCGGGCGCACCCGCAGCTCCATCGTGATGTCCCGCATTCTCGAACGCCCCCGCACCTGACCCCCGACTACCCGCGCCGACCTGGGGGGAAGGCACCTCTTAGGGTGGACGCCATGTCCGACTTGCGTGCCAGCCACCTCACCGACGGGGCCGAGATCTATCGGCGGTCGTTCGCGATGATCCGCGCGGAGGCGGACCTCGATCGGTTCCCGCCGGCGGTCGCGCAGGTGGTGGTGCGCATGATCCACGGGTGCGGTCAGGTGGATCTGGCAGGGGATGTGGCGTTTTCGCCGGGCGTGGTGGCTTCGGCCCGGGCCGCGCTGCGAGCGGGAGCACCGATTCTGTGTGATGCGAACATGGTTGCCTCCGGTGTGACGCGCAAGCGGCTGCCCGCCGACAACGCGGTGATCTGCACGCTCACCGACCCGCGCGTGCCGGAACTCGCTGCGAGCATGGGTAATACGCGCTCGGCCGCGGCGCTGGAGCTATGGCGCGCGCACCTCGACGGCGCGGTCGTCGCCATCGGAAACGCGCCGACCGCGCTGTTCCACCTGCTCGACATGCTCGACGCGGGCGCACCGAGGCCCGCCGCCATCATCGGCATTCCTGTCGGCTTCATCGGCGCCGCCGAATCCAAGGACGCGCTGGTCGAGTTCGGCGACATCGAATACCTCACCGTCCGCGGTCGACGCGGCGGCAGTGCCATCACCGCGTCCGCGTTGAATGCGATTGCGAGCGAACAGGAATGACGGGCGATATGCGGACCGGAGCTGAATCACACACGGCACCAGGCAAGTTGTGGGGCGTTGGGCTCGGTCCGGGCGATCCCGAGCTGGTTACGGTCAAGGCAGCGCGGGTGATCGCCGAGGCCGATGTGATCGCGTTCCACAGCGCTCGCCATGGGCGCAGCATCTCCAGAGGTATTGCGGCGCCGTACATGCGGGCCGGGCAGCTCGAGGAGCATCTCGTCTATCCGGTGACGACCGAGACCACCGATCATCCCGGCGGATACCAGGGTGCGATCGATGAGTTCTACGAGCAGGCCGCAGAACTGCTCGCTGGGCATTTGGCGGCGGGCCGGTCGGTCGCGCTGCTGGCCGCGGGTGACCCGCTGTTCTACAGCTCCTACATGCATATGCACCGGCGGCTCGCCGATCGCTTCGAGGCGGAGATCATCCCGGGTATCACCTCGGTGAGCGCGGCGTCGGCGGCATTGGGTACCCCGCTGGTCGAGGGCGAGCAGGTGCTGACCATTCTGCCCGGCACCATGCCCGTCGACGAGCTCACCCGCAGACTCCGCGACACCGAGGCCGCCGCCATCATGAAGCTCGGACGCACCTATCCCAATGTGCGCCAGGCTCTTTCGGATTCCGGGCGTCTCGCCGACGCCTACTACATCGAGCGCGCCAGCAGCACCCGTCAGCGGGTTTTGCGCGCCGCCGATGTAGCCGACGCGGATGTGCCCTACTTCTCCATCACGCTCGTCCCCGGACCGACACCGACCACCTCGCTCCCCCACATGAAACCTGCTGCGGCACGGCAACGCTCACCGAACACTCACGCAGCCCAGTCGACTGGGCACGCCGAAGACGCTGCTCCACACGGATATCCGGCCGACCGCCCCGGTGAGGTCGTCGTCGTCGGCCTCGGCCCCGGCGCCGCCGAGTGGACGACCTCCGAGGTACACGAAGCCATCGCCGACGCAACAGATCTCGTCGGTTACACCACCTACCTGAACCGAGTCCCGTTGCGCCCCGGCCAGCGCAGGCATGCCAGCGACAATCGCGTCGAATCGGAGCGCGCCGCCATGGCGTTGGACCTGGCGCGACGGGGCGCGCGGGTCGCGGTGGTGTCGTCGGGCGACCCCGGGGTCTTCGCGATGGCCGCAGCGGTACTGGAGGAAGCCGCAGATCCCCAGTGGCGCGATGTGCCGGTGCGGGTGCTCCCCGGACTCACCGCGGCCAACGCGGTGGCCAGCCGGGTCGGTGCGCCGCTCGGGCACGACTACGCGATGATCTCGCTCTCCGATCGCCTCAAGCCGTGGGAAGTTGTCGCCCAACGGCTTTCCGCGGTCGCCGCCGCCGACATGGCGATCGCGGTGTACAACCCGGCCTCATCGCAGCGCACCTGGCAGGTGGGCGCCATGCGCGACCTGCTGCTGGAGCACCGCAAGCCGGATACGCCCGTGGTGCTCGGCCGCGACGTGGGCGGCCCGACGGAGTCCGTGCGGGTGGTCTCGCTCGGCGATCTCGACCCGGCCGAGGTCGACATGCGCACCCTGTTGATCATCGGCGCGTCGACCACTACGGCCCAGGAAACCGACCGGGGGGTCCGCGTTTACACCTCGCGACGCTACGCCCGCAGCGGCGACGCGGCCGCCCCCGACGCGTAAGATCTGCTGACGCACCGACGAATGGAGGGATCTTGGCCGCGACACTGTCGGAGCTGACGCTGCGCGCCCGAGCCCTGGAGGCCCGAGCCACCGCGAGCGAACAAGCACTCGACGAGCAGGGCGACGTCCTCAGCGAGCTCGCGGCTCTCACCCGGAAGGCGCTCGACGGTATCGACCGGATCGAGGGGCGCGCCGAAAAGATCGAGGAAAACCTCGTCGAACTGCGCCTGGGCCAGGCGCGACTGGAAGAGGGCATGGCGCTGGTGCTCGCCAGGCTCGATCAGCTGGCCGGCAAATAGGTGTCACCGCCGATCCGGCGCACATTCGTATAACATTCCACTATGGAAGGTTGAGAGCGAAGGGAGCAGTCGGTTGACGAAGACCGCGACCAGCCGCAAGCCGTTGAACTCCACGGCCGCGTCGCTGCTCGGATTTCTCCACGAAGGACCGATGTCGGGCTGGGACCTGGTGGCCAAGGCCCAGGACCGCATCGGCGACTTCTGGACGATCACGCAGAGCCAGGTCTACCGGGAACTCGCCGCGATGGACGCGGCAGGACTGGTGGAGAAGGGGGAACCGGGCGCACGGGAACGCACGCCCTACCTGATCACCGACGCGGGACGGGAAGCCTTCCTGGAGTGGATCGCTCGCGACCCGGGCGGCGAAAACATCCGCTTCCCACTATTGCTCACGCTGTCCTTCGGCCATCATCTCGACCGCGCACATCTGGACCGAATCATCGCCGCCAACAGGGAGATTCACCAGACTCGACTCACCAAATACCTCGGCGACGACCCGACCGATCTGCCGCCCTACGCCCGCGCCACGCTGGACTTCGGCATCCGATACGAACGCGCGGTGCTCGATTGGTTCGACCGCCTGCCCGAACTACTCGGCCGCTGACCGGAGCCAATCCCATACTTGGGCAACGTTTTCCATGACCACCGCGCCTTCAGGCAGCGCAGGTCGATCGATCATGACAACCGGCAACCCTGCCGCACGGGCAGCGGCCAACTTCGCATCCGTCTGATCGCCGCCACTGTCCTTGGTGACGAGCACATCGATGCGCCGGTCCGCCAGCAACCGGGTTTCGTCCTCGACGGTGAAAGGGCCACGAGCGAGCAATAGTTCGTGCCGTGGCGGGAGCGCGCCCTCGGGTGGATCGATAGCGCGGATCAGAAACCAGGGCTCGGTCAGTCCGGCAAAAGCGCCGACACCCTGACGGCCAATAGTCAGAAAGATGCGTTCGCCCAGATCACCGACGGTCTTCGCGGCATAGGCCAGATCCACTACCCGGATCCACTTGTCGCCATCTTGCGGTAACCAGCCGGGTCGCCGCAGATGGACGAGCGGCAGGCCCAGATCGGCCGCAGCCGCAGCGGCATTCGCACTGATGACACCCGCGAACGGATGAGTAGCGTCGACCACGGTGTCGATTTCGTTGGCCACCAACCAGTCCCGCAGGCCCTCGACCCCACCGAACCCGCCGACACGCACTTCGCCGACCGGCAACAGGGGGTCACGAACGCGACCGGCGAGCGAGGAGACGATATCGAATCCTTGCTCGCCGGAAGCGATGTGGGCGAGTTCCCGGGCTTCCCGGGTGCCGCCTAAAAGGAGGGTTTTCAGGGCTGGCCGCTGAAGTAGGCGATGCCCGCGTTCAGCAGCGACGGCCCGCCCGCGACGGCGAGACCGATGAGCGCGCCGAGCACGGCACCGGGCAGGATCCCGACACCGAAGAACAGGAAACCGATAGCGGCGCCGATCAATCCACCGACCGCGGCACCGAGCGACGCACGCTGCAGTTCGGCGAAGAACCACTCCTGCGCGCCGATGAACTCGGCGGCGACCGGCGCGTTCGCGGACGGCGCGACCTTCGGGGTCAGCGTCAGCTGCTTGGCGTCGTCGGCGATGGCGGCGGCGATCTCCACCTGCTCGCCCTTGGCGGTCGCGGTGAGCGGAATGCTGGTGACGGCCTCGCCCGCGGCGTTGGTCAGGGTCACCGACTGCTTGTCGGCGGCCAGGCTGAACGCACCGCCGGTGACGCTGGTGACGACGGACTTGCCGGCGTCGGCCAGCTGCAGCGCGTAGCTGACACCCTGGTCGGTGCCCTTGACGGTCTGCGCGGCAGTGGCCTGATCCTGCACCGCGGGCGGTACCGGCGCGGCATACGCGGTACCCGCGGCGACGCCGGTGGCGGCGATGGCCAAAAGTGCGGTGGCGGCAAACTTCTTGTATTTCATCTATCTCCCCATCAGGAACCGGATTTCCGATCATGATCGGATCTCGGCCCCGACCCTACCCGCTGGACAGAACTCGTTTCACTCGCGGACCTCATTTCGCGGCTCCGCTTTGTGCTATTTCACAACGAACCACTGCGTGACCGGGAGCTGCGGACGCCAAGTCGTGAAGGATCCCAGCGACTCCGCCCGGTAGATCTGGTACTTCCGCAATGTGCCGCCATGGCTGGCCGCCCAGCTGAGCAGCAGCGATTCGGACTCGGCGGTCACCGCGTTCACGACGAGCCTGCCGCCCTGTCGCAGCTGCGACCAGCATGTCTCGAACAGGCCATGCCGAGTAAGTCCGCCGCCGATGAAAATGGCGTCCGGAGCGGCGGATTCGGCGCTCCGGCGCAATTCCTCGAGCACTTCGCCGCGTACGTCGATATACGGTACGCCCAGGGCCGCAGCGTTATCGGCAATCTGCTGTCGCCGGTGTTCGAGCCGCTCGAAAGTGACTGCGCGGCAGCTGGGATGCGTGCGGCACCACTCGATCGCGATGCTGCCGGATCCACCGCCGATGTCCCACAGCAGTTCGCCGGGGGCGGGTGCCAGTGCGGTCAGGGTCAGGGCTCGCACTTCGTTTTTGGTGAGTTGCCCATCGCCGCTGAACAGTTCGTCCGGCAGGCCGGGCAGTCTGGTGGCTCGAACATGCGCAGGGTCGGCGGTGCACTCGATGGCCACGATGTTCAGCGGGTCGCCTGCGGGCCGCTGCCACTGTTTCGCGATCCCGGTCGCTATCCGCTCTGCCTGGCCACCCAGTTGCTCGAGCACCGTCAGCGTGGAATCGCCGAAACCGTTGCGCCCCAACAGCTCGGCAAGGTGGGTTGGCGTTTGCTCGTCGGCACTGAGCACCAGCAGCCGCCGCCCGTCCACCAGCTCGGGCAGCACCGTCTCCAGCGCGCGGCCGACCACGCTGACCACCGGCGTCTCTGCCAGGCCCCACCCCAGCCGCGCGCAGGCCAACGACGCCGACGACGGCTGCGGCAAGACCCGGAGCGCGTTCGCCCCCAGCAGCCGCGCCAACGTCACCCCGATGCCGTAGAACATCGGATCGCCGCTGGCCAATACACAGATTCGGGAGCCTGCGTACCGCTCGAACAATCCGGGTAGCGCGGGCACCAGGGGTGACGGCCACGCCACCCGCTCCCCTACCGAATCCTGTTCCGGCACAAGGGCAAGCTGCCGTGACGAACCGAAGAGCACCTCGGCCGTCGCGATAGCTTCCCGCGCCGAACGCGCCAGCCCGTCCCAGCCGTCGGCACCAATCCCTGCCACGACCACCGGCGGACCGGACCAGATCACGGTCATCGATACCCGCCGCGCAGCGTCGCCGTCATTGGTGCGCACCAGGGGGTGACAGTCAATCGACCATTCGTCGCGTCCGACACCCGCTTCGACGCCGACCGCAGTCGACACCGGGCGCTAGGCGCGGGCCTGGGTTCGCTGCCCCAGCCCGGACTGACCACCTTGCGGCGAAGCATCGCAGCCGGGCCCGCATTGTCGTGCCGCCCGCTCACCGCGGCATCCGCCGCCAGATCGCTTGGGGCAGAAGGCGCATCGCGAAGAAGACCGGGCGCAAGATCAGAGGCGTCCAGACGACACCTGTGCGCTTGTGCAGTCCCTTGACCACTGCGGCGGCCACCTGGTCCGGCGTGCTGGAGAACGGGGCCGGTTCCATGCCCTCGGTCATCCGGCCGATGACGAAGCCGGTACGCACCAGCAACAGGTGAACGCCGGTGCCGTGCAAGGCATCCGCGAGTCCGCTGGCGAAACCGTCGAGTCCCGCCTTGGCCGATCCGTACACGTAGTTGGCGCGGCGGACCCGCACACCGGCTACCGAGCTGAAGACGACGAGCTGCCCTTCGCCTTGCGCGCGAAGCAGATTCGCGAGCGTGGTGAGCACGCTGACCTGAGCGACATAGTCGGTGTGCACCACGGCGATCGCGTGCGCCGGATCGTGTTCGGCCCGCGCCTGATCGCCGAGCACCCCGAACGCGACCACCGCCACCCCGATCTGCCCGTACTCGGCCGCGAGCTTCTCCAGGAAGGCCGGATGGTTCGCCGTATCGTCGGCGTCGAACTCCACGCGGTGCACGGCCGCCGCCCCGGCGTCGGTGAGCGCCGCGGTCTGCGCCGCCAGGTCGTCGCTGCGTCGCGCCGCGAGGATCACCACCTGCCCCGGTGCCAGCCGCCGCGCCACCTCGAGCCCGATCTCGCTGCGCCCGCCGAGCAGCAGCACCGTCCCCTCGGCAATCCCTCGCATTCCCATGCGCCCAGTCTGTCATTCCACCCCCACCCACCCGCGCAACGGGACATACCGAGCTATATCCCGTGTGCGAAGGTCCGTGAGTGGCACATGGCTGCGGCAAACGTCGAGAAGACGTCTCCATGGTGTGCCACTCACGCATCGCGCCGGCTGCGCTCGACCACGCGGGCACCGGCGCCACGGCGTGACGTGTCGTCGACTCCCTCGTGCGCGCCCACCGGAGGTGTACGCCCCTATGCGGGACGACCCGGCGGCACCGCTACGGTCTGGTTATGCCCACGCAGACCGCAGAACTTTCGCCCGCCGCCCTCGAATTCGTTACCGAGCGGCATCTGGCGACGTTGACCACGTTGCGGGCCAACGGGACGCCGCATGTGGTGGCGGTGGGGTTCACCTGGGATCCGGCGGCCCGGATCGCCAGGGTGATCACCGACGGTGCGTCGGCGAAGGTGCGAAATGTGCGGCGAGGCGGATACGCGGCGGTCAGCCAGGTCGAGGGTCGCCGATGGCTCACGCTCGAAGGCCCGGCGACGGTGCTCGACGATCCGGACGCTGTCGCCGACGCGGAGCAACGCTACGCCGGCCGCTACCGAGTCCCCCGCGTAAACCCGACCCGCGTGGTCATCGCAATCCAGGTCGAGCGCGTGCTGTCCAGCTCTACCCTGATCGCCCCCGCGCCCGAGGCCACCGAACCGGCGTAGAACGGCCGCCGGGCGGGCAGTGAAGCTGCCCACCCGCCCGCTACTCGTCGACTTACAGGACCGTCAATCCGTGGGGTCGCTGGTTCATGGACTCGCAGCCGTCTGCGGTGACCACGACGATGTCTTCGATGCGGGCACCCCAGTCGCCGCGGAAGTAGATGCCGGGCTCGATGCTGAAGGCCATGCCCTGCTGGAGGACGAGGTCGTTGCCTTCGACGATGTAGGGCTCCTCGTGTACCGAGAGGCCGATGCCGTGACCGGTGCGGTGCACGAAGGCGTCGCCTAAACCGGCTTCGACCAACGGGTTTCGTGCGGCGGCGTCGACGGATTCGGCGGTGACGCCGGGGCGGACGGCGGCGACGGCGGCGGCTTGTGCGCGTTCCAGGGCGGCGAAGCGGGCGGCGATCTTGGGGTCGGGTTCGCCGAGAACGTAGGTGCGGGTGGAGTCGGAGTAGTAGCCGGGGTCGACCGGGCCGCCGATGTCGATGACCACCACGTCGCCGGACTCGATGCGGCGCTCGGAAACACCGTGGTGCGGGTCGGCGCCGTGCGGGCCGCTGCCGACGATGACGAACGCGGCTGCGGTGTGCCCTTCCTCGATGATGGCGGCGGAGATATCGGCGCCGACCTCGGCTTCGGTGCGGCCGACCTGCAGGAATTCGCCCATCCGCGCGTGCACCCGGTCGATGGCCGCGCCCGCTCGGCGCAGCGCGTCGATCTCGGCGACATCCTTGATCATGCGCAGTTCGCGCAGCACCGGCGTGGCGGAGGCGGGCAGGCCGGTGAACGACGCGGCCAGCGGGATCAGGTGCAGTGCGGGCATGGCGTCGGCGACGGCCACCCGGGAGCCGACGTGCAGCGCCGACTTCACCAGTCCGTACGGATCGGTCCCGTCGACCCAGTCCAGCACGCGCAGGCCCAGTTCGCCTGCCGCGGACCCTTCCAGCGAGGCCAGTTCCAGCTTGGGGATGACCACCGCGGGGGTTGCGCCGTCGGCGGGGATGACAAGGCAGGTCAAGCGTTCGAACGATTCTGCCGCAGACCCGATCAGATACCGCAGATCCGGGCCGGGAGTGATCAACAAGGCGTCCAGATGGGCGGCCCGCATCAGCTCCACCGCCCGCTCCAACCGCTCACCGTAAATGTCCGCCGCGAACCTGGAATCCGTATGCGAGCTCATTCATCCGACGTTACCTGCCGCGCCCGTCCCCGCGAACCCGAACTCCCCCGCTCCACTTCGTCCACTCGAACCGTCATCGGCACTTCACGAGGCCGCCGACCGGCCCGGCAGCATGCGTGCGGGCAGCATGACGACGCCGAGCAGCTCGAATTCGTTGGCCACCGGAACGGTGGTGTAGCAGGGGAGCGCGCGCCTCATCCCTTTCCCGTGCCACGAGTTGGGGACGCGTTCGAATCGAGTGGGGATACCGCCGGACCGCCAACGCTCGCAAGGCACGCACACACCAGGCTCGCGCCGGCCGACACTGTTGCCGCCCGTCGCGGCTGGATCGTCCGGGTTTGTCGGGGCCGAGAGGTAGCCTCAGCGCGTGACTTCTGCTGCGACTTCCGGTGGACCGTTGTTGCTCCTGGACGGGGCGAGTCTGTGGTTCCGTGCCTTTCACGCGATCCCCGAGAAGATCACCGCGCCGGACGGGCGGTCGGTCAACGCGTTGCGTGGGTTCACCGACATGGTCGCGTCGTTGATCACCAAGCACGCGCCGAGCCGGTTGGTGGTGTGCCTCGACTTGAACTGGCGGCCGGCGTTCCGGGTGGAACTGGTGCCGTCGTACAAGGCGCACCGGCTCGACACCGCCGCGGACGCAGGCCCCGGTGCCGAAGTAGTACCGGACACGCTGACACCGCAGGTCGACATGATCCTCGAGGTGCTCGAAGCGGCAGGCATCGCGACCGGCGGTGCCGACGGGCTGGAAGCCGACGACGTGCTCGGCACCCTGGCCACCCGCGAGACCTCCGACGAGGTCGTGGTCGTCAGCGGCGACCGAGATCTGCTGCAACTCGTCCGGGACACACCGCTGCCGCCCGTGCGGGTCCTCTACGCGGGACGCGGACTGGCGAAGGCCGAGCTGTACGGCCCGGCGGAGGTTTCCGCCAAATACGGTGTGCCGCTGGAGAACGCGGGCCGCGCCTACGCCGACCTCGCCACCCTGCGCGGCGACGCCTCGGACGGCCTCCCCGGGGTAGCGGGCATCGGCGAGAAGTCCGCGTCCATGCTGATCACCCGATTCGGTTCCCTGGAAGCATTGGTGGCGGCCGTCGAAGACCCCGAAGCCGACCTCGCCCAAGGCATCCGCGCCAAACTCCGTGCGGCAGAAGAGTATTTGAAAGCAGCGGCGCCGGTCGTCCGGGTGGTCTGCGACGCCGACGTCGAACTCTCCCGCCCCGACACCCTTCCCGCCACCCCGGCCGACCTCGACCGCCTCCGCGAACTGGCCACCGCCTACAACGCCGAAAGCCCGGTCACCCGCCTCATCAAGGCCCTCGCCGCCCGCACCGCGTAACTCTCGAAGCCCCGCTACCGCAACCCTTCACGACAGAGTTGTCCTTCGGCGAAATCCCGAAAACGGCACCACAGCCAGTCCCCACGCTGGAGCTTTCACCTTGCCCATCCCAGGTTGCAGAAGAGAAAGCCGGGAACACCATCCGACGCGCCCAGCACTATCCGCGCTTATCATCGACTGCCATAAACCTAGAGGTCAGCTCACCCGGGAGGTCTTTGAGCGTGCGGGTGCTAGACGGGTACACGCAAAAACCCTCGCCAAGGTTCACCTTCCCGGTAGGAGCAGTCAAAGGACTCCCCAGGTGAACGATCCAGTGAGCTGAAGACCAACCCAGGTTTTCCCGTGAGTAGTGCTGAGCACGTCGCCTGCCGTACCCGGCTTACCTCCGCAGTCGGTCACGCGGCGCTCGGTTCCAGCGTGGTCATCTGGCTGTGGTTGCGTTTCGAGAGCTCCGAAGGATGGAACACGTTGCAGGGTATGGAGACTCACAGACCGTGCACACCATTCGCAGCCGGTAGCCGCCCTATGAAGGGTGTGCACGGTCTGTGAGATCACCCCAGTACTGGCGAAGCGCGGTGGTTCAGCAAGATCCGCACTGGCTCTCGGGATCCGCACCGACTACTGGGGTCCCTAGTGGGTGCGGATCCCGAGAGAGGGTGCGGATTTTTCTGGCAGCGGCCCGTTTTCATGATCGACGGGGCATGGAGGGCGGAGAACGTGAGTAAGCACGCCATGAAGTCCCACTCGAGGCCGAACCGATCGACCAGCGGGACATAGGGGTGGGAAAACGCGAGTAAGTCCGCCGTGAGGTCCCGTTCGGCATACAGCTGCTCGCGCGGCGGGACATAGCGGCGGTGAACTGCGCGCTTTGGTGCCACTGGGTTCCGTTGGTCATGAACGGAGCGCCAGAGGGTATGTGAAAGGGGGCCTTCGCCTTTCGACGTCGACTGTCTCAGCTTTCGGTGTCGACCGCGCCCTTTCGACGTCGACCGCCCCACCCTTCGACGTCGACTGCCCTCACCTTCGATGTCGACCGCCACTTTTCGACGTCGACCGCCCTCACTCCTCGACCTCGACCGCCACTTTTCGACGTCGACCGCCCTCACTCCTCGACCTCGACAACCCCGCCCTTCGACGTCGACAACCCCAACTTTGGATGTAGACAACCCCAGCTCTCGGCAGCCTTCAGTTTTAGCGGCAGCCCTCGAAGATATGCACCCCGCAAAGGCATACATCGGCTACGAATCCCGACCGGCACGGCGATATCCCCCACCCCACAGAAACGCCAACGGCCGGCCCACCGAAGCGGGCCGACCGGGAGGCTACTAGCGGGCGGGACCTAGTTCGGGCGGCCGACCTCGTAGGTTCCATCCTCCTTGGTGATCTTGATCGTCACCTTCTTGCCCTCGCCGCTGACCTTCAGGTTGCAGTCGAAGGTGGCGTCGACCTTGACTTCCTGACCGGACGGGCAGGTGACGTCGCTGACGTCCTGGATGCCGTAAGAGTCGGTGAGCACCTTCTTGACGCCGTCCTGGACGGCGGCCTGGTCCAGCTTGTCCTTGGAGGTCAGCACGAGGACGAGGGCGACGATGGCGCCGATGACCACGACACCGAGCACGACCAGGCCGATGACCAGGCCTTTTCCTTTGCTCTGTGGCGGGGGTTGCTGCTGGCCGCCCCACTGTGGTTGCGGCTGCTGCTGTCCCCACTGCGGCTGGCCCTGCTGCCAGTCCTGCGGCTGGGTCTGGCCCCACGGCTGGCTCTGCTGGCCGGGCTGGCCCCACTGCGGATTCGGCTGCTGACCCCACTGCTGCTGTCCGGGCTGCTGCGGCGGCTGACCCCACGGCTGCGGCGGCGGCGGCTGATCACCGCCCCACTGCTGGGTCGGCTGGGCCGAGGCCGGAGTCTGCGGCTGGCCGCCCCACTGGTGGGTGGGTCCTGCCCCGCCGGGTGCCTGCTGTCCACCCCACTGCTGGGTGGGATCGTTGTTGCGCCCCTCCCCGGGTTCGCTGGGTCCAAACGGGCCGCTCATCTGGTTGCCTCCACTCGCATCGTTGTACACACGGTAGCCCCCCGCGTGAGAACGGTCCGATATCTCTAGTCCTCCGCCACGGTCGGTACGCGAAAGAAATCAAATCACAATCGAATCCGCTACGCGGCGTCCACCGCGACGACACCCCGCCGGATCGCGCGCACCGCCTTCGCGGCGGTCGCGGCGACCTCCTCGTCGTCGGCGGTGTTGTGGATCTGGTCGAGCAGGTCGATCACCTGCCTGCACCAGCGCACGAAATCGCCCGCGGACAGCGGCGTGGCCTGATCACCGCTGGCGAGCAACGACTCGGCCAACCCATCGCCGCGCGCCCACTTGTGCACACCGGTGACGAAACCCAGATCGGGTTCCCTGGTCGGCGGCAGCTTGTGCCTGGCCTCGTCGGAGCGCAGCTCGGACCACACGCGGATGGTCTCGCCGATCGCCCGACGGATCGGTGCCGTCGGGCCCGTCACGCCGAGATATCCACCGTCCTGGCGGGATTCGAACACCAGAATGGACACTACGCCGGCCAATTCGGCCGGGCCGAGCCCGCGCCACAGCCCCTGCCGCAGGCATTCGGCGACCAGCAGGTCGCTTTCGGAGTAGATCCGGGCCAGCCTGCGACCGTCCGCGGTCACCTCGGATTCGTGCACGAATCCGCGTTCTTCCAGCAGCCCGAGGATCCGATCGAAGGTGCGGGCCAGCGAGTTGGTCGTTGCGGCAACTTTCTGGCGCATGGTCTCGGTTTCCCGGGCCAGCTTGTTGTAGCGCTCGCCGATGCGCGACATCTGCTCCCGATCGGCGCGGGTGTGCGCCGGATGGGCGCGCAGACTGCGACGCAAAGTCGACAGTTCCCGGTCGTCGGCCGCCGACGCGCGTTTGCCGCGGCGCGGCCGGCCGGGCGCGGAAATCCCGGTGCTGCGCAGCGCCGACGCCAGATCGCGACGGGTCTGCGCGGTCCGGTGATCGACCCGGCGCGGCAACCGCATGTGCCCCAACGCCTCTGCGGGCACCGGGAAGTCGGCCACCGACACCCGTCCAGCCCACTTGTCCTCGGTGAGCACCAGCGGCCGCGGGTCACCCGGCGTCGCATCGGGTTCGAGGATGACCGCGAGCCCGGCCCGTCGCCCGGACGGGATCGCCACCACGTCACCGCGCCGCAACGCCGTCAACGCCGCGACCGCGACACCGCGCCGGTCGGACCGCCCCTGCTGCTCGAGCTGCCGCTCCCGCTGCTTGATCCGTTCCCGCAACGAAATGTATTCCAGGAAGTCACCATCGGCGCCGCCGAGCTGATCGCGCAGCTTGCGCAGCGCGGACTCGTTGCGTTCGATACCGCGGACCAGCCCGACCACCGAACGGTCCGCCTGGAACTGCGCGAACGAACGCTCCAGCAGCATGCGCGCTTCGGCGGCGCCCATCCGGTCGATCAGATTGATCGACATGTTGTAGCCGGGCTTGAACGAACTGCGCAGCGGATAGGTCCTGGTGGAGGCCAGACCGGCGACCGCACTCGTATCGACCTCCGGCTGCCACAGCACCACCGCGTGACCCTCGACGTCGATGCCGCGACGCCCGGCGCGTCCGGTCAGCTGGGTGTATTCACCGGGGGTGAGCTCGGCGTGCGACTCGCCGTTGTATTTGACCAGCCGCTCCAGCACCACCGTGCGTGCGGGCATGTTGATGCCGAGAGCCAGTGTCTCCGTAGCGAATACGGCCCGCACCAGACCTTTGACGAACAGTTCCTCGACGGTATGCCGGAACGCGGGCAGCATCCCCGCGTGGTGCGCGGCCAGCCCGCGGTGCAGCGCCTCGCGCCACTCCCAGTACCCGAGCACCTCCAGGTCCGCCTTCGGCAGATCACCGGTGTGCTTCTCGATGATGTCGTCGAGCTGTTCGCGATCATCCTCGCGGCTCAGATCGAGCCGGGAACGCAAGCACTGAGCCAGTGCCCCATCGCAACCGGCGCGACTGAAGATGAAGGTGATCGCAGGCAGCAGGCCCTCTTCGTCCAGCTTCGCCAGCACCTCCGGCCGCGGCAACGGACGGAAGTCACGCCGCGGACCACCGCGCCCATTGCGCGGACCGTGCCAGCTGTTGGCCCGATCGGCGGCTTCCCGCTGCTTGATGAACCGGACCAGATCGCCGTCGACCAGCACCTTCTGATCGGTGGAATCGGTGTCGAACAGGTCGAACATCCGCCGCCCGACCATGACGTGCTGCCATAGCGGCACCGGCCTGGTCTCGTCCACCACCACCGCGGTGTCACCGCGCACGGTTTCCATCCAGGCGCCGAACTCCTCGGCGTTGGAGACCGTCGCCGACAGGCTGACCAGCCGCACGTCCGGCGGCAGATGCAGGATCACTTCCTCCCATACCGCGCCGCGGAACCGGTCGGCCAGGTAGTGCACCTCGTCCATCACCACGAACGACAACCCGCGCAACGCGTCGGAGGACGCGTACAGCATGTTGCGCAGCACCTCGGTGGTCATCACCACCACGGGCGCGCCGGGATTGATCGACTGGTCGCCGGTGAGCAGGCCGACGCTGTCGCGGCCGTACCGCTCGGTGAGATCGGCGAACTTCTGGTTCGACAAGGCCTTGATCGGCGTGGTGTAGAAGCATTTTCCGCCCGCGGCGAGCGCCAGATGCACGGCGAACTCGCCGACCACGGTTTTACCCGCACCGGTCGGCGCGCAGACCAGGACGCTGTGTCCCTCTTCGAGTGCCGCGCAGGCGGTGCGCTGGAAAGGATCCAGGCTGAACTTCAGCTCGGTGGAAAACTTCGCTAGCTCGCCCGTATGCGACCGGTGATGTGTCACCGTCAGAGGGTATCGGAGTAGTCCGACATCGAGCGCCCGGTTTTATCCGGGGGTGTCATGATCGAGTCGGCCGGATCGATCGGATCGGGGCTGCTCAGCGTGGACGCTTCTTCGTCGGCCAGCGCGGCCAGGTTATCGGCTTCCTTGCGCGCCTTGCGGATGTCGTTCAACCGGGAGAACTGGATCGCGACCTCGAACAGCACCGTCAGCGCGAGCGCGAGCGCCAGCATGGAGAACGGGTCCTGCGGGGTGACGATGGCCGCGAAAACGAAGAGCCCGAACGTGATTCCGCGCCGCCACGCCTTGAGCCGGGCGTAGGTGAGCACCCCGATGAGGTTCAAACCGATGATCAGCAGCGGAGTTTCGAAGCTGACACCGAAGATGACGAGCAGCTGGATGATGAAGCTGAAATACTGCGAACCGCTCAACGCGGTGATCTGGACGTTGTTGCCGATCGTCAGCAGGAAGCTCAATGCGTGGGCGACCACGACGTAGGCCAGCACGGCGCCGGACGCGAACAGCACGCTGCCCGCCGACACGAACCCGACCGCGTACTTGCGTTCCTTCGCGTACAGACCCGGCGTGATGAACGCCCACAGTTGGTAGAGCCAGATCGGCGCGGCGAGCACGATGCCCGCCGTCATGCCGACCTTCAAGCGCAGGGTGAACTGCTCGAACGGCGCGGTGGCCAGCAGCTTGCAGGTCCCGTCCGGGCTGATCGAGGCGCGCGACGAATCCGGCAGCGCACAGTAGGGACCGCGGAGGATATCGCCGAGGCTCTTGATGCCGAGGAACCCGTACTCGTACCAGATGAACCCAAGCACGGTGGTGAGGAGAACCGCGGCGATCGAGACCAGCAATCGGTAGCGCAGTTCCTGCAAATGCTCGACCAACGACATGGTGCCGTCGGGATTGGTCCGGCGCTTGCTGTGCCGGGGATCGAACGGGATTCGCATGGTGGGTGATTGCCCCTGGGTTGAGAAGCTCGGCAACAGCGCACGGATCCCGGAGTGAGTCGCGACTCACTCCGGGTCGAACAGCCCGCTCAGAGCGTCTTCGGCTCGGCCTGGGGCTGCGGGGTGACCGACGGGGTGACCGGCTGGGCCGGCGGCAGTTGCTGAACGGGCTGCTGCTGCGCCGGCGCCTGCGCGTCGGACGACTCCTTGCCCTCGTTCTGCATCTGGCTGACCTCGCTCTTGAAGATGCGCAACGACCGACCCAGGCTGCGGGCCGCGTCGGGCATCCGCTTGGCACCGAAGAACATCACGAAAACGACCGCAATGATCAGCCAGTGCCAGATGCTCAGACTGCCCATGATTTATACCTCCCAAGACTGGTGATGGTTCTGATGCTACCGGAGGGTGACGTGCGCGAACGCACCGTCCGGCCGCTCGGCGCACTGGGGAGTGCGAAGTCACGATGCCCTGTTTGCCCGATGTTCACGCCGGCTGGGCGAGCTCTGTCAACGAGCGCTCGCCTGCGCGGCCCGCAGTTGTTCGAGTAATTCCGCACCGGTCCAGGTGCGCCGGTCGCCTTGTTCGGCGGCCACAATCAACTCGATCAGCCGCTGATTCACCGGCGTCGGCAGGCCGACCATCGTGCCGAGACTCACGATTTCCCCACAGAGCCAAGAGATTTCGGTCTTGCGGCCGAGTTCGAGATCGTCCGCCATGGACGAGCGCGCCATCGGATCGATGGCCAGTACCCGGCCGAAGACGCGCCGGAAAATGCCGTCGGGGACGGTCAGCAGCCTGGTCATCAAGGCAGGCGGCACGGGCGTCAGCCGGGCGGGCGCAATTCGTGCCCTGTTCATCACCGTGAGCGCCTCGCGCTGGGTCAGCGCCAGGCAGCGCCGATAGTTCCGGTCGCCGAGTTGCTCGCGCAGCGGCCGTCCGGACAGCGCGTTGATCGGATTGTTCAGGTTCAGCAGCAATTTGGCCCACTGCACCGAGCGCAGGTCCGGGTAGCGGCGCAGCGCCAGCCCGGCCTGCTGGAAGACGTCGAGGAACGGTGCCAGCGCCGGATCGTCCTGCACGGCGAGCCCGCCCTCGGTGCCGCGATGGAACCGGCCGCCGGGGTGATGCACCACGTTGAACAAGACCATGCCGGCCAGCACCACGCAGTTGGGCAGGATCTCCCTGATCACGGTGTCGTTGCCGATGCCGTTCTGCAGGCTCAGCACCACCGTGCCCGGTCGGATCTTGCCGGTGAGCTCGCGTACCGCATCCGCGGTCGCTGCCGATTTCACGGTAACCAACACGATGTCGGCCGAGCCGATGTCGTCCGGTTCGGTGGCCACCCGGAAACGATCCGGGGTCAGCGTGTCGTCGCCGCCGTCGAGGTCGGTGAGCCGGACACCGGACGCGGTGATCTCGTCGAGCAGCCGCGGTCGGCCCACGAAGGTGACATCCGCACCCGCCACGGCCAGCTTGCCGCCGACGAAGATGCCGATGCTGCCCGCACCGATCACCATCACCCGGCTCGTCGCGCCGGTACTCATCCCACCTCCTCGAATCCGGCGGCCGCGTAGGCGGCCAGCGCGGCATTCGAGCGTTCGCGCACCGCCGCAACCAATTCCGGCGGCCCGAGCACGGTGACGCTCGAGCCGAAGCCGAGCAGCAGGCGCGCCATCCAGTCCAGCGTCGCGAACCGCATGGTCGCCTCCAGGCTGCCATCGGGGTGCACGGCCAGCCGATGCATCGGGTACTGATCGAGCACCCAGGCGTAGTCGCCGTGAATACGCAAGCGCGCCAACGGAACCGCGGGGTCGTCCTGGAACAGGTCGAGCGCGGCGGACTCCTCGGTGGCGTGGCTCGGCGGCCTGGCCGGTTCGTCCAGTTCGATGGCGTCCTCGATCCGGTCGAAGCGGAACAGGCGGACGCCTTCGGCCTGCCTGCACCAGGCCTGCAGGTAGCTGTTGTTGTCGACAAGCACGATCCGGATCGGGTCGACGACGCGTTCGGTGACGACATCGCGGCTGGCCGAGTAGTAGACCAATCGCAACGCGCGCTGCCTGGCCAGCGCCGACCGCACGGTGGCGACGGCGGGGGCCTCGGTCGGCGGGGTGCGGGCGTCGTCCGGCTGAGTGCCGGAACCGCCTGCGATAGCCGACTCGATCTTGGCGATGGCGGCGTGCGCCGCGGTCGGGTCGACCATGCCCGGCATGTCCACGATCGAGCGCAGCGCCACCAGCAGCGCGGTCGCCTCGGTGGAGGTGAGCCGCAGCGGGCGGTCGATGCCTGCGGAGAAGGTGACCTCGATGCTCTCCTCGGAAAAGGACAGGTCGATCAGGTCACCGGGGCCGTAGCCGGGCAGGCCACACATCCACAGCTGGTTGAGGTCGCTCATCAACTGCTTGGTGGTCACGCCCAGATCGGCCGCCGCCTCCGCCGCGCTGATACCGGGGTGCGCGATGAAGTACGGAATCATGTTCAGCAGTCGCGAAAGTCGAACGGAAAGTCTAGAAGAACTCACGACTCCACCTCGCTGACACAAGGCCCCGTCGAGCTGTGCAGTCGGCTGACTCGCTGCGGCTCGTTCACGCCGTGACCTCCGTGCGATCGAAAACCGAGCGCAACCGCGCGACCACGTCGGTGCGCAGGTCCTCCGGCGCGAGCACGACCGCGTCCGGGCCGAGTCCGGTGATCAGGCGGGCAATCCAATCGCGAGAGCGAACCGGTAGCTCGACCACCGCACCGACGCGTTCGCCGATGGTGCGTTCGCCGGTCACCTGGCCGATCCGGCGGAGTTCCCGCCCGCGCCCCTCGGCCACCCACACCGTCGCCGTGAAACTGACCGGCGCCGAACTGGTGACGCGATCGACGATCGTGCGCAGGTCGATACCTTCCGGTTTGCGCACGACATTCTCCGGCCCGTAGGCGGTCACGTCGTCGCCGATCCGGGACAACCGGAAGCTGCGGACCGCGTCCCGCTGCCGGTCGTGACCGACGAGATACCAGCGACCGTGCCGGGTCACCACGCCCCACGGCTCCACGTCGCGCATCAGATAGGGCGCGTTGATCGCGCCACGATGCTCGAATCGCACGGCTTGCCCCGCGTCGATCGCGGCGAGCAGTTTGCCAAGCACCGGTTCCGAACCACGCGTCCGCGCGGGCACGGCGGGAACCGAGGCCACCGCGGCATCGGTCTCCACGTGGATGCCGGCCGCGCGCAGTTTCAGCAGCGCCCCGTCCGCAGCGGCGGCCAGTTCCGGCGATTCCCACATCTGCACGGCGACCGCGACGGCGGCGGCTTCCTCGTCGGACAGGTCGATCTCGGGCAGCTCGTAGGCGTCCCGGTTGATCCGGTAGCCCTCCACCGACGTGTACCGGCCGACCGGTCCGATCTCCAGGGGTATGCCCAGGTCACGCAGCTCGTTCTTGTCCCGCTCGAACATTCGGCTGAACGCCTCGTCGCTGGCGGACTCCTCGTAACCGGCGACGCTGTCCCGGATCCGCTCCGCGGTCAGGAACTGCCGGGTCGACAGCAGCGCGATGACCAGATTCATCAGCCGCTCGACCTTCGATATCGCCACCCGATAGAGGGTAATCTGCCCGGCACCGCGCGTGCGCGTCGGCGCGCGATTCCCTCGATCACAGGGTGCCACGCGGCAGAATCGAGGGCATGATCATCGCTTTCTCTGTGACCCCGCTCGGCACCGGCGTCGATGTCGGCCGTGCCGTGGCCGAGGCCGTCCGGGTCGTACGCGCCAGCGGGCTGCCGAACCGCACCGATGCCATGTTCACCACCGTCGAGGGCGAATGGGACGAGGTGATGGGCGTGGTGAAGCAGGCCACCGACGCGGTGCTCGCCGCCGCGCCGCGCTGCAGTCTGGTGTTGAAAGCCGACATCCGGCCCGGCGTCACCGACGGGATGACGTCGAAGGTCGAGACGGTCGAGCGCTATCTCGCCGAGGGTTAGTCCGGGATCGGCGTCTGCTGATACAACACCAACTTCCACTCGCCGCCCGCGCGCAGATAGACACTCGACATCAGCCCGCGGAAGGCGGGTGCTTCCCCCTCGCGGTACGCGACACCGGTGTAGACGAGCACCTTGCTGTCCACCCCACCGTCGATCACCCGCGGCTCGAGAATCTCGTAGGTCCGCCACGGCGGTGAATCGTTCAGCGCGGCAATGACTTCCGCACGCCCCAGCACCATCCCGTGCGCGAGCACCATCACCGCATCCCCGGTCATCAGCAACCCGTAGAAATCGGCCCCGGTGCCGTCACACAGCGAGTCCCAGCCCCGCCGCTCGACCTCGAGCAGCTCATTGAGAAGTTCCGTGTCTGCCATACCCCCACCGTAGGCACAGTCACGGCAACCGACATCCACCCAGGTAAGGGATTCGCCGAAAAAGTCCGACGGCGACCGATACCCGATTGCTCGGGTATCGGTCGCCCCGTCACTACATGGAGGCGATGAGCCGGTCCACGCGTTCGTCCACCGAGCGGAACGGGTCCTTGCACAGGACCGTGCGCTGGGCCTGGTCGTTGAGCTTCAGGTGGACCCAGTCGACGGTGAAGTCGCGGCCGGCTTCCTGAGCGGCGGTGATGAAGTCGCCGCGCAGTTTGGCCCTGGTGGTTTGCGGCGGGGTGTCGACCGCGGCGTCCACGGCCTCGTCCTCGGTGATCCGCTTGGCCAGACCCTTGCGCTGCAGCAGGTCGAAGACGCCGCGGCCGCGCTTGATGTCGTGGTAGGCCAAGTCGAGCTGGGCGATTTTCGGGTCGGACAGCTCCATGCTGTAGCGATCCTGGTAGCGCTGGAACAGCTTGCGCTTGATCACCCAGTCGATCTCGGTGTCCACCTTGGCGAAGTCCTGCGCCTCGACGGCGTCGAGGGTGCGGCCCCACAGGTCGACGACCTGGTCGATCTGCGGGTCACGGTCCCGGTTACGCAGGTGCTCGACCGCGCGGGCGTAGTACTCGCGCTGGATGTCCAGGGCGCTGGCCTGCCGACCGCCCGCGAGCCGCACCGGACGGCGACCGGTCAGATCGTGGCTGACCTCGCGAATGGCACGAATCGGATTGTCCAGGGCGAAGTCTCGGAACGAGACGCCCGCCTCGATCATCTCCAGCACCAGGGCGGCCGTGCCGACCTTGAGCATGGTGGTGGGCTCGGCCATGTTCGAGTCACCGACGATGACGTGCAGGCGGCGGTACTTCTCCGCGTCCGCATGCGGCTCGTCGCGGGTGTTGATGATCGGCCGCGAGCGCGTGGTCGCGGACGAGACGCCCTCCCAAATGTGCTCGGCACGCTGGGACAGGCAGAACGTGGCCGCCTTCGGCGTCTGCAGGATTTTGCCCGCACCGCAGATCAGCTGACGGGTGACCAGGAAGGGCAACAGCACGTCGGAAATCCTGGAGAACTCCCCCGCACGCACCACGAGGAAATTCTCGTGGCAACCGTAGGAGTTGCCTGCGGAATCGGTGTTGTTCTTGAACAGATAGATATCACCGCCGATGCCTTCTTCGGCAAGTCGCTGCTCGGCATCGATCAGCAATTCTTCGAGGACCCGCTCGCCCGCTCGGTCGTGGGTCACCAATTGGTGCAGGCTGTCGCATTCGGCAGTCGCGTACTCCGGATGGGACCCGACATCGAGATAGAGCCGAGCACCGTTGCGGAGGAACACGTTCGAGCTGCGGCCCCAGGACACCACCCGGCGGAACAGGTACCGGGCTACCTCGTCGGGGGACAGCCGACGGTGACCGTGGAAGGTGCATGTCACACCGAACTCGGTCTCGATCCCCATGATTCGTCGCTGCACACTATCGACATTACAGCCATGTCATGCGCCCGCGTGGGGCTGCGGACAACACGATCGCATACGTCTTCACAACGATTCGGTCCGGTTTGCCCGGATTCAGCGTCCCGCACCACCTTGGACACCCTTTTCGCAATCCACGAGCCACCGCGCCGCCGCCGCGGATACCATTCGATCCTCTCCGTGTGTCCCGACCTCGGTACGCGCCGGTCCGCAGCGTCGCGCGCTACCGCTTCAGCGAAGTTCGTTTGTCCCGATATCGACGACGAAGATAGGCCGAATGCGGAAATGGATCAGGGTGGCGGCCGTCGCGGTAATGTGCGCGCTCGTTTCGCAGGGCGTGGTGGCCGCCGAATTCGACGACGCCCCGCCGACCGAACTGATCGCGGTGGACGGCGGGCACCTCGACTGGCCGACCATGCTCCGGTGCTACGCGACGACAACCTCACCGTCCGCCTAGCCGACTCGGCCAGGCTGCGGATGAACACCACCCGGCAGGGCGCACTGGATTCCCGTCGTGGCCGGTCAGCGCGTGTACGGCTGGAATCAGGCGCTCGGCCCGCTGAAGGACCGCCCGCTCGAACCGGATCAGCAGCGCGAATTCCAGCGGCGCATGCTGCGTTCGCACGCCGCGGGCGTCGGGCCCATGCTGCCGCCGGGCGTGGTGCGGCTGGCGCTGGTGCTGCGCGCCAACTCGATGGCCAGGGCCGCGATGGGGGTCCGCCCGGAGGTGGTGGACCGGATGCTGTCGATGGTCGCGGCAGGCGTGCTGCCGCTGATGCCGGAGATCGGTTCGCTGGGCACCGGCGATCTGCAACCGATGGCGGCGGCCGGGTTGAGCATGATCGGCGAACACAATCCGGTCCTGTTCCGCGGCAAGCAGGTCGCGGCGAGCATGGCGTTTCGCGCGTCGGGCCTGCCGGAGCAGTTCACCCTAGGGTTCGTCAGAGCATCCCGATGCTCCAGTACGACCGCTATCTCAGCCCCGACGTCGACGCGGCCATCGCTCTGGTCCGCGAGGACGCCTTCACCCCCGAGTTCCGAGCCGCCGACGAAATCCGCTGCGCCGCATAGCCGAACGGGACATGAAGCGAGCCCGTGCGATAGCCCCACTGGGACGGCACCGCACGGGCCCGGACTTCTGAACGGCGTTACTCGGCTTCGGGTGTCTCCGCCGGTTCCGCCTTGGCCTTGCCCTTCTTGGCCGGGTTCAGCAACTGCTCCAGCGCGGAATTGGTGACCCGCCGGAAGGCCCGTCGCGGTCGCGCCTGCTCCAGCGCGGCGACCTCGAGCGAACTGACGCCGAGCACCCGCTTCTCCTTCTCCGCACCCTCGGGGACGCCCGCTTGCAGCGCCTCCACCGCGACCTTGATCGCGGCCCCCAGGTCGAGACCCGGCTTGTAGGACGCCTTCAACGCGGTCAGGATCGGCTCGGTCGTGCCGCCCATCACTACGTATTCGCGCTCGTCCACGATCGACCCGTCGAAGGTGATCCGATACAGCACCGTCGTCGGCGGCTGCTCCGGATAACCCACCTCCGCGACGCAGATCTCCACCTCGTAGGGCTTGAGCTGATCGGTGAAGATCGACCCGAGCACCTGGGCGTAGGCGTTGGCCAGTGCGCGGCCGGTCACGTCGCGGCGGTCGTACTGGTAACCGCGAATGTCGGCCTGCAGGATTCCGCTGCGACGCAGATTCTCGAACTCGTTGTATTTGCCGACCGCGGCGAACCCGACCCGGTCGTAGAGCTCACTCACCTTGTGCAGCGTCGCGGACGGGTTCTCCGCGACGAACAGCACACCCTTGTCGTACACCAGGACCACGACACTGCGACCCCGACCGATGCCCTTGCGCGCGAGCTCGGTCTTGTCGCGCATGATCTGCTCGGCCGACGCGTAGTACGGCAGTGTCATGCTGTGCCCTCCTTCGCATGCCCGAGGGCCCCTCCGTGGTTACGCACGCTGCCTCCTCCGGGGCCTGACCCGGTCATGCGGTGGCCCTCCCTTCTTCGGCAGCCTCGCGATCGGCCACGATCCCGCGAGCGATCGCTTCGAGGCGGTCCTCGGTCACCTCGACCGCACCTTCCTCGTCGATGACGATCGCCGTCGGATAGATCCCGCGCATCAGATCGGGACCACCCGTCGCGGTGTCGTCGTCGGCCGCGTCGAACAGCGACTCGACGGCGATGCGCAAGGCGCGCTCCTGATCAATTCCCTTGGCGTACAGCTTCTTCAGCGACCCCTTGGCGAAGACCGAACCCGATCCCACCGCGGCGTAACCGAACCGCTCCTCGCTACGTCCACCCACCACGTCGTACGAGACGATGCGGCCGACCCGGTCCGGGTCGGTGGCATTGACGTCGTACCCGACCAAAATCGGAACCACCGCCAGCCCCTGCAGGGCGGCGGGCAAGTTCTCGCGCACCATCTTCGACAGCTTGTTGGACTTGCCGTCGAAGGTCAGGGATACGCCCTCGAGCTTCTCGTAGTGCTCCAGCTCGACCGCGAAGATCCGCACCATCTCGACGGCCATGCCCGCGGTACCGGCGATGCCGGCCGCGGAGTAGCTGTCGGTGATATAGACCTTCTCGATGTCCCTGCTGGCCAACAGGTTTCCCTGGGTGGCCCGCCGGTCACCGGCGATGAGCACGCCGCCGCGGTAACTGATCGCGACGATGGTGGTGCCGTGCGGCGCGATGTCCTTGGCGCCGGTGGCACTCAACATCGCGCCGTCGACCATCCCGAACTTGTTGCCGGGCAACATGTCCGGAGCGTGCATGCGGAGGTATTCGGAGAAGGACGAGAGGGCGTACCCCAGGTGGAGACGCGAGGGGTCACCTACTGTCACTGGCCGCCTTTCTGAACGTACGCACGGACGAAGTCTTCGGCGTTCTCCTCGAGCACATCATCGATCTCGTCGAGCAGGTCGTCGGTCTCCTCCGCCAGCTTTTCGCGGCGCTCCTGACCGGCGGCGTCTGCACCCTCCGGACCATCATCCTCGTCGCCGCCCCCGGCGCGCTTGGTCTGCTCTTGTGCCATGGCAGCCGACCTCCTCTGTCCTCATCATGACCGGAGCTCAATTCTGAGCACGGCCCCGGTCATGAGCAATGTCCGTGCTCGTCCTTCAACACTACCCAGCCGAACCGACGCGATGTCGTATTCCGTCCCGATGTACGTCGAGTCGGTAGCGGTCCTGTGATCAGGTTGTGAGCTGTTCCACAAGATCGGCGGCCGAGGTTACCCCGTCCAGCAGCTTGCCGACGTGCGCCTTTGTGCCGCGGCGCGGCTCCAGGGTGGGGATGCGGACCAGCGAATCGCCGCCCAGGTCGAAGATCACCGAATCCCAGCTCGCCGCGGCGATGTCGGCGCCGAACCGGCGCAGGCATTCGCCGCGGAAGTAGGCGCGAGTGTCGGTGGGCGGGTTGGTCATCGCGTCCATCACCTGCTGCTCGGTGACGAGCCGTTTCATCGAACCCCGGGCAACCAGGCGGTTGTACAGGCCCTTGTCCAGGCGCACGTCGGAGTACTGCAGATCCATCAGGTGCAGCTTCGGGGCCGCCCAGCCCAGACCCTCGCGCTGGCGCATGCCCTCGAGCAGGCGCAGCTTGGCCGGCCAGTCGAGCAGGCTCGCGCATTCCATCGGATCGCGCTCGAGCAGATCCAGCACCATGGCCCAGTTGTCGATGATGTCCTGCACGCGCTTGTCGTCGTTGCCGGTGCGGTCCATGAACTTGATCACGCGGTCCAGGTACACCCGCTGCAGGGCCAGGCCGGTGAGCTCGCGTCCGTCGGCGAGCGCGACGGTGGCGCGCAGCGTCGGGTCGTGGCTGATCGTGTGCACGGCGGTGACCGGGCGGGCCAGCTGCAGATCGGTGAGATCCTCGCCCGCCTCGATCAGGTCGAGCACCAGCGCGGTGGTGCCGACCTTGAGGTAGGTCGACATCTCGGCCAGGTTGGCGTCGCCGATGATGACGTGCAGCCTGCGGTACTTGTCCGCGTCGGCGTGCGGCTCGTCGCGGGTGTTGATGATGCCGCGCTTGAGGGTGGTCTCCAGGCCGACCTCGACCTCGATGTAGTCCGAGCGCTGGGACAGCTGGAAGCCTGCGGTGTCGCCGGACTGCCCGATGCCGACCCGGCCGGAGCCGGTGATCACCTGGCGGGACACGAAGAACGGGGTGAGGCCGAGGATGATCTGGTTGAACGGGGTGTCGCGGCTCATCAGGTAGTTCTCGTGGGTGCCATAGGAGGCGCCCTTGCCGTCGACGTTGTTCTTGTACAGCTGCAGGCGCGGGGCGCCCGGCACGCTCGACGCGTGCCGTGCGGCGGCCTCCATCACCCGCTCGCCCGCCTTGTCCCAGATGACCGCGTCCAGCGGATCGGTGACCTCGGGCGCGGAGTACTCGGGGTGGGCATGGTCGACGTAGAGCCGGGCGCCGTTGGTGAGGATCATGTTCGCCGCGCCGACCTCGTCGGCGTCGATCACGGGCGCCGGTCCGTTCATCCGGCTCAGGTCGAAGCCGCGCGCGTCGCGCAGCGGCGACTCCACCTCGTAGTCCCAGCGGGTGCGTTTCGCGCGCGGCACACCCTCGGCGGCGGCGTAGGCGAGGACGGCCTGCGTGGAGGTGAGGATCGGGTTGGCCGACGGCTCGGTTGGGGTCGAAATGCCGTACTCGACCTCGATTCCGATGATGCGCTGCATAGGTCGAGCCTAACGGGCACCGCCGGGCGGAGTCCGTCGGCAGGCTGCGCCGAGCCGGGACGACGACGATGGAGGTCGATCTCATCCCGCACGTCGTACTTCCGGAGGATTCTCGCGGGCCCAGGTCGACGCGATAGTCGGTGCATGACCGAATCTCTCGCCACACCGCACGCCGACGCGGGGCGACACCGCGCGGCAGCCGCGCAGGCACCGGCCGGGCGCTCGCGCGTGGTCGCCTTGGACGTGCTGCGCGGTATCGCGATTCTCGGCACCCTCGGCACCAACATCTGGATCATGACGAACCCCGAAGGGCTCATGGGCTACGTCGATCAATTGAACGGACCCGCGAGCGGCTGGATCTGGGCCGAACGGGTGCTGCAACAGCTGGCCCAGGGCAAGTTTCTCGGGCTGCTCACCATCATGTTCGGCATCGGGCTCGCGATTCAGCAGGCTTCGGCGCAGCGCGGCGGGCGACGCTGGCCGGGCAAGTACCCGGTGCGCGCGGGGCTGCTGTTCCTTGACGGCCTGCTGAACTTCCTGTTCGTCGCCGAATTCGATGTGTTGATGGGGTACGCGCTCACCGGTTTGGTCGTCGCCTATGTCCTCGCGACAAGTGAACGTGCGCAACGGCGTTGGCTGATCATCGCGGCGAGTATTCACGTCGGCATGCTGACCTTGCTCGCCCTGGCGATAGCGTTAGTGCCGGAGCAGGACTCCGAGCCACGCCGACCGCTGGACCCGAATCCCTATGCCGACGGGTCGTTCTGGGATCTGGTGGTGTTCCGGGTGCAGCACGCGGGCGAGTTCCGGGTGGAGACGGTGTTCGTGTTCGCCATGTCGATCGCGCTGTTCCTGGTGGGCGCCCGGCTGTTTCGGGCCGGGGTGTTCCGGCCGGAAGGCGCGGCGCTGCGTAAACGGTTGCTGATCATCGGTTTCGGGGTCGCGGCGCCGATCGACCTGGTCGCCGGCGTGGCGGGCGGCGGCGACCTGTTCATTTTCACTCGCTACGGCACCGCGCCGTTCGTGTCGCTCGGCATCCTCGCGCTGGTCGCGCACTTCTATCTGCGCAGGCCACACGTCGGATTCGTGGGCCGGCGACTCACCGAGGTGGGTCGTACCGCGCTCAGCTGCTACATCTTGCAGAACCTGGTGGCGTCGATCCTGTGCTACGGCTGGGGTTTCGGCCTCGCGGCCCGCGTCCCCGCCGACGCGCGGGTGCCGTTCACGGTGGGCGTCTACCTGCTGGTTTCGCTGATCATCGTGGCCGGTGCGCACCTGTGGTTGCGCCGGTTCGAGCGAGGGCCGGTCGAATGGGCTTGGCACCACAGCTTCCTGGTGCTGACCAACGGAAAATCCTGACCGAATCCGGAGGGGAGACGTCCGGCCCGCGGAGCCACGCGGGCCGGACGCCCATCACAATGAGTTGGCGGACTGTGCTTTCGGTGCCGACGGCAACTCGATGTGGTCGATGACCACCCCGACGTCGAGGTTCGCGACGAGCCCCGCGTCGTCGAATTCGATGGTCCCCGCCATACCGGCGCCGCTGAATTCGAGCAATCGATTGTCCTCGAGGAACCCCGTGACCAGCCCCCGCCTGCTCAGGTAGCTCTGCGTGGCCCGCCGATGGTCGACCAGCGGCAATGCGTTGAAGCCGTGGGCGAGTACCCGCGCGAGGCCTGCCGCGCTGGGCGGTGGTAACTCGAACACCGGGTGCTCCACCAGGAACGCCACGCAGGTGCCGTCGGTGACCCCGCAGTACGAACTCCAATGCCCGGAAATCACTTTCGCGGCGTCCAGCAGCAGGGTCGCCACCTGGTGTGGCTCCGGTGTGGCGCGGCCGAGCGCGACCGGCATTTCCGCGGCACACAATTCGGCGACGCCGTAACGGAAACCGAACTCGCGCACCATGCGCGCGACCGCGATCAGCGGCGGCGCGAAACCCCACGGATTAGCCCAGGCCCACAGCCACGTCTCGGCGTCGGCGGTGCCGAGCAGGTGAAAGTTCGTGCACACGAATGTCTGGTCTTCGCCGATGAATTCGAGCCGCCGCTCCTCCATATCGGCCTGCCACCGGTGCGAACCGAGCAGTTCCTCGACATGTAGGCGATGCTCGAGCGACAGCAATCCCGCGTCGTCGAGCAGCCTCGTCAGGGGCACAGGTTCGGACACCGGCATGAGCGTAGTCAACGCACGCCGCGTCGTAGGTATCCTCGCCCGGCGCTGGTTTCGTGTCGAAATGCATCGCCCGCGATCGCTGGGCCCGGAATTACTCGGCGCGCAACGCTTCCGGGCGGGCCAGTAGATCGCCGACGACCACGTCGCGTTCCAGTGGCACGCCGAGGCTGCGGGCGTTGCCCTCGAAGAGCGCGAGCACCGATTCGGTGAGGATGCCCTCGACCTGATCGGAGGCGAGGGTGCTGTTGGTATCGGCGCGCCAGCTGTTCACCACGCCGTCGACGAAACCGATGATGCCGAAGGCCATCGGACGGGCGCGGCCGGGGTCGATGCCGAAGCGGGACAGCCAGAGGGCGAACAGGTCGGCCAGCCGGCCGCCGATCCGGTCCTTCGCCCCGGCCAGCGACGAATCACCCTGCGGCGATGCGCCGCCGATGAAGCGGTGCAGGTTCGGGTGGCGTTCGACCCAGCGGACGTAGGTGCCGACGGCGCCGCGGACGGCGTCGCGCACGGTGCCGTCGGGGTGCAGCTTCGGCATGATCTGCGCCAGTAGCGATTCCAGGATCTGGCGGCGGATCTGCTCGTCCAGATCGGTGCGTCCGTCGAAATGCCGGTAGACGACCGGGCGGGGCAGGTTGAGGCGGTCGGCGATCTGCTGCACCGACACCTCGACGCCGTGCTCCTCGATGACGGTGATCGCGGCGTCGATCACGTCGGCCCGGCGCTGCGCCTTGTGCCCGTTCCAGCGGGTCGCGCGCCCGTCGGAGACGGGAGGCTCGAGGTTTCCGCTGGTCGTGGTCACAGAATCACGATACCCGCACGACGGTTGACTGCGACAGAGTGTCTCACTAATCTGAGTGTGACAGCTTGTATCGGTTAGTCGACATGTTGGAGAGCAGTCATGGGCAACGAAGCCGCACTGATCCCCCAAGAGTCCTTCGCGCAGCGCCTCCTGGCCGGATCGGTCAAGAAGTCCTACGACCCGGTGGTCGACATGGACTGGGACGCGCCGCTCGATCCGGACAAACTCTTCCTCCCCGCCGAGGTGGTCTCGTTGTACGGCACCGAGCTGTGGGAATCGCTGACGCCGCAGCAACAGCGCGAACTGTCCCGCCAGGAACTGGCGAACGTGCTCTCGGTCGGCATCTGGTTCGAGAACCTGCTCAACCGGCTGCTGTTGCGCGAGTTGCTCGCCGACGACCCGACCAGCAGGCATTCGCATTACACCCTCGTCGAGATGGGTGACGAGTGCAGGCACATGATGATGTTCGGCAAGCTCATCGACCGCATCGAGGCCCGCCCGTATTGGCCGCGGCGCGCGGGCAGGCTGGTGATCGGCGTGCTGCCGCTGTTCCTGCGCGGGTCGATGACCTGGGTCGGCGCGCTGGTCGGCGAGGAGATCTTCGACGCGATCCAGCGGCGCACCCTCGACGATCCGGAGTTGCAGCCCTTGGTGTCTCGCGCGATGCGCATTCACGTCACCGAGGAGGCGCGCCACATCGGCTTCGCCAGGGACGCGCTGGCCCGCATGGTACCGACCATGTCACGCGCCGAACTCGCTTACACCAGACTGTGTGTCGCGATCGCGGCGCCGCTGTTCGTCTACCTGCTGACCAACCGGCACATGTACACCCGCGCCGGTCTGGACGGACGCGCGGCCCGGCGGATCGCCACCAAGAATCCGGACGCCAAGAAGGCGCTCGGCATCGGCGCCGCGAATCTCGGTGTCTTCCTGCAGAAGCAGGGCCTCATCGGGCCGGTCGGCGAGTGGATCTGGCGGCGGCAGGGGCTGCTCGCATGATCGAGAACCCCGAAATCGTCGTTGTCGGTGCCGGTTTCGGTGGTATCGGCATGGCCATCGAGTTGCGCAAGGCGGGCATCGACGATTTCGTCGTGCTGGAGAAGGCCGGCGAGATCGGCGGCACCTGGCGGGAGAACACCTATCCCGGCGCGGGTTGCGACGTGATGTCGCTGATGTATTCGTACTCCTTCGAGCCGAACAAGCGGTGGACGCGGATGTTCGCCCGGCAGCCGGAGATCCTGGACTATCTGCGCCGCACCGTCGACAAGTACGACCTGCGCAGGCACCTCCGCCTGCACGCCGAGGTGGTGACCCTCGACTTCGACGACGCAGCCGATCGCTGGGACGTCGGCCTCGCGGACGGGCGGCACTTCCACCCGCGAGTGGTCGTGATGGCACCCGGACCACTGCACGAACCATCGGTGCCGGACTTCCCCGGACGGGACACCTTCCGCGGCAAGACTTTCCACTCGGCCGAGTGGGACCACGACTTCGACCTCAGCGGCAAGCGGGTCGCGGTGATCGGCACCGGCGCCAGCGCGGTGCAATTCGTGCCGCAGATCGCCAAAGAGGCGGCGCACGTGACGGTGTTCCAGCGAACTCCGCACTGGATCGTGCCGAAACCGGACCGCCCGCTTTCCCCCGTGGAACATCGGGTGTTCCGGTATCTGCCCGGCGCGCAACGGCTCTACCGCTGGGCGATCTACTGGGGCTACGAGTCGCTGATTCCCGCGTTCATGAACCCGGAGCTGATGCGCCGGGTGGAAACGGTCGCCCGCGGCCACCTGCACCGCCAGGTCCGCGATCCGGAGCTGCGCGCTCGGCTCACCCCGGACTACCGGCTGGGCTGTAAGCGAATCCTGGTGTCCAACACCTTCTATCCCGCGTTGCAGCGGGACAACGTCGAGTTGGAGAGCACGCCCATCGCCGGCATCACAGAGTCCGGTATAGCCACCGTCGACGGCGCCGAGCAGCCGTTCGACGCGATCATCTACGGCACCGGCTTCAAGATCTCCGACCGATTCGCCGACCAGCACATCGTCGGCGCCGACGGCCTCACCCTGCAACATGCTTGGCGCAACGGAGTGGAGGGGTTCCTCGGTGTGGCGGTCAACGGGTTCCCCAACCTGTTCCTCATCGTCGGCCCGAACTCCGGCGGCGGGCACCAGTCGATCGTCTTCATGATCGAGGCGCAGGCCCGCTACATCCGGCAGTGCGTCGAGTTGCAGCGCAAGACCTCCACCACCCGGATGGAGGTGCGGGCGGCGACCCAGCACGAGTTCAACCGCCGCACCCAGGCGAAACTGGCTGGGACCGTATGGAATTCGGGCGGCTGCCAGAGCTGGTACCTGGACGAGCACGGCGTCAACCGGGCCGCATGGCCGGGTTCCAGCGTGTCCTACTGGCGCACCATGCGCCACCCGGACCCCGGCCACTACGACCTCACCGTGGCCGCGGATCGCGAACCGGCACACGAGTATTCGGGCCCCGCCACGCTCGACTCCCCCGGTTCGCTACTGCCGGTGACGGTGACGCTCAGCGGACACGCCGACCCGATCGATGGCCGGTACCACTGGTATGGACGCATCCGGGCCGCCGACGCGGCCGACCTTCCCGATCCCGGCCGCGCCGAGGTGTTCCTGACTCTTCCCGGCCGCTTCCCCACCGCGGGGCGGCTACAGGAGCGCGACCCTTGGGGCAACCTGCGCATCGTCGGTGTCGGTGACCCACCGTTCGCGCTGGAGCCTGCCGAAATCCATTGAGCCGGAAGGGTTATGCCGTCCATTCCTGCCGCGCGGTCCACTGCGCGGGAGTGGTGGTCGTGCGCCACACCAGTTCGGCGGGTAGCGGAGGCGGCGGTGCCGCGGCAGCCTGCTCGTAGATGCCCGCGACGGCTTCGGCCGCGGTTTCCCCGATGACCGGAGCCATCAGGCGGCCGTATTCGGCAGGCGGCACCTGCACCCAGCGCACCGGACGTCCGACCGCCGCACCCACGGCGGCCGCGAGCTCGTCACCGGTGACCGCCGCCGGGCCGGCCGCCAGGGTGACCCCGTCGTCCATCCCGCCGGCCAGCGACTCGGCGACGCGGTCACCGATGTCGTCGAGCGATACCCACTCATCGGGGACGCCCGCCCGCAGCGGGTAGGCCACCTCACCGCCTTGCGTGATGCGCTGAATCGACCACGGCTGCAACAGATTCTCCAGATAACGACCGGCGGGCCCGATCGTCGTCCCGTACGCCACCGCACCGGGCAGTTCCCGCATGAGGTGCACTCGCGCGTCGATGAAGGGCACCCCGATCGGCTCCGGCGGCAACCCCGTCGCCGGGTTGAACACTGCCTGCTCGATGTCGGCTTTGGTCAGCGCGGCGAGGATCGTCTCGGCATACCGCACGACGACCGGTTCGAACAGCAGAGGTAGTTGAACGAGGACCGCGTCCGCCCCGGTGTACGCCGAGACCAGCGAATCGATATCGGACAGGTCGGCATTCCGGGAGTTGAGCGGCCGAACCGACCATCCTGCCGCGGCGAGCCTATTGCTTATCGCCGCTCCTTGCGCCCCGGTGGCGCCGTGCACTGCAATCGTCTTGGTTGTCATGCCAAGAGTCTGCGCGCGATACTTCCCATACGGAAGTACGCACGTTTCTCGCATATACTATGCAAATGGAAAGTATCCAGGTAGAGGCACCGATGACACCGGAACAGTGCCCCGTCACGCGCACCCTCACGCTCGTCGGCAGCCGCTGGACACCCCTGGTCATCTACCACTTGCACGCAGGCACCCACCGCTACGGCGAACTGCAACGCGCCCTCCCCGGCATCAGCCCGAAAACCCTGGCCGACCGCCTGCACGTTCTCGAACGCCACGGCCTGCTCACCCGTACCGTCTACCCCGACAAGCCGCCACGCGTCGAATACACCCTCACCCCGAGCGGTCACCGCCTCGGCAACATCCTCGACTCGGTCGCCGACTGGGCCGCCGAACCCGACGTCACCATTTGACCCCGCGATTCGGGCAGAATCGAACCATGGCAACGGCAACCTGGCAGGGTCGCATCCTCGCGAGCAGCGACGACACGATCATCGTCGAAGGCAACCACTACTTCCCGCCCGACTCGGTACACACCGAGTTCTTCCAACCGTCGCAGTCCCACACGTTCTGCCCGTGGAAGGGCACCGCCAGCTACTACACCGTCGTCGTCGACGGTGAAACCAACGAGGACGCAGCCTGGTACTACCCCGACCCCAAGCCGGAGGCAGCCCAGATCAAGGACTACGTCGCCTTCTGGCGCGGCGTCGACGTCGCCTGAGAGTCGCCCAAGCTCTGACATCCGCACGCGTGTCAGCGCAACGATTCGTTGTGCGGCACAGGGCGGCAGGACTTCGCGCTCACACGTCGAAGTAGAGCTCGAACTCGAAGGGGTGTGGGCGGACGTTGATTTCGGCTATTTCGGTGTCGCGCTTGAGGCGGATCCAGGTTTCGAGGAGGTCGTCGGTGAAGACGTTGCCTTCGGTGAGGTAGTCGTGGTCGGCCTCCAGGCGGTCGATGACGCTGGCGAGGCTGGGTGGGGTCTGGGTTACCTCGGCGGATTCCTCGGGGCTCAGTTCGTAGAGGTCCTTGTCGATGGGGGCGGCGGGCTCGATCTTGCGGCGGATGCCGTCGAGGCCGGCCATCAGCATGGCGGCGAAGGAGAGGTAGGGGTTGCCGGAGGAGTCGGGGCAGCGGAACTCGAGCCGCTTGGCCTTCGGACTGGTTCCGGTGACCGGAATGCGTACTGCCGCAGAACGATTGCGCTGGCTGTAGACAAGGTTGACGGGCGCTTCGTAGCCGGGGACGAGCCGTTTGTAGGAGTTCACCGTGGGATTGGTGAAGGCGAGCAGTGAGGGCGCATGCCGCAGCAGTCCGCCGATGTAGTGGCGCGCCAGGTCGGACAGTCCGGCGTAGCCAACCTCGTCGTAGAACAGCGGATCGCCGTTCTGCCACAAGGATTGGTGCACGTGCATGCCGGAACCGTTGTCCCCGAAGAGCGGCTTCGGCATGAAGGTGACGGTCTGGCCCTCGGCCCACGCGGTGTTCTTGATGATGTACTTGTACAGCTGTAGATCGTCGGCGGCGGCCAGCAAAGTGTTGAACTTGTAGTTGATCTCGGCTTGGCCCGCGGTGCCGACCTCGTGGTGCCCCTTCTCCAACTCGAAGCCCGCGTTCTGCAAATTGCTGCACATACGGTCGCGCAGGTCGACCTCGGCGTCGTAGGGCGCCACCGGGAAGTAGCCACCCTTGGGGCGCACCTTGTAGCCACGGTTGAGCGTGCCGTCGGGGTTGTATTTCTGGCCGGTGTTCCAGCTCGCCGACCCCGAATCCACCTCGTAGAAGGCACCGTTCATCTTCGTGTCGTAGCGAACGGCATCGAAGATGTAGAACTCGGCTTCCGGGCCGAAGTAGGCGGTGTCGGCAATCCCGGTGCTCCGCAAATACTCCTCGGCCTTGCGCGCGACATTGCGTGGGTCGCGACTGTAGGCCTCACGGGTGTGCGGGTCGTGCACGAAGCAGTTCATGTTCAACGTTTTCGCCGCACGGAACGGATCGAGCCGGGCGGTCCGCAGATCCGGGAACAGCAGCATGTCGGACTCGTGGATGGACTGGAACCCGCGCACCGACGAGCCGTCGAACGCGATCCCGTTCTCCACCAGGTCCTCGCCGAAGGCGACGGCCGGGATCGAGAAGTGCTGCTGCACACCGGGTACATCGCAGAATCGGATGTCGACGTAGGCGACTTCCTCCGCGCAGATGTACTCCAGTACTCCCTCGGTAGTCGGCTTCATCACGACTCACTCCTCGCACGCGCGGCATCCGCGGATCGGCGAGGCGGGCCCATTCCATCGTTCGCGCTCGAGAGGTCGCGACAGGTCCGGCTCGCCGAATCCACCATACGACGCCGCACTCGGCATCGGAGGTGAATCGCTTGGGCGGACCATGATTCGGCACCACCTGCGGGTTCGGCACCGGGCATCGGCACAAAGAACGACCGTCAGGTTCGGCATTCTGCCGATACCACCCGGTCGGGTGATGGGGTGGGCTGGATCACACGGCGGTGCGCGGCACCGTCGAGATCGATCCGGAAGGCCCCGATGAAACTGTCTCCGCCGCAGCTCGCCGCGGCGAGCATGCTCTGCTGCGCGCTCACCGTCAGCACGGCACCGATGCACGCGTCCGCCGAGCCCGGCCGGACCTGGTACGTGAGCGCGACGGCCATGGCTGGCGGGAATGGCACGGAGGCAACACCTTTCAATACACTGCAGGCGGTCCAGCAGGCTTCGGGTGACGGCGACACGATCGTCGTCCTGGCCGCGCCACTCGGCACCCCACCGCTCGATGGCGGTATAGCACTGAAGCAGGGCCAGCGCCTACTCGGCCGTCACGACCCCGGCGGCGTTGCGGCCGTGGCCAACACGACCACCGCGAACGACAGTGACGCGGTCCGCCTCGCCCCGAACACCGAAGTCCGCGACCTCACCATCACCGGCGCCCAGCGCGGCGGCATCTACGGCCGCAATGTCGGCACCGCGGTCGTCGCGGGCAACACCGTCGCCGCCACCAATCGCGCCTGCCACGACGGCTTCCTGGTGCAGCCCTTCCCGCCGATGCTCGGAGTTCCGTTCGGCACGCCACTCCCCGTCGCGCCGAATGTGGTCGCACTGAACAACGGCTGGGCCGGAATCATGATCGACGCCGACGCCGACGCCAGCACGCTGACCATCGAGCGAAACATCGTGCGCGACACCGCGTGCGGCGACGGCATCGACGTCCGCACCACCGGCACCGCACAGGTCACCGCCGCCATCACCGACAACCTGACCGAGAACATCAATCAGGGTCTCGCCAAACTCTCCGTCCTCGCCGTCGGCATGCAGAGCACCGGAACCTCCGCCCTGACCGCCACGGTGCGCGGCAACACCCAGCGCAATATCGCGGTTCCGGCCAACGACGCACTCAACGCCGCCGCCGACAGCGAAGGCATTTTCGTCAATGCGGCCGAGCGCGCCCGTATGCGAATCACCATCGACCGCAACAGTTATCGCCACGGCGGCGGCCATTTCTCCGCCAACGGAATCGAATTCGTCACCAGCAACGGCACCCCCGACAGTGAAGTCACCCTCACCAATAGCGAATTCATCGATGTCCCAGGCGATATCGTGGAGAACCTCAATCTGAGCGCCGAGGGCGCCCGCCACGTCATGACCATCGACGGCCTCACCGCGTCGCGCTCCAGCTTCGTCGCCGCCCTGCTGAACCCGTATGTGCCGGGCAATCTCGGCAGCTGCCTGTTCTCGGCCAGCTTCGGCCGGGACAACACCACCGCGCTGACGCTGCGCAATGCCCACCTCAGCCAATGCAGCGCCGACGGCATCGGCATCTACGCCTACTCCCCCAGCGGTCCCGCACCCGCGACGGCGACCATGAGTTTCGACATCGCCGACACCACCGTCACCGATGCCGCGGTGGCCGACCTCCAGGTACACACCGTCGGCGATCTGGCCGAGCTCACCGGCAAGGTGGAACGGTCGCGCTTCAGTGGCGACATAGTGCTGAGCCAGCGCAACAGCACCCTCGGCGCGGGGTCGGTGGTCGACTTCGGCGGCGGCCGCCTCGGCAGCGCGGGCGGCAACTGCTTCTCGCCCGCCACCGAGGCCGCCCTGGCGGCGCCGAACCTACCCCTGGAGGATCCGGGCTCCTGGCCGATCTGCGGCTGACCCTGCCATCGAGCTGAGTCGAATGGTCGTTGCCCAAGATCAACTAGCGACCATTCGACTCTGCTGATCTTCGATGGCCGAACACCGGCAGCCCGCCGCTGGGCGCGAGTGACGCCAGAGCCCGAACTTTGGTCGAGTGCACAATGCCGTGCGCCACACTCTGCGCGTTTGCCGCTAGCGCACACACTCGCTCATGCGTTCTGCTGATAGATGACGATGAGGTCATCCGCGTCCCCCAGACGATCGGGATGACCTCAGCCCTTCGCTAGCAGAGGTTAGGTTCTTGGTTTCATCGACAGTCCCGGCGGCCGCCCGCCCGGACACGCTGTGTGCGGCGTTCCAGTCAAACGTCGCGAAGTACCCGGACGCGGTCGCGCTGCGCACCCTCGGCGGTGCCGTCTCCATCACCTGGCGCGAGTACGGCGAACGGGTGCGAACCATCGCGACGGGGCTCGCCGCGCTGGGCATTACCTCCGGCGACACGGTCGCGATCATGCTGACCAACCGCCCCGAGTTCCACCTCTGCGACACCGCCATCCTGCACACCGGCGCGACGCCGTTCTCGGTGTACAACACCAACCCGGTCGACCTGCTCGTCTACCAGTTCGGCAACGCGCGCAACAAGGCCGTCGTCTGCGAACGGCAGTTCGCGCCCAAGATCCTGGAGGCGGTGGCCAAGGCCGCCGCCGAGGGCATCCACGTCGAGCACGTGATCTGCGTGGACGAGGCGCCCGACGGCACGCTCGCGCTGGCCGACCTGGAACAGCGCACCGCCGAGGGTTTCGATTTCGACACCGCCTGGCGCAAGGTGCAGCCGGACGATCTGCTCACCGTCGTCTATACCTCAGGCACCACCGGGCCGCCGAAGGGCGTGGAACTCACCCACACCAACTTCATCGAAAACGCCCGTGTCCTGGAGACATTCGGCGGTGGCGGCCCCGACGACCGGGTGATCTCCTACCTGCCCGACGCGCACGCCGCCAACCGCTGGTTCGCGCATTACCTGACCCTGCTCGAGGGCTGCCAGATCACCACCGTCCCCGACTTCAAGCAGGTGGCAACGGCTTTGGCGGAGGTGCACCCGAGCGTGTTCCTCGGGGTCCCCCGGGTGTGGGTGAAAGTCAAAGGCGCACTGGAGGAACGGTTCGCGACCGAGTCGCCGGTCAAGCGCCGCCTGATCCACTGGGCGGTCGACGTCGGCCGCAAGAAGGCCCGCGCCACCTCCGACGCCCGCCCCCTCGGCGCCCTCGATCGGCTCCAGTACGCGCTCGCCGATCGCCTGGTGCTCACCTCGATCCGCGCCGGGCTCGGCCTCGATCAGGTCCGCATCGCGGTCACCGGCTCGAACGCCATCCCGCCGGAGGTGCACGAGTTCTTCCTCGGGCTCGGCATCCCGCTGTGCGAGGGCTACGGCATGAGCGAATGCACTGCGGGCGCCACGCTCAACCCGCCGGAGCGGGTCAAGATCGGCACGGTCGGCACCCCGCTGCCGGGTGCCGAGGTCAAGCTCGCCGACGACGGTGAGGTGCTGGTGCGCGGCAAGATGGTGATGCGCGGCTACCGGGGCGACCCGGCGAAGACCGCGGAGACGATCGACAGCGACGGCTGGCTGCACACCGGCGACATCGGCAGCATCGACAGCGACGGTTACCTCTCGATCATCGACCGCAAAAAAGAGCTCATCATCAACGCGTCCGGCAAGAACATGTCGCCGGCCAACATCGAGAACACGGTCACCGACAACTGCTCGCTGATCGGCACGGTGGTGGTGATCGGCGAGCAGCGGCCGTTCAACACCGCGCTGCTGGTGCTCGACCCCGACCTGGCCGCCGCCTACGCGCAGCGGCACAACCTGGCGGGCAGCACCGTCGCCGAGCTCGCGAAGGACCCGCAGATCCTGACCGCGATCGACGAGGGCATCGCCGCGGCGAACAGCAAACTGTCCAGGGTGGAACAGATCAGGAAGTACATCGTGCTCCCCGAGGTATGGGAGAACGGCAGCGACTACCTGACCGCTACTGGCAAACTCAAGCGAAAGCCCATTTCCAGCGGCTACACAGATACCATCGAGGCCTTGTACTCGACCTAAGTCCGGGAAGAAGAACCAGCATGATGCCATCGCGGACTCGGGTGTTCGACGATCTTCATCGACGGACCACGTCGACTCTCGAAGCGTTCTACGCCGCGCTGCCGCCGTACCAGCGGCTGCCGCAATCCATGGTGGAGACCGACTTCGCCCGGGGCACCAAGCTCAACGTGGACCTGTTCTTCGAGTATCTGCGCCGCGGCGAGGATCCGTCGGAAGAGGACACCAGGGAACTCGTCGAGCTCGCGATGGATCGGTTGCGCGACGGCACCCCGCTGCCCGAGGTGCTGGAGCGCTACCGGTTCGGGGCGGCGTTCCTCTGGGAGCGATTGCGCGCCTCGGCCGGCCCGGCCGAGCGCGAGCTGCTCTTCGATGCCTCGCTCGCGCTGCTGAAGTACGTCACGCTGGTCACCTCCCGGATCGCCACCGCGGCCACCCAGCGCGTGCACGACCCGCGCTGGGAGCTGCTGGAACGCAGGCGCGGCATCGCCGACGCGCTGCTCACCGGCCGCGACCCGGTCGAGTGGGCGAACGATCCGGTGATCCCGGTGGCCGACGCCTTCCTCGTCGCGGTGTTCCGCCTGTGCGGCACCCGCGGCGGGCCGGCATCGGCGCTGCGGCATCGGGTGGAGGCGATTCCCGGGGTGTTCCTCCGGCTGGACGCGGGCGGCTGGACCGCGCTGATCCCGTTGCAGGCGGGTGACGACGGCTCGGCCACCCTGTCCGGGCTCACCGCGCGGCTGCCCGCCCAGGAACCGGCCGAACCGCCACCGTATTGGGTGGGGGTCGGCGCCGCCCGCACCAAGGACGCGATCCCGCCGATGTACGCCGAGGCGCGGGTACTCGCCGAACTGGGCCGCTGCCTCACCCGGCGCGAAATCCTGTGCCGCAGACAGGATTTACAGTTCGAATACACGGTCGCGGTGAGCGACGCGGCCCGCCCCGGACTCGCGGCGGTACTCGCGCCGCTGGACCCGCAGCCCATGCTCGCCGAAACCCTCGAGGTATTCGTCGACAGCGGCTTCAATCAGCTGGCGACGGCCCGGCAGCTCAATGTGCACCGAAATACGGTGACCTACCGGCTTTCTCGGGTAAACGAGCTGACCGGCCTCGACCCGCACCGCCCGGCCGACGCCATGACTCTGTCGGCAGCACGGCTGGCGAGGAGACTCGAATCCGCCTCATTTGCACCGTAATTCGCGCTTTCGCACCGCCCATAACGCGCCACAATTCGGCGATCGGCTGCAACGCGCCGAATCGGGACGGCATTGCGCGTAATCGCCCGCGTCGCACCGCAATCCGCACCAAGACTGCAATCCGCGCGTCGCACCGCAATCTGCACCAAGACTGCAATCCCCCGCAGCACGCCGCAATCCCCGACATGACGCCGCAATTCCCGACACCACCCGCTACCCCAGCGGCGCACCGCAAACAGCGACTCGCCTCAGAGCCCGCTGGCGTTGTGCCGTGTCTAAGTGCGCCACCTGCGAACCCGCTGAGCACCACAAATTTAGGCACTTTCCCAAAGACTCGTCGACTCCTCTAGCGAATTGCCAGTGTTGCGGCACCCCGTTTATGCGTTGTGCTGAAGGGCGACGATGAGGTCAGGCGTAGCCACCGCACCTCCGGACACAATCCGGGGTGGGTTGGCCCGACCCGGCACTCGAACCGCGGTACCGGCCGGCGGACGGGTAGCCGGCCGCCCGGCTTCGACCACAGCCAGCAAAGGTTCAGGTAGTTGAGAATTGCATTCCGGGCGCGGACCTTCCGCCGCGCTGTGCCGGTCGCCGCCATCACCGCCGTCGGCCTGATCATCCAGCTCACACCCGCCGCGAACGCGGTGCCTACTTCAGGCCCGGTTCCGAACGCGCCCGCGAACTTCGGCCTGCCCGCCGACTATCAGCCGACGCCCGAGCGCTACGGCATCGCTTATGAACTGGGACATATCGTTCCGCTCGCGGACGGCACCCAGTTGCAGACCGAGGTGCGCTACCCCACCGACCCCGCCACCGGTCAGCGCGCGGCGGGTGAGTTCCCGGTCATCGTCAACTTCACCACCTACGGCGCGGTGTCCAGCGCGCTCGCCGCGGCGGTGACCAGCGTGATCGACACACTGCACATCCCGCTGCCCGATCAGCTGAAGGACGCGCGCCGAATCATCAACCAGGCCACCAGCGCTCAGGACATGCTGGTGCGGCGCGGCTACATCGAGGTGATCGCCGACGTGCGCGGCACCGGCGGCTCGACCGGCGCGTGGAACCCCGCGTCCCAGCAGGACGGCGTCGACGGCGCCCAGCTGGTCGACTGGGCCGCGAAACTGCCCGGCTCCAACGGCAAGGTCGGCATGTTCGGGTACTCGTTCCCGGCGCTGTCGGCCCTGCGCACAGCCGAATCCGTCGCGCCCGGTTCGCCGTTGAAGGCGATCGTGCCGATGGCCATGCCGAACAACATCTTCAACGAGGTGCTCGGCCACGACGGCATGATGAGCCCGATCCTGCTCACCGCCATCTCGGTGCTGGTGCCGTATCTGAGCCTGATCGGCCCGTTCCTGACCGCGGTGGTCTCCCCGCAGATGTTCATCAAGACGCTCGTCGACCATCTCCAGGCGGTCGTCTCCTCGGACAGCACGATCAAGCTACTGCTGGAGGCGTACGGCGGCGGCCCGCTGGCCTACGACGGTCAGTGGTGGCAGGACCGCCGCTTCGAGACCGACCTGAACAAGGTCGTTGAGAACGGCATCGCCATGTACCAGATCGGCGGCCTGTGGGACCTGTACCAGGAAGGTCCGTGGCGCAACTACTCCCAGCTGCAGAACCTGGCCGCGGGCCGCGACCAGTTCGCGCCGATGGCGCCGGATCAGACTCCCGACGGACGATTCCAGCTGCTGATGGGCCCGTGGTACCACGTCGGCCTCGGCTTCGGGCCCGGCTCACGGTTGGACACCGACATGATCACGGTTGCCTGGTTCGACCGGTGGCTCAAGGACATTCCGAATGGAATAGACAAAACAGACAAAACGCTTCATGTGATCGACCCGAACAATACGGCGGTCAGCGCCGCGCGTTATCCGTTCGAGCAGGCGGCGGTTCAGCAGCGGTATTTCGACGGCGATCGACTCGTCACGCAACCACCCACGGTCGCGGACGCGTCGGATCGCCTCGACTACACCGGCATCGACTCCATCTGCAACCGGCAGAGCCTCGGTCAGTACAGCGCAGGCCTGTTCGACTTCCTGTTCCGCCTGTTCAACGCCTACAACCCGTGCACAGAGTGGGTACAGGAGCCGGTGGCCGGCCGCCGCTACACGATGGACCCGGTGACCGAGCCGACCGTGCTGGCCGGCCCGAGCAGCGTCACCCTGTACGCGTCCTCGACCAGCACCGACGCCGCTTTCCAGGTGTGGCTCGACGATGTCGCGCCGGACGGTTCGGCGGTCAATATCACCGGCGGCTCCCAGTTGGCCAGCCAGCGTACGCTGAACGATGAAAAGACTTGGCGCGCAACCGATGGCACCATCTACGCGCCGGAACACGTGGTCCGCAAGGACGCGGAGCAGCTACTGACGCCCGGCGAGGTGACCAAGCTGGAGATCAAGATCCGCCCCACCTTCTACCGATTGGCACCCGGACACGCACTGCGCCTGCGGATCACCAGCGGCACCTTCCCGTCGACCATGCCCATTCCGACCGATCTGCCGCGTTTGCTCGGTTCGTCGCAGCAGCTCCATCGGGACGCGGCCCGGCCGTCGAGCCTGGTCGTGCCGCTGGCGCCCGAGTCCGCGTTCGGCGGCTGAGACAGACGAGGAAGGCGGGCCGAACCGGACAATCCGGGCGTGACCCAGGTTACGTTTAGCCCGCCTTCAGGGTTGATAGCTGTAAAGATCATGCAAACCTGGGATGAATTCCAGGTGCATTGAGACACATTGTCCGGCAATCTATCAGCTACCTGAACATTGAGTGTTTAACATTGCCGCTGGCAGCGGCGTCGCACTCCCCCATTGCGCTGCCCGCAACGCCGTTGTCCGCGATATCGGGGCAAATATCGGTGATCAGGCTCACCCACGCATTCACCAAGAATTTCTTCTACAGTTTGTCTCGTTCCGGTCCGACGATGACGTCCCGGAACGGTACGGACAAAGTTCTCGGGTGCAGGCCGAAATTCTTGTCACTATTCGGATCGGCAATTCCCTTACCGCGCACAGGGAACGGCCGATGGGCAGCTGAAGGTGTGTCATGGAATTCATCGAACTGGCCGATTATCCGTTGCCGAGCGGCCGTGTGATCGAGTGGCTCCCGACTGCCACTTCACACTGGGCCGACTGGCCGCGGGATACTCGCGCCGTTTCCTATAATCACGAGCATCATCTTCGAGATGCGGTGGAACACAGTCGAATACGAGATCGGCGCCACTACTGGCTCGGGCACGCGTTCCGGATCGACGGACCGCTCGACCCGCAGGCCTGGCGTACCGCCTTCGATGCCTGGATCGACCGGCACGAGGGTCTGCGCTCGCATGTCGCCATCGAGGGCGGCCAGCCGGCCAGATACACCTTGCCGCCCGGCGACATCCGGGTCCAACCGGTCGACGCGGGTGCGCCGACCTCGACGATGGCGACGTATCGCCTGGTACACGGGCTGCTCGACGACGGAACCTCGCCGCTGCGCTGGCCCTCCTACGTCGCCGTGACCATCGCGGGCCGCGACAGCTTCACCGTCGTGTTCGCCGCCGATCACTCGATCATGGACGGCTACTCCACCGTCTCCACCGGCGGCGAGCTGCACGCGCTCTACAACGCGGTCCGCGCGGGCAAGTCCGCGCAGCTGTGCGACACCGGCAGCTATGTCGACTTCTGCCAAGACGAACGCGTCCGCGCCACCGCGGCCACCGCCGACGACCCGGCCGTGCAGACCTGGCGGACGTTCTTCCCGGAGAACACCGAGAACTCCCTGCCCTGCGGCACGTTGAGCAAGGTCGCCGCGGCGCCGATCGAGTTCACCGGTCCCGCGGAGGCCTCGTCGCGGCGGGTGCCGCAGCGCAATCTGTCGGTCGAGGTGCTCGACGCCGACGCGGCCGACGCGGCGGCCTCGGTCGCCAGGGAACAGGGTCAGGGGCTGTTCGCGGCCCTGCTCGCCGCGTTCGCGGTGACCACGACCGAGCTGGGTGCCGGACGGGATTTCCGCACGGTGATCCCATTGCACACGCGCACCGAAGCGCAGTGGGCCGACACGCTCGGCTGGTTCGTCGGGCTCGCGCCGTTCCAGCTGGATTGCGGTCCCGCACGCAATCTCGCCGAGCTCATCCAGCCCGCGGGCGAAGAGCTGCGCCGCACCCGTGGCGCGGCGACGGTGCCGTTCGGCCGGGTCTGCGAGTTGCTCGGCACCCGGCCGCGCATCTCGTTCATGGTGTCGTACATGGACGTGCGCGGCGCTCAGTCGGCCCCGACCTGGGTCGACACCAACACCCGCTGGCTGCGCAGCCGCAACGTCTCGGCCGACGAGTTCTTCTTCTGGTTCGTCCGCACACAGCAGGGCGTGACGCTCAACATGCGCTATCCCGGCACCACCAAGGCGACCCGCGACATCCATCGGCACGTACTGCGGATGCGCGATCTGCTCGCCGAGTTCACCCGCTATGGGGACGCCCGAATCCGTCCGATCGAAGGAGCGCCGCTGTCATGGTAGAGATGACCCTCACCGAACACTGGCAGCCGAAACCCGGCGTGCTACTCGAGTTCACCACCACGGCGGCGAGCCAGGCCGCCACCGAAGCCACCGCGCCCTCCGACATCCCCGCGACCTACCTGCAGGAGTCGCACATCCGCCGCTGGTCGGCGCGCAGGCAGACCAACGACCCGCTCGCTTCCGAGCTCTCGTTCTGCTTCACGATCGCGCGCCCGCTCGACGCGGAGGCGCTGCGCCGGACCTACATCGCGTTCCTGCAGCGCCACGAGACGCTGCGCTCGTGGTTCCGGATCGACGAATCCGACGGCGGGTTCGCGCTGACCAGATACCTGCTCGACCCGGCAGCGGTCGATCTGGAAACCCATACCCTCGACACCTTCACCGACAGCGGCGAGCTGCGCGACACCCTGGTCGCGAAGTTCAAGGCCAACGCCAACCCGACGCGCTGGCCCGCGATCGTCTGCTGCGCGATCGATCACGGTGCGGACGGATTCACCATCGTCTACAGCGCCGACCACGCGTTCACCGACGGCATGTCGGTGCTCACGTCCACCTACGAATTCCATGCGCTCTACACGGCGTTCAGCACCGGCCAGGAGCCGGTGCTGCCGCCGGTCGGCAGCTACGTCGAGTTCGCCAGGACCGAGCGCGCCGCCGTCGCCGCACGGCCGCCGGAGTTGGAGCAGTTGGCAGGCCTGCTCGCCGAGAAAGCACACCAGGTCCGCCCGCTGCCGATCGAGCTCGGTCTCGCGCCCGGTGAGGTCGCCGACAGCTTCGGCACGAAGGTCGACATGCTCGATGCGGCCGAAATCGACGCGTTCGCCGCGGCGTGCAAGAACGCGGGCGGTTCGTTCTCCGCGGGGCTGTACGCGGCGGTCGCGCTGGCCGAGCTCGAATTCGCGGGCCGGACAAGCTATCTGGGCATGAATGTGGTCGGCACCCGGAGCGAGCCGCAGTACCAGCTCGCGCAGGGTTGGTTCATCAACCTGATGCCGATCGCGTTCGATCTCGACGGGGCGCAGCGGTTCACCGAGCTGATCGGCCGAGCCGGTGTCGCCCTGGACTGGACCAAGCCGTTGTCCAACGTCCCGATCCATGCCGCGCTCGACCGGGCGGCCGAGCTCACCGGCGCGCCGCTGCCTGCGACGACGGACTGGCCGTGGGTGTCCTACCTGGACATGCGCGCGGTGTCCGGTCCGGCACTGGAGGCCGCGCTGCCCGGCGTCTCCGGCATCAACGGTCTCGGCTCCCGCAGCAAGATCGGGCAGACCTCGCCGATCTGGTTCAACCGGGAGCTGGAGCGGCTGCACGTCACGATGATGTATCCGGACACGCCGGTCGCGCACAAGTCGGCCGCCGAGTATCTGGAGCAGATCCGCACCACCTTGCGCGCAATCGCCGAGACCGGCGATTTCGCGGTCACCGCACCAGCTCTCGCGAGGTCATGATGCAGTTGCTTTTTCTCGACCAACTGAATGCACCACCGGGCACCCTGCTCGAATGGACCGCGGTCGCCGAGCCCGGCCCGACCCCGGACGCGACTCCACCCTCGGCCAACCAGGCGATCCACCTGGCCTCGGGCGGGCCGACGACCTGGCTCGCCGCGACCTTCGACGTGGCCGGTCCGATCGACGAATCCGCTTTGCAGACGGCGTTCTCGGTGTGGCTACCGCGCCACGACGCCCTGCACTGCAGCTTCGAACGCCCCGAGGAAGGCAAGCCTGCCTCGGTGCACGTGGTGGTGGACAGCGACATCCGCCTCCTCCCCCAGCCCGCCGTCGAAACCGCGACCACCGAGGACCTGCGCACCGTCCTCGGCGGCCGGCTCGATCAGGCGTGCTCGCCGTTCACCTTCGCGCCGTACTTCCTCGGCGCGGTCAGCAGGTCCGAAACCTCCACCATCGTCTGCGGATTCGACCACGCGGTGTGTGACGCCTGGTCGATCACCATCGCGGTGGCGGAGCTGGACGAGCTGTACCGGGCCGCCTGCGAGGACGGCCACGACGGCGCCGTCGCGGCCGCCGACCGGCTGCCCGAGCCGGGCAGCTTCCTGTCCTATTCGACCAGGGAGGCCGCCATTCCGGCGGCGGCGACCGGGCCGTTGATCCGCTCGTGGCGCGACTTCCTGCACGCGGCGGGCAACGACCTGCCGCACTTCCCGCTCGACCTCGGCCTGCCCGCCGGGTCGGTGGCGCCGTTCGGCAGCGATGTCCGCCTGCTGCTCGGCGCCATGGCCACCGACGCGCTGCACCGCAAGTCGCGCGCCGACGGGTATTCGATGTTCGCGGCGCTGCTCGCAGCGGTGGCCATGGCGGCCGCCGAACTCGGCGGTCGCACCGGCGTCGACCTGGTATTTCCGGTGCACACCCGGCGGGAACCGCGACACCACAACACCTTCGGCTGGCTGGTGTCGAACGCCCCGGCGCATGTGCCGGTGGCGCACGACTTCTGCGCCACCGCGCAGGCCGCCGACGACGCGGTCCGGTCTGGGCAGCGGTTGGCGCAGGTGCCCGCCAACCGCGTCCTCGCCGCGATGGGCAGTGACCTGCGCCGGACCAGGCAGGATCTGTTCAGCGTCTCCTACACCGACTACCGGCGACTACCCGGCGGTTCGCGCAGCGACACGACCCGCACGGTGCCTCGCAATCCGGCCCAGCTCAGCCGCAGTGCACCGCTGGACGACGTGCAGCTGTGGTTCACCCGCACCGATGACGGGCTCGCCCTGCGCACCCGTTTCCCCGCGACGCCCACCGCAGGACCGTTGATCGGTGAGTTCCTCGACAAGGTCGCCGCGACCCTGTCCGCCGCGATCTCGGTTCGGGTATGACCGATCGCTCAACGCACCGCGTCCACCCGACTAGACCCGCAGGCTCGGCGACCCCCGCAACGGGGGCGTCGAGTCGCGGGATCGCGGCCTTGTCAGGGCCGCAACCATCGAGAAAGTACGACTGCCGGGTAGTCGAACCCGATAGTCTCAGCACAGGATCCAGCGAGAGAAATCTCGTGAAAGCCGGGAGCGTCCGACGATGAAGGCTCTGGTCAGCAACGAATCAACGACGTCATCGGACGCCGAAGTGCAGTGGCGGGGCACCGCGCTGCTACGGCCGGGCATCCTGGCTTTCGAAGGCGAGGTCCTACCGACCGAACTGCACGCCCATCACGCCGTACAGATCATGGCCTCGTGTACCCCGGTCATGGTCGTGGACGGCAGCGGGGTGCGGCGCGAGGGCAGTCATCTCATCGTGCCCACCGACGCGCCACACCGGGTCTGCGGCGGGGCCGCGCACGGTATCGCGGTCTACCTCGACCCGGAGACCGTGGCCGGCGCGGCCGCCGATCGGCGGGCCCATCTGCACGGCTGGGTGCAGAGTCTCAACGTCGATCCGGGACAGGGCCGACTGGCCGGGCACGTGTCGGACATCCTCACGGATCTGCTGCGCGACAACAAGGCAGCCGACCGCGACGATCGGCACGGCGTGGTGACCGCGGCGTTGCAGCTGCTGCCCGACATGGTCAAGGACGGCTCGGTCCGCGGCTCCGATGTGGCACGCCAGCTGGGGATCTCGGCGACTCGGCTCACCCATCTGTTCACCGAACAGGTCGGTATTCCGTTGCGGCGCTACATCCTCTGGCTGCGGCTCTACATCGCGATGAACGGCGTGATGGCCGGTGACGACATGACGACCGCGTCCGCGTCGGCCGGTTTCGCCGACAGCGCGCACCTCACCCGCACCTGCCGGCGCACCTTCGGGCTGCCGCCGTCGATGATGAGTCCCGACATCGACTGGGACATCAGCCTTTGAGGGCTTGCTCGTCCGTCGGCACACCGGTGGCGACGACGGGCAGTATGCTCGGAGCATGATCTCGCGGGCCAGGCTGACGACGTATGCGGTTTTCGCATTCGTGCTGCCCGCGTTGCTGCTCTTCGTGATTCCGGCGGGCGAGCCGGGTTCGGTGGCCGCAGTCGGCCTCGTCGCGGCCTCGCTGTTCGTCGCGCTCGCCGCGGTACACCCGCCGGCCCGGTTGCCGCTCCCGCTGGTCGGTTCCGGCCCGCCGCCTTCCGCGCAACGCCGCCGACGCGGCTCTTTCCTGCGCCAGAGCAATCCTGACACCCCCGGGCGTCCGCGCCCACGAGCGCCAGGGTTCGCGACCGCCTGACGTCCACTCCGCACCGCGTGCGGGGTGCCGTCGGCATTGTCCGTCGACCCCTTCCGTTCTCGTGCGCATCCGCACGCCCACAGTCAGGTGCTCGCATGCTCGACTTCGTCTACTACCCGGTGTCCGCCATCCTGTGGCTCTGGCACTACGTCTTCGCCGCGGCTTTCGGTCCGGCGAGCGCACTCGCCTGGGTGCTTTCGGTGATTTTCCTGGTGCTCACCCTGCGCGCCGTCCTTTTTGTGCCCTTTCTCAAACAAGCGCGCAGCCAAGCCATTGTCAAAAAATTGCAGCCGAAGGTCGCCGGCTTGAAACAAAAATACGCGACCGATCGCAGGCAACAGGCCGTCGAGATACAGAAACTCTATAAAGACAATGGCATCAATAGCTTCGCGACACTGATTCCGCTCATCGGTCAGCTTTTGGCATTCCTCGGCCTGTTTCATGTGCTGCGTTCGTTCGACCGGACCGGGGCCCTCGCTCATCTGCCCTTTCAGGCCATCCCGAACCCGATGACGCCCGAGCAGAACGCCGCGACGCCCAATTACGTCTTCAGCGCCGCCGATGTGCAGTCGTTCCTCCAAGCGAAGGTCTTCGGCGCCCCGCTGTCGGCCATCCTGGCGGGCACCGGCGATCTCCTGGCAACGGTGGCCGCCGTCGCCGTCCCGCTGATGCTGATCGCCGCTGTCGCAACGCATTTCACCGCCCGCGCGTCACTGTCCCGGCAGGACACCACCGTCCAGCTCCCCATGATGCGCCCGCTCACCCTTTGGGCCTTCCCCGCGTTCGCCCTGATCGGCGGCGCGCTGGTCCCGGTGGCGATCCTGCTGTACTTCGTCACCAACAACGCGTGCACCCTCGCCCAACAGCACCTCGTCTACCGCAGGCTCGACGCGGAGGCTGCCGCCGAGGCCGAGCGGACGGCGGTGATCCGCGCCCAGGCGGCTCCGAAACCGGGTGCGAAACCCATCCGGCGCCGATGAAGACGGGGGTGGGTGCGCCGGATGCACCCACCCCCGCTCACATCGTGTCGAGCGCCGTCCCGAGGTTGCGCGCGACGGTCGGCCAACCGCCGCCCATCATCCGGCGGGACAGCTGCTGCATCGGGTCATCCGGGTCGAAGCCGCTGTGCCGCAGCAGTACTCGAGTGCCGCGCCCTTCCGGATGCAAGCTCCAGGTGATCCGCCAGTCGGCTGGATGCACAGCCGTCGCATCGGCCCAACTGATCTGTAGCCGTTCGGCTTCGATCACCTCGAGCACTTCACAGGCCACCTCGCCGGAGAAGTTCACCGCCGGAATCGGCTTGGCGCGCATCCGGAATCGGCAACCGAGCACCGGCTCGAAGCCGTCCGGCTCCATCAACCACCGGCCCATCAGCTCCGGGGTGGTCAGTGCCCGCCACACCTTCGCGGGTGGATGCGGGTAGAACTGGTCGACCTCGACGGCCGTCGGATCGTCGCTCATGGTTGCGTCTCGTCGTCCATCTCGTCGAGCACCTTGCCGAGCTCGGTCAGGCTGTCGCGCCAGTACCGCTCATACGGGTTGAGCCAGCTGCGCAGAGTCAGTAGCGGATCGGCCGAGAGCCGGTAGTAACGGAACCGCCCGCGCTTCTCCTCGATCACCAATCCACAGTCCCGCAGCACCTTCAGATGCTCGGACACGCTGGGACGCGCCATGTCGAAGCGCTCGGCGATGGCCTGGACGGTCTGCTCGCCATCGAGCAGTCCGTCCAGGATGTCCCGTCGAGTCGGGTTCGCCAGCGCACCGAACAACTGGTCGACGCTGGATGCCTTGGTTCGCTGCGGCATTGTCGCTTTCGGTAGGGCGAAACGGTCAGCGCCGGCGGAACAGGACGAACGCGGCCGACGCGGCAACGACGAGGATACCGGCGCACCAGGCCACCGCCGCGACGACGTAGTACCCGCCGGAGTGTGTCGCGCCGACCAGTCCGGCTTCCCCCTGGGCGAGGTAGCGATTGGCCTCGACCAGCACGGTGAACGGTTGATGCGTCGCGAACGCTTGCAACCACCCCGGCATCGTCGACACCGGCACATACGCACTGGACACGAACGAGACCGGCAACACCAGGAACCCGACACCCTGCGCGGCCTGCACACTGCCGACCGCGAGCCCTGCGGCGATGAACACCCAGGTGAAGGCGACCGCGGCGAGCAGACATAGTGCGAGCATCGCCGCGATGCCCCAAAACCCTTCGCGTACACGGAAACCCACCGCGAACGCGACCATCGAGGTCGCGGCCAGCGTGCTGATCGTCAGCACGTGGTCGCCGACCGCCCGTCCGATCAGCACTGCGGACGGCGGCATCGGCAGCGAACGAAACCGGTCGACCACCCCCGCCGCGCGGTCCTCGGCGACGCTGCTCGCGACCCGCATCACCGAGAACAACACTCCGGCGGCCAGCAAGCCGGGAACCATGAAGTCGACGTAGGGCAGCTCACCCGAGGCAATGGCGCCGCCGAACACGAAACGGAAGATCAGCAGGAACACCACGCTCTGCACCATCGCCGTCACCACGATCGGCGGGTTACGCCACGTTGTCAGTATCGCGCGTTCGGCCACCATCGCGACGCAGGCGACGGGGGCACTCCGCCGCGGAACCGGCACCACCGCAATGGATTCCACGGCTTTCACGACACCACCTCCGCCTCGCGCGGGGTGTCGGTCAGTGCCAGGAATGCCTCTTCCAGCGTGGGGCGCCGCACGGTGATCTCCTCGATGACAGCCCCGACCGCCGCGGCGGCGGCGAAGCAACGAGCCGCGTCCGCACCGCCGTTCGGCGACGACCAGCGCGCCGAGCCCGCCGCCGCGTCGACCGTTACCTCGTCGCGCGCGAGGTCGGTCAATACCGCCTCGATGGCGCCGAGATCCTCGGGACGCCGTGCGCGCAACGACACCACGTCGCAACCATGCATACCCTTCAACTCCTCGGGCGTGCCGTCCGCGACCACCCGCCCGGCCTCCAGCACCACGACGCGATCGGCCAGCACGTCGGCCTCCTCCAGGTACTGCGTGGTCAGCACGACATCGACGCCGTCGGATATCAAGTCCCGCACCAACTTCCACAGCTCGTGCCGACTGGCCGGGTCCAGGCCGGTGGTCGGCTCGTCGAGCAGCAGCAGCGCGGGCCGCCCGACCAAACTCGCGCCCAGATCCAGCCGCCGCCGCATGCCGCCGGAATAGGTAGCGACCCGGTCGCCACCCCGGTCGGTCAGCCCGAGCCGTTCCAGTACCCGAGTGGCAGCAACCTTGGCGGCACGGCGCGTGAGACCGAACAGCACCCCGATCATCACCAGGTTCTCGAACCCGGTCAGTAGCGGCTCGACCGTCGCGTGCTGCCCGGCCAAGCCGATCGAGCTGCGCACCCGCTGCGCATCGCGCACCGTGTCGTTCCCGAATACCCGCACCGAACCCGCGCCGGGCCGGGTCAGGGTCGCCAGCATGCGCACGAAGGTCGTCTTGCCCGCGCCGTTGCGGCCGAGGATCGCGAGCAGTTCGCCGCGCTCGGCGACCAGGTCGAGACCGTCCAGTGCGCGGATCGCACCGAAGCGTTTGACCACGCCATCCGCCTCGAGCAATGGTGTCACTGCTGCCGCTCCTGAGCCAGAGGCGCTTGCAGCACAAAGGAATTGCCGTCCGGGTCGGCGAACGTCGCCTGTCGGCCCCATGGCAGCTCGTGCGGGCCGTCCACCTGGGCTCCCGCCTCGCGAAGCCGGGCGGCGGCGGCGTCCACATCGTCGCTACCCAGGATCACACCGGACAGCGTGCCGGGGCTCGCGCCGGGGAACGGCTTGTGCAACACGATGGCGGTGCCCGCCTCGCTGGGCGCGACCTCCAGCCAGCGGTTGTCCCCCATGGTTTGGTCGCCGCGCACGGTGAAGCCGAGCACCGTGGTGTAGAACTCCTTGGCTTTGTCCTGGTCGGCAACGAACGCGGTGATGGTGTTGATCTGGGTAATCGTCATGATCACGACTATAGGTAGGATTTTTCCTACATGTCAATCATCGCGCCGGTGATGGTGGAGGTGCTCGGAAATTCGACGGTCCCGGACCGGCCGCCGACGAGCGTCGGCGCGGTGCTGACCCGAGGCGGCGTGCCACCTCGGGTTACTCTCGAGCGGTGTCAGCGCAGCCGGAACGCGTCCAGCAGAAGTCCGAGATGATCGCCGTCTATGACGCGGCGGGGCAGGTGGTCGGTGCCGCCGATCGGGCCGAGGTGTACCGCGCGGGGATCTGGCACGGGAGTGCCGGTGTGCTGGTTCGGTCTGGCGACGGCGAGCGGATCTATGTGCATCGGCGCACCGACACCAAGATGGTGTTCGCGGGGATGCACGACTGTCTGGCGGGTGGGGTGATCGGGCCGGGGGAATCCCCGGCGGAAACCGCGGTCCGGGAGCTCGCCGAGGAACTCGGCATCACGCTCATCGGAACCGAACCGCGACCGCTGGCGCGGGTGGCCTGGGATGGCGAGTGGCAGGGAAAACCTATGCGCTGCCACCTTTTTGCTTACGAACTGCGCTACGACGGACCGATCCGCCACCAGCCCGAGGAGATCGCCGACGGCTGGTGGTGGACCGACGCGGAACTGCGCGCCCACCTGGCTGACCCGGACTGGCCGTTCGTGCCGGACACCCGGGTACTCGTCGGCGATCTGCTCACCTGAGCAGGGTCAGGACGCGCTGCCGCTGCCCAGCGAGAGGACGGTGGCGAACAGGTTGGCGAAAACTTCGAGCATTTCCATGAATTCTCCGTTTGTTTGGCTATACCGATGAAGCACCGGAGCTTCGACGACCGACATGGCCGATGCCTGAACACCGGGGGAACACCGATGATCGCCGCGCCGGATTACCCGGAGGAGGCTACCGAACTAGCCCACGCAGCGAAAGCGCCAGGATTCCTCGTCTGCAGCAGCACCCGCCCCGGCCCCACGAAATCGAAGACGAAGCCCTCACCGGACTTCAGCGACTGGATGGAGCGCCCGACCACCGCCCGCCGGATGGTGAAGTTCATCGCCAGGTCGTAGGCCACCACATGCCCGGTGTCGATGGTGATCGGCTCCCCCGGCTGCAGGTCGATGACGTCGATGGCGCCGAAGACACCGACGACGACCTCACCCTCACCGTGCGCGCGCAGGCCGAAACCGCCCTCGCCGCCGAACAGGTTGGCGAAGCCGCCCCACTTGCCTTCCACTTGCACGCCATGGGAATTCGCGATCCAGCCGCCGCGGCTGATGAAGAACGGGCGGTCCTGGGTGATCTGCAAATTCAGCATGTCGCCGGGTAGTGCGGGCGCCACGTCCACCCAGCCGCCCTGCTGCGGCGCGGTGAACGTCGAGACGAAGAACGATTCCCCGGCGAGCACCGAGCGCTTCAGCCCGGCCAGGATGCCGCCTTCGGCCTTGGCCGCCAACGTGACTCCCGCCGAGTGCGCGACCATGGCGCCGCTCTCGACCCGCATCGGCTCGCCGCCCGCGAGGAAGCACCGCGCGATGGCCGACGCGGGGTTATGGCGCAGTTGTACCTTCATATCCGCCGACCCTACCGCCTGATTCGCGGTGGCAGGGACACCATTTGCCGGGGTCCGGCCCGCAGCGTGCGGACCGTCTCGGTCAGCCCAGTTCGCGCAGCGCCGCATCGTCGCGGGCGACCACCGCGCCGCCGTCCGCGGTGAGCACGATGGGCCGCTGGATCAGCTTCGGGTGTTCGGCCAGCGCCGCGATCCATCGGTCCCGGTCGGCGGGGGTGCGGCCCCACTCGGACAGGCCGAGATCCTTGGCGATCTGCTCGCCGGTGCGGGTGATGTCCCACGGCTCGGCGCCGAGCCTGCGCAGCACGCCGCGCAACTCGTCGGGGGTCGGCGGCTCGTCGAGGTAGCGCCGCACCGAGTATTCGACGCCCGCTTCGTCCAGGAACGCGGTGGCGTTGCGGCTCTTGGTGCACCGGGGGTTGTGCCAGATCTCGGTCTGCCCAGATGTCATGCAGGCAGGGTACCGAGGCACGCCGACACCATCGTTACGACACCGTTTGAGCAGCGCCTGGCTGGATAAGCTCGACTCGATGCGTAAACGAATGAACTCGATCAACACCCTGGACCGCCGTCTGGTGGAACGCACCGCGCACTGGCGCGCCTCACCCGCCGACCAGTTCCTGCGGTCACTCAGTATGAGCGCCAACCACAGTCGGCTCTGGATGGCCATCGCCGCCGGGCTTTTCGTGGCGGGCGGGCGGTCTCAGCGACGCGGTGCGGTGCGCGGCCTGGCCGCGGTGGGCATGGCGAGCGGTCTGGCGAACGGTGTCGCCAAGCCGCTGTTCCCGCGGCGACGGCCGCCGGTGCAGGCGGTGCCGCTGCTACGGCGGTTGGTCAAGCCGCCGGTCTCCTCTTCGTTCCCGTCCGGCCATGCGGCCTCCGCGGCGGCGTTCACGACTGCGGTGGCGCTCGAGTCGCCGGGGACGGCTGCGGTGCTCGCGCCGCTCGCCGTCGCGGTGGCCTATTCGCGGGTGCACATCGGCGTGCACTGGCCCTCCGACGTGGTGGTCGGTGCGGCGCTCGGCTCCGGCGTCGCGCTGGGCACTCGGCGATGGTGGGCGGTGCGCGACGATGAACCCGCCAGCTTGGGTCCGGCCAAGCGGACCGAACCGCTGCCCGACGGGCGCGGCATGCTGCTGGTGGTCAACCCGTCCTCCGGCCCCGGCGACGGTGCCGAAGAGGTTGCGCTGCTGCGCAATCGGTTGCCCGCGGCGCAGCTGCTCCAGTTGGATGGCGACATCGACCTCGACGCCGAGATCGACCAGCGAGTGCGACGCGACGATATCGCGGCCCTCGGCGTGCTCGGCGGCGACGGGACGGTGTCGGCCGTGGCGGAAGCCGCTGTGCGGCACAGCCTTCCGCTGGCGGTGTTCGCGGGTGGCACGCTCAATCACTTCGCGCGGGATGTCGGCGTCGAGGAGCCCGCAACGACGTTCGCCGCGCTCGACGCGGGCCAGCTCATGCTCGTCGACACCGCTCAGGTGAAGCTGGACGACGGGGAGGAGCGCACCTTCGTCAACACCGCCAGCCTCGGCGGTTACCCCGACTTCGTGCGGCTGCGGGAGCGCTGGGAACGGCGGATCGGCAAGTGGCCCGCGGCCGGGATCGCCATGCTGTGCGTGCTGTTCCGGGCCGAGCCCCTGCGCGCGGTCGTCGACGGTGAACGTAACGACCTCTGGATGCTGTTCGTCGGCAACGGTGCGTACGACCCGGCGGACCAGATCCCCATGTCCCGTCCGCGCCTGAGCGACGGCACCCTGGACATCCGGTATTTGCGTGCGGACCTTCGCTTTTCGCGGCTGCGGCTGATCTTCGCCACCTTCACCGGCACCCTGAACCGCTCGGACACCTACGTGCATCGGCGCGTAGGTCGTCTGAACGTTCAGGTCGAGGGGGCTCCGGTGTCCCTGGCCACCGACGGCGAGGTGGCTCATCAGGCCGAGAAGCTCGACTTCACCAGCCAGCCAGCCGCTTTGGCCGTGTTCCGGGAAGCGCAACCCGACGACGTGGGGTGATCGGTCCGCAGCAGCAGGGTGGCGTCTTCGCTCACGCCACCCTGCTACCTCGGGTCAGCTCACGTAGCCGTCAGCGACCTCCAGTACCTCGTCGATGATCTCCAGGCCGACGCGCAGATCATCCGCCGAGGTGGTGAGCGGCGGCGCGATCTGGAAACGATTGCCCACGCTGAACGGCCACAGACCACGAGCCTTAGCAGCGGCCGTCACCTTCGCCATCGGCTCGGCGGCGGCACCGGCGGCGGCGAACGGGACCAGCGGGGTCCTGGCCGCCGGATCACGCACCAGCTCGAGCGCCCAGAAGAACCCGAGCCCGCGCACCTCTCCGACGCTCGGATGCCGGGCGGCCAACTCGCGCAAGCCTTTTCCGAGCACGTCGGCGCCCACCGAGCGGACGTGGTGGAGAATGCCGTCGCGCTCGTAGATGCCGATCGAGGCGACTCCCGCCGCACAGGCCAGCGGATGCCCCGCGTAGGTGAGGCCGCCGGGATAGACGGTGTGGTCGTACCGCTGCGCGATCCGTTCGGCGATGAGCACGCCGCCGAGCGGCACGTAACCCGAGTTCACGCCCTTGGCGAAGGCGATGATATCGGGTGCGACATCGAAGGCCTGCACCGCGAACCACTGCCCGACCCGGCCGAAGCCGACCATCACCTCGTCGGCGATGTAGACGATGCCGAACTCGTCGCAGAGCGCGCGCACGCCCGCGAGATAACCCGGCGGCGGGATCAGCACGCCGTTGGTCCCGACCACCGTCTCCAGGATCAGACCCGCGATGTTCTGCGGGCCCTCCAGCTCGATCACCTGCCGCAGGTGGGTCAGCGCCGCCGTCGTTTCTTCCTCGGGAGTGCTTGTGCCCCAGGGTGATCGGTATGGGTACGGGCCGAAGAAGCGCACCACGTCGACGTTGGTCGGCTCGGCGGCCCAGCGGCGCGGTTCACCGCTGAGCCCGATCGCCACACCGGTACCGCCGTGATAGGAGCGGTAAGCGGCCAGCATCTTGGTGCGACCGGTGAAGCTGCGGGCCAGCCGCACCGCGTGTTCCACCGCTTCCGCGCCGCCGGTGGTGAACAGGATGCGGTTCAGCTCGCCGGGTGCCCGCTCGACGATCAGCCTGGCCAGTTCGCTGCGGGCCTCGTTGCCGACGGTCGGCGAGATGGTGGCCAGCTGCTGCGCCTGGGCGATGATCGCGGCGATCATGTCCGGATGCTGGTGTCCGAGATTGACATTCACCAACTGCGAGGAGAAGTCGAGGTACCGATTGCCGTTGTCGTCCCAGAAGTGCGAGCCGGCGGCGCCGACGATCATCGCCGGGTTCAGCTCCGCCTGCGCGGCCCACGGATAGAAGACGTGATCGGTCAAATCACTTACCCCCTTCGGTCAGGGTGACCTGGCTCGGGGCGAAACCCGCTCCGGTCACATCGGTTCCACCGGACTTCAGCAATTCCAGTGCCTTCGTGACGTATTCGCTCGTGTAAGCGCTCGCGTCGGGATCTTTCTTCAGGACGGTGACGCCCTCTTGGTTCTTGGTGTTCTTCGCGATCTGCACGGTCCGCGCCCAGGCGGCGGGGTCGACCATGCCGATCCCGGCGTGCGCGGGCCAGATCAGCTTGTTCACCTCGTTGATCTGCCACTGCTGATGCGTCGCGCCGAGCGTGGGGCCCGCGGCGACGGTGATGTCCCGGCATTTGTCCAGGTTGTCGCGGCAGAACACCCAGCCCTTCAGCGAGGCCGCGATGAACTTCACGGTCTGCTCTTGATATTCGGTGTCCTGCAGCTTCTCGGTATTGGCCCAGATAGCGTCCTGCAGCATGGCGACGCCTTCGTCGTTCCAGTCGATGGTGGCGAAATCGTCTGCGGTGTAGAGCTTTCCGGTGGCCGGGTTCTTGGTCTCCAGCAGCTGGGCGTACTCGTTGTAGGACATGGCCTGGGCGGCGGTGATGTCTTTGGCCAGGAAGGCGTTCATGTCGAACTGCTGCTGCACCAGCTTGACGTCTTTCGCCGGGTCGATGCCCGCCTTGGTCATGCCCGCGAACAGCTCGAATTCATTGCCGTAGCCCCAGTTTCCGACGGTCTTGCCGCGCAGCGCGGCCGGACCGGTGATGTTGTCGGACTTGAACGACACCTGCTTGGTGCCGGAACGCTGGAAGATCTGCGCGACGTCGGTGATGCCCGCGCCCGCCTCGCGCGAGGCCAGTGCCTTGGGCACCCAGGCGATGGCGTAGTCGGCCTGCCCCTGCGCCAGCACCGTCTGCGGGACGATATCCGTTCCGCCGTCCAGGATTTCGACCGATAAGCCCTGCTCCTTGTAGAAGCCCTGATCGACCGCGGCCAGGTACCCCGCGAACTGCCCCTGCTTGAACCACTGCAGTTGCAGGCGCACCTTGGTGAGGCCGTCGGCGGTGGTGGTGGAGCCGCCGTCGGTGGTGCTACAACCGGTCAGCACGGTCGCGGCCAGCGCGGTGAGCGCGAGACCGATCCGGAATCGCTTGGGGGACTTCGTCATCTAGATCTCCAGAGGGTGGTGCGTGGTCTACGGGTGAGGAATTCGAGGAGTAGGACGGCGGCCAGGAAGATCAGGCCGACGAGCACGGCGCCCGCCACGTACGCCCACGCCCTGGGGTAGGCGGTATTCGCCGCCGCGGAGGTGATGCGGCTGCCGAGCCCGTTCTGCAGACCACCGAAGTATTCGGCGATGACGGCCGCGATCACCGCGCCGGGCGCGGCGATGCGCAGACCGGTGAACAGGTACGGCAGTGCCGCGGGCAGTCGCACGGTGCGGGTGATCTGCCAGCCGCCCGCCGCGTACGACGTCATCAGATCCGTATGGACCTGTGGCACCTGGCGCAGACCTCTGGCCGTGCTGACGAACATCGGGAAGAACACGACGATGGTGACGACCATGCGGCGCGGGGTGTCCGTGGTGGTCGAATACATCGAATTCAGCAGGGGCGCAAGGGCAACGATCGGCACGGCTGCCGCGCCTGCCGCGAGCGGGCTGAGCAGTCCGTCGACCAGATGGAACCGGACGGCGAACATCGCGGCCACGATGCCGAGCACCGCACCCACCAGCAGCCCGACCAGGGCGTTGGTTCCGGTCGCCGTCGCGGCGTCGGCGATGCGGGCGAAGTTCTCGGTGAATTCACTCGCGATGGCCGTCGGCGCGGGCAGCAGGAACGACGGGACACCGGCGGCGGCGGTCAGCACCTGCCACAGCGCTAGACCGCCCACGCCGAACAGCAACGGCGGCAGCACCGTCGGCCACGGCAGCGCCGTCTTCCAGGACGACGTCATCGCAGCTCCCGCCCCGCCACCGCGCCGCTGTCGCCGTGTCCGTCACGCAGCGCCGCGCGCACGGCGGCCACCGCCGCGAAGAAGGCTGGGCTGGAACGGACTTCGTCGCCCGCCTCGGCCGCGTCACGCCTGCCCCAGCCGCCCGTCGGCACGATCTCGGTGATGCGGCCCGGGCGCGGCGACATGACGACGACCCGGTCGGACAGGAAGACCGCCTCCGGAATCGAGTGGGTCACGAAGACCACGGCCGCCTCGGTCTCCCCCGCGATTCGCAGCAGCTCGCCCTGCATCCGCTCACGGGTCATCTCGTCGAGGGCGCCGAACGGTTCGTCCATCAGCAACAGCGAGGGTTTCGGGGCCAGCGCCCGGACGATCGCCACCCGCTGCTGCATGCCACCGGACAGCTCGGCCGGATAGCGCTTGGCGAAATCGGTCAGCCCCGCCATCTCCAGCAATTCCGCACTGCGCGAACGCCGTTCATGCTTGGGCACCTTGTGCAGTTCCAGCGGCAGCTCGACGTTGGCCTGCACGGTGCGCCAGTCGAGCAGGCCGGACTGCTGGAAGGCGATGCCGTAGTCTTGGTCGATTCTGGCCTGCCGCGCGGTTTTACCGTGCACCGTGACGGTGCCGCCGGTCGGTTGCTCCAGGTCGGCGATGATGCGCAGCAGGGTGGACTTGCCGCAGCCGGAAGGGCCGATCAAGGAGACGAATTCGCGTGGGGCGACGGTCAGGGAAACGTTCGAGAGAGCGGTGACCGAACCCGCGGTGTAGACCTTGTCGACGCCGGTCAGCTGGACTGCCGGAGTTTGTTCGGCAGCGGCTGTGGTGTCGGTGCGGGTGGTGGCTCGGGCGCTGCTCTGTCCGACCGCGCCTTCCCTCCCGACCGCGCCGTCCCTCTCGACCGCGCCGTCCTGCTCGACCGCGCCGTCCTGCTCGACGGTGCTGGCCTGCCCGACCCTACCGCCCTGCTCCACGGCATCCGGCCGCTCGACAGCGCTTTCCTGCTCGACCGCGCCGGCCGTCCCGGCGGCACCGTCGTGCTCGACGGCACTGCTCTCCTCGATGGCGTCGGGCCGCCCGTCCCCCGAAACCTCGACCCGCTCTGTGGTCGGGGCGACTGGTCGTCCTTTGAGGGTCAACGGGTACCTCCTGATGAGCTGCCGCGCTGGCGGCGGTAGTGACTAAGCACGAATTCGGGGGCGGCGCCCCCGGGAAGAGCCGCGCCGCACACCGCGCCGCACACCGCGCCGCACCCGGACACGGCCCGCACTCGATCAGCGCACGAGCGGGCGCTCACCGAGCGGCTCCCGCAGGCCGAGCGGCCCCGACCGGCCTGCTGTAGCGGCGCAGCGCCAGTTCTGCCACGCCGACGACTGCGGTGACGACGACACCCAGCAGCGCAGCGGCCAGGACCGCCGCATAGAGCCGCGAGGCATCACCCGTGGCTTGCTGGGAGAAGACAATGATCTGGCGACCGATGCCACCTGCGGTGCCGGTGGAGATCTCGGCGACGACCGCCCCGATCACCGAGGCCGCGGCGGCCAACCGCAAGGCGGGCAGTAGATGCGGGACAGCGGCCGGAAGCCGCAAGTGCAGCAGGGTCTCCCACCAGCTGGCCGAATAGCTGTGCAGCAGTTCTACCGACGCCTTGGACGGTGCCTGCAGTCCGCGCAGCATGCCGACCGCCACCGGGAAGAACGCCAGGTACGACGCGATGACCGCGATACTCATCCACGGCCGCCACGGCTCACCCGCGATGACGATCTTGCCGCCCCATCCGGCGACCAGCGGTGCCAGCGCGATCAGCGGAACGGTTTGCGACACAATGATGTACGGCAGCAAGCCACGCTCGACGAAGGCGAAGCGCTGCATCACCACGGCGAGCAGCACGCCGATGACCGTGCCGATCAACAGCGCGAGCAACGCCAGGCCGAGGGTGAATCCGGCCGTCCGCACCAGGGTGACGCCGACCGTCCCGTTGCCGTCCCGCTCGCCGAGCACCGTCACGACCGCCCATACGTGCGGCAGCGCCCCGTCCCCGGTGCGCGGCAGGATCCGCTGGTCCCCGATGCTCACTCCCCCCTCGGGGACAACGAGTTTCACGAACTCCCAGCAGCCGAGCACCAACACCAGCACGACGACCGCGTACACGGCCCGTGCCGTACGCAACCTCATCTGTGCTCCGCCTCGGCCATCAGACCACCTCCGTGGCGGTGACCGGATGCGCCAGCCGCGGCAGCACCGACTCGCCGTACGCCTCCAACGTCGCGGTTTTCGCGTCGTGCTGCAGGTACACCGCGAACTGGTCGACCCCGAGCTTTTCCAGCTCCCGCAACCGCGCCAGTTGATCATCCGGTGTGCCGAGCAGGCAGAAGCGGTCCACGATGGTGTCGGGCACGAAATCCGCGTGCGTATTTCCCGCGCGCCCGTGCTGGTTGTAGTCGTAACCCTGCCTGCCCGCGATGTATTCGGTCAGCGCGGCCGGAACATCGCTGCCCGCACCGTATTTCGCCACGATATCGGCCACGTGGTTGCCGACCATGCCGCCGAACCACCGGCACTGTTCGCGAGCGTGCGCCAAACCCGCGTCCGACCCGTCGGTGACGTAAGCCGGTGCGGCGACACAGATTTTCACCGCCCCGGGGTCGCGCCCGGCCCGTTCGGCCGCAGACCGCACCCGCGCGATGGTCCACGCGGTGATGTCCGGGTCGGCGAGTTGCAGGATGAACCCGTCGGCCACCTCACCGGTGAGATCCAGTGCGCGCGGCCCGTATCCGGCCATCCAGACCTCGAGCCGGGAGTCACCGGCCCACGGGAACCGCACGATCGTGTCGCCGACCCGGGCGCTGCGCCCGTTGCCGAGTTCCCGGATCACCTCGATGGCTTCGCGCAGCGTGGCCAGCGTGGTGGGCTTGCCGCCGAGCGTGCGCACCGCCGAGTCGCCGCGGCCGATGCCGCAGACGGTGCGGTTGCCGAACATGTCGTTCAGCGTGGCGAAGGTCGACGCGGTCACCGTCCAGTCCCGGGTGGCCGGGTTGGTCACCATGGGGCCCACCACGACTCTCCGGGTGGCGGCCAGGATCTGGCTGTAGATGACGTAGGGCTCCTGCCACAGCAGGTGCGAGTCGAACGTCCAGACGTGCGAGAACCCGTGCGTCTCGGCCTGTCTGGCCAGTTCGACCACCCGGGAGGCGGGGGGTGTGCATTGCAGCACCACACCGATGTCCATGCGGCACTCTCCGTTTCGAAGTCGGATACAGCTGTGCGGAAGCTGCGGGTGTCAGATCAGGTTCTGCGACAGTGCACGTTTGACGAACCGGCCGTGCCCGGCGCTGCCCAGGTAGTTGCCGTCGTCGATGACCACCCGGCCGCGGGAGAGCACGGTGTCGACGTGACCGTCGATCTCGAAACCTTCGTAGGCCGAGTAGTCCATGTTCATGTGATGGGTCTTGCCGAGCCCGATGCTGGTGTGGCCGTTGGGGTCGTAGATCACGATGTCGGCGTCCGCGCCGGGGTTGATGACGCCCTTGCGCGGGTACATGCCGAACATCCGGGCCGGCGTGGTGCAGCACACCTCGACCCAGCGCTCGAGCGAGATCTTGCCGCTCTTGACGCCCTGGAACATCAGGTCCATCCGGTGCTCGACGCCGCCGATCCCGTTCGGGATCTTGCTGAAATCGCCGATGCCCATTTCCTTCTGGTCCTTCATGCAGAACGGGCAGTGGTCGGTGCTGACCGTGGTCACGTCGCCGGTCCGCAGGTAGCGCCACAGCTCGTCCTGATGCCCCTCGGCCCTGGACCGCAGCGGCGTCGAGCAGACCCATTTGGCGCCCTCGAAACCTGGTGCGCCCAACTGTTCTTCGAGCGAGAGGTACAGATACTGCGGGCAGGTTTCGCCGAACACGTTCTGCCCGTTGCCTCGCGCGGTGGCGATCTGTTCCAGCGCCTGCTTCGCCGACACGTGCACCACGTACAGCGGCGCACCGGTCAACTGTGCCAACATGATCGCGCGATGCGTGGCCTCCTCTTCCATCTGCCACGGGCGGCTGGTGCCGTGGAAGTACGGCGCGGTGTCGCCGCGGGCGATGGCCTGCTCGACGAGCACGTCGATGGCGATCCCGTTCTCCGCGTGCATCATCAGCAGCGCGCCCAGATCGCCCGCCGCCTGCATGGCGCGCAGGATCTGTCCGTCGGTCGAGTAGAAGACACCCGGGTAGGCCATGAACAACTTGAAGCTGGTCACGCCCTCGGACACCAGTTCGCTCATCCCCTTGAGGGATTCGTCGTTGACCTCACCGATGATCTGATGGAAGCCGTAGTCGACGGCGCACTTGCCCGCCGCCTTCTGGTGCCACGCGCCGAGCGTGTCCTGCAACCGCTCCCCCGGCGTCTGCACCACGAAATCGACGATGGTCGTGGTACCGCCCCAGGCCGCGGCGCGAGTTCCGGTCTCGAAGGTGTCGGACGCCTCGGTGCCGCCGAACGGCATCTGCATGTGCGTATGTCCGTCTACCCCACCGGGAATCACGTATTTCCCGGTCGCGTCGATCACGGTGTCGGCGGTGGTGGTCAGCTCCGCCCCGAGGGTGGTGGCGCCGGGTTGCAGGACGGCGACGATGGTTTCGCCGTCCACCAGCACATCGAGCAGTTGCGATCCGGTGGCCGAGACCACTGTGCCGCCGTGGATGAAGGTCAGTGCCATGTGATCCGCCCCGCGCTCAGGGAGCTACCAGCGGGCCATAGGCGTCCGGCCTGCGGTCGCGGTAGAAGGCCCACCGGTCGCGGACGACTTTGATCAGATCCAGGTCGAGGTCGCGGATCACCAGTTCGGGATCGGTGTCCGAGGCGACCTCGCCGACGAACTTGCCCTCGGGGTCGACGAAGTAGCTGGTGCCGTAGAAGTCGTCGTCGCCGTACTCCTCGATGCCGACCCGGTTGATCGCGCCGATGTAGTACTCGTTGGCCACCGCGGAGGCGGGCTGCTCCAGCTTCCACAGGTAGCCCGACAGGCCACGCGAGGTCGCGGACGGGTTGAACACGATCTCCGCGCCCGCCAGGCCGAGGGCGCGCCAGCCCTCCGGGAAATGCCGGTCGTAACAGATGTAGACGCCGACCTTGCCGACCGCGGTGTCGAACACCGGCCAGCCCAGATTGCCCGGCCGAAAGTAGAACTTCTCCCAGAAGCCGTTGACGTGCGGAATGTGGTGTTTTCGGTACTTGCCGAGATAACTGCCGTCGGCGTCGATCACCGCCGCGGTGTTGTAGAGCAGGCCGGGCTGCTCCTGCTCGTACACGGGCAGGACCATCACCATGCCCAATTCCCTTGCCAGCGCGGCGAATCGCTCCGTCGTCGGGCCCGGCACCGACTCCGCGTACTCGTAGAACTTCGCGTCCTGCAGTTGGCAGAAGTACGGGCCGTAGAACAACTCCTGGAAGCAGATCACCTTCGCGCCCTGCGCGGCCGCCTGGCGGGCGTAATCCTCATGCGCTTTGATCATGGACTCTTTGTCGCCGGTCCAGTTGGTCTGGACGAGCGCCGCTCGAACGATTCCCATGCTTTGTTATACTTCACTCCGAACCAATTCGGTTGTGTTACAAGATTGCGGAAACAGTTTCGTAGCCGTAAATCTCCAGCCTGGTCGTAGTTCCGGCGACGCCCCCGACGCAGAATGACGGTGTGAGCGAGCGAATCGGCGAGGTTATGGCCTCCACGAACGGGTCGGGGCGGTTCATCGCGGACCTGGCCGATCGGACGCCCGCGGGAATCGCGGCGGCCGTCAGCAGGCTGATCCGTTCGGGGACGTTGACACCGGGCGCGCGGCTGCCCACCGTCCGTGAAGTCGCCCGCGAATTGAAGGTGTCGCCCGCGACCGTGAACCAGGCGTGGCGGGCGCTCGCCGCCGCCGGTGCGATCGTCGCGCGTGGCCGGGCAGGCACCTTCGTCGGCGCCGCCGCCACTAACGGGTCCGGCACCGCCGTCGGCCGCTACCAGCGGCTGCACCCGCCGTCGTTGAGCGCGTTCCGCGTCGATCTGTCCCGTGGCACACCCGACCCGGAACTGCTGCCCGATCTGGGCGCCGCGCTGCGCGACCTCACCAAGGACGGGGCCAGCGACCTCGCCGCCGACTATCTGGGCGAGGCGGTGCTGCCCGAGCTGGCCGCGAAAGTCCGGGCGGACTGGCCGTTTCGCGCGGAACGGCTCGCCGTCCTCGACGGTGCGTTGGACGCCGTGGACCGGCTGCTGTCCGCGCACGTCCGGCTCGGGGACGCGGTAGCGGTCGAAGACCCTTGCTTCCCACCGTTTCTCGATCTGCTCGCCGGCCTCGGTGCCCGGCCGGTTCCCGTCCGGATGGACGAATCCGGTTTGCTGCCCGAGGAACTCGCGCGCGCCATCGCAGTGCACGGTGCCACCGCACTGATCCTGCAACCGCGCGCTCAGAACCCCACCGGCGTCTCGCTCACCGCTGCTCGCCTCCGCGAACTGGCCGACATCCTGCGGGACACGGGCACTCTCATCATCGAGGACGATCACTCCGCCGGAATCGCCGCCGCCGCACTGCGTTCCCTCGGCAGCCGGCTCCCCCGGCGCACCGTCCACATTCGCTCGTACTCCAAATCGCACGGCGCTGACCTGCGTTTGGCCGTGGCAGGCGGGCCGGCGGACCTGCTCGACCCGCTCATCGAACGCCGGATGCTGGGCGCGGGCTGGACCAGCAGGCTGCTCCAGCGCGTTCTGCTGAGCATGCTCGACGATCCGGCGGCCATCCAGGCCGTCACCACCGCGCGCACCGAATACCGCAGGCGCTCAACGGAACTCCGTCGTGCCCTGGCCCGTCGCGGCGTCGCCGTCGCGCGCGGGGACGGCATCAATCTCTGGCTGCCGGTCGCCGACGAGAACGCCGCCATGATCTCGCTCGCCGCAGCCGGCATCAAGGCGGCGCCCGGTGGGCCGTTCAGCGTCGGTGACCAGCCGCCGACCGACCATCTCCGCATCACCGTCTCGGCGCTCGCCGACGGCGACCTGGATTGGCTC
>NZ_BJXA01000002.1 GCF_007990755.1 Nocardia ninae NBRC 108245 | reverse complement strand
CCGACATCGATCCCGACCAGGTCGGCTACGTGTACGGACACGGCGACGCCACCGCGGACGGCGATCGCTCCGAGTTACGCGGCATCGCGGAAACCCTGGCGCGCCACCGGCGGGTGCGGCTCACCGGCACCAAGGCCGCCACCGGCCACATGGGCCCGGCCACCGATGTCGCCGAGGTGGCCTTCGCCTGTCTGAGCGTGCGCGACGGCGTCATCCCGCCGACGCTCAACCTGGACAAGGTCGACACCGCCGCCCGCAGGGTCGACGTCGTCGCGGACCGGCCGTGCGCGCTCGGCGCGCGCTATGCGGTCACGCTCAGCCGGAACGTGGACGGACCCGAGGTCGCCGCGTTGGTGCTCGGCGCACCACGAAAGGAAGAGAGGTGGGGTGCATGACAGCGGATCTGGGCGGACGCACCGTCCTGGTCACCGGCGGTTCCCGGGGCATCGGCCGGGCCATCGCGCTGGAGTTCGCCGACCGCGGCTCGGACGTGATCCTGACCTACTGGCGTCGGCGCTCCGCCGCGCGCGAGGTGGTCACGGAGATCGAGCGTAAAGGCAGGCGTGCACTCGCGCTGCGGGTCGACGTGGGCGAAAGCGACCAGCTGAAGCGCCTTTTCGGCGAGGTGGCCGACCAGTGGGGCGGGTTGGACTTCTACGTCAACAATGCCGCGTCGGCCATCATGAAGCCGTTGTTCGCGCTGGAGACCCCGCACTGGCGCTACACCCTCGACACGAACGTCACCGCGGCGTTGTTCGGCTGCCGGGCGGCCTATGAGCTGATGCCGGGCGGTCGCGGCGCGATCGTGCTGCTGTCGAGCATGGGCGGCCGTCGCTATCTACCCAGCTACGGCGGACTCGGCGTGTGCAAGGCGGCGATCGAATCGATGGGCCGGTACCTGGCCGTGGAGCTCGCGCCGGGGGTCAACGTCAACACCGTCTGCGGTGGGCTCATCGAGACCGAGTCGGTGCGCGCACTGGCGGGCGCACAGGGGTGGATGCAGCAGGTGGCCGAGACCGCGCCGATGCGGCGGATCGGGCGGCCCGAGGATCTCGCCAAGGTGGTCGCGTTCCTGTGCACCGACGACGCGAGCTGGATCCGCGGCCAGACCATCGTGGTCGACGGCGGCGCCTCGCTGACGTCCGGATAACCAACGAGTAGGAGACGCTCCCGTGCGCACCGTGATCGAGGAAACCCGGGAAATCTACGACCTGACGCATCGTCAGATCACCCTCACCCCGGCCGGGCAGGCGATGATGGCCTATCTCTGGCGGGACTGGGGCGGCTATCTCGGCCAGCTGAGTTGGACCACCGGAACCCAGCTGCGCGAGTTGGCCCGTGCCACCGCGCTCGCGCCAGGAAAGGTCGGCCTCGATCTGTGCTGCGGCACCGGCGGAATCGCCCGCTATCTGGCCGCGACCACCGGCTGCGCGATGACCGGCCTCGACTACTCCGCGCCTGCGATCGATATAGCCCGGCGCGGCGTGGCCGACCTCGTTCCGCCGATCCGATTCGAGCACGGCGACGCCCGCGACTTGCCCTATCCCGCCGCGACATTCGACGCGGTGGTGAGCGTGGACAGCCTCGTCATCGTGCCGGATCGACATCGGGTCGTCGCCGAATGCGCGAGAGTGCTGAAACCCGGTGGCCGCCTGGTCTTCACCGACGAGGTATTGACCGGTCCGTTCCCGCGCGACGCGGATACGTTGCGCGCCTTGTCCGTCTACGGCCGCCTGTTCCCGCAGACACCGTCCGGGTACCGGCGCCTGCTGGCGCACGCGGGGTTCATAGACATCGATATCCACGACAGCACAGCGATGTTCGTCGCGATCAATCGGCGGTGGGCCGAGTCGTATCGGCTCTTCGAGCCGCAAGGGCGAGAGGTGCTCGGCGACAAGCTCTTCGACGACGGGCTGGCCTTCTTCGAGACGCTCGCGGACCAGGGCGCGGCGGGCAGACTCGGGCAGGTCCGGGTGTACGCGACCAAACGGCCCGGCTGAGCGATGGTCCACTCCGGCCGTCAGCAGCGCGCGACGACGATTCCGGTCACACCGACACTCGCTGTGCTGCGGGGCGTGTCGAAGACCTTCGGCAGTGGGGACACCGCCGTGCACGCGCTGGCGGAGTTCGACTTGACCATCGCGGCCGGCGAACTGCTCGTGGTACTCGGCCCTTCGGGGTCGGGCAAGACGACACTCTTGAACGTGCTCGGCGGCATCGAAGCGCCGACCACGGGACAGATCAGCATCGACGGGCGGTCGCTGGCCGGCCTCGACGCCAAGGGGATGTCGGCGTTGCGCCGGGAGTCGCTCAGCTTCGTCTACCAGTTCTTCAACCTCGTGCCGACCCTCACCGCCTACGAAAACATTGCCGTACTGGCCGAATTGACCGGCGGTTCGGTCCGGCGCCGGGTCGGTGCGGTACTCACCCAAGTCGGACTTACCGAATGCGCGGACCGCTTCCCGGCCCAGCTGTCGGGTGGCCAGCAGCAGCGGGTGGCGATCGCGCGGGCGCTGGTGAATCGGCCGCGGCTGCTGCTGTGCGACGAACCCACGGGCGCACTGGATCTGGACACCGGGCGCAGCGTGCTCACCCTCCTGCAAGACCTGTGCCACCGCGACCGGCATGCCGTCGTGCTCGTCACACATAACCAGGCCATCGCCGCCATCGGCGACCGGGTGCTGCGCATGCGCTCCGGTCATATCGTGGCCGCCGTACGCCAGGACGCGCCGACGCCCGCGAGCGAGGTCTCGTGGTGAATCGGCATCCGACGCTGCGCCGTAAACTCTTGCGCGACATCCGTACCCAGTGGTCCCAGTTCGCTGCGCAGGTGACCATCATCGTACTGGGGGTGGCGCTGTTCACGGCGTCCTATGGCGCGTACCGGAACCTGACGGCCTCCTACGACGGGACGTTCGAGGCGGAGCGATTCGCCCACGTCTGGATTACCGGCGGCGATTCGGCCGCCGTCGCCGCCGGCACACGCACGCTGCCGGGCATCGCGGACGTCGTCGTGCGCGGGCAAGCCGAGCTGCCGCTGCGGGTCGGCGCGGACAAGCTGCGCGGCCGGATCGTCGGCCTGCCTGCGGACCGGCCGCCTGCCGTCAATGCGCCGACGATACTGTCCGGCCACTATCCGACAGCGAACGAAGTGCTGGTCGAGCACCACATGGCCGGGCACTTCGGATTAGCCACCGGCGCAACGCTATCGATGCTCGGACCGGATGGCTGGCGCGAGGTCTCGGTCGCGGGTGTGGTGTCCTCGGCGGAGTACCTCTGGCCGGCCCGCAGCCGCCAGGAGATGTTCCCCGTGCCCGACAACTTCGGGGTGATCTTCGCGACCGAGCCGCTGCCCGCCACCGGCGTGACCGAACAAGTCCTGATCCGCTTCGCTGGAACACCGAGCCCGGCTTCTCTCGACCGGGTCAGGAGCATGGCGAACGCCCTCGGCGCGACGGAAGTGCTGAGCCGGGCCGAGCAACCATCGAACTGGTTGCTGCGCATGGACATCGACGCCTTCGGTGAACTCGCCTATCTGTTTCCGCTGCTGTTCCTCAGCGTCGCCGGACTGGTGGCCTATGTCCTGTTGAACCGGCGGGTCCAGGCCGAACGCCCGGTGATCGGCGTGCTACTGGCAGGCGGGGTGGACCGGCGGACGATCCTGTCGCATTACCTGCAATTCGGCATCGTGGCGGGGTCGGTCGGGTCGCTCGGCGGAATCCTGCTCGGGCTGGCCGGATCCGGCGCACTGAGCCGGGTCTACCTCCGGGCGATCGGCCTGCCGGACTCGGCGGCCGTCGTCGAAGTCCTGCCGATCACCATTCTCGGTGGGCTGGTCTTCGGCGTCGCGGCGGGCGCACTCGGCGCACTCGCGCCCGCCGTACTCGCGTTCCGCACGCCACCCGCCACCGCGATGCGCGGATCCGCGCCACTCGGTCCGGGGCGAATCAGCCTGCCGGAGCGCATATTTCCCGTACTACGACGGCTGCCCGCGCGCTGGCTGCTGGTGCTGCGCAACATCGGCCGCAGTCCGCGGCGGACCTGGAGCACGGTGCTCGGCACCGCCCTGTCACTGCTGGTCGTCCTCACCTCGTGGACGATGCTCGACACCATGGCCGCGGCGTTGGACGTCTCGTTCCGTCAGGTGCAAACCGCAGATGCACGAGTCGATTTCACCGGCCCGGTCGATCAGCGCAAGCTGGCCGAGTTGACCAGCACCGACGGTGTGGTGGCCGCCGAACCGATGGTGCAGCTGCCGGTCACCCTCACCGCGGACGGTGACACGTACTCGACCGCGCTCATCGCGTTGCCCCGCGACACGACGATGCACGGGCTTCGGCCGGTACCCGGCTCCCCCGCCACCCTGTCCGACGACGGCATCCTCATCGGCAAAGGGGTCCGGCACCTACTGCGAGTCGGCCCCGGCGACACCGTCGCGGTGAAAGTGCCCGGCGTGCCGGATGTTCGGGTACCGGTCGCCGGGGTGCTCGATGAACCGATCGGCGCCTTCGCCTACCTGTCCATCGAACAGCTCGACGCGCTGGCAGGGGCACCGGTGCCGGTCGATTCGGCGCTGCTGCGACTGGCGCCGGGTGCCGATCCCGAGCAGATCCGGCGCGAGTTGTCCGGCCGCGCAGGTATCGCCGCGTATGAGGATCTGGACGCGCTGAACCGGTTGATCGATCGGTACGCCGGATTCTTCTTCGTATTCATCGGGGTGATGCTCGCGCTGGGCGGCGTGCTGGCCTTCGCGATCATCTTCACCACGATGTCGATCAATATCGTCGAGCGACGCCGCGAGGTCGGCGTGCTGCGGGCGGGCGGCATGCCACCGGGAATGCTGGCACGGCTGATCACCGGCGAGAACCTGCTGATGACCCTGCTCGGCATCGCGCCGGGTCTGGTGCTCGGCGTACTCGGCGGCCACAGCTTCCTGTCCACCTACTCCAATGACCAGTTCCAGCTGGAGCTGGTCGTCCGGCCGAGCACGCTGGGTGTCGCGGCGCTCGTGGTCCTGGCCGTCGCGACCGTGTCGCTGCTACCGGGGTTGCGTGCTGTTCATGGCCTCGACCTCGCTGCGATCATTCGCGAACGCTCCGATTGAGCCGCCAGGGAGGTGCACTGATGAACCACTCCGCCTTCGTCACCGGCGGCAACCGCGGCATCGGACTCGCCATCGCCCGCGAGCTCGCACGCACCGGCAAACCGGTGGCCGTGACCGTGCGGAAGGGTACGCCACCCGACGGAATGTTCGGTGTGCCTTGTGATGTCACCGACTCCCGGCAGGTCGACACGGCGTTCACCACCATCGAACAGGAACTCGGGCCGGTCGACGTGCTGGTCGCGAACGCGGGCATCACCAGGGACGTACTGCTGGCGGCGATGACCGAGGAGGAGTTCGCGGCCGTGGTCGACACCAATTTGGTCGGCACGTTCCGGGTGATCAACCGGGCCGCCCGCACCATGATCCGGCAGCGCCGCGGCCGGATCATCCTGGTGTCCTCGGTGACCGCGCTGCTCGGCTCAGCGGGTCAGACGAACTACGCCGCGTCCAAGGCCGGCATGATCGGCCTGGCACGCTCGCTCGTGCGCGAACTCGGCGCCCGCAACATCACCGTCAATGTGGTCGCTCCCGGCTTCGTGGACACCGATATGACGGCCGCGCTGACACCGCAGTGGCGGGCCGAGGTCACCAGGAAGATCCCGCTCGGGCGGATCGCCGGTGCCGACGAGGTCGCGCGGGTGGTGGCCTTTCTCGCCGGCGAGGACGCAGGCTACATCACCGGCGCGGTGATCCCGGTGGACGGCGGGCTCGGGATGGGCCACTGACCATTTCGGGGCCGCCCGTTGACCTGCTGCGGTGCCAGTGCCCGGCCGTTGCCCGCGCTGTCGTCCAGCAGCGCGATCAATCCGGTCTCGTAGGCCACCGCGACCGCCTGGCCCCGCGTCGCCACCGCCAGTTTTTGCAGCACGTGGTGCACGTGACTGCGCACGGTGGTCGCCGAAACCGACAGCTGGCGGGCGATTTCGGCGTTGGAGCGGCCGTGTGCGAGCAGACCGAGGACCTCGGCTTCACGCCGGGTCAAGCTCCCCGCCACCTGGATATCGAGGTTGCGGGTGACGCTGGAGGCCACCACATGATCGAGGCCACCGATGATGTGTGGCGGGACCACCAGCCGATTTCCCACCGCGACTACCCGGATGGCACAGAGCAATTCGAACGGCGAGCAGCCCGATGACAGTAGAGCGCGTACGCCCGCCCGAACCAATTTGACGGCGCGGGCCACGTCCTCCTCGGACATCACCATGATCACCTTCGAGGCGGCGACGATCTCCGCGAGGCGGTGTTTCCCTTCCACCGCGCCGACGAGCAATACGACATCGGGTGCGTGCGCCTTGATGGCACCCAGGAGACTGTGCCCACCGGCCACGTCGTCCACGACGTCGATATCGGGTTCACGATCGAATTGGACGCACAGACCCGACCGCATCAGGGCACTGTCCGCACAGACCACCAGGCGAATTGTCACCGGTCTGTGCGCCGTCATGCCCGATCCACGACATTCGCTCACCGCACCGGAGAGCGGTGCGGTAACAGATCCGGTGATCGTGCCGGGAAGTTGCTGTGCACGCCATTCCGCTGGTTTGGTTCCATTGCGTGACAAGACATCTCACGCTCCCATCAATCCCAGCGAATGTTCACCAGGGTAGCACGTTATTGTTGGATTACCGCGTTGTTTCAGCCGGACCATCGCTGTGCAATTCAACAATTCTCGATGTGCACATTGCCGATTTATCGAAGCCCGATGGTGCAATTCTCAATCGAGCGTCCTGTCCTTTCGATCGCCGTAGGTCTCGCGCACGCGCAGTACCGCTGCGGCAATTTCGCGACCCGCCGTGCCGAGTAATGAGCCCAGCGTGGTGCGATCCACCGTCCAGCGCGGCAGCCGCTCCAGAAACGCACCGACCTCGGCCATGGCGGCGATCAGTTCCGGCGCACCGTCGCCCGCTGTGCTCGGCGCGAACCGCATTTGCAAAGTAATTGCGCCGCAGCGCTTTCCGATCAGCCGGGCGACGACCGCTTCGGCGTAGTTCTGCACCGACGGGCGCGGACGCGCGCCGATCGCGCGTGGCGAGAGCACCAGCCTGCCGAGCAAGCCGACGCGCCGATAGCCCGCGAACAGCGGTGACCGCGCCGCTCGGCGCAGCATTGCCTCCATGGCCGCCGCGATATCGGCCGCCCCGTGCCGGTCGCGCTCGGCTGCTTCGAGCGCCGCGCGGGCGAGCCCGGCCGCCATGTCGTTGCGGTAATGGTTGCGCAGCCAGTGCGCCATATCCGGTGCCGCGCTCGCCATCTGCGCGAAAACCTCGGCCGAGGTGAGCACCGCGCCGATCGGGACGAGCCCGTCACTGAGCGCCTTGGACAAGGCCACCAGGTCCGGCCGGAAGCCGCGACCGGTACAGGTAAGGAAGTTGTCGAGGTCGCAGCGCCAGTAGCCGGTGAAGACCTCGTCGACCCCGACCAGGAATCCTGCTGTCGCGCGCCGGTGTTCGATCTCGTCGAGTACCTCGCGCGGTATCTCGACACAGTCGTAGCCTTGCACGAGTTCCAGCCAGACCAAGGCGATGTCATTGCGCCGCAGCGCCTGCCGCAGCCCGTCGATGTCCGCGAGATCGACCTCGATCACCTCGACCGGATATGGGCTGAAGGCGTGCTCATCGCGGTCCCGGAAGAACGAACTCGTCCTGCTCAACGCCAGCGACATCGGGCCCTTGCCGGAATAGTTGCCCCGACAGGTGAGTACGGTCGCGCGGCCGGGCTTGCAGCACAGCGCGGCGAGTATCGCGTTGTCGACCGCGCTCTGCCCGCTCACCGCGGGCAGCATTATCGGCAAGCCGGTGAGGCGTGCCAATACGGCTTCCAGCCTTGATGTTTCGTCGCCGGACGAGCCCGCTGCTCGGATGACCTCGGGCGACTGCACGTTGTGCCCGCGGAACGCGGGGCCGGTGCCGGATGCGAGGTCGGTATAGGTGCGCGTGCCGTGCCGGTACGTGACGCCCTCGGCGCGGTCGAAGGTCATATTGATGGCCGCCAGATCGATCGACCGGGTCTGCCAGGTGTTGCTGTGCATGCGCAGGCGGGCACTGCGGGTGAATCTGTTGTGCCGCATGCGGTGTATCGCCGCGCGTTCGTGCCGATCCGTCGGCCGCCACCGCGTCAATGTCTCGCACATCATATGCATGGCCAGGCCGTTGCCGCCGAAGGTCGACACGTGCGCGATGCTGTCCATCGTGTTGTTCCAGAGCGCGAACATGTCGCGGGTGAACGACACAGTGCCGCAGGGCATCTCATTGTCGACAGCCACCTCACCCAGGAACACCAGGTCGGCGGCGGCCACCGAGCCGCGCAGCGTTTCCAGGGCGGTCGCGTCGCCGAGCAGGCCCCACGCCACCGCGGCACCGCGCGCACGCGCGACCTCGATCGCGCTATGCACCGGTGCCAGCCCATCCAGCACAAGACCGTCGACGACCACTACATATGCCGACCAACCCGGGTCGATCCGGTGCAGAAACTCATCGACGGTGCCGACGATCGCCATGCCGTCGGCGACGAGCTCGGGCAGGCCGGGGACCGCGTGCCCGAACACATAGCGCGCGGTGCCGGTCGGATCCAATACCAGAATGCGGCACGAGCCGGCGCTTCCCGCGCGATTGTGCCTGTTGCGCAAGTACTTCACGACCGTACCGAGCGCCTCGACGCCGGAATTCACGAACACCGAATGCCATGCGACCCCGGTGTTATCGCCTCGACTGAGCAGCCGATGCAGCAGATACGCCGCCACGGCCCCGTCGGGCGGCACATAGGTGCTGGCCAGCACCATGTTCGGCGCCATGGCCGCGACCCGCTCGGCCAATATCTCGCGCGCCCGTTCGGGATTATCAGTAAAGGTGGCCGGAATTTTCTGCCGTGCGTCTTGCGAGTCCTCCGGAGCTACACCGGTCGACATCGGCATGCTCCTTGCTGAACTCGAATTGAATATGCGGCTCACCGAGGGAGCCACCCGCCCACCGGGCATGATCAATTGAGGTAAGAATAGCGCCGGAACCGCCGCCTCGGCGTCGGTCGAACGATGATATGAATATCAACGCTTGTCGGATAAGCACCCGGCGCGCTGCTCGGCAGGCAGACGCGGCCGCTCGCGTTCGACCCGATTGTTTAGCGCCCGCATACCCGGGGCATACCGGCCCTGTCGCGGCGTCGCCGACGATTGCTGCGCGCATTCCGAAGTTGGCTTGTTCGACAGAGAGGAATAGCGATGAAAGCGGTACTGATCACGCCGATGGTGGTCGCTGCGGCGGTAGCAGCGGCGTCGTGCGGTAACGACTCAGGACAGGACTCGGCCGATCCCACCACCGCGGTGTCGGTGATCGGTAGTTCGACCGCGTCCCACGCGCCGGATGCGGCCCCGGTCGACCTGGCGCACCACTCGTTCCCGGTGAGCCCCACCGACGCCCTCAACGCCGGCAAGAAGAACTTCGACGGCACGCTGTCGAAACTCGAACTGGAGCGCGAGGGCGTCAACACCCGGAATACCTACGTGTACAAGGTGGAACTGCTCTCCGACACGGAGAAATACACCGTGCAGCTGGCCGCCGATTCCGGCGCGGTCATCTCCGAGCACAAGGAAAATCTGGACGCGGACGAGCGCGGCACCGAACGGACCCGCAAGGCGGTCGACTACGACCGGGCGGTGCCGCTGAACGACGCGATGGCCACCGCCTCGAAGGCCCGCCCCGGCGCGATCGAGAAGTGGAAGATCGAGGGCAAGGACAACTCGGCGCAGTACGAGTTCGATGTCCAGCAGCCCGGCGCCACCGATGACGACTACGAGGTGCAGGTCGACGCGTACACCGGTCAGCTGAAGACCACCGGGTAAAGCGCCCGCTACCAGGGATCGCCGACCGCGACGGCGGTGTACGGCGTGGTCGGCTCCGGCGGCGTGTCGAAGCGGGCGTTCGGCAGATAGAGGCGGTCGCCGAACGCGGCGACGGTGGCGGGCACGTCGAAGCGGGGATCCGTGAGTCGCTGTTGGACGGTGCCGCTCGTTCCGGCGGGGTCGAGGTCGATGACGGCGATCGCGTTCTGCCGGTTCTGTACGACGAGCAGACTGTTGCCGCGCAGCAGCATGCCGTCGCCGTGGGGTACCGACTCGGCGCCGAGATCCACACGCCGGGTGACGCCGGTCGCCGGGTCGGCCCGGAACAGGTGGCCGGTCACCGACTGCACGATGATCAGGGCCGTGCCGTCCGGAGTACGCACAATACCGTTGGCGTTGAATTCTTCTGGGACATAGGCGATATCGCCGGTCAGCGGGACACGCACCACCGCATCCGGTGACGGCAAGGCGCCGTCCGGGCCGATCGGCAGGTGGTAGAGCACCGGTGCGCGCGAGTCGGTGAACCACGCGCCTGAGGGCGTCAGCACCACGTCGTTGACGAAAGTATCCGGCGGCGTGGCGAATTGGTAACGTGCCAGCACCGCGCCGGTGGCGGCGTCCACTATGCGGGCGTCACCCCCGGTGCCGCCTGCGACGAAAAGCCTGCCGCGGTCGTCGAGTTGGAGACCGAGGGCCTGCGTACCCCGTCCGGGACTCAGCACGGCTCCCTGGCCGGTCACCAGGTCGGCTCGATAGATGGCGCCGTCTGCCATCGACCCGATATAGGCCACCGGCCACGGCCCGATCGCGATGCCCTCCGGCCGGAACCCCGCCGGTAGGTCGATCGTGATGGGAAACAACGGTTCTCGGGCGGTCGCCTCAGGCGCGGGGGCGAGCGCCCCGACGCAGGCCAGCGCCACCGCGATGCCGATCATCCGTCTCATCCCAGAACCTCCTGCGCTGCTGCACTTTTCATACGCTCAGTCTGGCTGGACGACGATCCATGAGTCCAATGCATGTTTGTCATCCGATTGATATCCAGTCAAGATTGATCCATGGAGCTCCAGCAGATGCGCTACGTCCTCGCCGTCGCCGAGACGAACAGCTTCACCCGGGCCGCCGAGCGCTGCCTGGTGGTTCAGTCGGCGCTCAGCCACCAAATCGCCCGGCTGGAAAAGGAACTCGGCGCACGACTGTTCGAGCGCACCAGCCGCCGGGTGCGGCTGACCCCGGCCGGGGCGGCGTTCCTGCCCGCGGCCCGCCAATGCCTGGACGCCGCCGACCGGGCGGCCGCCGAGGTGGCCGCTGCCGTCGGCGAGATCCGCGGCCGCCTAGCGGTCGGTCTGATCCCTACCGTCGCCGCGGTCGATATTCCCGAGGCCCTGCGCGACTTCCGTGCGCGCTACCCACACGTGCGCATCAGTTTGCGGGTCGGCGCCAGCGACGACCTGATCGACCAGGTCGAGCACGGCACGCTCGACGTCGCCTTCCTCGGACTGCCGACCACCGCACGCCCGCACGGCGTCGCGGTGCACGAACTGGCCCGCGACCGGCTGGTGGCCGTCGTCGCCCCCGACCACGCCCTCGCCGCCGAGCCCACCGCCGACCTGCGCAGGCTCGCCACCGAAGTCTTCGTGGACCTGCCGGCCGGCACCGCGGGCCGCAGCCAATCCGACCAAGCCTTCGCCGCGGCCGGCCTCACCCGCGACGTCGCCTTCGAGGTCACCACCGCCGACTACATCACCCGGCTGGTCGCCCCCGGACTGGCCATCGCCATGCTGCCCGCCGCCTATGCCCCCCGTCTCACCGACGTCGTCACGATCGAAATCACAGACGCGCCAACACGAGTCGAGTACGTCATCTGGAACGCCGCCACCCGCACCCCGGCCGCCAGCGCCTTCCTCGGCATCCTCGACATCCCCACCTCCCGCGAGTCTTGAAGCACCACAGGAGTTCACAGGGGCCGCCTCTTTACCTGGCAGCAGCGATCTCGGCGATCTTTTCTCGTGCGTCGGCCGCCGCGTGCTTCTCGTTGGCGTACAGCAGGCCGAAGGTGAAGCCGTTCTCATCGGCCGCGGTGCCCGCCGCGGTCGCGGTGCGCCAGAGGAAGGCAGCGGAGACGACGCTGTCGTTGTGGTCGCCGAGCACACGTTGGATTTGCTTGTAATGCTTGATATTCGACTTCGCCTGGGCGCGTTCGCGGACCGGTGCGTGTAGTTCGGCGGCGTAGCGGGCGCGTTTGGCGGCCTTGCGAGCGCGGTGCAAGGACTCGTCGCGCTGATCCTCGAGCGCGGCCGCGAGGCGGCGATCGGCTTTGCGGGCGGCACGGTCGGCGCGCTGGACCAGCTTTCGACCCTTGATCCGCGGGCCGAGGGGCGGATTCGACTTCCATTCGCGCAGCGTCGCAAGGAGTGTCAGGTAGCGCGGGGAGTTCATGGCCTCGGCGAGCTCCTTGCGGCTGGTGAGCTGCTTGCTGAGCAGGGTGGTGTCGATGCGCGTGGCAACCGGGCCGAGCACGAGTTCGAGGGGTAGTTCGCTGATCTTGTCGGCGAGGTGGCGGCGTTGCACCTGGCAGTCACGTACCTCGCCGAGCAGGCCCGCGTACCACTTCAGCTCGTCCTCGATGTCGGCGATCGCCGAGGTGTCCAACAACTTGCCGAATACGCGCAGCGTGCTGCGCAGGCGCCGGGACGCGACCCGGGTGTCGTGGATCGGGTTCTCGCCGCGGCGCAGCGCGATGTCGCCGGCGAACATCGTGTCGATCTGGGCCGTCATGTAGTCGTAGATCGCGCGTTCGGCATCGGTACTGATCTTCGGCCCGGACCGCGCGGGCAGCACCCGAGACAGCTTGGACGGATACGTCGACGGCCGTGCGCCCGCCTGGATCAGGCGATCCACCAATACTGTTGGGGCGGTGTCGGTTTGCGGGCCGAGTTCGATCTCGATCTCACGCCAGTCGAGGGGGTCCGCATCCTGCTCGGCGGGCGTCGTGTGCACCGTGTCGTCATCGACCTCGGCGACCAGTTCGCCGTCCGCGCCGAAGACGCGATGCCGTGTGCGCACGGTATGAATCGTGGTGACCGGGGCCAGTTCCTTGCCCAGCGCGACGCCGGTGACCAGCTCGGCGAGTTCACGCGGCAGGTCGTCGGACAGCGCGGCGGTCAGTTCGACGCGGCCGTCCGCCTGCGGGACCTTCAGCTGCCAGCCGGACTCGTCGGCCCCCGCACGGCGGCGCAAGGTGACGTTCTGGGCGAGCAGGTCGTGGTCCGGGGTGTCGAAGTACGTGCTCGTCAGCTCGACCTGTGTTATCTCGACCCTGCTCTCGGGGACGAGATCATCGAGCGTCGGCAGCGTGCAGGCCGGGTCGACTTCCCATTTACTTTCGCGTTCCAACTCGTCCTTCATCGGTACTGCGTTCCCTGTCCGGCACAGGTGAAACAGCCCAGACCGGAAGCCGCGGCGGCCACGAACGTGATCAGGGCAGCACGGTCAGCGCACCGTCTCGATACTGCTCGCGGACCGCGTAGCGGCGGATCTTGCCACTGGAGGTCAGCGGCACCGAGCCGGTCGTCACCAGCACCACGTCGTTGAGCCGCAATCCGTGATGCTCACCGACCGCTCGACGCACGGCCGTGACGATCTCGTCCTTGGCGGTAGCGTCGGGGTTCTCGCCGCGGTTCACCTCGGCGACCACGACCAGAGCGGGTTCGTCGCTGTCCAGCACCTGGAACGCCACGCAGCGGTCGGGGCGCAGTGCCGGATGCGAGTACATCGCGGAGGCTTCGATATCGGACGGGTAGTGGTTGTAGCCGTCCACGATGATGAGGTCTTTGCTGCGCCCGGTGACGTACAGCTGTCCCTCGTGCACGAAGCCGAGATCACCGGTGCGCAGGAAGTGCCCGGTGCGACCGGTGACGGTGGCGGCGAAGGTGGCGGCCACCGCCTCCGGTGCGTCCCAGTACCCCTTGCCGATGCTGTCGCCGCGCAGGCAGATCTCGCCGACCTGACCTTCCGGCAGCGGCGTCAGCGTCTCGGTGTCGGCGAGGACGAGTTCGTAGGCATCGTTGAGCTGACCACTGGCCACCAACCGGCGGCCACCGCCGCCCACCGGCTCCACCCGCCCCTTGGCCAGCGCGGTCGGGTCGACCTCGACCGTGGTGAGTCCGCTGCCGGCCGGGCCGCCGGTCACCAGCAGCGTCGCCTCGGCGAGGCCGTAGCACGGGAACAGGCTGTGTGCGTCGAAGCCTGCCGCGCGGAAGTGGTCCGCGAAGGTGGCCATGGTCTCCGCACGCACGGGTTCCGCACCGCAGAGCGCCACCCGCAGCGGTGACAGGTCGTAATTGCCGACCTGCTCGGCAGGCACCCGCCGCACGGCGAGCCCGAAGGAGAAGTTCGGGGCGACGGTGTGCGTGGCCCCGAACCGGGACATCGCCGCGATCCAGCGTGCGGGCCGCTGCACAAATGCCAAGGGCGACATACTGATCACGGTCGAGCCGCTGTACACCGGATAGGTGACCATGCTGAGCAAACCCATGTCGTGGAAGGTCGGCAACCAGGCCACCCCGACACCGGCGCCGATCTCATCGGTGACCAGCCGCAGGTTGGCGAGGACGTTGCGGTGCGTGAGCACGACTCCCTTCGGTTCCCCGGTCGACCCGGACGAATACTGCAGGTGTGCAACGCTGTCCGCCGTGACGCCCGGATCGCGGTAACCGTCCGCCTCGGCGAGATCGATGCGGTCGGTGATCACGGTGCGCAGCCCCGCGAAGCCATCGGCCTCGGCCAGCACCGGGGTGAGCAGCGGCTCGATCTCGGCACCGGTGAGCAGCAGCCGTGCACCGGAATTGGCGGTGATGGAAGCCAGTCGCGCCAGGCTGTCCGCCAGCTTGTTCGGCTGCGGCGGCGCCACCGGCACCGCGATCACACCGGCATAGAGGCATCCGTAATACGCGACAACGAATTCCAGGCCGGGGGCATAGAGCAGCAGCGCCCGCTCCCCCGGCTGCGTGATCCCCGCCAGATGCGCGGCGACGGCACGGGCGCTGCGGTCGAGCTCCGGCAAGGTCAGTGTCGCGGTGACCTCGTCACCGTCGCCCAGGTGACGGAAACGCACCTCGTCCGGCGTGGCGGCGGCGCGCATGGTCAGCAGCTCGACGAGGGTGGCCGGTTCGACCGGGGAATTGGTTGTCATGCTTGCACTCCTGAGGTCCGGCGACGGAGATTCGCTGCGACACAGACCGATTCGGCCGGGCGCAGCGTGAAACGAGGTTCGGGGTGATCGCCGACGAAGGCACCGGCGTGCCACGAGTTCAGGCCGAAATGCTGGACGTACGCCGTCGGCAGGTCGCCATCGACGGCCGCGATGACGGCACGGCCTTGATGATCGGCGCGCAACTCGATCGCGTCGGGCGACACCGTCAGTCCGCTACCCAACCACTTCAGGTAGCTCTCCTTAGCCACCCAGTGGTGCAGAAATCGCCGCCGATCGGTGCCTACCCCGGCGGCTTCGCGCGTTGTGAGCACCCGTGGCGCCAGCCCGTCCAGGTCGAAATCGGTGTCGACCGACTCGACGTCGACGCCGATCGATCCCGCCCCTGCTACAGCGACGACAGCGAGCCCGTGGGTGTGTGTGAGATTGAATGCCGTTGTACTGTCGGCCAATTCCGGCTTCCCGTGACGTCCGGTAGCGAAGACGAGGTCCTCGGGGAGACTGCCCGTATAGGCCGAAAGCACCCGCCGCAGCGCGGCTCGGGTACGAATGAAGTCGGCCGTGAACTCGGCGGTGTCGAACCGGGTGCTGCGCACGAACTCCCCGGCGGACAACACCCGGCGATCCTCGGCGGAGTGCTCACCCGTCAGCCGCACCCACCACAGTTCGACCTCGTCGGAGGCGATCGTCCGCCGCAAGACGGTGCCACCGATCATGGCGACCCCACCACACAGTCCCGGACGTGACGCAGTGCGGCGTCGCGGTGCGAGATCGGGAAGAAGTGCCCGCCGGGCACCATCCGGATGTCGACCCCGGCCGAGCCGCACTCGTGCCACTGCTCGAGCTCGGTCGCGTTGACGTGCGGATCGGCGCTGCCGCTCAGCACGGTGATCGGGATATCGAGCGGCGGGTCCGGCCGATACACATACGTCTGGTCGACCCCCAGATCCGCCCGCGTCAGCGTCAGGACCGACTCCCGCATCTGCTCGTCGGCGAGCACCTCCGCCGGGGTGCCGCCGAGCATCCGCACGATATCCAGCAGCATCTCGTCCGAGGCGAATCGGATCCACGGCAACCGCGAAGGATGTTGCGGCCCACGGCGTCCGGACACGATCAGCCGCGCCGGCCGCGGCCCCGCGCCCGCGGAGAGCCGACGCGCCAATTCGTAGGCGATGAGCGCGCCCAAGCTGTGCCCGAACAGCACGAACGGTGCCCGCCACGCACCCTCCATTGCCGCGAGCAGGTCGTCCAGCAGCGGGGTCAGGTGCTCGAAAGGCTCGTCCCGCATGCGCATTTCGCGCCCCGGCGGCTGCAGCGGCACCACGTCGATATCGGGGTGCAGCAGTTTGCGCCACGGCAGGTAGGTCGAGGCCCCCGCCCCGGCGTGCGGCAGGCAGTACAGGGTCGTCGCCGCGCCGCCGATCGGCGGGTACGGCATCCATTTGCGCGTATCGATGGTGGGAGCATTCATAGTCGGGCCGCCGTGGTGGCCGTTTCTACCGTCAGATAGTCCGGCGGATGCGGTGGCGGTGTGGTCGAAGCGCCCAGCAGCGTGACGCCGTCCTCCTCGCCGATCTCCTCGAAATTGGCGAATCGGTAAGTGATGTACATGATTCGGTTCCGATCGGTGGGCACGAATTCGGCAACCAGCCGCGCACCTTCGACCTGGGCCAGCCGCACCACATGGTTGAGCAGCACCGTCCCGACACCGCGCGAGATCACCCGGCACGACATGAGCAGCAGCTTCAGCCGCCACTGCGTGGCACCGCGCTCCACCAGCGCGAGACCGATCTGCCCGTAGGTCCCGTACTTGTCTTCCAGTTCGGCCATCAACAGCAGGTGGTCGTCGGACTCGGCAAGGGCGGCAAGCTCTTGCGCCGAGTACATGATTCCCGTCGAGTTCAGCTGATTGGTCCGGACGACGAGTTCCTCGGCCCGGCCGATGTCGGTGGCGCGGGCCGGACTGATCGCGAAACGCATACCGAGGGTGGCCAGGAACTGCTCATTGGTGCCGGAGAACCGTTCCTCCGCAGTGGTCCGCTCGATGCTCGCCCGGTACATCTGGCGGCGCATCCGCGAGTCCGCGGTCACGTGCTTCGGCTGGAATTCCGGCCGGTCCACCAGGGACATCGCATCCACGGCGTCGATGCAGAGCACCTCGGGATGGGCGAACCGGACCTCATCGCGTTCGAGCTCCTGATCGTCGACGAAGGCGAGCGTGTCGATCCCGATATTGAGCCGCTCGGCGATCGCCGCGACCGAGGCGGACTTGTTGTCCCACCCGATCTGCGGGTACAGGAAATATTCGGCGATCCCCAGCTCGGTGAGCTTGGCCAGCGCGATCTCCGGATCGTTGCGACTGGCGACCGAGTGCAGGATCCCGCGTTCGTCCAGCGTGGCAATGGTTTCCCGGATCCCGGCCTTGAGATCGGTGACCGTGGCGTTCTCCAGCAGGACACCGTCCCACAGGGTATGGTCCAGATCCCAGACCACGCACTTGATCTGGCGGGGACGCTTACCGACATCCGAGTTCATCGAATTTCCTTAGCCTCTGCGCAGTTCCGGTCGTGCCTCAGTCGATGGGGATGACGCGCGCCTGATTTCGGCACGCGTCGGCGGCGATGAGGATGTGTTGCAGCTGTGTGCTGCCCTCGATGATTTCCATGACCTTGGCATCGCGTAAGTAGCGGCCGACCGGATATTCGTCGGTACAGCCACGCGCACCGTGCAATTGGACCGCGTCGTTGGCCGCGGCCGCCGCCGCGGTGGCGGCGAACTGTTTGGCGATACAGGTCGCCATGATCGTGTCGGGGCTGCCGGTGTCCTTGAGCCGCGCGGCCTGCCAGACCAGCAGCCGCGCCGCCCGGGTGTTGGTAGCGATGGTGGCGATCATCTGCTGCACGAGCTGGTGTTCGCGCAGCAGCGCGCCGCCCTGATGGCGCGTATTGGCGTAACTCACGCAGGCATTCAGACACGCTTGCAGGATGCCGACGCACCCCGCGGCGACACTGAAGCGCCCGATATCGAGCACGCCGGTCGCGATGGCCAGCCCCATGCCCTCGGGGCCGATGAGCGCGTCGGCGCCGACTTCGCAGTTGTCGAAGACGATCTCGGCGACCTGGCTGCCGCGGGTTCCGGTGATGTCGCGCACCGGGATTCGGCTGATGCCTGGGTTCGCCGCCTCCACCACGAAGGCAGCCGGGCCCACCGCGGTGCGCGCGAAGACGAGCAACACGTCGGCGAGCTGACCGCCGGTGACCCAGAGTTTGTGGCCGTCGAGCACCCACCCGTCGTCGGTGCGCCGGGCCGAGGCCTGTAGCGCGGCGAAGTCGCTACCGGCTTCCGGCTCGGTGAGGCAGAACGCGCCGAGCGCGTTACCGGCGACGAGGTCGGCCTTCCACCGCTCCTTGGCCGTCTCGGTCCCCCAGCGGTCCAGCGCGTACAGCGCCATCGAGTGCACGGTCAGCAGGCTGCGCATGGACGAACAGCCGCGGCCCACCTCCTCGTGCACCTCCGCGAGAGTGGTCATGCCCGCGCCGGTGCCGCCGTCCGCCTCCGACAGCACCGCACCCCACAGGCCCCGAGCGGCGAACTCGGCAATGATGCTCGGGTCGATCCGGGCCGTCCGATCGAACTCGGCGGCCCGCGGCGCGACCACCTTGTCCACGAACGCGGCGATCTCGGCCCGCGACCACGCGCCGACGCCGGACTCCGCCTGCACCGGCATCACGCCACCTCGGTGGCCGCGCCACCGCCGCTGAGCCTGCCGACCAGGTCGGTCATCACGTTCACCGTCCGGAAGTTGTCCAGCATCAGCTCGTCGTTGGGGATGCGGTCGCCGAGGTGCTGCTCGATGAACATGACCAGTTCCATCGCGAAAAGCGAGTTGACGAAGCCGCTTTCGAAGATGTCGTGATCGTCTTCGAGCCGGCCGTCGGGGAATCGCTTGGCGACGAATTCACGGATTTCGGAACGGGCGTCGGAGAACATAACTGCGTCCTGTCGGTAACGGGGGCAAAGGGTTCGGGGTCGCTCTCACGAGTACGAGAAGAAGCCCTGACCGGTTTTCCGGCCGTGTAGTCCGGCGTCGACCATCTTGCGGAGCAGCGGGCACGGCCGATACTTGCTGTCTCCGTAGAACTCCTGGAGACCCTCGATGCTGTACAGGATGGTGTCGAGCCCGATGAGATCCGCGGTCTCCAGCGGACCCGACGCGTGCCCGAAGCAGGACCGGAAGATCTCGTCGACCTCGGCCGCCCCGGCCACACCGTCCTGGAGCAAGAAGATCGCCTCGTTGACCATCAGCATCAGCACCCGATTGGAGACGAAGCCCGGCATGTCGTTGACGACGATGCCGCGCTTCTCCAGGCCTTCGAGCAGCTCCATCGCGGTGGCGATGGTGGCCTCGGAGGTATGCCAGCCGCGGATCACCTCGACGGTGGACTTCATCGGCACCGGGTTCATGAAGTGCATGCCGAGTACCCGATCGGGGCGCCGGGTGGCCCCGGCGATCTTGGTGATCGGAATACACGACGTGTTGGCCGCGAAAACCGTTTCGGGCGGGCAGATCTCGTCCAATCGCGGATAGATCTCGGCCTTGAGCGACCAGTTCTCGGTGATGTTCTCGATGACGAACTCCGCGGCGCCGAGGTCGCCGAGCTCGGTCGTGTAGCTCACCCGCTGGGTCAGGTCGCCGTACTTCTCGGTGTCGTGGCCGAACAGGCGCCCGGTGCGGGCGTACCGGACGACCTCGTCCGCCGCCCGGTCCAGCTGGGCTTGGGCGCGGTCCACCAGCACCACGGAGTATCCATGTGCCGCAAGGGCTTGCGCGAGACCAGAACCCATCACGCCGGCCCCGACGACTCCGACAAGTTTCATGTCCGTGACTTCCTTTCGGGCGCGGCCGCCGTGATCAGGTAATCGGCCATATCGGCGATCGTCGGCGCCTCGAACAGCGCCACGGTCGGGATGACCGCGCGGAACTGTTTCTTGATCGAGTTGATCAGTTGCAGACCGACCAGTGAATTGCCGCCGGACTCGAAGAAGTTCTCGTGCAGGCCGACGTGGTCGACGCCGAGCGCCTCCTGCCAGAGTTCCGCGAGGCGGCGTTGGTAGTCCTCGATGGTTCGGCTGGGCGGTGCCGTGCTGACCTCCGCTGAGCCCGGTTCCGGCGAAGTGGCGGATTCCGTGAGCGGGTCGTTGCCGCCGACCCAGGCCGCGATGCGTTCGTGCAACTGTCCGGCGGAGACGACCGCGCGGCGCGGGCCGCCCGCGATCAGCCGGTCCAGCACGGCGAGTGCGTCCGAGGCGGCGAACGAATATTTGTCCAGTGAGTCTGCGACACCCGGGTTTTCGCCGGAATGGACCGTGTCCTGCCAGGTGTCCCAGCACGCGGAACGCCACGCGGATCCGCCGGGCAGGCCGCGCACCGCGACGAATTGGTCCTGGAACGCGTTGGCGGCCGCGTAGGCGGTGAAACCGATGCCACCGAGGACCGCCGACATCGAGGACAGTAGGACCACGAAATCGGGGCGCTCGCCGCGCAGTGCGTCGGCCAGCGCGAGCGTGCCGTCGATCTTGGCGCGGAAATGCGCGGCGCTGATCTCCGGCGACGTGTCCTCGATGGTGGTGAACGCGTCCGGGGACAGCACGCCCGCGGCGTGGATCACGCCATCGATCGCACCGAATCGAGTGCGGACCTCGGCCATTGCGGCGGTGGTGGCAGCGCGGTCGCCGATATCGCAGGTCAGTACCTGCACCTCGGCACCGGCGTCGGCCAGCGCACGGACCGCGGTCGCTCGGGCGCGCAATTTGTCGTCCGCCTGCGCAACGGATTTCGCGTCGTCCAGGTCCGGCAGCGGCGTCCTGGCCAGCAGCACCAGTTTGACGCCGGCGGCTGCGGCGGACAGGTGCGCCGCCGCCTGGAGGCCGATGCTTCCCGTGCCGCCGGTGATCACATAGACGCCGCCGTCGCGCACGTAAGGCGCCGGTGCGTCGAGGGTGAGCGGTCTGAAGCGTTTCACCAAGCGTCGCCTACCGCGCCGGGCGATCGCGAGATCGGCGCCAGGCCACTGCATTTCGGTGAGCACAGCGGCGGTGAGCTCGTCCCACGAGTTTTCCGCGTCATCGACGGGAGTGACCACATCGAACGTGCGTACCGCCAAGCCCGGGTATTCCTGGCTCGTGGTCAACACGGGGCCTGCCACCGTGGTCTTTCCGGGATGCAGGTCGTCTTCGGCGTCGACCAGCTGGGCGTGGTCGGTGACCACCAGGACGCGGCAGCCGTCGACGCAGCGGCGACCCAGCTGTCCGGCCAGCGCCAGCAGACTGTCGTAACCGAGGCGGCGATGCGCGGTCACGCTGTCGGTGCTTGCTGGGTCGGTGTTTTTACCGTTCACGGACCACAAGTGGACCACGGTGCGCGGCAGCAGGTTTCGTTCTTCGAGTGCCGTGACCAGTTCGGCGTAGTCCGCCCGCTCGCCGGGCCGGATGCGGTACTCGTCGGCGGTGGTCGCCTCGAATCCGGTTCCGGGCGTGACGGTTACCCAGTCGGCACCGTCGAGCGCCTTCGCCAGGTACCCGGCCAGCTCGGCGCTGCATGTTTCGGGGTCGGTGAAGACCAGGTAGGGACCGTGCCGGTCTGCGGCATCCGACGCGGGCACCGCGACCCACTGAGGTTCGAAGACTTCGGTGGCCGCCCTGACGGTCGCCGCGACAGCCCGGGCCGGGACAGTGCTTTTCTGGGGTGTGGGCCAAAACTGTTCGTGCTGAAACGAATACGTCGGCAACGACAGCGTGGTTCCGGCCGAGCCGGCGCGGGCCCAGTCCACGTCGACCCCGGCGGCCCAAAGCCTGCCGAGCGTGCGGGCAACGATCATCTGGTCCGGCTCGCGCACCGAGGAGCCCCGCAGCGTGGGCAGCGCCGCGGTGCCACCGGTCTGCATCAGCGTCTGGCTGGCCAGGCTGGCGAGGTGACCGGCGCCGAGGTCGACCAGCACACACGGGTCCGAGCCTGCCAGGGTGTCCACGCCGTCGGCGAACGAGACCGTCGCGCACATGTGCTCGGCCCAGTACTGCGGGTCGCGCGCTTGGTCGTCACTGATCCAGCCGCCGGTCAGGTTGGACACGAACGGAATTCGCGGGGCGCGCAGCTCGACGCCGTCGAACAGTTCGACCAAACGCTCGCGCAACGGATTCAGCAGGTGGGAATGCATGGCCCGGGTGGTCGGCACCCGGCGCGCGGCGATCTCGGCGGTTTCGAGGCGTTGCTCCAGCTCGGCGATCGCGGCTTCGGTACCGGCGACCACCACCGTGGTGGGGCTGTTGACGGCGGCACAGGACAGGTCCGGGCCGAGGTACTCGGCGATGCGGTCCGCGGCGGTCGCCACGGTCAGCATGGCGCCGGGTTCGGCCGCCGCGACGAGCTGGGCACGTCGCACGACCAGTGGCAGCACGGCCTCGACATCGAAAACGCCTGCGAGACAGGCGGCGGAGTACTCGCCGAGGCTGTAGCCGAGCAGGCCGCTCGGCTCGATGCCGTAGCTGTGCCACAGTCGTGCTGCCGCGTAGTTCAACGCGAAGATGACCGCGTGGGCCAGGTCGATGCGGGTCACCAGCTCGCCGGGGCCGGTGGTGGTGTCCCGTCGCAGCGCGGCGAAGGGGTCCGACGCGGCCGGTGCCGCCTCCGGGTACAGGGCGGTGCGCAGGTCCATACCCAGCGATTCGGCCGCCACTTCGGCACAGTGGTCTATCGCCTCGCGGAATGCCGGTTGCGTGCGGTAGAGGTCGCGTCCCAGGCCGGGGAACTGATCGCCGGTGCCCGGCAACACGAATCGCACGGTCGGCTGCCTGCCGGACGGCGCCGTCTGCACCGGTACCCGGCGCCCGACCTCGTCGAGCGCCTCGGCGGCGTCGAGCAGGGTCCGGAAGGCGATGGCCGTGCGGCACGGCATGGGGCTGCGCCCGGTCTGCAAGGTGGCGGCCACGGCCGCCGGAGCGAGTCGCGGGTTGCTGTGCAGGTATTCCGCTGTCGTGTGCGCGGTGGCGATCAGCGTCTCGGGCGAGCGCCCCGACAGCGGCAGGATATGCCAGCGCTGCTCGTCGGCGGATTCCTGCTCGACCGTGGCGACCGGCGGGGCGGCCAGCACCACGTGGGCGTTGGTACCCGACCAGCCGAACGAACTGATACCGGCGGTGGGCGTCCGAAGGTCCGCGTGCGGCCAGCGAATGTTCTCGTGCGGCAGGCGAACCGGGCTGGCGGCCCAGTCGATCGCCGGATTCGGCTCGCGCAGATGCAGATTCCGCGGGATCGTGCGGCGGTTCAGCGCCAGCACGGTTTTGATCAATCCGGCTATCCCGGCCGCGCCGGTCAGATGTCCGATATTGGTCTTCACCGCACCCACGTACAGTGGCTGGTCTTCCGGCCGTGCGGCCCCGAAAACCTCGGTCAGCGCACCGATCTCGATCGCGTCGCCGAGCTGCGTCCCGGAGCCGTGCGCCTCGACATAGTCGATGTTGTCGGCGCTGATTCCGGCACTTCGGTGCGCCGCGCGAATCACGGCAACCTGTGCCGCGCGGTTGGGCGCGGTCAGTCCGTTGCTCATGCCGTCCTGGTTGACCGCCGACCCGCGCACCACCGCCAGCACCTGATGCCCGCGGGCGCGGGCATCGGCGAGCCGTTCGACGACGACCGCGCCACAGCCCTCGCCGAGCAGGAACCCATCGGCCGCGGCGTCGAAGGTTTTACAGCGGCCGTCGGCGGCGAGCATTCGCATCTTGCAGGCCTGCAGGAAGGTGTCGGGGTGCACAGTCGCGCTGACGCCCGCCACGACCGCGCGATCGCACTCGCCGTTGCGAATGCTGTTGACCGCCAAGTGCAATGCGACCAGCGACGACGAGCAGGCCGTGTCGACGACCAAGCTCGGCCCGTGCAGATCGAGCAGGTAGGACAGCCGACCGGCCATCACGCTGGACGCGCTGCCCAGACCCAGATACGGGTCGTCGAGCTCCGCCCGGCCGCCATGGTCGATCAGCACGTTCCCGTAGCGACTGTCCGCCATCATGCCGACGAATACACCGGTGCGCGTACCGCGGAGCTGGTCGGCGGGGATGGCGGCATCCTCGAACGCCGCCCACACGGTCTCCAGCAGCATGCGCTGTTGCGGATCCATCCGCAGGGCCTCGCGGGGCGAGATGCCGAAGAACCGGGCGTCGAAGCCGGCGAGGTCGTCCACGAAGGCGCCGCGCGTTGTGTAAGCCGTTCCGGGAGCGTACGGATCGGGATCGAAGTAGCGCTGCGCGTCCCAGCGCTGCGGCGGCACGTCGGTGGCGGTGTCGATGCCGTCGGCCAGGTTGCGCCAGAACAACTGTGGCGAGTTCGCGCCGCCGGGGAATCGGCACGCCATGCCCGCGATGCACACGGTGTCATCGTCGGCGGCGGGCTCCGGGTCGGGCATGTTCGATTCGGCGATGCTGCCGGTCGCGGCGGTCTCGCCGACCAGTGCCGCGCTCAATGTCTCCAGCGTCGGATGCTCGTACAGCAGGGTCTCGGGGAGTTTGCACCCGAGCCATTCCTCCAGTTCACCCGAGAGGCCGACCGCGTCCGACGACGTCAACCCGTAGGCGGCGAAAGTGGTGGTCCGGTCGATCGCCTGCGGATCCGCTCCGATGATCTGGCTTATCTTCGCTGCCACCCATTCCTCGATCGCCGTTCGATCGAAGGCACCGGACCCGACCCGATTCGTCTCCACCAATACCGCCCTTCGGACATCGGGGTCATGGCCTGAATTGTTCTAATTCTTCGAGAGCTTTCACCGAATACCCGAAACAGGGAGAGCTCAGCCCCCGGTGGCCCCGAATCTAGCACCGACACAACCCCCCTCGCAACGCTGTTTCCAGCATATTCCACCACCGGGCACAGAGATGCGAGACCATTGCGGCACAGGATGTTTCACATCCGGCCAGGCTTCATTCTCGTCAACTGCGGAGAATCCGCAACCCCCCGAAAAGGGGGCTATCGGCGAATTCGAAACCCCCCGATCGGGGGGTTTACATATTGCCTGTTCAATGCCGATAAGATAGCCACGGCGCTCATTTGATGAGGGATCATGAAATGGTACAATGTGATAAGCGTCACATGGGCATCAAATGGTTACCCAACGACCGGTCGACTATCTTGAAGTTCGGGGGCAGGCTACGGGTTGTCCGCCTTGTGAACGGTGGGGCTGTGCATTAGATCTAAAGGCAAGGACGTCCATTGGAAACTCAGCAGATCAGCCGCTCGGCCGAAAATCATTCGGTCGCATTCGCGGACCGGATGAGTACCCCATTCGCCAAAACCCTGGACGGCCTGCGCACCAATCCGGAATTGAAATTATTCTGGGACTGCATTTGGACGCCGCCGGAAACCCACGAACAGTTCCTGGAGCACGCCGGGCAGTTGCGCCGGTTCGCGACGCACAGCGGCGGCCTGCTCGGGCGCAGCCCCGACTTCCTGGCCGGCATCGTGTCCGCCTGGGCCGCCAACGCGGACCACTTCGGCGACGGCGCCGAACAGTTGCGGGAGTTCCACCGGCAGTGCCGGGCCGAGAATTCGATTCTCACGCATGCGATCTCCGACATCTCCGAACGCGGGCGGATCGCCGAGGATCGGCTGCTCCAGGTGGTGGCCCGCGACGCCGACGGTATCTACCTGAGCGGCTTCAAACAGCTGGCCACCCTGGCGCTCTACGCCGATGTGCTGCTGATCTACCCCTACCGCATGCTCACCGAGGCCGAGGACCGCACCGCGCTGTGTGTCGCGATCGCACCGGACAGCGCCGGGGTGACGGTGCACTCCCGGGCCGGCTTCCGTGCCGCACACGAGATTCCGGACGAATCGATCGACGCGCTCGACGAACAAGACGCGATCATCGAGCTGGACCACGCGTTCGTCCCCAACTCCCATGTATTCATCGATGGTTCGGTGGCACAGTGCAATACATTGCGCGCCAGGACCGGCATGACCCACCCCGCCTGGATCCAGGCGCTGGGACGGATGGCGGCCAAGGCCGAGATGTATTACACGCTGGCCGAGCGGGTGCTCGACGGCGGACAGACCTCCGTCAAAGAGCCCGGCGTGATCCTGGCGAAGCTTCGTCGGTTCGCCGCGAGCACCCAGCGTGATTTCACCGCCGCGATCGAGTCGGCGGCATTCGACGATCGCTACGGTTTCTGGGCCGCCGACCGCGCCATGCTGCTGCAGGGCATCGGCAATTTCACCGAGCGCATCGAGGGCGCGTCTACCCTGCTCGCGCAGATCGCCGGCCTCGATCTCATCTGCCCCAAACCCGGCAGAACCACCCAGCACGGCCTGATCCCCGCCGCGCCACAGCTGTCCGACTGGACGTTGTTCACGAACCTTTCCTCGGGGGCGTACGGCTATCGGCAGAACAAATACGAGCTTGCTTTCGTCGGCGACCCCGATCGGCTCGCCGCTGGCTGACAGGCGGAGAAAGTCCCGAAAGAGAGGTATGAACACCATGCTTACCCGGAACCGCCTGATCGAAGCGCTGGAGCCGTTCAGCGGATACGTGCAGTCGGCAGTGCTGTACAACTTGATCGAGCACGGCATCCTGGAACAAATTGTGGTCAATGGAATTTCGGCCCGTAAGGCGCTGGAATCGGTCATCACCACACCCGAGCGCGTCGAGGCCCTGCACCTGTTCCTGCGCACGGCCGGCTACACCGACAATGATCGGGCCACCGACAAGCTCGTGCAGATCTGGGAAGCCCGCGGCTGGTACCAGATGATGATCGGCGGCTACGGTCGCACCTTCTTGGAGATCGGGCAGGGCTTCACCTCGCCCGCCGCAGTACCGCGCGACGGCCGCATGGTCGGCGTCGGCAGCTGCGCGATCAGCGTGCACGACGCCATCCCGCTCATGTACCGGGTACTCGACCAGCGCGGCAAGAGCTATCGCAGCGGCATCGATCTCGGTTGCGGCAGCGGCATCTTCTTGACCACCCTCGCCGACAAGTACGCGGAGATGCGGCTCACCGGCATCGAGCCGAGCCCCGAGGGCGCCGCGGCCGCGACAGAGTTCGTGTCCGGGTCCGCGCACGCCGACCGGATCGACATCGTCAATGCGGATGCGATCGGCCATCTCGAGCAGACCGAATCCCACTACGACTTCGGCATCATCAGCTTCGTCATCCACGAAATCCTGGGCCAGGGCGGCGAAGCGGGGGTGCGGAAGTTCCTCCGGACGCTGTTCGACAACAACCCCGGCCTCGAACTCCTGGTCATCGACATCGATTACTGCTGGGACGATGCGGAGAAGATGAAGGACCCGCACCGCACCAACTACTACAACCACTACTTCCTGCTGCACCCGTTCACCGACCAGCGCCTGGCACCCAAGCAGTACTGGGCGGACCTGTACGCCAGCGAGGGCCTCGAGGTGGTCGTGGAGGATGTCGACACTCCCGGCCTCGACGAAACCGGGATCGTGACCGCAATGCTGTTGCGGTCCAAGGAAACCGAAGCATGACCGATTACACCGACAGCCAGGCGGTCTCCCGGCTGAGTTCGGGACCGCGGACCTTCTTCCGGCTCCCCTACCGGCCGGTTCGGGAGCTGACCGAGCACGACGGTGTCGACGCCGTCATTCTCGGCGTGCCCATCGACGGCGCCACCGGCTACCGCAGCGGCGCGCGCTTCGGACCCGAGGCCGTCCGCTCGGCGAGCACCCTCGCCCGGCTGGGCAGCCGGGAGCGCGGGCTGGTCATCACCGATCTGCTCACCGTCGTCGACGGCGGCGACGTGCACATCGTGCCCGGCTACCACCTGCAAACGCTCGAGCTGATCGAGAAAAGCGTCGACGCCGTGCACGGGATCGGCGCGCTGCCGATCCTCGTCGGCGGTGACCACAGCCTGGCGATCGCCGAATTACGCGCGGCCGCAAAGAAACACGGGCCGCTGTCGCTCGTGCAGCTCGACGCGCACCGGGACGTGCTCGACGACTACTTCGGAGTCAAGCACTTTCACGGCACGGTGTATCGCCGGGCGGCCGAAGAAGGTCTGATCGATCCGACGACCAGCATCCAGATCGGCATGCGCGGCAGCGTGCCACGGGAAGACCTGGCCGACGACGGGCTGGGCTTCACCGTGATCCACAGCGACGAGGCGATCGAGCTCGGCTGCCGGGAGCTGGGCCGGATCGTCCGCGACAAGGTCGGTACGAATCCGGTCGCACTGACCTTCGATATCGACTTCGTCGATCCCTCGTGCGCGCCGGGTACCGGAACGCCGGAAGTCGGTGGGCCCTCTTCGGCCTTCGCGTTACGGCTGCTGCGCGAACTCGACCTGCCGGACATTCGCACCGTGTCGCTGGTCGAGATCTCGCCGCCGTACGACACCGCCGATATCACCGCGCACCTCGGTGTCGCGGTGATCTTCGAAATCATGACCCTCGCCGCTGCCGCCCGGCGGACCACGACGCAACAGGATGGTCGTCTGCATGCCCGATAACATCACCGATCTGGAAGTCAGGGCGCTCGTCGACGGTGTCAACCTGTCCGACGGGCACCCGCGAATGTCGCTGTCGCCCAGTCAAACCGAGATCGTCGCCGGCTTCGCGGAGATCTTCGCGCAGACGCGCAAGCTGCCGGTGGACGTGGTGGAGAAGAGTTCGCGCAACGCGTTCCTGTCCTCGATCGGCCAGCACGGCGCGCTCGCCGACAGCGTCGACTTCCGCAGCTGCTACTCCTCCTCGACCGCCATCGACATGATCGGCAAGGCGATCCGCCTCGCCGACCGGCCGGTGGTGATGGTCGAGCCGACCTTCGACAACCTGCACGACCTGCTGGCCGGCCACGGGCTCGACATTCGGTCGGTCGCCGAAGCCGAGTTGGCGACCGGGCCGTTGGAGCACCTGCCGCCCGCGCACGGGGTGCTGTTCACCGTCTCGCCGAACAATCCGACCGGCACCGTGATCGACCAGGACCGGTTGCACCGGATCGCGGCCGCCTGCGCCGACCGCGACACCGTGCTCGTCATCGACTCTTGTTTCCGGGCACAGGATCTGCGGGCGCAGTACGACATGTACGCCGTGCTCGCGCGCTACGACCTCGACTGGGTGATCATCGAGGACACCGGAAAGCTCTGGCCCCTACAGGAATTGAAGGCGGGGTTCCTGAACTGGAACGTCGGCAATCCGCTCCCCCTGGCCCGGATGTACTCCGACCACATGCTTTCGGCGTCGCCGTTCATCCTGCGGGTGGTCGAATTGTTCGCCGACGACGGCGTGCACGGCGGCTACGACCTACTGCGCGACGGCATTCAGAGCAATCGGCGCTTGGCGCGCAACAACATCAAGCTGACACCCGCCTACCCGGACTCCCGGATCTCGGTCGACACCTTCCGACTTCCCGAAGGCGTCGCGGCCAGCGCGTTGTACGCTGAGCTGGGCGAGGTCGGCGTGCACGTGCTGCCCGGCGAGCTTTTTTACTGGGCGCAGCCGCACCTCGGCACCGATCTGATCCGTATATCGCTGGCGCGCGATCCGGACTCCGTCGTCACCGGTTGCCAGCGCGTCGACCAGCACCTCGAGGCTTGGAGGCGTGTTGTCATCAGGTGATCGCGCAACGGTGGTGCTGTTGCAGGCGAAGCAGTCGCTCGGCAGTGTCGGGCTGACCGAATTCGGTTCCGCCGTCACGGCGTCCGGCGCCGAACTGCGGATACTCCGGACCGGGGAGGTGCCCCTGGTCCGCGATGCCGATGTGGCACTGGAGGGGCTCGGCGAGGAACACATCGCCGAGATCGACGCATGGCGGTCACTGATCCCCGCCGGGACCACCGCGATCGTCACCAATGACGAGTACCTGCTCGGCCTGGCCGCGCAGCTGTGCGATGAGTTCGGCCTGAGCTCCCCGATTCCCGTCGGCTCCCTGGAGAACTACCGGCACAAGGGCGTCATGCGCCGGACGTTGGAGGCCGCGGGCATCCCGGTGCCGGAGACGCTGATCGTGACCGGCGGCAGCGTCGAAAAGGCGGGCGGCTGCACCGGATTCGACGATGACGAACTGGTCATCGTCAAGCCGGCCGCGGAGGCGAACCTGCGCGGGATCCGGATCGAACGGTTCGACAACGTCGACACCGCCGCCCTCGGCGACGGCACGGTCGAACGGCTGCTCGAAGGCCCGCAGTTCCACTCCGAGGTGCTCATCGCGAACGGCACTGTGACACATCTGTTTTCCGGGCTCTACATCCGTTCGCTGCTGGACCTCACCAAGGGCGGCCCCTCGGGTTCCGCGCGCGTCGCCCCGGCGACGGAGGCGCGGCTGGCAGAGCTGGCCGTGCGGACTTGCACCGCGCTGGGCCTCGACGGAATCTTCACCGCCCATGTCGAATACCTCTCCAGCGGTGACACTTTCGAAGATGTCGTGGTCAGCGAGGTGTGCGCGCGAGCGTCCGGCGGCGAGGTCCCGTTCCAATCCAGGGTGATCACCGGCATCGATCTGGAACTGCTCAACCTCCGGATCCAGGCGGGGCTCGACTGGTCCGAGCCGAAGGTGGATCCCGAGGTCTCGGGCGGGTGGCTGTGGCACGTCGGCCGCCCGGTCGCCGGGGCCGACCGCATCGGCCACCTCGGCGTCGAGGCGACCTTCGATCGGATCACCCTGGGCGGACGGGCCCGGCTCACCGGCCGCACGGAGGCCGTGCTGGCCGCACTCGAGCTGCTGGCGGTCGCGAACGAGGTGCAATGAGTGGCGAGTAAGCGACAGCCCATCGATCGGTCCCGGCGCTACGGGAAACCGCTGACCGACTTCGCCTTTCAGGAATGGAAGGTGCCGACGCTCCCGCCACCGTGGGAGCTCACGCCGGTCACCCCGACCACCGCCGCTGAGATCGACCAGGTGGTGCACTGGATGGCGCAGCCACACGTGCAGTTCGCGATGCACAAGGACTGGGACCGCGACGGCTGGCAGGCCGAGATCGAGTTCCAGTTCTCCGACAACAAGACTCGGCCCTTCCTCGTCGGACAGGACGGGCAGCGCGGCGGCTATGTCGAGCTGTACCGCGTCGCGCTCGACACGGTCGCCGACTACTACGACACGCCGGACCGCGATATGGGCATGCACGGCTGCATCGGCGAGCCCGACTATTTCGGGTACGCCCTGCCGTTCTGGGTCGCGCTCATCGCCGGTGTCTTCGAGACCTACCCGGACTGCACCGGCGTCGTCTCGGATCCGACCGCATCCAATCAGCTGGTCCGCACGCTGGACCGGAATGTGTGCAAGATCGTGGACGGCCACGAACTCGGCGAGATCGATCTACCGCACAAGCAAGCCGCGCTGTTCCGCTTCGAACGCGAAAACTTCTACGCCGCAATGAAACGCCAAGGGGGTGTCGACGTTGTCCTCCGTGAGCTCGGTGGTCACTGATCCGATTCGCTGGTTCCTGCTACACGGTCCGCTGCGGCTGCTGCCCGACTCGATGCTCGGTGACGAGAACGACGTCGGCAGGCTCTTTCTCCGGCCACCGGAGAAGGGCGATCCCTACCGGGCCATTCTCACTAAGATCGGCGCGGACGCCGGCGTGCACGACAGCGCCGCCGGGCTGGTGGTGACCGGTTACGAGGAGAGCGAAGAAATCCTGCGGAGCAACGACTGGTCCGCGGACCAGCCCGTGGCGCTGCCGCCGACCGCCGGGTTCTACCGGTGGCTGACCCAGCGCTCAGTGCCCATTGCCCTCGACGCCCCCGCCCTGGTCTTCATGGACCCGCCCGAGCACACCCGGTTGCGAAAACTGGTCTTCCCGATGTTCACCCATCGCGCGGTGACCGGATCGATCGACGTCATCACCAAGCACACCGAGACGGTGCTCGCCGAACTGGACGGCCGCGACACCATCGACCTGGTCGCCGATTTCGCCCGCAAGATCCCCATCCGGGTCATCTCCGACTTCCTCGGCATCCCCGATCTGGGCGACGACATGCTCGACTCGCTCGGCGGGCACGGGGCCAAACTGCTCGACGTCGGCATCACCTTTCCGGAGTACCGACGCGGCATGACCGAGGCGCGCAAGTTCACCGCCTTCGTCGCGGACTGCAAAAAGGATCCCGATCAGCTCCAGGACGGCTTCCTGAAGGACTGCGTGCGGATGCACCTCGCGGACGAGCTCACCTTCGGGGAGATGCTCACCCTGGTGGGCTTCGTCTTCGCGGCCGGCTTCGAAACCACGGTCAGCTTCATCGCGAACTCCATTGTCACCGTGCTGGAACACGGCCTCGGCACCGAGGTGCTCGCCGACGGCAGGCTGACCGACCCGTGGTTCGAGGAGCTGCTGCGCTACGACTCCCCCATCCAGCTGACGCACCGCACCGCGCGGGTGGAGACCAAGATCGGCGATCGGGTCGTCGCGCCCGGCACCGGGGCGCTGATCTGGGTTGGCGCGATCAACTACGACACCCGCGCCTACCCGAACCCGGGCAGGCTCGACGTGGCCAATGTCGCCACCCGGACGAGCATGAGCTTCTCCACCGGCGTGCACCGCTGCCTCGGTGCCTCCTTGGCGAAGGTCCAGGGGCAGGTGGCGGTCGGCAGCTTCCTGTCCGCCTATCCGAACGCCAGACTGCTACCGGGCCGCCAATGGCGGGATTCCATTGTCCTACACGGACATATCCGGGCTCCGCTGGCGTTGACCAGCTGATGCGCGCCGTCACCGTCGACCCGTCGACGCTCTACTGCATGGGGACCTCGACCGATCCGGTCACCGTGGCCGGTGCGTTGCGGGCCCACCCGGTGCGGGTCGAGCCGGTGGCGCCGGGGACCCCACTCGGCCACCGGATGGTCGCCCTCGCGGCGCACGACCTCACCGACGAGGAGCTCGCCGAAACCTCCGCCATGACAAGAGGTTCCTGGGTGCACCTGGTGTCGTCCGGGCCGAACTATCCGCACATCCCCACGCTCGCGCGCAACAACCTCGTGACCAGAAGCGCAAGAGCCTACGCGCCGTCGCTGTCGGAGTACGTCATCACCCAGCACGTCCTGCACTGCGCAGAGGACCCGATCGATGACGCGCCCAAGCCTTTTCACCGGCGCAACGCCCTCGTGGTCGGCTACGGCGCGTTCGGCCGCACCATCGCGGAGACCTTGACCGGGCTCGGCGCAAGGGTGACCGTAGTCCGGCCGCGGTGCCGGACCGCGCATCCGTTCGGGAGTGTGGCGGCCACCCCGCTCGAGCATCTGCCGAACCGGTTCGCGCATCTGATGGTCGTCGCGCTGCCCGGCATACCGGAGGTGGTGAACTTCGTGGACGACGCGCTGCTGCGCAGGCTCCGCCTCGACGGGCATCTGATCAACCCGGCGCGCTCGTCCCCGGTCGACTGCGACGCGCTGCTGCGCTGGCTGGCCGACGGCACCGGCCGGCTCACCAGCGACGTCGAGACCGACGACCGGGCCGAGCTGCTGCGGCCCTGGATCGACAAGGGCCGCGTCACGCTGACGCCGCACACCGCATGGCGGCCGTGGGATGGCGATCCGCTGTATCACCGGGACTGGGCGGCGATCTACGCCACCGGAACCTTCGATCGATCGACAATGAGGCAGCAGTCGCTGCGCATCGACCCGCAGCAGATCGCCGTGGACTACCTCATTCCCTGACCACTCGTCCCACTGGAGGCCCGATGCCGTTCTGGTTGATAGCGATCACCTTCGCCGTATTCGTCTTCTACACCGACGATTACATGATCGCGGGCGTGCTCCCCGAACTGGCCGCCGACCTCGGCGTCTCGGAATCCACGGCGGGACAGCTGGTTTCGGCCTACTCGTTGGTGCTGGTGATCGGCGCGCCGCTGATCGCGTTCGCGTCGGCGCGGCGCACCAGGCTCAGCGTTTTCGTCATCGCCTCGATCGTCTTCACCCTCGCGAATCTGCTGTCCGCCATGGTCGATACGTTCTGGGTGCTGATGGTGCTGCGAGTGCTGGCGGCCGGTGCCGCGGCCGCCTGCCTGCCCGCCATGTTCGCGCTCGCGCCGACGCTGGCGCCGCCGGAGAAGCGCAGCGCCTACATCGGCATCGTGTCCTCCGGCATCGTCGGCGCGCTCGCGCTCGGGGTGCCCTTCGGCACGCTGATCGCCAGCGTCTTCGGGTGGCGCGGCAACTTCGTCGTCTTCGCCGGGTTGAGCGTGCTGTCGATGGCGCTGCTGTTCGGTGTCCGCAAGTATCTGCGCGCGCCGGGCGAAATAGTCTCGGCCCGAACGCATCTCACGGCACTGTCCAGCAGGCCGGTGCTCACCGTCCTGCTGGGCAACACCATCCTGCTCGGCGGCGCGCTGATGATGTTCACCTATTTCGGGCCGTTCGCGGCCGACTTCTCGAATACCTCCCTGCGCCAACGTGGTCTGCTGTTCGCGGTGGCCGGCATAGCGGGCCTGATCGGCTCGGTGGTCGGCGGCATCTTCGTGGACAAGAAGGGCGCGTCGGCCGCGCTGCGCATCGGGTTCGGCCTGTTCCTCGGCACCATGGTCGTCTTCTCGATCCTGACGATGTTCGCGCCCATCCCGATGCCGGTGCTGGTGGCGCTGACGCTGGTGTGGTCGCTGGCGCTCTACTGGAACGCACCCGCCATGCAGACAATGCTGCTCGACGCCGCACCGGATTCGGCGACCCAGGTGCTGGCACTCAACTCCTCGTCGACCTATTTGGGCGTCACCCTCGGCAGCATCGCCGGTGGCGTGACGCTGTCCCTGTTCAGCCCCTTCGCGCTCCCGATCGCCGCCGCGGCACTCAGTGCGGTCGCCTTCCTCGTCATCGAGGGCCTGGCGCGGCGCGCGACGGCGGCGGAGCGGATCCAGCACGACCCGGCGGAAAGGACCACCCCATGACCGGCGCATACCCACCGGCCCCCCGGTTACCGCGGCTACTACAGACCGTGCTGCACACCAAGCGGCACGCCCAGTTCCTCGGTGCGCAGGCGCGCCGCTTCGGTGATGTCTTCACGGTGCGGCTGCTGCCGCCGTATCCGGAGCGCATCGTGGTGTTCTCCCGACCCGACCACATCAAGGAGATCTTCACCGCCGGTCCGGCGGATCTGCATGCGGGCGAGGCCTATCGGGAGCTGTCGATGATCATGGGCGAGCACTCGGTGCTGCTCACCGACGACAGCGAACACGCCCGGGCCCGCAGGCTGCTGATGCCCGCCTTCGCCGGCGCGGCCCTCAACGGCTACCGCGCCCTGGTCGAGGACATCACCAAGACTCAGGTGGAGCGGTGGACCGCCGGTTCGACAGAGCACATCCTCAGCCGGATGGAGGATTTGACGCTCGACGTGATCACGCAGGTGGTCTTCGGTGTCGCCGACGAGCAGCGCCGGGCCGAGCTGACCCCGCAGCTGCGCCGGATCACCGACATGAGCCCGGTGGTGCTGCTCGGCTGGAAGTGGCCGTTGCTGCGGCGCTTCGGGCCGTGGCGGCGGATGCGCGACGCGCTCACCGCGGTCGACGAGCTGCTCTATGCCGAAATCGCCCGTCGCCGAGCGCATCCGGAGATCGATCAGCACGCCGATGTGTTGTCCCGGCTGCTGGCGGTCGGCTCCGGCGACGATCCCGGCACGGCGCCGCTCAGCGATGCGGAACTGCGCGACCAACTCGTCACGCTGCTGCTGGCGGGCCACGAGACCACCGCGTCGGCGCTGTCCTGGGCGCTGCACGAATTGGCCGCCGCCCCGGAGGTTCAGGATCGGGCCAGGCAGGCCGCCCGCGACGGGGACGACAAGTATCTGGAGGCGGTGGTCAAAGAGGCGCTGCGCCACCGGATGGTGATAGGCCGGGTGCAGCGCCAGCTCACCAAGGACATGACGATCGGCGGCGTCCCGCTGCCGCGTGGCACCCGGGTGTCGACGTCGATCGTGCTCGCCCACCAGAATCCGGCCAATCATCCTGCACCGGAACGCTTCCGGCCCGAGCGCTTCCTCGAAGGCACGGTCGCGCCGAATACGTGGCTGCCGTTCGGCGGTGGTGTGCGCCGCTGCATCGGCGCGGGCTTCTCGCTGATGGAGGGCGCCGTGGTGCTGCGGGCGGTACTCACCCGCTACCAGCTTGCGCTGCCGGGCGCGCCCGAGCGTGGGCGCGTCCGCAACATCACCAACGTGCCCGCGCGCGGCGCGCGTCTCGTGGTCACCGCGTTGGACAACTGACAGCAGAACAGGTTCGGCTCAGAACGGCAGCATGGGCACCGCGTCGAGCAGGGCTTGTGTGTAGGGGTGCTGGGGATTCTCCAGTACCGCCGCCGCGGTGCCGCGCTCGACGATGGTCCCGTCCTTCATCACCAGCAGCTGGTCGCACAGCTGCTGCACGACACCCACGTCGTGGGACACCAGGATCAGCGACAGCCCGAATCGCTGCACCAGATCGCGCAGCAGCTCGATGATCTGGGCGCGGGTCGGCGCGTCCAGCGCGGAGAACGGTTCGTCGCCGACGAGCACCTTCGGATTCGGCGCGAGCGCGCGGGCGATCGCGATGCGCTGGCGCTGTCCGCCGGAGAATTCGTGCGGATAGCGCGCTGTCGCATCGGGTTCCAGTCCGACCGCCACCAGCAGCTCGGCCACCCGATAGTCGTGGTTACCCGGTATCCGCAGGCATTCCAGGGGTTCGGCGATCGAGTCGCCGACGATCATCCGCGGATCCAGCGAGCTCAGCGGATCCTGGAGCACCACTTGGACTTCCCTGCGGAACCACGCCAGATCGCGACCGGTCACCGGCTTGCCCTGATACCGGACCACGCCTCGATCGGGTCGGTCGAGGGCGAGCAGCAGACGCAGCAAAGTCGACTTGCCGGAGCCGGATTCGCCGACGATGCCGAGATGACTGCCCTCCGCGAGCGTCAGGTCGACGTCGCGCACCGCGTGCCGCTGCGGTGCGCGGTGCAGCAGGCTGGTGCGCGGCAACCGGAACGACCGGCTCAATCCCTCGGCCTCGAGCAGGATCACGACACCACCTCCGCCGAGTCGCTGTCGACGCCCAGTCGCGTCGCGCCGGAGCCACGGCGGAACGAGGAGGCCCGCGCCAGCTCCAACAGCGTTTGTAGATAGGGATGGGTCGACCCGCGCAGGATCTCCCCCAGGTCGCCGTCCTCGAGGACGCGCCCCTGACCCAGCACCACCACGCGCTGCGTCATCTGCGCGAGCACCGCGAGATCGTGCGTGACGAACAGCAGCGCCGAACCCTCCTCGGACACCAAATCCTGGAGCAGCGCCAGGATTTCGGCCTGCACCGTGACATCCAACGCCGTCGTCGGCTCGTCGGCGATCAACAGCGCGGGCCGGGCGGCCAGCGCCATCGCGATGCCGACCCGCTGCCGCTGCCCGCCGGAGAGCTGATGCGGAAAGGCGCGCACGGTGTGCGCGGGATCCGGCAGCCCCACCCGGGCCGCCAGTTCGGTCGCCGCGGCCTGGGCCTGCCGACGCCCCATCCCCTGGTGTAGCCGCAGTGGTTCCGCGATCTGCCTGCCCACCCGCATCAGCGGATTCAGCGCCGACAGCGGTTCCTGGAACACCATGGCCATCCGGCTGCCGCGGACCTTCGACAGCTGCCGGTCGCTGCGGCCGATCAGCTCGACACCGTCCAGGGTGATGCTGCCGCGCACCCGCGCCTCCTCCGGCAGCAGGCCCATGATCGCCAGTGCCAGCAGGGATTTCCCGGATCCGGAGACGCCGATCAGGCCGAGGCGCGCACCGGCGTCCATGGTCAGATCGACCTGGTCGAGCAGGACCTGCTCGCCGATCTCGACCGTCAGGTCGGTCACCTTCAGTAGCGTCATCGCACCGGCACCCCCTTGCGCAGCCGCGGATCGGTGACGCTGCGCAGCGCGTCACCGAGCAGATTGAAGCCGAGCACGGTGAGCGCCACCGCCAAGCCCGGCCACACCACCAGCAGTGGCCGCACCTTGATGTAGTCCTGTTGCGCGCGCAGGATGCCGCCCCAGGACGGCGCCGACGGTGAACTGCCGTAGCCGAGGTAGGTCAGGGCCGCCTCGGCGAGCACCGCCAAGGCCATCACCCAGGACAGCTGCACGATCAGTGTCGGCGCGATGGCGGGCAGCAGGTGTTTGCGCACGATCCGAGCGGTGGATGCCCCGGACGCCCGCGCGGCCAGCACGAAATCACTGGTCAGCACGCGGGCCACCTCGGCCCGCGCGACCCGGGCCACCGCGACGCCCGAGCTGATGCCGATGGCGACCGCCACCGTCATCATCGAGCCGCCGTAGACCGCCGCCAGCACCATTGCCAGCAGCAGCGCAGGGAACGCGATCATGATGTCGATCAGCTGCACCACCACCGAGCCGACCAGGTGCGGGGTCAGCTGGGTGGCCAGCGCCAGGATCAGTCCGAGCACGCCCGCGATCGCCGCGACCACCAAGGCCACCGCGAGCGTCTGCCACGCGCCGGCCAGCACCTGGCTGAAGACGTCGTGCCCGACCCGGTCGGTGCCGAGCAGATGGCCGTTGCTGAACGGCAGTAACCAGGCCCGGCCGGGATTGGTGGCTTGCGGATCGTAAGGGGTCCAGAACAGCGACACCAGGCTGGCGATCACCAGCGTGCCCACCATGATCAGCCCGAAAACCCCACTGGGCCTTCGGATCAGCGCGGCGCCCATCACCTGCAGGGCGCGGCGCCTGCGCGCCCATTTGGGCCGGTTGACGGCGTGGATCACAGCCTGGCCTCCAGCCGGGGGTCGATGAGCCGGTGCACGATATCGACGACGAAGCCGAGTACCAGCACCGCGGAGACGATCAACAGCACCTCGCCCTGGACCTTCACCAGATCCCGGTTCGCCACGTCAGACAGCAGCATGCTGCCCACACCCGGCAGGGTGAACACCCGCTCGATCACCACGGCCCCGACGATCAGGACTGCGAACTGCAACCCGAGGATCGAGACCACCGAGGGCGCGGCGTTGCGGAAACCGTGCCGCACCAACGCCTGCGTCCGGGTCATGCCCTTGGCACGCGCGGTACGCAGATACTCCGAGTACAGCACCCCCAGAATGGCCGAGCGCGCGAAGCGGAACAGCACCGCGCCTTCGGACAGGCCGAGGGTCACACACGGCAGGATCAGGCTGCGCACCGCGTCGTCGGGCTGCTCCCACCGGTTGACCGGAAAGCCTTGTGCCGGAAGCACTTGCAGCTCCACCGCGAAGACCAGGATCAGCAGCATCGCCAGCCACAGACCCGGCACCGCGGTCCCGAGCTGGGACAACGCGTTGGCCGCCTCGCCGGTCTTGGTGCGATGGCGGACCGCGGCCCAGGTGCCGAGCGGCACCGCGAGACCGAGGGCGATCAGCAGCGATCCGATGATCAACGGCGCGGTGACGGCGAGCTTCTCGCCCAGCTCGGCCCCCACCGAGGTGCCGTTCAGCTGGGAATGCCCGAAATCACCGTGGAAGACCCCGCCGATCCAGGACAGATACTGTTCGGGCAGCGACCTGTTCAGGCCGAGGTCCGCGCGCAGGGCGGCGATCTGCTCCGGCGTCGCCTGGATGCCCGCGACGGTGGCCGCGACGTCGCCGGGCAGCAGCCGCAGCATCGCGAAGATGAGCACACTCGCCACCGCGAGCGACAGCAGGAGCAGCCCGGCTCGCCGGATCAGATACCAGAGCAAAACACCTCCGTCACTTGGCGACCGCCAGCTTACTCAGCGGGAACCGGTTGTTGGTCTCGTGCTGCGGGACGCCGTAGATGCCCTTGCGCACCACCGTGTTCAGCTCGACGAGGAACAGCCAGTCACACGGCGCGTCCTCGGCGATCTGCCGAGTCATCTTGCGCAGCAGGTCGTTCCGTGCGTCTTCGGTCTCCGCGGTCAGCGCGTCGCGGTACAGCTGCTGCACCTGCTTGTTGTCGTAGCCGAAGTAGTACTCGGGGCGGGCGTAGTTGCCGATGTCGCGGGCTTCGGCGTGGATCACCACGCTCAGCTCGTAATCGTGGTTCTTGTACACCTTCGACAGCCAGGTCTGGAACTCCACCACCCGGACGTTCAGCGTGATGCCGACGTCCTTGAGGTTGGACACGAGGATGTCGCTGAGCGCGGGGATGTAGTGATTCGGGTACTCCACGGTCAGTTGCAGACCGTTGCCGTAGCCTGCGGCGGCGAGCAGCTTGCGCGCGTTCTCCGGGTTGTACTGGTCCAGCGAGGTCAGGTCCTCGTACCAGGGATCCTGCGGCGGCACCGGGCCGCCGATGCGGATGCCGGCGCCGAACGTCTTGATGATGGCGTCCTTGTCCAGCGCCTGCCGAATGGCATGGCGCACATCAGGATTCGCCAGTACCGGATTGGCCTCGTTGAACGCGAGGGTGTATTCGTCGGTGCTGGTGCCGCGCAGCACGCTGAACTTGTCCTCCTGGCCGCGGAACGCTTGCAGCAGTGTGGGATCGGACGCGGTCAAGATATCGATCTGCCCGGTCAGTTCGGCGTTGTTCGCGGTGTTGGGCTCGATGATGTAGTGGAACACCACCTTTGCCACCTTCGGCGCGGGACCGCGGTAGTCGTCCCACCGCGACAGCGTGAGGGTGGAGCCGCGATTCCACTGCGTCACCCGGAACGGCCCGGAACCGTTCTCCGCACCGTCGAGGGTGGCGAAGTCGGTACCGCTCTTGTAGACGATGCCGCCGCGATGGGCCAGGTTCCACAGCAGGGTCGTGTCGCGCTGCTTCAGCCGGATCGTCACGGTGGCCGGGTCGGCCGCGGAAACGTCGGCCACCGACTTGAAGTCCTGCGCGCGCAACGACTTCGAGCCCGGCGCGATCACCTGCTGCAGCGACCACACGACGTCCGCCGACGTCAACGGCGAGCCGTCGTGGAACTTCGCGTTCTGCACCAGGCGGAAGGTATAGGTCAGGCCGTCGGACGACTGCTCCCACGAGGTCGCCAGCGACGGCACGAGCTGATCCTTGGCGTTGGTGTCGACCGCGACCAGGCCCTGGTAGACGTTGTCGAGCAGCACCTGGTCGAGTGCGACACCGGCCGTGGTGAAGGTGTTCAGGCTGGCCGGCTCCAGCGCGAATCGAACGTTCACCGTGCCGTTCAAATTCAACTGATCGTCCGGTGGGGTCGCGGACTGGGTCGACTGGCTTCCGTCGGTCCCATCAGGGCCGACCTCACCGCCGGTCCCGCAGGCACTCGACACCGCGACCACCAGGGCCAGCGCGACAACAGCAATCGGACGTACGCGCCTCAAATTACGCTCCCCACGGTGCGAACAGCAATATTGCGAAACTGGAATCCAGTGGCGAGACTAGAATTTAGCACTACGGACCTCTTTCGGAAGCCGAACACGCAAGGCATGCCACGCGTGTCGTCGACGGTCAGCGAATCTGCTTCTGCGGCATACCTTCTCGGAACGCCGCATGCCCCGGCGGCGGGGTGGGCGCGTCGAACGGGTTCAGCCAGACCCGCAGTAGTTCACGATTGATCTCGTCGGCATCGACGAATGCGGTACGGGCGTGCACCACGACATTGTTGTTCAAGAACTGGATATCGCCGGGATTGATCCGCATGGTGATCTTGTTTTCCGGCCGGTCGGCGATCTCCTCGAATGTTTTGAGCGCCAATCGTTCCACCGGCGACAGCTCCAGGTCGAATCGCTCGTGCGCGGACTCGATGAAGTGCCGCACGTAATAGCGACAGGTGAGCCTGCCCTCGTGCCAGGCGAAGACGGCATTGCGGTAGTACGGCACCTCGCCGTCGAGCTGCTCGTCGCGCCGATCGTAATAGAAACCGGCGTAGTAGAGGCCGAGCAGTTCTCGGTGATTGCGCAGCAGCTCATTGTGAATGGTCATCGAGCTGGTGATGCTGCTCAATCCACCCTCGCCCGCGGATTGCAGGCACAGCAGGCCGACGATGTCGGAGCTGTCGGTGTGGAACGGCAGCGCCTCGTTGGTCTGGTAACCACGGGTCGCCGCGTTCAACAGTCCACCGTTGCCATAGTTCTTGACCGGCACCATGATTTCGCCGCGCGCGTTCTGCGTCACCGCGGGCCCGAGATGGGCGCACAAACCCCAGTACATGAGCTCGATATCGGCGCGCGGAATGTCGGAGTCAATGGGAAAACCGCTGAGCACCGCCAGCCCGCTCTGCGAAGTGAGTTCGTGGGAAACGGCTTTCAGCTTCTGCGCGAGGCCGTCGAGCGGAAAGTCTTCGCGGGTAATGCTACCGAGCTCTTTGCCCGTCTGCCTGGCGTGTTGCAGCGCCGCGAACAGTTCGCCGATATCGTCGGAGGTCAGCGGCGTCGTCCACTGGGCGGGATCGGTGAAGTCGCTGCTCTTCCAGGCAGCCGGGCCGGTGATGAGGTCGGTGCAGAGGGGATACGAATCGGTATCCATGTCGATCATTCCCTTCACGAGCGGAGATACGTCACCAGTGGACGTCTATCGATGCCGACTCCGGCCGGGACGGTCACATCCAATCCTCGGCCGTGCGTGCAGGTGACCAGAAGTTCCAGCGCGAGATCGCGTTGCACCATGCTGCCGCCCATACCCACCACGGCGGGCAGCACCGAAATCAAGCGTCGCACTGCTTGTTCCGGGTTCGATTGGCAGTAATAGAGGAAACTCTCGGCCACGCCGACCGCGGTGCGGCGGGTTCCGGTCAGGTGCGCCGCCATATCCGTGGCGTCCGCGCCGATTTCTTGCGCCAGCCGCATGGCCAGCTCGTGCCGATCGGCGCCGATGATCGCCAGCAGCACGTGCAGATCGACGAAGGCCGAGTTCGACGCACCGCGGATATCCAGTGCCTTGTCCGCGACCGCGGCGAAATCGTCCGGCCCGACAATGCTCGCAAGCCGCAGACGCCACAGCAGGGAGACCGCATCACAGAATTGCATGGCCGAGCACTCGGTGGCCAGCACGGCGGTGACATCGCCGGTGAGGCCGGTCAGCGCGTCGTGGTCGGACTCGGCCATCGAGTTCAACGCGTGATGCCAGCTGAGATGTGTACGCAGCAGGCAACTTTCCGAGTTCCACCGGCCGCGCGTGGCGGACAGCAGCTCCGAGACGGCGCCGTGGTCGCGACTCTCGAACAGCGCGTGCGCGCAGGCGTGCACCGCCCACGGGTTGTCCTGCGGGGCCAGCGACAGCGCACGGCTACCCGCCTCGTACGCCTTGGCGAACTCGTGGTTCTCGCCGTAGGCGAAGGCGAGCATTGCCAGCAGGTACGGGTAGGTCTCGGTCGCGCCCTCGGTCAACAGCGGGCTGCTGGACAGGCGCGACAGCAGCGTCTCCGTCGCGCCGGTCAGGAAATCGACTTGATGCCCTGCGGCCAAGGCCAATTCGTCGGTCGGGAACTGCCGGGAAATGTCGAGCAGGGTGTCGCCTGCCGCGCCGTACGCGCCGTGCAGCAGGTGCCGGATCGCGTCGAGGTGGGCGGCTTCCAGGGCGGACAGCGTGCCGGCGTCGATCTTGCGCAGCGCGTCGACCACCTCCACCGGCGGCCGGACGCCACCGAGCAGATAGAGGTAGGCGCGCAGCATGACGACGATCGGCTGCTCGGCCTCGTCGTGTTCGAGGCCGTCCAGCGACGTCACCATGGAGCGGTCGAATCTGAGCAGTCCGTTCAGCGAACCGGAGACGGCCGCCGCTACCCGGTCGCTGTAGGACGAGATGGCTACCCCCTTCATATCCACCTAACTCTCCGAGGCGGGCAGGCCGCCGAGATAGAGCTCGCGAATGCCGGGCCGAGCGGTGCGCGCCCACTCGATCGCGCTGGCCACCTTGTCCATGTCGATGTCGAAGTACGGCTGCGACATATCCGTCAGTCCGAACGACGGCGGGACGAAGTCGACGTCGGCGAACAGCGTGCCGAACTCCGCGACCGCCGCTTCGAGACTGATGTCCTTGCGCCAGTAGGACTCCATGATCTGATCGGACTTCTGGTAGAACGCGTCGATGAAACCGTCCAGCCCGGCGCCCGGCGCCGAGGCGGTCTTCGGTAACGCGCCCTGCCCGGCGGCGCGGGCCGCGGCTTGATCGGCGACCCGGCGCAATCTGGCTTCGGTGCGCATGGTGCCCGTCACCTGATTCACCTGCCAGACCCGGAACCAGGCGTTCCAGAGCCGATAATCGGTGAAGGAACGGAAGGCGTTGCCGACGATGAAATCGTTCTCCTCGATCAGGCTGGCCTGCATCTGCTCGATGTCGTCGAACGTGCGCGGCGTGAAGCCGCCCTCGAATTGTTCGATGAGCCGCTCGGCCAGCCGATCCACCACGACCGCCGTGTTCTGCATGCCACGGGAGAACAGCGGATCGATGAAGCCCGCGGCGTTGGAGGTGAGGCACCACCGGTCGCCGACCGTTTGTGTCGACGAGTATTGCAGCCGGCCCGCGCTCACCCATTCGCGCTCGTTGCGCGCGTGCGCGAACTGCTTGCCGATCTCCGGATACGTCTGCAGGAAATCGGCGAAGGCCTGCTCGGGATTCGGGTGCGGCTTCTCGTCGCCGTCATCGATGCGCCAGACGATGCCGACGCTGCACAGCGGATTGGATGATTTCTCGGTGTTGTCGAAGGGGATCACCCACATCCAACCGCCGTCGAAGACGTGATGCAGCGTGCCGGTGTGCCACTGCCGCGGGCCGTGCACTTCGGTGATGTCGTCGAACGGGAGAACGCCGCTCATGTGCGTGAAGATGGACTTCGACCAGGCGCGCAGCCCCTCGGTGGTGCGCAGTCCCAGTTGCGCCGCCAGCGGTGAATTGCGGCCGCCCGCGTCGACGACGTACTCGGCGGTGATCCGGGTCCCGTCGTCGCCTTCGAAGTACACATCCGCGTCGGTGATATCCAGCTTGCGGGTGCCGACCCCTTCCAATAGCACGGCACCGTAATCGCGGGCGCGCAGCGCGAGCCAGTGGTCGACATCCTGCCGGAACAGGTGCGACTCGGTTTCCACGATTTCGGACAGCGGGAACTGATGCACTTTCTGCGCAATGGTGCCCGGCTCGTGATAAACGAAGCCGAAGTTGTTCTTCATGCCACAGGTGCCGACCGACCCGATGAGATTGTCGAACGACGAGAGCACGGCCAGCTCGGGCACACCGTATTTGATGCTCATCAGTTTGTAGAGCTTCGAGGTGTTCGGAATGGTCGATTCACCGATGGCGAATTTGGGATGCGGTTTTGGATCGACCATGCAGGTGCTCAGACCCGAGGCTTGGAGACACAGTGACAGCGAGCTACCGGAAAGCGCCGAGCCCAATATCAGCACGTCGAATTTGTGACTCATGCCTGAGCCCCCTTGCCGGATTCCCTGCGCAGCGGAGTTTGTTGATGATATTGCATGAGCCAGCGATTGTCACGCTTGATATACACTGTAGAAATAGCGGCATAGATACCGTCGAGACCCACGCGTTTCTGATACATCTCATAGAAAACTATGTGGGCATCGGCGCCTAATGGGCGCTCGTGGAATTCGAGTATCTGGTACGTCTCGATCGCAGGCGCTCCGGCGACCGCGTTCAGCGCGATCTGCCGCGAGAGCGACGCATGCGGGGACGGGACCGCCAGCACGGCATCGTCGGCCAGGACGCTGTCGTAGAACTCGGCACCTTCGCCGGCGCTCAGCGCGCGCCACTGGAGGAATTCGATTTCGGCCGGACCGAGATCGGCGACATTATCGCCCACCGATGCACCGACATTTGTATTGACTGGAGTGACCATGAGTACCCGCCTAATTCCCGCGAGGAGACAGCCGGGCCGCCTGGCCCTCCCCTGGGCCGCCGATAGTTTTTGTTCCGTTTGCAAACACTAGCACGGTCCGCGCATGGGCTGCAACAGTTTTCGAGTTGTCCGGATGACCGAATGATGATTCATCAACAAACCAATCAGGGTGCGTTATACAGCTGCGTTGTCGGCACGGTTCGGGTACGGTCGAAGTGGTTCACCCATACCTCCGTCGCACCGACCGAGGGCGTCCGAAACTAACAGGAGGGGAGAATCGTTGGAGAGACCGCGCGTCAGCAATTATGCAGATGGCGCATTGACTGTTCATCATGATCCGATAACCATGTCCGAGGTATCTCGCGAGCTGCGCGCGAGTGGTCGAGATGTCGCTCTCGTGCCCACAATGGGAGCACTGCACGACGGCCATCTCGCTTTGGTCGAACAAGCGCAGGAAAGCAAATCCGAGGTCATTGTTTCGATCTTTGTCAACCCATTACAATTCGGGGCAAACGAGGATCTCGACCGCTATCCACGAACGCTGGAGGCCGATCTCGCACTGCTCCGCGAAGCCGGTGTGCCCTTGGTCTTCGCACCCTCCCCCGCGGACATGTATCCGGACGGCCGCCGGACCACCGTGCTGCCGGGCCCGCTCGGCGCCGAACTCTGCGGCGCCACCCGGCCCGCGCTCTTCGGCGGGATGTTGACCGTGGTGGCGAAGCTCCTGCAGATCGCCGGGCCGACCGTCGCGTTCTTCGGCGAAAAGGACTACCAGCAGCTGATATTGATCCAGCAGATGGTCCGGGACCTGAACTTCGGCATCCGGATCGTCGGCGTCCCGACCGTGCGCGAGGCGGACGGTCTGGCACTGTCCTCCCGCAATCGGTACCTCGATCCGGACGAGCGGCAAGCCGCCATCGCACTGCCGGAGGCATTGCGGGCCGGCGCACGGGCGGGTGAGTCGGGAGCCGAAGCTGTGCTCGCCGCGGCCCGCGCGATCCTCGATGCCCAAGCCCGAGTCGAGGTCGAGTACCTCGAATTGCGCGATACCGAGCTCGGACCCGCGCCCACCTCGGGCCCCGCCCGGCTATTGGTCGCGGCGCACGTCGGCAGCACCAGGCTGATCGACAACATTTCGTTGACCCTGACCTAACGAGACGTGAGACGGAAATACCATGAGCACCTGCCTGTTCCTCCTCGACAGCCGAAACGGGAGATTCGTCGCCATCGAGTCCCGCGACCAGTCGATACATCGCCCGCACGGTTACGAAGCGGCCCGCAAACTCGGGCTGGCACACCGCTTTTCGTATGGACCGCACTGGTTCGCGAACCCCGGTCTGCGCGACCGGGTATTCACGATCCGTGACGCGGGCACCCCGGTGCCGGCCGAGGTCGTCGGCGGCCTCGATATCGATGGCGGATCGTGGCTCGCTTTCCACCGTGGTACCGGCGTCTATTGCCGAATTTTCGCCGACGTCGCGACCGGGGACGAATTCGTCTCGGCGAGCGGGCTTCCGCTGGATTGTGTGACTGCCGATTCGGCGCGAGACGCCGTTCAGCTGTTGGAGTCCCGCTTGCTGCCCGCTGTGGACGGCGCCCCGCGGATGCCCGGATTCCACCTGGTGATAGCCGACGCGAATACTGCGTTCGTGGTCACGTTCGACGGCCGCGATACCGTGGCGGCTACGTCGTTGACCGCCGACCGCCCGCATGTACTGACCGAAACCGGCGCCGCGGCCGATGATGAATTCGGTAAACATCTGCAAAGCCGCGCGGAGGGCGTGGCGGCTCCGACGGAGAACCTGCCCTCGTGGGGTCCGTGGGTGTCCGTTTTCGCGGGAACCGACGCCGATGCCCCCGGCTACGCGGACGAAAGTTGGCTCGCCAACCGCCATTCCGCCATTCGGCCGCCCTATCGCGACACCGACGACGCGGACCGATACAAAAATGTCGCACTTCGACCAGTGACCGATCCGAGCCAAGTGGCGTGGACCAAGAGCGTCACGATATATTCTGCCGGAAGGACCGGGGCGGAGTTGTTTGCATACAACGAGCGGCAATTGTTCGACTATCAGCCATTGCCGACCGATGTGCACAAAATGGGCTTCCCCACGACTACCGACGACTTCTTCGTCGTGATCGCGAACGAGAATTCCTGAGCCGAGGTGGGTATGACGATAGGCATTCCGAACATTCAAGTCGGCCATTGGACCGATCCGCTCGGCGAAACCGGCTGCACTGTCGTCATCCTGCCGGAAGGCACGGTCGCGTCCTGCGAGGTGCGCGGCGGTGCGCCGGCCAGCCGGGAATTGGATGTGCTCGCCCCGGACAAAACCGTGCCGTGCATCGACGCGGTCGTGCTGACCGGCGGTTCGGCCTTCGGTCTCGCGTCCGCCGACGGCGTCATGCGCTACCTCGAGGAAATCGGGCGTGGCATACCGACTCCCGGCGGCAAGGTGCCGATCGTGCCCGCGCTCGCCCTGTTCGATCTGAGTGTGGGCGACCCGAAGGCGCGGCCGACGGCCGAACACGGATACACCGCGGCCTGCGCCAGCACCGGCGAGCAGGTGCTCGCCGGTCGCATCGGCGCGGGCGCGGGTGCATACACCGCACACTGGCGCGGGCCGGTCGACCACAAGCCCGGCGGCCTCGCCTACACCGAACGACGCTGGAACGACCTCGTGGTCGGCACGTTGTGCGTGGTCAACGCGTTCGGTGACATCGACGACGGCCTCGCCGAGATCTCCTTGGACTCGGTCACCCAACTCGGCGGCCTGGTCGATCCTGCGGCGCGGATGCACACGACGATCGGCGTCGTGGTCACCAACGCCCGGCTGGACAAGATCGGCTGTCACATCGTCGCGCAAGGCGCGCACGACGGATTGTCGCGCGCCCTCACCCCGCCGCACGGCCGCTTCGACGGCGACGGATTCATCGCCGCCGCAACGGGTTCCGTCGCGGCCGACGTCGACCTGGTACGCCTGATGGCGCTGGCCGCGGTGGCCGACACCATCCGCTCGGTCGCGCAGACGAGCCAGTAGCGATCGCACCGATCGGCTACCAGTCGCCATTGTCGAACTCCGCGCGGACGGCCGCCACCGCCGCCTCGATCCGGCTGGTCACCTCGAGCTTCGCGAGAATGCGGCTGACGTACTCCTTCACCGTTTCCGGGCTGATGAACAACCGGGACCCGACCTCCCGGTTGGACAGCCCGTCGACGACCAGCCGCAGAATCTCCCGCTCTCGCTTGGTCAGCGTGGAAAGACGCTGCCGCACTTCGTAATCCATGGTGACCCCGGCGTGCACCCGGCTCTGCTGCGGTGCCATCGCGAGCACCGTCCCCGAGATCAGCACCTCCAGCACCTTGAGCACCTCGTCCGCGCCGTGCTCCATCGCCACCACCGCGTCGACCAGGTCGACATCCGCCTTGGCGGCGCCGTGCTCCACCAACAGCGTGATCATCGGCGAATGCGGCAGTTCGCGCAGCCGGGTCACCGTCGGGGCGAGCCCGGCCAGGCGCGACACCGAGGCATCGAGCAGCACCACGTCGGGGCGCCAGCGCGCGGTCCGGTCCACCACCTCGCGCCAGGCGCAGGTGCCCGCCAGTGCGAAACCGTCGTGCACCGCGACCGCGTCCTCGAAATCCGTTCGGGCGAACGGAAAGTCGGAGGCGACCAGCAGGGTCCGCTCCTGGACCACGGCAGGCGTGCGTATCCCGACCCGGCGGCGACGACCGTTGTGCAGCTGGTTTTCCTGATCCGATCTGAACCCGAGCGTCATGGCGGACCATCAGCCACTTGTGCGCGGGAAATGTCGACCACTTTCTCCGGCGTTCGAGATTCCTCCTTGGGGAGTGGTTCTTCGCCGGTGGGTCCGAAGACGACACCTTCCTTCCAGCCGCTGCGTTCGAACATTCGCATCACCGGCGTGGCCACGAAGGTCGTGACCATCGTCATCAAGGCGAGAATCGTGTAGAGCTGGCCGGTGATCAGGCCCGCGCCCAGACCGATGTTGAGCAGAATCAGCTCCATCAAGCCGCGCGCGTTGGCGAGCGCGCCCATCGCGCCCGCTTCCCGCCAACCCATCCCCTGCCAGCGCGCCACCAGACCGATCGCGCCGAACTTGCCCGCGAAGGACACGACCATCACGATGACCGCGACCAGCAGTACCTTCGGCTCGAAGATCAGGCTGAGCTCGGTGTTGAGCCCTGAGTAAATGAAGAAGGCGGGCAGCAGCAGATACGCGACCAAGGGTTCGAAACGCTCACGGATCGTGTCGAGCAACTGGCCACGCGGCATCACCGTGCCTGCCACGAAAGCGCCGAAGACGGAGTAGATTCCGACGTAATCGGTGAACCAGCTCGCCAGCAGCACGACCAGCAGCACGACGGTGAGCGGACCGACGGCGAGACCACCGCTGTGTTCACGATCGCCCGAGCGCGGCACCCAGGTGTTCAGCCGCAACAGCAGGCGGCGTCCGACCACGATCATGAAGATCAGATAGGCCAGACCGCCACCCAACGCCAGCGCGGCGCCGGACATGCTGTCCTTGGTGGTGGCGATGACCGTGGCCAGCAGCACCCAGGCACAGGCGTCGTCGACCGCCGCGCACGACAGCGACATCGTGCCGAGCCGGGTGTTCAGCAGACCCGAGTCGTAGATGATCCAGGCCAGCATCGGAAACGCCGTGATGGCAACGGCTGCCGCGACGAACAGCCCGCCTTGCCAGGTGCCGACCTTGCTCGTGAAGTAGTCGCCCTGGCTCACCATCCACGCGCCGAGCACGCCGCCGAGCAACAGCGGAACGCCGATACCCGCGGCCGAAGTGGCGCCTGCCTTGCCCAGATGCGACCGGAGAATGTCGAGCTTGAACGAGGCACCGACCAGAAACATGTACAGCACGAGACCGAGCTGGCCGACGACGTAGATAGCGGTCAGGTTCGGATGAGTGATCGTCTCCGTACCCACCGCCAAGGTCGTGGGGAAAAGCCATTCCTGCGCGGCCGGCCAGATCGCGCCCAAAACCGATGGCCCCAAGACGAAGCCGGCGGCCATGATCGCCACCACCTGGACCTGACCCAGCCGCCGGAACAGCGGCCAGAGCAGGCGGCAGGCCACGAGAATAACGGCGACCTGCAAAAAGAACTGCGTCGTGACTTCGAGTAGAGAGGGCATCGTAAAACCTCGCTGAGGGGGAAAGATGTGCCCACCTTCGCCAGCGAAGGTGGGCACTCGGCTACTGCTTCGGCATGGCTAGCACCTGCACGGTGGACACCGCCGTGGCCACCAGCTTGTTGTCCTTGTTGTGCGCGTCCGCAGCGAGATAGATGACCGATCGTCCCGGTTTCCGCACGGTGGCAGTCAGTTTCAGCCGCTCGCCGGTGACCACCGTGCGCATGAAGTGCGTGCCGAGCTCCAGCGACGTCGTCGGCCCCCGTGCGGTCAGGTAACTCAGCGGGCCGATGAGGTTGTCGAACATCGCGGAGAAGAAGCCGCCCTGCAGAATTCCCACCGCATTCGCATAGGCAGGGGGCGCCACCACCGTCGCGGTCAGCGACTGACCGGGCACGTACTCCTCGAACTGCATGTCCATTTCCTTCGCCGAAGGCGGTGGCAGCTGGAGGGTGACGCCGGGCGGGGTAAAGCTGCGAAACAGCTCGATGGTGTGTTCCAGGACCTTGTCGTGTCCGTGGATCGTCGCCTCATCGCTCATCGGTGCCTCCTGCTCCATTGCCACGGCTCTGTTCCGCGGCTGTCAGAAATGTTGCCAATATCGTGTTGAATCCGGGCGCATGTTGCACGGCATGTTCGGCCCCGGGCAACCGGACCCGTTGTGCGCCAAGGTGTCTGGCGAGGGCATCGCACAGCTGCTCGAGCGCGGGATTGTGCTCACCCGAGCACACCAGCGTCGGGATGCCCGCGTCGGTGATCGCCTCGAACCGGGGCTTGACCTCCCAGGGGGAACGCAGCTTGCGCCCCAGCTCGATCGCCTGGCGCACGTCGTCGCTCACCCCGGCCAGCATCTCCTGATTCACCCCGGCCAGCGCGAGGAACTCGTCCTCGGCCGCGACGTCGTCCGGGCCGGCGGCGAAGCGGTCGGCCAGGTCCGCCAGCGCCCGCACGGCTTCGTCCTCCGGCGCCGCGTTCCACAGCGGCGCCTCGATCAGGGTCAGCGAGCGAACCAGGTGCGGCAGGCGCTCGGCCGCGAGGTACGCACCGAGGCCGCCGTAGGAGAAGCCGACGAGGTGCACGCCGCCGGGCACGTCGGTGATGAGTTCCACCAAATCGTCTGCGTCGGCGAGGAAATCCTGCGACGGCGCGGCAGGGCTCGGCATGAAGCCGCGCCGGTTCGGCACGATCAGCGACCAGGCGGCTTCGAGTTCCTGCTGCGCGGCCCAGGTCATCGGGGCGGGCATGCCGCCGTGCACCAGCACAACCGGCGGCCCGGTCCCCGACGTCCGGACAACGATGGGCTCGGCGACAGGCGCGTCCGCCGAGTCGAAGGTTCCTTCTAATGTCATGGCACCTCGGTTCTTTCCTGGGTTGAAGCCCCCTGATGTCCCCTGACAAGTGCCTCGTACCGCTCCTGCGTGAGCTCCTCGTAGGCGCGGTCCCGCGCGTCGCGCACGAAGATGGCCTCCCCCTCGCGGGGCGCGAAACCCTCACGCTGCAAAGCGAGTTTGGCCAGCTTCATGGTCGCCGTCGTTTCCAGCGACGCGCGCACCCGAATGAAAATCGGCTGTGCGTAAGCGGGTAACGCCTCGTCGAGGTACGCGGCGAGCGCCGCGCCGTCGAACCGCGCACCGTCGGCGAGCACGATCGCCGCCATGCCGGCCCGCCCCTCGCGGCCCGGGATCTGCACGCCGTACACGCTGGCGGCGGCGATGTCCGGGAACCGCACGAGTTGCTCCTGCACCTCGGTGGTCGACACGTTCTCGCCCTTGTAGCGGAAGGTGTCACCCAGCCGGTCGACGAAGAACAGATTCTTCGCGGCGTCGATCCGGAACACGTCGCCGGTGTTGAACAACGCGTCGCCCTCGCGGAAGGCGTTCGTGACAACCTTTGCGCGGGTGGCCTTTTCGTCCCGATAGCCGCCGAAGGGGGTGCGCTTGCGAATCGGCCCCAGCAGCACGCCGGTGTCGCCGGGCCCGCACTCGACCAGGCGCCCGTTGTCGCGGACGAAGTCGTCCTGCTCGAAGTCCCACTTCGCCAGCTTGCCGCCGAGGCGCAGCTTGCCGACCGACCCGACCGTGCCCGCCAGGTTGATGGTGGCGATATTGCCCTCGGTGGACGCGTACATCTCGACGATCCGCGGAATCTCGAACCGCTCCTGCATCGCGGTCCAGACATCGGACTGCAACCCTTGCCCGACCATCACCCGGACCCGATGGCCGCGGTCGCGGTCGTCCGGTGGGGTGTTGACCAGGTATCGGCACATCTCGCCGATGTAGTTGAAGCCCGTCGCTTCGAAACGGTGGATGTCGTGCCAGAACGTGCCTGCCGAGAACCGCCGGCCGAGCGCCAAGGTGGATCCGTGCGTGAGCACACCCGACAGGGCGATCACCAGGGCGTTGGTGTGGAACATCGGCAGGCAGTTGTAGACGATGTCGCCGGGTTCGAGCCGCCAGGCCAGCGCGCCGGTGACCCGTCCGACGGTCGTCAACCTGGTGTAGCTCATGACCGCGGCCTTGGGCAGCCCGGTGGTGCCGCTGGTGAAGATGTACGCGCCGGTGTCGCCGAGGGTGTGCTGGGTCGTCTCCGCCGGATCGTCGGATGTCGCGCTCGGCTCGAATCGGGCCAGACCCGTTGCGTCGGACGCGGGTACCTTCACATCCTCGTCCACCCGGCAGCGGTCGAGCAGCGCGTCGGGCACCTGGTCGCGCACCGCAAGGAACGCGGGCAGGCACTCCGAACCGACGATCACGTGGCTGGCCCCGCACACCGTGAGTGCGTGCACGAGCCCGTCTCCCCTGGCCCGCGTGTTGACGAAAGCCACCACGACGCCGAGCTTTCCGGCCGCCAGGTAATGCCAGACGAACTCGGGGCGGTTCTCCATCAGCAGCGCGAGCACGTCACCCTTGCGCAGGCCGTTGGCCCGATACGCGTGGGCGATCCGGTTGACGAGGCGATTGGCCTGCGCGTAATCGAACTGCTGGTCGCCGTAGAGCAGGAAGGGACGCGCCGCCTGACCCGGCTGCCCGCTGCGGCGCTCGAGCTCGAATGCCAGTGTTCGGTGCGAGCCTGCCCCTTCGAGCAGGCCTCGCGTGAGGATTCCGTAAGACCGGATGCGGTGGGTCAGCGACACAGTGACCTCGTGTTCGCGAAATGAGCAACTCGCACGCTACGCGCCCTCCAATGGTTTCGACACGCTCGGCGAACCGCTTGCCGCCATGGCGGCAAAGTAGTTCTCCGGGCCCAGCGCCTTGCCGAGACCGCGACTGCCACCGGTGACAATCGCGACCCGGCCCTCGAATTGCGTCAAATTCCCGCCTCCGCGGTGTTGTCGGACGAACGCGTTACTGGACGGAGGCCTGCAGGGCCGGCTCGGCCGGCCGCGCAGGCAGGTCCACCTTCGCGGCGATTTCCTGCTCGAACGAGTCCGCCCACGCTTCCAACCGGTCGACATTGCCGCGCATGTCGCGGAAGGTCTGTTCCGGCGTTTTGTCGGTGAGCAGATCCAGGTGCAGCTGGGCGCAGATGGGTACCTTGCTGTATTCGACGAACAGGTACTTGTCCGGCTGCGGAGCCTGTGCCGCGAACGCACGCAGATTCGCCTGCATGCGGGTCTGGATGCCGAGGAACCGCTGGGCGATGGGGTGGAACTCCGCCGCCGCGTCGGTGCTGGTGAGCAAGTCACGGAACAACATCTGCGAGGGCAACGCCCAGTAGAACGACGTATCCCACATGACCTTGGTGAACATCGCGGGCGCGTGCCCGAAGATCTGGTAGTTGTCGTTGTACATCTGCAGATAGTTCGGCCACAGATCCTCGAGCAGCAGCTTGTTGTAGGTCTCCGCGACGTCGGGGGTCAGCGCACGCTTACGGTCGAGTTCGATCATCCGCGTCGTGATGGTGTTGGTGTAGGCGATGTAGTCCGAGCCCGGACTGTAGAACGCGTCCAGGAAGACCGCCGCCTCACCGACACAGGCCCAGCGGTTGTGCGAAAACACCTGCGTCGAGGCGTAACTCGCGTTGCGCAGCACCAGGAAGTCGAGCAGCTCGGCGTTCTCGGTGAACTTCGCCAGCGTCGGCTCGTGCTCGGCGATCCACTGCTTCGCTTTGGTTTCCGTCGAGTACGTCTTGAACGGATGGATGCGCTCGTCGGTCACGATGCCGATGCTGGTGTTGCCGGAGGCCAGCGGGATCATCCACACCCAGTAGCCGGTGCCCATCAGGTGATTGGTGGAGAACCACCGGCGCTCTTGGGTTTTCGGATACCAGTTCGGGTTCTTGGCGTCCGCCATCACCTCGACGTCGTATTCGCCGCGCAGGCGCCACCAGGCCGCGTTGATCTTGTGCGGACTCGGCGCGCTCAGGCCGAGCTTGCGCTGCAACAGCTTTCCGCGACCCGAGGCGTCGGCGACGAAGCGCGTCCGCACCGAACGCTCCCCCTCGCCGGCCACCTCGTAGGTGACCACATGATCGTCCTCGCCGTCGGCCAGCTCGATCTCGGTCACCTTGGCCTGCTCGATCAGATCGATGCCGAGGTCCTTGGCGCCGCGCCGCAGATCCCGCTCGAAGATGCCGCGGTCGACCTGATAGGACGGCACCCGCGGGAACCGTCGCGCCCCGATCTCGGGCCGGTTCTCGAAGGGGCCGTGCTGATCGCCGAAGAACAGGCGCAGCCCGAGCTTGTGCAGGTGCTGCTTGTTGAAATACCCGGTGAGGCCGAGCTTTTCGGTGAAGTAGTGCGCGCCGCCTTCGACGGTCGCCTCACCGACTTTGTAGGCCCCGTCCGGGATGTCGCCCGTGGTCCGTTCCAGCACCAGCACCGTCAGGTCGGGCATGGTCCGCTTGAGCTGGCGCGACAGGGTCAACCCCGCCAGTCCGCCGCCGCATACCACTACGTCGTAACGTTCGATCGGTTTCATCGTTCTACTCCGTTCGAGCTGGTCAGCGCTCTTCGAAAAGGCTGGTGAAGGACGGGAAGGCGTCGTCGGCGGACAGTTCGTCGGCGATCGTCCGCATCACCTGGGCACTCGGGTTCTGGATGAACAGGTGGCCGCCGGGCACGGTCTTCAGTTCGAACCGGCCGCTGGTCAACTTCTCCCAGCCCTGCAGCTGGTCGGCCTCGAACAGGTGGTCCTCCGCACCGCGCAGCACCGTGATCGGCGCCCGCAACGCGACACCGTGTTCGAAGCGGTAGTCGCCCAGCATCTTCAGGTCCGCCCGCACCGCGGGCATCATCGGCTTCACCGAGGCCTCGTCCTCGACCGGGATGGTGAGCAGCTCGTTGTCGCGCAACACTTGCAGCACCCGGCTGTCGGATTCCCGATCCATGTCGAAGCCGTCGCGGATGTGCTTCAGGTTCCGCACGTAGCTTTCCACCAGGGCGGGTGAGGGCCAGCCACCGATGATCAGCTTGAGCGGGACCTCGGCGTAGTTCTGCTCGAGATACTTGGTGAGCTCGTAGGCCAGCAGGCTGCCCATGCTGTGCCCGTAGATCGCGAAGGTGCGATCCAGGTGCGGCAGCATGGCGTCGGCCAGTTCCTCGATGAACTCGGGCATGGCGTCGATCGGGACCTCGTTGACCCGATCCTCGCGGCCCGGGTACTGGATACCCACCACCTCGACGGTGTCCGGCAGGAAGTTCGGCCACGGCGTGAAGACCGAGGCACCACCACCGACGAACGGCAGGGCGAACACCCGCAGCGACGCGGTGCTGGACCGGCCCTTCACCGTGTGGATCCAGCGTTGCGGGCCTGCGTTTTCCGCCACTGCAGGCAGCACACCGGTCGCCTCACCGAAGACCTGGGCGAGGACCTCGTTCGACAGCTCGATGAGCGTCGGTCCGCGCATCAGGCCCATGGTCGGGAAGTCGATATCGAGGTGCTTGGCCAGCGCGTTGCGGATCTGACCCGCCATCAGCGAGTCCATCCCGAGGTCGGTCAGCGCGACATCGTGCGCGAGACGGTCGATCGGCATGTCGAAGATCCGCGAGATCTGCTGCGACAACGCCTCCACCAGCCGGGGCTGGCGTGCGTCCTCTTCCAGTTCGAGCAGTTCGGCGCGCAGGCCCTCGGTGCCGCCGGTGCTCGCGGTGCCGACGGTGTCGGCCATGGCCAGATGAGCCAGCCGCGGCGAGCTCCGGATGATCGGCATGACCTGGTTCATCTTCGCCCAGTTGACGCCGAAAACGCTGGTGCTGGTGACACCTTGGGCCAGGCACCGGCCGACGAACTCGAGCGCGTGGTCCGGCAGGATCGGCGTCCAGCCGAGCCGGGCCAGCGTGTCGAGCTTGTTGCGTGCGACGAACCCGACCTCGGCGAGAGCGCCCCAGTTGACGGTCAGGGCAGGCAGTCCGAGCTCACGGCGGTGCGTGGCAAGGGCTTCCAGGAACCCGTTGGCCGCCGCGTAGTTCGCCTGGCCGGGGGTGCCGACGTTCCAGCTCATCGACGAGTACATGACGAACGCGTCGAGCTCGAGGTCGCGGGTGTGATTGTGCAGGTGCCACGCGCCGTCGACCTTGGGTTGCACGGTGCGCAGGAACTGCTCCTCGGTCATGCCCGCCAGCGGTCCGTCCGCGAGAACCATTGCGGCGTGGTAGATCCCACGCAGCGGCGGCAACGGTGCGATCCGCTCGAGCAGGCCCTCGACCTCGGCCTCGATGGACACGTCGGCCCGTTCGAGCACCACGTTGACGCCCTGGGCCCGCATCGCCTCGATCGGCGCCGCGTTCTCCTCGTCGATCTGGCCGCGGCGGCCGACCAGCACTACGGTGCGGACGCCCTTCTCGACCAGCCACTCGGCGGTGCGCAGACCGAAACCGCTGTAGCCACCGGTGATCAGGTACGTGCCGTCGGCGTCGAAGGTCTCCGCGCCGTCGGACGTCGGATGCACCAGCAGTTCGGTGTCGGGCTGGTACTCGACGACGATCTTGCCGATCTGCTTGGCGGTGACCATGTACCGGAAGGCCGCGGCCACCTCGGTCGCGTCGAAATCGGTGTGCGGCAGCGCGGGCAGAGTGCCCGCGTTGACCGCCTCGATCACCTTGGTCATCGCCTCGCGGCACAGCGCCGGGTCCTCGCCGAGCAGCCGGTCGATGTCGATCGCCGAGTAACTCAGGTTGTTGCCGAACGGCTTCAGACCCAGCTTGTAGTTGTCGTAGATGTCCTTCTTGCCGATCTCGAGGAAGCGGCCGCGGGGGCGGAGCAGCTCGAGGCTCTTCGGAATCGTCTCGCCCTGCAGCGAATTGAGCACGATGTCGACGCCGTCGTAGCGCTGCCGGATCTCCTGGGCGAAGTCGAGCGACCGGGAGTCGAAGACATCCTCGATGCCCAAGGAGCGCAGGTAATCCCGCTTCTCCTCGCTGCCCGCGGTGGCGACGACCGTCGCGCCGAACGACTGCGCGATGTGCACCGCGGCCAGACCGACGCCGCCGGCGGCCGCGTGCACCAGCACCCGGTCGCTCGGGCGCAGCCTGCCCACTTCCACCAGCGCGTACCACGCGGTGAGATACGCCATCGGCAGCGTCGCCGCCTCGACATCCGACAGGCTCGCCGGTGCCGGGTATACCCGCCGGGCATCGGCGACCACCAGGTTGCCGAAGCAGCCGCGAGCGAAGGCGACCACGCGGTCGCCCACCGCCAGTCCGGTCACGTCGGGTCCGACTTCGGTGACAATGCCCGCGCACTCAACGCCCAGGTTGTTGTCGTAGAACCCGCCGTAGGTCGCACCCGCCGAGAGCAGGCCGAGCGTCAGCATGATGTCGCGGAAGTTCAGACCGGTGGCCAGCGGCCGGATGGTGATCTCGCCGCTGGAAAGGACAGGCAGCTCCTGCCTTTCGTAGCGCAGCTGCTCGACCCCCGGCTCGGCGGGCACCGCCAGCGCGAACGGGGTCTCGTCCGAGACCTTCGCCGGGGTCGCGACCGAGGCCTCGAACTCGGCGAGCGAGACATGCTCGAGGCGGTCGATGAAGCGGGTCTCGCCGCGGAAGGCGATCTCCTCGTCCGCCGCATCCACGTGCAGCAGCTCGTCGAAGAGCTGAGTGGCCCGCTGCTCGGCGGACGCGGTGGGATCGAAGTCGAAGATCTTCGCACGCAGACTGCTGTGCTCGCTCAACGTGACCCGCAGGATGCCCCAGCTCGGCACCTGGCTCAGCGCAACACGTTCCGATCGATCCAGCACGTGGGCACCCGAGGTGGCCACCCACAGCCGTGGGGCCTGCACCCAGTCCAGCTCCTCGACGGCCTGGGCCGCCGCGATCACGCTGTAGGCGCCGTCGCTCTCCACCGCGGAAAGCAACTCGGTGGTCAGCTCGGTCCCCGCGAAATCCAGGTTCCACAGGTGCAGCACGCCGGCCACGTCACCCGCGTCGGCCCGCACCTGCTCCAGCACGCGCTGCAGATCCGCGCTGCTGGTGGGTCGGGCCCGGAAGGTACGGGCGTCGACCTGCTCGAACTCGGCACCGCGGGTGACGAGCACGCCGGACGAGCCTGCCTCGCCGAGCAGCGCGGTGTAGCGTTCGCCGACACCGTCCGCGTCCGCGAGCACCACCCAGGGCGCCTGATCGATGCGCGGCTGGTGCGGCTCGAGGTCGATGCTCTGAGTACGCGCCAGGATCACCGCGTTGCCGGTCTCCTCCGGTGTCGCCATATCGGAGAAGATCTGCACGCCCTCGAAGCCGATGCTGGGCAGGAACTCCCGCCACTTCGCCTCCCGCATCAGCGGGTAGTCGGGCCGCACGTCGTGGTCGCTGAACTTCCACCAGCCCTCGGTCATGCCGAAGGTCAGGTCGACCCAGTGCGGCGGCACCGTCGCCTCGACGACCAGCAGCAGACCCTGCGAAGTCAGCAGGCGCTGCACGTTTTCCAGGGTGGCGGTCAGGCTTTCGGTGGCGTGCACGACGTTCGAGGCCACCACGATGTCGTAGTAGTGCGGGTCGAAACCCTGGCCCTCGATGTCGCGTTCGATGTCGAGGACCCGGTAGTCGATGAAGTCGTATTCGCTGAACCGATGCCGCGCTTTGCCGAGGAACAGCTGCGTGATGTCGGAGTACACGTATTCCGCACGCTCCGGCGGCAGCTCGGAAAGGACGTACGGGGTGGTGCCGCCCGTGCCCGCGCCGATCTCGAGCACCCGGATCGGCCGGTCGCTCGGCAGCGCGGCCACGCACCCGGCGACGACCTGGCTGACGATGCGGTTGGCCTTGCCGAACGAGAACGACGGACCGTAAAGGTCGGCGACCGACTGGAACTCGTCCTCGGGGAAGATCAGCTCGATCGGATTCACGTCATCGCGCAGCACCGCCGCCACGTCCGTGCCACAGCGGCCGAGCACGGCGAGTTCGGGCTCGCACTCGGAATGCTCGTCCTTCAGCCGGGCGAGCTCGGCCGCGGTGTCGAACCGCTCGGGCACGACCAGCAGTCGCCAGGCGTCACCGTCTTTTTCGGTGATCCCGTGCTGGGACAGCAGTTCCAGCAGGCGGGCGAGGTAGCGGTGGTGCTTGTCGTGCACGCCCATCTCGGCCGCGAGCTCGGTGACGGTGAAACGCCGGCCTACGGTGAGGTCCATGCCGAGCTCGTAGAAGGCCTCGGTTACGTACCCGATGCAGAGCCGGTCCATCACCGCTTCGGTTCCCGCGTGGTACTCGCGGTTGACCGACCAGTACCGCAGCTCGTCGACCAGCGGCTCGACGGCGGTGTCGAGCGCCTCGACCGAGGGCAGCGCGGCGGGCAGGCGGGTCTTGGTGCGCACCGGCGCCTGATGCCAGCGGAACTCGTAGAGCCACTGCAGCAGCGCGTCGCTGTCCTCCGTGGTCGTGGTGATCGACTTGCCGCGGAAGCCTTCGAGTTCCGCTACCAGCGTTCCGTCTTCGTTGACGATCCACAGATCACCGTGGCAGTACGCAATGTCGTCGCTGACCTGCGCGCGCCCGTAGCAGTACACCCGGCCGGTGGCTTTGGCGTAGAAGCTGAGCCGCTTCACCTCGACCGGCAGGTAGAGCGTCTTGTCCTCGTTGTTCGGGTCGTTGCCCATCGAGATGGACAGCGACTGGAAGCACGAGTCGAGCACCGCCGGATGGATCGCGTGCCGGGGCGCCTCGTCTTCGAGGGCCGCCGGGGTGTCGATCCGGCCGAGCGATTTCAGTTCGGCGTACCCGAGTTTGGTGATCGCCTTGAACGTCGGGCCGAGCATCAGGCCGTTGTTGCGCAGCTTGGCGAAGACCTTCGCGGGTTCGATCTCGAGCGGGCACTCCGCCTCGAGCTCGGCGAACGGCACCGGCAGTTCGGTGGCAGGGGCGCCGCGGCGCAGCGTGCCGACCGAGTGCAGGGTCCAGTCCTTGTCACCGTCCTGACGGCTGTACACCGAGTAGTGCATCGACTGGGTCAGCACGACCTGGACGACGGGGGCCGGGCGGTCGTCGAAGACGAACAGCGCGCGGCGGAACTCGACATCCTCGAGCGAGTACAGGCCCGGGCCGAACGCGTCTTCCGCGCAACCGAGCACCATGTCCAGGTAGGCGGCGCCGGGGAAGACGATGGGGCCCTGCACCCGGTGGTCGTCGAGCCACGGGTACACCGCCGGGTCCAGCACCAGTTCCCACACATGCTTGTCCGGCTCGTCCGCGACGCGGCCCTGATCACCGACCAGCGGATGGGCCAGCGACGGGAAGCGCCGCTCGCGGGCCGAAGGCGTTTCCACCCAATAGGTTTCGCGCTGCCACGGATAGAACGGCACCGGTATCCGCTCGCCGGCCCCATCGAACAGGGCGCCCCACGCCGGGTCGAACCCGGCGGCATACAACGAGGCCAGCGAGGACAGCAGGGTGACGCGATCGCTCTGCTTGCGATGCAGCGAGGCGACGGCGACGGCGACGCCCTCGATGTTGCGCTGCGCGAGCAGCTCCGAGATGGCGGTCGCGTGGATCGGGTGCGGGCCCAGCTCCACGAACGCCAGGTGCTCGTCCTCGATCAGGCGATCGATGGTCGGCGCGAACCGCACCGGCTCGCGCACGTTGTGCCACCAGTACTCGGCATCGAGTCCACCGGTCGGCACGATGTCCGCGGAGACCGTGGAGTACATCGGGATGGTCGCCGGGCCCGAGGTGAGACCGGCCAGCGACGAGACCAGTTCGTCCTGCAGCGGATCCATGTGGTGGCTGTGGAAGGCCACGCTGACCTGGAGCATGCGGCAGAAGATCTTCTCGGCGCTCAGCTCGCGCTCGATCTCCTCGAGCGCGTCCGGATCACCGGCCAGCGCCACCGACTGCGGGCCGTTGAGCGCCGCGATGGCGACCCGCCCGCGATAGCCGGCGACCCGCTCCTCCACCTCGCTGTGCGTCAGGCCGACCGCGAGCATCTTGCCCTTGCCGGAGGCCTGCTGCTGGACTCGGCTGCGGTGGAAGATGACTCGCACCGCGTCCTCGAACGACAACGCCCCCGACACGCAGGCGGCGGCGACTTCACCGATGCTGTGCCCGACCACGGCAGCGGGGACGATACCCCAGCTCTGCCACACGGCCGCCAAGCCGAGCTGCACCGCGAAGACGGCGGGCTGGGCGATGAAGGTTTCCCCGATCCGGCTGTCGGCCTCGTCGCGGCCGAGCTCCTCGATGACGCTCCAGTCGGCGTGCTTGCTCAGCTCGGCGTCGATCCGCTCGACCGTCTGGCGGAACACCGCGTTGGTGGCGAGCAGCTCACGCGCCATGCCCCACCACTGCGGGCCCTGGCCGGAGAAGACGAAAGCGATGTTCGAGATGGTCGGCGCCTTCACGCCGGTGCGCAGCACCTCCGGCACCGCGCCACGCGCCACCTCACGCAGCGCGTCGCGTAGCTCGTCGGTGGACGAACACACCATGGCGAGCCGGTGGTCGTAGTGCGCACGCGTCTTCGCCTGGGTGGCCGCGATGGCGGACAGCTTCGTGGTGGGCTCGGCCAGGAAGTCGGCGTAACTGTCGGCGTAGGCGCGCAGCGCGTCCTTGGTCTTCGCGCTGAGCGCGAACAGCACCGGCTCGGCCGCTTCGGTCGCCGAACGCTCAGTCATCTTGTCCGCGTTCGCGTTTGCCGCGTCCGTGTTCTCCTGCGCCACGCCTTCCGGCGGGCCTTCCAGGATCACGTGGGCATTCGATCCACCGAACCCGAAGGAGTTCACACCGGCCAGGCGCGGACGCCCGTTCGGCCACGCCTGCCGGGACTGAGCCAGTTGCAGACCCAACTCCTCGAACGGGATCGAGGTGTTCGGCACCTCCGCGTGCAGGTTCGCGGGAATCTCGCCGTTGGACAGCACCAGACACGCCTTGATGACGCCTGCGATACCGGCCGCGGACTCGAGGTGGCCGAGGTTCGACTTCACCGCGCCGACGATGCAGGGGCCGTGCCCATTACGTCCGGGCGCCAAGGCCTTGCCGAGCGCGCGGGCCTCGATCGGGTCGCCGACGGAGGTGCCCGTGCCGTGCGCCTCGACATAGCTGATGTCGGCGGGCGCGACACCGGCGTCGCGGCAGGCGTCCTCGATCATCTGCGCCTGCGCTTCTTCGCTCGGCACGGAGATGCCGTTGGTGCGGCCGTCCTGGTTCGTCGCGCTGCCGCGGATCACCGAGTAGATGCGGTCGCCGTCGGCGATGGCCGCGGACAGCGGCTTGAGCACGATCGTGCCCGAGCCCTCACTGCGCACGTAGCCGTCGGCGTTCTCGCTGAACGACTTGGACCGGCCCTCCGGCGACAGGAAGGTGCCCTGGCTGAATCCGATGGTCGCCTCGGGGATGAGCAGCGTGCTGACACCGCCGACGATCGCCATCGTCGCCTCACCGGTGCGAATGCTGCGGCAGGCCAGGTGGATTGCGATGAGCGAGGACGAGCATGCGGTGTCCACGGTCATGCTGGGGCCGCGCAGGTCGAGCAGGTAGGAGACGCGGTTGGCCACGATGCAGTTCGTGACACCGGTCATCGTGTGGCCACCGATGAGGTAGCGGTTCTCCGGGTTGAGCTGGATGATGCCGTAGTCGTGGCCCGAGACGCCCGCGTAGACGGCGGTCTTGGTGCCTGCCAGGTGCTCCGGGACGATGCCCGCGTCCTGCAGTGCTTCCCAGGTCGTTTCGAGGAAGAGGCGCTGCTGCGGGTCTATCCGCGCGGCCTCGTGTGGTGTGATGCCGAAGAATTGGGCGTCGAACGAACTGACGTCGTCGAGGTATCCACCCGATCGCGTGCGCAGATGACCGGGCCTTGCCGCATCGCGGTCGTAGAAGGCAGCGCCGGACCACCGGTCCTCCGGGACCTCGCGGACCGCATCTCGCTCGTCGAGCAGCAGTTGCCAGAAGTCGCCCACATCGGAAATTTGTCCTGGAAACCGGCAACCGATTCCCACGACGGCTATGCCCTCGTGCGCGGTCGACTCGGCCTCGATCGAGGAGCTGTGCACAGATTCCATCGCATTACCTTCGTTTTGTAACCACACAACTATCGACCTCGCGGGCAACGCCATTTGTTGCCCGCGAGCCGATCAGGATTTATATCGACCACCCGCTGGGCAGTGGCGATGCGCGCGATGGCGGCATCGATCCCGTGTGCGAGGCGATATCGGACAGGCTTGATTGATCACCGGCGGTCATGTTCCCCCCTCGAAGAACATGACTGTTGCAACGAGATGGTCGCCATTCGAATGGCTTTCGGTGACCGACCGGGCGGTTTCGCATTCCCGGCCGTTGCCGAACCCCGTGCCGGCCATATCCCGTCGGCTGCGGCAAGCAGCGGCACCGACATCGTTGGCCGAACTCAATACAACAAAGTGAGCACGCGATCCACGATCGTGCGATGGTCGACTCGAGCTGATAAGACGCCGAGCATGCGACGCGTCGTGGTCGATGAGGCGTTTGGACTGGTCGGCGCAGGCAGGCATCAGGTCATCGGGAGTAGTTCTCGTCGCGCTGAACGTCCACATGATCGGTGCCCACCTCACGTCAAGTGCCCAGATCCGCACTCATGGACAGAATTTAACGACCACAACCACTCATGTCAATACATCTGTGTGCATCCGTGTGCGCCACACCGCGGCCGATGCGCATCGCCGTGGACGGTATTCGGTGCCCGGACGTGCCGTAAGGGCACGGTCTTACTATTGCGGCGCACCGAGACCGAGCCGCGCGGCGGTAGGTGTGCATGATGACCAGCTCTGCGCAAACAAGTGGTACGATGCTTCCCATGGGCGACGAATTGGGCGCCAGCGAGACCGTGAAGCGTAATAAAGTCGAGTCGGCTGGACAGCGGTTCGGACGGCAGCTGAAAGCGTTCCGGCAGCGAAATCTTCCTGATGACCTGGTAACACACCAGCTCATCCATGACCTGGGAGGTCCTACGCGGAATGTTCAGTCCCGGATCGAAAGCGGGCAGGTCGACACGATAAGCGCCACCACGGAGGCGAAGTACAACCGAGCACTCGAAGCCCTGGGTTTGCCGGCCGGGAGTGCGACCGCGGCGCTGTATCACGGCGGCACGCTCGTGCCGCCCGCCGACGTGCCGCCCGCCGCACCAGTGGTGGACGACGACGTCGAGAGCGGCGTCAGCGCACTGCAGAATCTGGCCCGCAAACATCGGTCGGTCGTCGATCTCGTCACCGAGCTCGACCGGCTCGGCATCGAATTGAAGCGCGCACGCAGCCACACCGAGGGGTATCAGCTGGTCTTCCCGAAGACCGCGATCGATCGGCTGCTTCAGGCGCTGCAAAATACCGCCGACCCCGGACATCCGGGGCACGAATCCGAGCGAGACGACACCCCGGAGACGTAAACCTGCGAAGAAGCCGGCCGCGGACGCACGCACCGCGGCTCCTATACGTCGGATAAGCCCTGGCCAGGCTCCGCCGCCATCGATGTGGCGCGGGGCCCGCCGAAACATGTTCGACAGCAGGATCTTTCGACGTGCGAACGGGTACTGTTCGCCCTTGTGATCATCCGGGCGTTGGCGCCGTCGCCGAAACTGCTGCGCGCGGGCGAGCGCAGCCGCGGGGAACAGAATTCCCGCCTCCCCCTATGTTCGATCTTGCACTGCCGTCCGCCGGTATACATGCAGGTCACACGCATAGTTCGCGATTCGTGTCCCAAAAACACCCCCTACCCAGGACCGCAGCGCCAGGTAGGGTATAGGCGAGCCCGGCAAGCCGATGACGACGAGTCGACGCGTGTCGACATGCTGGCCCCTGAAGACAATTCGGAACAATGGATAACGTCGTGCCCCCGTTGAACCGATGGCTTCAACGAACCGTTGAACTGGATGACTTCGGCGAACGACACCGCGCCGGCGGCAACGATGCCGCTGTTCGCGCGGTGAGCAAGATCAGATCTCCACAGGTGCTCGGGGGGAGGAAGTCGTGATTGGATATGTTCTCGATTCCACCGGCCTCGACGCGGGCGTAAGAGCTCGGACCAGCGGTTATGCCGACGAGCCGGACATCACCGACGCGCGCCGCCTCACTCGGACGAGGAGGCAGGTGCGATGTTGAAACTGATCCGGCGCAAAGTCGCCGCCCTCACCTGGAAACCTAGAGGAAAGATCTCCACCCGCGCCCGCCTGCAAGCGGTGGTCGACCGGCTCGAACTGCCCGCGGACTGGACCATCGAGGAGTTCATCGCGTGCGTCGAGCGCATGCGCGGGCGGCGGATCGTGCGATTACTCCTGCCGACGACCGCGCCGGTCGGATTGTGCGGACTGTGGTTGGCGTGCAAGGACTACGACGTGATCTTTCTTCGGCAATCCGCCGACCCGGCGGTAGAACTGCACGTAACTTTGCATGAGGTCAGCCATATGTTGCTCGACCACGGACAGGACACGTCGATCTCCGCGGTGGAATGGTCGACACTGACGAGCGGGGTGGCGCTGAATCACGACATCGACCTCACCACGGTCCGCGCGGCGCGCGGAGTATCGAGTTACGCCTCCATCGAAGAGTACGAAGCCGAACTGTTGGCGACCCTGATCGGCTTCCGTGCCAGGACCGTCGGACCACGTCGCGACCCGATGTTGAAGGAGTTGTGACGCATGTGGCCGCACGACCACCTACCCGCGGGAGTCACCGTCTCAGCGACGTTGTTCATCGTGGTCATCGCCGTGATCCGGCTCTCGCTGACCCTGCACACCTCGGTGTTCGGCCGCATGATCAACATCCTGTTGGGCTTCGACGCGGCAGCGGCCATACTGCGTGAGCCGCTGTTCGCGCGCCCGATCTCCAAGCTGGTCCCCGGCGGCCTGCCCACCGTGTTCGACACCTGGCATTGGCTGACCGTGACGGCCTGGGCCTGCGGACTCGGGATGGCGCTGCTGCACGAGAACGGGCCGGTGCGGTACCGGATCCAGTTCAAGGTCGTGATCGGCACGTCGGTCGCGATCGGCCTGGCCTTCCTGCTGCTGAGCGCGCCCGCCCGGGCCAACGGGATGTCGTCCATCGCCGAGTACGGCGGTTGGCGCTACGGCGTCTACATCGGGCTGTATTCCGCTCTGCCCGTTATTGTTTCGACCTACTACTACGTGCTGAAAACCAGGGGCACAATGTGGCGGACGACCACGCTGCGGGAACGGCTCACGGTGGCCGCCCTGGTCATCTTCGGTATCGCCAGCTCGCTGCCCGCCTGCCTCATCGCGGTCTCGGTGGCGTTGGACGCCGCCGGAGCGGGCAGCGCGTTCACCGACAACGCGTACAACATGGTGGCCGAGGGCTTCGCCACCGGCGAGCCGGGGCTGTTCTTCTTCAGCGCGCTGATCATGGTGTTCCTGCCGTCCTCGGTACAGGCCGTGGTGCAACTGCTGCGATTGGATCGGGAATCGCGCGCCGCGCGCCGGGTGTATCCGCTCTGGCGGGACCTGACCGCCGCCGCGCCGCAGGTCGTCTTCCAGCTGAAATGGGCGGACAACTGGAACGTTTCGCCCCAGGAACGGCTGCACCGCCGGCGGATGGAGATCCACGACGCGGCCGAGATCGTCGCCCGTTACGTGCTGCCGCTGCCGACCGCCGTCGACGAGCTGATCGACACCAGCGTCATCGAAGACGACCAGGAGAACATTCGGATGGTCGCCGAGCTGGTGCTGGCGGCCCAGCGGCTCAGCGACAACAGCGGCGAACCGGCGGGCGAGCCGACCGCCCGTGGGGCCGACGTCCCCGACGAACAGACCCTGCTGCGCTTCTGGCAGCCCGCGAAGTCCCTGCTGCACGCGACCGATCGCACCGCGGAACGCCGAACATCAGCTGGCACACAGCGATTCGCGCCGGGCGCGTTCGAGAGCAGGCAGCCGGGACAGGTCGTCGGGTAGTCGGCGCAGCGGGGTAACCCGCAGTCCGGCAGCCACTTTCGGGTGTCACTTGACGTGGCCGATCCGCTGGTTCATCCAGTCGCCGAGCCATTGCACGGCGTTGCGGCCGGCGCCGTCGACCACCAGGGACCCGTAGTTCACGTGCGCGCCGGACGCGACGAAGTTCGCGGCACTGAGTCCGTCGACGATGAGGTTGACCAGGTTGATGTCGTGAAAGGTCGTGATCCGGGTGAGCGGGCCGGTCAGGTCGTCGAGGTCAGGGCCCGGCTCCGCGATGGTCTTGGCCGGGGTGTCGGCCCGCCTGCCCAGCACCACCGGCGGGGCCTGCTGCGCCTTGCCGGTCAGCAGATCGACTGTGGCCGAGGCCAAGTCGGCTCCGATCGGTAGCAGGCCGGACAGGGCGACGCCCGCGCCGGCCAGGTCGGGCGCCTGCCCCGGCGGCGGCACGAGCTTCTGCAGCACCGACCACGCGACGTCCTGGATCCGGCCGATGATCTGCACCAGCCGGGTGATGTCGAAGTTGGAAAGGATCGACGTGACCTGCGCCGCGACCTCGGTGAAGCCCTGCGCGTCCGGGATCACCGACAGCACCTGCGAGATCCACTTCAGGTCAACCGTCCCAACAAGTTTCAGCAAGGGTTGCAGCTGATCGTTCAGCTCGGCGGCGACCTGGTTGGCGCCCTCGGCGTCCATCGCGACAATCTTCTGCGGCAGCAGCATGAGGTTGTCGAGAATCCGGGGGAAGTCGAACGTGGTGACGTCGGCGGCGACGTCGAGCGCCTGGTCGACCAGCACGGTGGGTTTGAGCAGCGAGAGGACTCTTGTTGCGGCGCCGAGGGTTTCGGGCGAGGTGGCGGCCAGCGGCGCGACCTCACGCCGGACCGACTTGGCCGCGGCGCGCAGCGAGCGGGCTTTGGGGGAATTCGGCCGGAGGGTGCCGACGCCGTTGTCCAGCAGTTCGGTCGCGGTGTCGGCGATCGTGGTCATGGCCGCGACGGCGCCCGACAGGTCCGACTGGTCGAGCTGAGTCAGCACCTCCCCCGCGTCGCGCTCGGCGGTACCGGTCGGCGCGGCGACCAGCTGGGCCGTGGCAGCGGGGTTGGCCGCGCCGGAATCGATCAGGTCCACCAGGGGATTGAGGGTGTCCAGCAACTTTTCCGCACTGCCGCGGACCTGGGCCAGATCGACCCCCGAGGGGGCAGCGAGGCCTGCGGTCAGCCCGGCCACGGCGGTCGCCAGTCCTGGCAGGTCCGCCTTGGAGAAGTCCGAGGTCAGCGCGGCGCCGATCGGGAAATTCGCGTCCGGTGGCGGCGCACCACCGCTGAGGGCCTTGCTCAGGATCGAGCCCAGCGCGCCGAGCAGTGGGTTGGCGCTCTTCTGGATCGAGCAGTACAGGTCTTTCGGATCGCAGATCGAGGTGACCCGGCCGGAAAGTTTACCCATGCCTTGCGGCCGCGGGTCGGCGATGCCCGTGCCCGCTGTTCCCGGCCCGACGACGATCTCGCCCGGTGTGCCCGCGCCGGGGTCGGCGAGCAGGCCGACGGCCAGGACGCGATCGGCGGGCACCGGACCGCGATCGTTGCCGATGGCGGCGGCCAGATCGCCTGCGGCATCGGCACCCTGACTGTACCCATTGATAGTGAAACGTGCTGTCGGGCAGCGGGTTCCGTAATTACGCAGCGCGGCGGTGGCATTCTCCAGCGCGGTGTTCTTGCTGTCGGCGTAGGTGTAGCCGTTGTCGAAGGCGCGAGCCATGTATGGCGTGAAGTAGATCTCGGACCTCGGACCCTGCTGGCGCTGAATGGCCTCCGCGATCGGCGCGAGCATGCCGATGGGCCGCGCCGGGTCGGCATCCTCGTCGGTCTCCCAGGTGCCGGGGATGAACAGGTTGAATGTTGCTGCGCACGTAGCTGGTTCGGCGTGTGCCACCGCGGTGACACCGGACGAACCCACGGCAACGCCGACGGTCACCAGCGTGGTGACCACATAGCGCTTGGACGAACGCATCACTGACTCCTGCACACGGTCTCTTCGGCTGGGCGATCCGCCGACCACGTTAAATCAAATTCTCCAATCATGAATTGTCCGCAGTGTCGTTCTTAATGTCGTTAAGAAGTTCTTCGAGAATTCCGCAACGGCAATGGTTGCGCGGACGAACATCGGGTAATTCCCTGGCACTACAGGAGGTTCACCATGATGGCCATTGCCGCCGCTGTCGCGTTCGGGCTCGCTTTGCTGTTCGATCTGACCGATGCCAGCCTCGGTGACGAAATCACCGCAGGCACCCTCACCACCCTCGGACTGCTGCTCGTCGCACTGCACCTAGCCGGCGTCGGCACCGGGGCGCGTTCGTGGAACTGGCGCCGTCGCCGGTAGCGCCTATGCCGAAGCACTGAGTGCAGGCCGGGTCCGGTCGAGGCGATCGCGGCCCGCCTGCACCAGGTCCCATTCATCGAGAACGCTTGTTGACACTCGCGATCGGGCAGGCCGAAGGTTGCCTTACCGTTCGCGATCTTGTCAGGGGCGACCAATGTCAACACCACCGGCCGAGCCGGGCATGCGACTGCAACGCAGCAGCCGCGAAACCAGCACGCTGATCCCGCGCCTCACCGAGTGGCTCGCCGGCCGGTTGCCGGTGCCCGCCGATCCGAAGGTCGCTCTGCGGTCCGGCATCGACAGCAACGGTATGTCGGCGGAGACGCTGGTGCTCCAGCTGAGCTGGACCGAATCCGGCGTCGCACAGGTCACCGACCTGATCGCTCGAATGGTGCCCGCCCCCGGCGACTTCCCCGTGCTCGAGCACTACGCCATGCAGGATCAGTTCGACGTCATGCGCATCGTGGCCGAGGCCAGCGACGTCCCTGTTCCGCGCGTACGGTTCATCGAACCGACCGGCGAGGTGCTCGGCACGCCCTTCCTGCTGATGGACCGCGTCGACGGGGTGGTGCCGCCGGATGTCATGCCCTACACCTTCGGCGACAACTGGCTTTTCGACGCAAGCCCCGAGCAGCAGCACCGACTCCAGCGAAGCACGATCCAGACGCTCGCCGCATTGCACGCCATCCCGGATGCGCCGAGCGCCTTCGCTTTTCTCGACCCGCGCCACCCCGGCGCGAGCCCGCTCGAACGAACCCTGAATCGCGCCAGGAGTTGGTATGAGTTCGCCGCCCGCGACTCCGGGCGGTCGCCGCTGGCGGAGCGGATCCTGGTGTGGCTCACCGCGAATCTGCCCGAAACCTCGGCCGCCGAGGCCGTCCTCTCGTGGGGCGATGCCCGCATCGGCAATTGCATGTACCGAGACTTCGAGCCCGTCGCGGTGCTCGACTGGGAACTGTCGACGATCGGCCCCCGCGAGATGGACCTGGCCTGGCTGGTGTTCGCGCATCGCGTTTTTCAGACGATCGCCAACACTTTCGGCTTGCCCGGAATGCCGGACTTTCTGCGCACGGAGGAAGTACTCGCGACCTACCGCGAGTACTCGGGCGTGCAGGTCGGTGACCTCACCTGGTACACGCTGTACGCCGCCCTCAACTACTGCGTCGTCTTCATGCGCTCGGGTGGACGGCAGATCCACTTCGGCGAGATAGCGCGCCCGGACGACATCGAGACGCTGTTCCATCACCGCTCGCTCGTCGAACAGCTGCTCGCCGAAGTCGGCGCCTGATCGACCCCGTCGCCATCCATCGTCCCGAACATCCTGTGGGAGCAGCGTTCTCGTGATCGAGCAACTGAACGAACTGGCTTACTACTGCATTACCCGCCATCCCGCCGACGCTCGGGTGCTGTTCCCGGAGGCACGCACCGCAGAAGAGATCGGTCTGGGCTCGTGCATGATCGGTGAACGGATGACCGTCAAGGACTCCGCGGTGCTGTCCGGTGGCGTCGCCGCGTGCACGACCACCCTGGGCATCGCGGCGGCGGCCACGAATCATCACACCCGGCACCCGATGGTCACCGCGACCATCGGTTCGACGATGCAGGCCATCAGCGAGGGTCGATACGCCATGGCCTTCGGCCGCGGCATGGCGGCGAACTGGAAGGCGATCGGCCTGCCCGCGGTCACCGGCGCACAACTGCGCGACTTCGTCGGAATTCTGCGCCGCCTCTGGGCCGGCGAGACCATCATCGATCACCGGGGACCCGCCGGTTCGTGGCCGGTCCTGTACCACCAGAACGGACTCGCCGACGCGCCCCCGATCGGCTTCGTCGCGGTCGGCCCGAAGACCCTCGAGCTCGCCGGCGAGATCGGCGACTTCGTCGTCCTGCACACCTTCTTCTCGGACGAGGCCACCGCGAAATCCGTTGCGGCGGTGCGCCGTGGGGCCGAACGGGCAGGCAAGGACCCGGACAGTGTCCGGATCTGGTCGTGCTTGGCGACCGCGAGCGACGCGCTCTCCGAAGAGGACCAACTGCGGCGGCGGACGGGCCGGCTGGCCACCTACCTACAGGCCTACGCCGACGTGCTCATCTCCGCCAACGGCTGGGATCCCCGGGTCTGGGAGCGGATTCGCACCACACAGCTCTACCTGGACGCCGCGGCCGCCGGACCCATCGATGCGTCCGCCTCCGTCGAGGTACTCGAGCAACTCGACGCCCTCATCCCCGACGAATGGCTCGACTCGGCCGCGTACGGGACACCGAAGCAGTGTGTGCGCAAGATCGCGCGGGAGTTCGATCTCGGCTGTCACTCGGTGATCATGCACGGGGCGAGTCCGCACGAGCTGGCGTCGGTGGTGGCGGCCTACCGAGCCGATCGACCCACGCTGCGCCGGGCAGTGGCCGCGAATCCGGGCAAGCTGGTGTGACGAGACCGATCTGCGTCGACCGGTCTGCGCTGAGTCGCCGAACCCCGGCTCAAGACTGAGCCATGTCCGGCGACGGCGCGAATGCTGTACCGGCCGTACGCAATCGCTGCGCGAAGGTGTGGCAGCGCGCGGCCAGCTCCGGCGGGTCGAGTACCTCGAAGTCGTGGCCGAGCAGGAGCACGTGCATCAGCACGAAGTCGAGGCTGGCGGCGCCGCTGATCAGCTCGCAGTGTTCGTCGTCGCGTGGGTGGACCACGGCCGCCGACGCCGGAACTTGCGCGCGCACAGTGTCGGCTGGGGCGTGCACGAGGAAGCGGGCCTGGTGTGGGTACACCCGGCTCGCCACCCCTTCCTGCACGTAGGTGGCCGCATCCGGTACGGCGCGTGGACGGAAGCGCCAGGTGCGCGCGGCCACGTCGGCCATCCGGTCGACGCGGAAGGTGCGCCAGTCGTCGCGGTCGAGGTCGTAGGCGAGCAGGTACCAGCGCCGGTCGGAGGCGACCAGCCGATAGGGCTCGACCCGCCGTCGTCGCGTTCGGTCCCCAGACGGGTAGTCGAAGCCCGCCTCGACCTCGTCGCGGCAGGCTCGGGCCAGGACCATCAGCGCCTCGGAATCGACACGCGGATAACCGATGTCGAACGACTCCACCGCGCCGGCCAGCGCGCGCACCTCGTGCCGCAGCCGGGTGGGCAGCACCCGATCGAGCTTGGTCAGCGCTCGCAGCGCGGCATCGCCCGCGCCGGTGACCGCGCCACCCGCACCGACGAGCAGCGAGACCGCGGTGGCGATCGCCTCTTCGTCGTCGAGCAGCAGCGGCGGCAGATCCTGTCCCGGACCGAGTTGGTAACCGCCGCCGACACCGTGGCTGGCGTGCACGGGATAGCCGAGCGCACGCAGCCGTTCGACATCGCGCCGGACCGTGCGCGGGGTGACGCCGAGCCGCTCGGCGAGTTCGGGACCGGTCCACACCGGCCGCTGTTGCAGCAGGCCGAGCAGCGTCAGTACCCGCTCGGTCGTGCCCCGCTCGTCACCGCCTGCCATCTGCACTCCCCCAGCCTGCCCGCAATAGCGGACCGATACTGTCCGCTAGGGGTGTCAGGATAGTCGCGTGGAGGCAGACGCCTTCGTCTGGAACCAGAACCGACCTACGAACGGAGCAGCCCGATGAGCCGCCAGATCCAGATCACCTTCGACGCGCACGACCCGCGGGCACTGTCGACCTTCTGGCGCGACGCGCTCGGCTACGTCCATCCCGGGCCACCCGGCATCGAGCTGCCCGCCGATGCCGACCCACTGGCCGCGTGGGACGAGTTCCTCGCGCGGATCGGGGTGCCGCCGGAGCAGCGCAATACGCGATCGGCCATCGAGGATCCGGATGGGCAGGGCCCGCGGGTGTTCTTCCAGCAGGTGCCGGAGGACAAGGTTGCCAAGAACCGCGTCCATCTCGACGTGCGCGCGGCACCCGGCTTGCAGGGCGAGGAGCGGATGGCGGCGCTGGAGGCCGCATGCGATCGGCTGGTCGCGCTGGGCGCGAAGCGAGTTCAGCGCCACGACCCCGAGCCGCCGCTGGGGGCGGGCCACATCGTGATGACCGACCCCGAGGGAAACGAATTCTGCCTGGACTGAGCGCCTCAGTACGGGATGGCGGCGGTGAGGGTGTAGTTGAGGACAAGGGCGCCGAGCACGATCAGCAACAGCAGCGTCAAGAGCACGCCGGGGACATTGTCGATGAGAGCGGGTTCGTTCGGGCGGGTGCGCGACACTGCCATGAGTCAGGACCTCCGGTCGTCGGGCGGGATGTGACTTCGCGATTCCCGGTTCCGCGAATATCAAACGGTGTTACCTATTCAGCGGGGCGGGCGCAGGATCTTGAGCGCGGCCTTCAGGATCGGCCCCGGGACGTGATCGCGCATGTTCAGCGCCGAGGCCGCCGCTCGGCCGCGCACCTCGGTGCCGCGGCCGAACATCTTGTTCAGCGGCCCACCCGAGGGCTCGAGGTCGACGTGCAACGGCGGCCTGCCGTCGACCGCGCCGAGCGCGTGCGAGATGACGATGCGCTGGATCTCGCTGGTGCCCTCGAAGATGGTGTACAGCTTGGCGTCTCGGTACCACTTCTCCACCGGATGGTCGGTGATGTACCCCCAGCCGCCCATGGTTTGGATGGCGCGTTCGGTAGCTCTGACGGCGACCTCGCTGGCCGCCAGTTTCGCCATCGATCCTTCGCCGCGCTCGAAGGGCACCCCGTTGGCCGCCATCCAGGACGCTCGCCAGGTCAGCAACCGCGCGGCATCGATCTGGGTGGCCAGGTCAGCGATGGGGAACGAGACGCCTTGATTGTCGATGATCGGCGCGCCGAACGCTTCGCGCCGGTTCGCGTAGGTGGTCATGTATTCCAAGGCGGCCCTGGCGATTCCGAGAGCCTGCGCGGCCACCATCGGGCGGGTCTGCTCGAAGGTACCCAGCGTCACCGAACCCGATCGGCCGCCGTCGCGAGCCGCTTCGCGCCGCTTGGCCAGGGCGTGCTCGAGCTTGTCGAGGCCGCCGAGCAAATTGTCGGCGGGCACGCGCACGTGGTCGAACTTCAATTCCGCGGTGTGCGAGGCGCGGCAACCCAGTTTGTCCAGTTTGCGAACCAGTTCCAAACCTGGTGTGCCGCCGGGCACTACGAAGAGTGCTTGCCCGCGATGGCCGAGTTCCTGGTCCACCACCGCGTTCACCACGTGCACGTCGGCGATGCCGCCGTTGCCGATCCACATCTTGTGGCCGTCGATGATCCAGTCGTCCCCGTCACGGACTGCCCTGGTGCGCAGATTGCGCACATCGCTGCCCCCCTCCGGTTCGGAGATGGCGAGCGCGGCGAGCTTCAAATCTCCTGGCGTGCCAAAACATTCGGGTGCCCACTGCAACATCTGCTCCGGTGTGGCGGCCTGGCCGATCGCCGACAGGGCCAGTGCGGGCATCACGATCGCCAACCCGATGCCCGCGCAGCCCCAGAACAGTTCCTCCATGAACATCGGCAGCGACAAACCGGTCGGGTCACCGATGAGGTCGCGATAGAACAGCGGGCTGTAGAACCCGCGCTCGGCGGCCTCTTCGAGGACCGGCCACGGGAACTCCTGGGCCTGGTCGTAATGCTGCGCGACCGGCCTGATGCAGTCCTGCGCGAACTCGTGCGCCCGCTTGGCCAGGTCGTGCTGAGCCGCCGTCGGGGTCAGATCGAAAGCCATGACTAGACCTCGGTTATCGACACCGTCATGATCGACTCTCCTCGCCCCCACCGGCCGCGCGCTGCGCCTCCGCCAGTTCGGCGCGGAGCCGATCGGCGGTCGCCTTGTCGTCGGCGTCCTCGGCCGTGGTGATGTCCTGCTTCAGCTGCGCGATAACGTCCTGCTGGGTCATGAATTCTCCCGTCTACGTGGCGACCGGATGCGCTGGTGCACCCGGATCGCGGGGTCGGCTGATTCGATCCGTGGATGAGCCGGACGCATCCGCCTCTACTGGGTGGTAACCGGCATCGCCCTGCCCAAACACCCCGGGTCGGCGGGCCGGCGCGCCCGCTGCCGCGCTCACTGGCAGCCTTCCAACGTCGCGGCCGCGAGTTCGGCTGTGACATCGGTGATTTCGCCGCGGGTGCGCAGGGCGCGGAGCTGGCGGCGGGCGCCGTTGCCGCGCTGCGACAACTCGCCGAGCGTGTCGGTGACGAACGGGTAGGCGCCGAGTTCGTCGAGGGCGGATCGGGTGTGGTCGACCAACCCGGCGATCAACGTGCGGACGGGTGCGACGCGGCGGGTGAGCGGGTCGAGGCCCTCACCGTCGAGGCCGGAGCGCGCGGCGTTCCAGTAGGCGGCACGGAGTACCTCCGCGGGTACGTCGGGCGCGGTGCGCCCCTGCTCGATCTCGGCCAGTGCGGTCAGCACGGTTGCCCGGACCAGCGTGGCCAGCAACGCCGTTTCGGCAACGGTAGCGGGGACGTCACTTACCCGAACTTCAACAGTCGGAAAGGATTCCGACGGCCGGACGTCCCAGTAGACCATCTTCCGGTCCATGATGCTGCCGCTGGACAGCATCATGTCGACCATGCTCTCGTAGTCGTGCAGCGAGTCGAAGTACGGCGGCGGGCCCGCGCTCGGCCACCGCCGCCACAGAATGCTGCGCCAGCTGGCATACCCGGTTTCCGAGCCGCGATAGATCGATGAATTCGCGGTCATCGCCAGGTAGACCGGCAACCATGGCCGCAGGTGGTTGCTGACCTGCACGGCGACTTCACGGTCCGGAACCGCCACGTGCACGTGGCAACCGGACAGCCCCTGCTCACGGGCGATCATCCCGAATTCGCGCGCAATGCGCTGATAACGGGGCGTTTCGGTGATCGGGTACTCCTCGGGAACGGTAGGCGGAACCGCCACGGCGAGCAGGCGCGCACCGTTGCGTTCGGCGCATGCCGCGACGTCACGCCGCAGTTTGCCGAGCTCCTTCAGCAGTGCCGCGGTGTCCGAGTGCACCCCCGTGCTGGTTTCCACCTGACAACTGGTCAGTTCCAGCTGCAACTCCACCCCGACGTCCGCGGCGGTGCGAGCCACTTCGATGTTCTTGGGGACGGGGGCGCCGGTGTCCGGATCGGCCAACAAGAATTCCTCTTCGACGCCGACCGTCGCTGGAGTTTCCATGCTCGGGAAGATGCCCGCCGAGCGACCCGGCAAACAGTGCGCCGCCGAACATCACCGCCTCGACCCGAGTGCGCCCGAAACAGGCTGGTGGGCAGGCGAATTCGCCTGCCCACCAGTCACGTGTGTGCGCGTACCGCTATTGACCGTCGTGCTGATGGCTCGCTTGCCGCGCTTCATCCACGTTGGCCTCGGCGCGCGCCTTCTCCGCAGCCGCTTCCTTGGCCGCGGCTTCGCGTTCGGACTCGGCCTTGTCCTGTTGAGCCTGGCCCTCGCCCTTCAGGTTCTCGTCTCCGGTGACGACGCCGGCCGCCTCCTTGGCCTTACCCTTCACGTCCTCGACGACACCTTCGACACCCTCGCGGGGTCCGCTTCCCTGCTCCGACACAGCAATAACCTCCGACCGATCCGACGAACGACTGACATTCGGCGCGTACCCGGTATCGGCCGCCCCAATCCGCCTGTCCTCGATCGGGAAACAAATGCTTGACTCATTCCAGAAAAGGGACAAGACTCTCCGACGTGACGACGGCCACAGAGTTCCAGCAGATGTTGCGGGAAGTCTCGCTGCGCGTGACAGCTCCCCGCGTCGCGGTGCTGAGCGCGGTGCACGAGCATCCACACGCCGACACGGACTCGATCATCCGTGCCGTGCGGTCCCGGCTGGCGACGGTGTCGCACCAGGCGGTGTACGACTCGTTGCACACGCTCACCGCCGCGGGCCTGCTCCGCTGCATCCAACCGTCGCGCTCGGTGTCGCGGTACGAGACGCGGGTCGGCGACAACCACCACCACGTGGTGTGCCGGAACTGCGGGACCATCGCCGATGTCGACTGCGCCGTCGGCGAGGCACCGTGTTTGACCGCGTCCGACGACCACGGCTTCTCGATCGACGAGGCCGAGGTCATCTACTGGGGTCTGTGCCCCGATTGCTCGGCGTCACCGACCGCCCCAGCCCACCCCTGACCACAGCCCAGATAACTCGATCAGGAAGGAATTCTGTGTCATCCGAAAGCCGTCCGCCCACTCCGGACACCGAAACTCGAAGCGCGAGCGAGAGTGAGAACCCGGCGATCCCGTCGCCGACCGTCAAGGAGGGCCGCCCGCACACCAACCGGGACTGGTGGCCGGAGCAGATCGATGTGTCGGTGCTGCACGCCCACTCGTCCAAGTCCAACCCGCTGGGTGCGGACTTCGACTACCCCACAGAATTCAAGAAGCTCGACGTCGACGCGCTGAAGGCCGACGTCGCCGCGGTGATGACCAATTCGCAGGACTGGTGGCCCGCCGACTACGGCCACTACGGCGGCTTGTTCATCCGGATGAGCTGGCACGCGGCGGGTACCTACCGCATCGCCGACGGCCGCGGCGGCGGTGGGCAGGGCGCCCAGCGCTTCGCGCCGTTGAACAGCTGGCCCGACAACGCGAACCTGGACAAGGCGCGCCGCCTGCTGTGGCCGGTCAAGCAGAAGTACGGCAACAAGATCTCCTGGGCCGACCTGCTGGTGTTCGCGGGCAACGTGGCCCTGGAGTCGATGGGGTTCCAGACCTTCGGCTTCGGCTTCGGCCGCCCCGACATCTGGGAGCCCGAAGAGGTGTTCTGGGGTCCGGAGGACACCTGGCTCGGTGACGAGCGCTACAGCGGTGAACGCGAGCTGTCGGGTCCGCTCGGCGCTGTGCAGATGGGCCTGATCTACGTGAACCCGGAGGGCCCCAACGGCCAGCCGGATCCGGTGGCCTCGGCGCGCGACATCCGAGAGACGTTCGGCCGCATGGCAATGAACGACGAGGAGACCGCCGCGCTGATCGTCGGCGGGCACAGCTTCGGCAAGACGCATGGTGCGGGCAACGCCGACCTGGTCGGTCCCGAGCCCGAGGCCGCCCCGCTCGAGCAGCAGGGCCTGGGCTGGAAGAGCGCCCACGGCAGCGGCAAGGCAGGCGACGCCATCACCAGCGGGCTGGAGGTCGTCTGGACCTCGACCCCGACCAGGTGGAGCAACGGCTTCCTGCAGAACCTCTACGGCCACGAGTGGGAGCTGACCAAGAGCCCCGCCGGTGCGTGGCAGTGGACGGCGAAGGACGCCGAGGCCAGCATCCCGGATCCGTTCGACGGGCCCGCCCGCAAGCCGACCATGCTGACCTCGGATCTGGCTCTGCGCGAGGATCCGATCTACCGGGAGATCACCAGCCGCTGGCTGGACCACCCCGAAGAGCTGGCCGAGGCGTTCGCCAAGGCTTGGTACAAGCTGCTGCACCGTGACATGGGACCGGTCAGCCGCTACCTCGGACCGTGGGTGCCCGAACCGCAGATCTGGCAGGACCCGGTGCCCGACGTCGATCACGAGCTGATCGACGAGCAGGACATCGCGGCGCTCAAGAGCAAGGTCCTCGAGTCCGGGCTCTCGGTCGCGCAGCTGGTGAAGACCGCGTGGGCGTCGGCGGCGAGCTTCCGCAGCACCGACAAGCGCGGCGGCGCCAACGGTGCCCGGATCCGCCTGGAGCCGCAGCGGAACTGGGAGGTCAACGAGCCCGCCGAACTGGCCAAGGTGCTGCCGGTGCTCGAGCAGATCCAGCAGGACTTCAACGGTTCGGCGACCGGCGGCAAGAAGGTCTCGCTGGCCGACCTGATCGTGCTCGCCGGTTCCGCGGCGGTCGAGAAGGCCGCCAAGGACGCGGGTCACGACGTCACGGTGCCGTTCGCGCCGGGCCGGACGGACGCGTCGCAGGAGAGCACCGATGTGGAGTCCTTCGCGGTGCTCGAACCGCGCGCCGACGGTTTCCGCAACTACGTGCGGGCCGGCGAGAAGGCGCCGCTGGAGCGTCTGCTGCTCGACCGCGCGTACATGCTCGACGTGACCGCGCCGGAACTGACGGTGCTGATCGGCGGCCTGCGCGCGCTGGGTGCCAACTACGGCGGCACCGAGCACGGCGTGTTCACCGAGCGGCCGGGCGTGCTGACGACCGACTTCTTCGTCAACCTGCTCGACCAGAACACCGAGTGGAAGGCCTCCGATTCGGCGGAGAACGTCTACGTCGGCGTCGACCGGTCCTCCGGTCGGACCAAGTGGACCGCCACCGCCAATGACCTTGTCTTCGGTGCACATTCGGTGCTGCGTTCGGTCGCCGAGGTGTATGCCCAGCAGGACGCCGAGGCGAAGTTCGTGAACGACTTCGTCGCCGCGTGGGTCAAGGTGGTCGACAACGATCGCTTCGATCTCGACTGATCTATCGACGGATCCAGGCCGGCCCCTTTCGGGGGTCGGCCTGGATTTGTCTGCGCGCCTGAAGTATTGGGCGCAAACCTCCGGCGTAGCGGTTGCCGCGTGACCGGTACCGTCGCCATCGACCGACGCGACGCGCCTGCCGGCAACCGATCAGCCGCCCGGACCGGACCGGCACGGCATACCGGACAGTCGGGCGACGGGTCACTGTTCACCTGCCCGAATGCACCAGGCGCGCCCCGATATCGGGATATCAGGCCCAGCTTTGCGGTGACCCTGGCAAATGTTGTGAAACATGTTTGTCCATCTGGTCGCGCGGCGTAGATTCGGTGCTGTCTCCAAGTCCCGAAGAGTGGCTTACCCCCTGGCAACACCGGACTTGGGAGCGCTATGTCTTTTCTCGATCGTCGTGCGGCAGGCCGCCAACTCGCGCAGCAGCTGCGGCATTTACGCGGTCAGGACCTGGTACTGCTCGGCCTCGGTGGCGGCGGTGTCGTGGTCGCCCACGAGGTAGCCGACGTGCTGCGGGCGCGGCTGGACATCGCGGTCGTGTGTGAACTGGCGGTCCCGTACCAGCCGTGGCTGTTGTTCGGTGCGCTCGGCGAACACGACATGTGCGTGCTGGACGAGGACGTCGTCGCCCGCGCGCTCGTTTCCCATCCCGAGCAGCTCGCGGTGCAACGCGAGGCGCGAGAACAGTTACGGCGCACCGTCACTCGCTGCCGCGGCGAAGGTGGCGCCCTGGCTCTCGACGGTGCCACCGTGATCGTTGTCACCGACGGCGTGAAGTGTACGGCCCCCGCCCGGGTAGGGGTCGCGATCGCGCGGGCCCGCGGTGCGCGGCGGGTAGTGGTGGCCGCACCGCTCGGTGCCCCGCGCGCGGTGCGTGCGCTGCGGGGTGTCGCCGACGGCGTCGTCTGCCTGGAAACACCGCCACTGTCCGGGTCGATCCGGCCGTGGTACCGCGAGTTACCCGACGTCGCCGACGCGGAGGTGGTGGCCCTGCTGAATCAGCGGCACGGTGGTTTCCTGCCCGTTCGCGCGGAAAACGGAAGTGCGCACAGCGAAGCGGTGTCCACCGGGCTATCGCCGGAAGGCAGCGAAGCGACTACCTGATCCACACTCCGACGAGGGTAGGAGGTGAAGACATGCAGGCACTGCTGCGGCCGGGACCCGACGGGGCGGCCGACAACGAGGAAACCCAGCACGACGCGCCTTGAGTAGCTCATGAAAGCTGCAGGGGCACCGCCGGTTTCGCGCACAGCAAGCGGGACACGACGTCGACGGAGGGGCCGGCGCCCCGGCACTACCGCGGTAGCGTCGGGGCGTGGCAACAGTTCTCACCGGGGATGCTGTGCGGCCGTCCGTTTACCCGGCGGCACGGGCGGACGGCCGGGTTCGTTGAAATGCAGATCCTCGGGATCGGCACCGGTACAGCCGCGAATGACGTCGGCGGCGACGACCGCCAGCTTCGTATTGCGACGTTGCGAGACATCGCGGAGGATCGCCACGGCGTCCGAGCGGGTGCAGCGCTCGCGCCCCATGACGATGCCCAACGCCTGATCGATCACCGACCGCGACGCCAGCGCCGCACGCAGTTGCTCACTCAATTCCGCCCGCCGCGCGGCCACGGTAGCCGCGGCGACGACCGCGGCGATGATCGTGATCAGCCGGCGGGCCCGGCGGTCGAACGCGTGCGGGATCTTCGAATAGAAGTTCAGCGCGACGGTCGGCGGACCGTCCGCGATCAGCGGCTCGCAGTGCACGGACCTGATACCGACGGCCAGCATTTCCGAGCGACACTCTGCCCAGCGCCGCTCGGCGCCGACATCGGGAACCGACACCGCCGCAGCGGTATCGAGCGCCTCCAGCCCCGGCCCACGCCCGCTACGGTGCTGAACTTCCTCGATCCGCGCCACGGGCTCATCGGTGGCGGCTACCAGTCGGGCGTGGCCACCCATACGCAGCGTCACACCGGTCATCGGCTGCTCGGGCACCATTCGTGCGGCGATGGCGGCGACTTCCACCCACGCCTGCTCGATATCGCGCGCCGCGACCAGCGTCCGGGTCAACTCCGTCAGGCCCGTCGCGAGGTCGTCGGATATCAGATCATGGTCGGCCATCAGTAAACATCCCTTACGAGCTTATGCCGCACACCCTTTCGTCTTGCCCCAACGGGGTAGATGTAACTTTTGCTCTACACACCACCTAGATAACCTGCATTCCTAGGCATAGATTTTTTGTAGCACTGTGATCAAGAGAGCGCAAGAGATCAAGGCGGGGAACCTCTTTCGCCGGACAAGGCCGGGTCTCAGCCGTCAATACGCCTCGGCGGCGCCAGGTCCGCGGGCGGGTGTAGCGCACCCGACTCGGCCGGATCCGCGGGATAGCTGTCCTGTCCGGCGATGACGGCGCGCGCCTGTTCGGTGGGCGTCACGCCGTGCGCACGGGCCAGCCGGACCAAGGCGGCACGGGCCTGTTCGACATCGAGATCGAGCTGCTCGACCAAGATGCCGATCGCGACGGCGATCACCCTGGTGCCGTCCAGCACGGCTTCTGCGGTTTCCCTGGTGCTGACCCGGCGGCCGTCGACACTGCCGAGTGAAAGGGCGATACCGGTCAGGTCGGCCAGGACCTGGCCGAACTCGTTGGGTCGCCCGGTTCCCCACGGGTCGTCGGTGTGCACGATCAACGAGCCGAGCGAGGCGGTCAAACACCGCACCGGGTACGCGCGGACCGCCCGCATACCGGCGGCGACCGCGTGCTCGCGGTAGCGCGGCCAACGGGTGTCATCGGGTGCACGCAGATCCGAGATCATCGTCACCGCTCCATCGCGCGCGCTGGTGTAGCCGGGGCCGATCGCATGCAGCCGCGGATCCGCCGAGCGACCCTCCCGCAGCGCTTCCGCGACGATGTGAATCGTGTTCTCGTCCATGCCATTACGCTCATCGAGCAGGACCACCACCGCGGAGAACGCCTCGAAGCATTCGTAGGCGTGCCTGACAATCGTGTACAGCACGGTGGGCACATCGAAATCGGTGGCCAGCGTCGCGGTCAGCTCCGCTACCGCCAGCCGCGTCCGCGCAGTGTCCATCACTCCTCACCTTCGATTCGGTCGCGGTCGCCCCGCAAGGACAGTCGACGAGCGACGATATCGGCCGCCACGGCCGCGATGGAACGCCGCTGCGCATACGCGTAGGCGCGCAACCGATCCAGTCCCTCGCCGGAGGGCACCGCCAGCTGCACCGCCACCATGCCCGCGGCGATGTAGACCTCGGTGCGCGAGAACTCGCTCTCGGCCGCTGCGCGCTCTTCGAGCTCGCTGAGCTCGATGGCCTGCTCGACGCCACCCGCCTTTTGTACGCGCACAGCCCAATTCGCGGACAGCGTCCCTGCGACGGCGGACGCGCAGGCCGCCGCCGACTCCTGCGCTGCGGAATCCAGCTCGCCGACCGTGCTGCGATACAGCTCGAGCACGCCGATTGGCAGCCGCCGACCGAGTAGCGGGAATGCGAAGGCGGCGCGCACCCCGATGGCCAGCGCGTCCGGCACGAACGCGGGCCAGCGCTCGGCCGCGACCTCGTTACCCAGATCGGGCCAGAGTTCGACGCCGGCATGCCGATAGGAGTCCAGGCACGGCCCCTCGCCGATGACGAACTGCAATTCGTCTATCTGCTGAGCGGTGGCGTCGGTGGCGTAGACCAGCTCCCTGGCCTGCGAGGTGGAGCTCAGCACGGCCACCGCAGCCCCGTCCGCCCCCGTCAGCCGCACCGCGGTCGCGCACAAGGTACCGATGCCGGTGAAGAGGGAGCCGCTATCGACGGTGAACCGAGCCCGGCCTGCAGGTTCGGCGCGCTCCCGCCCGGCGCCACGGCGCGGCGGGTCGTTGTCGGATGCGTGCTCCACGGTGCACTCCCCTCTGCTACCTCAACTCTAGTCTTGGTTCCCGTCGAGGCGACGGCACCGACTTCCACGACAACGCGGCGACCGCACGGGTCGACCTCGCAGGATACGCGGCGGCCGAGCAGGCCGGGTTTACAGCGCAACGGCCAGGGTAGGACCGGAGAGCTTGGTCCATGATCATCCGGAAAGGTTGGGTACGAGATGCAGATCGCGCGAGGTAGTCGACCGGTACGCCGCGCGGGAAACGGACCCGCACTGCCCGGGCGGCAGCCGAGATGACTCGGACCGTCACCGGCCGTGCACCACTCGCCGCACCGAGCCGCACCCTGCGTATCGCCTCGGTGCCCGCTTCGCACGTGTACGTCCGGCACCTGTCCCCCGTCGGCCGGTCCGACCGGGTGGTGCGGTTGCCGGACCCCCGGCCCGCTGACGGGCGAACCGTGCCGGGCGGCTGGTGGCCGCCGGTCATGCTCGACCCGCTGTGGATTCGCCGTCACCACCACCAATTCGATGTCTTCCATATCCATTTCGGCTTCGACGCGGTCGAGCCCGAGGTGCTGACCGACATCGTGGGCGAGCTCCGCGAGCACGGCAAGCCACTGGTCTACACCGCGCACGACCTGCGCAATCCGCACCAACCCGATCCGCAGGGGCATCGAGCACAACTGGATGTGCTGATCCCCGCCGCCGACGCACTGATCACGCTGACACCGGGCGCGGCGGCGGAGATCGAAAAGCAGTGGGGCCGAAGGCCGCAAGTCCTGAGTCATCCGCATGTCGTGCAGCGCAAGCTGATCGAGGCACCCCGCTCCGTCGAACAGTTCGTGCTGGGTGTGCACACGAAAAGCTTGCGCGCCAACATGGATCCGCTGCCGGTGCTGGAGGTCCTGGCCGACACGATTCGTAGTCTGCCCGGCGCGGTGCTGCGCATCGATGTGCACGACGAGTTGTTCGAGCCGGGCAATCACTGGTACGACCCGGACACCGGCGCGGCGCTGATCGACTTCGGCCGCCGACCGGGTGTCGACGTCAGAGTGCACGAGTACTTCACCGATTCTCAGCTGTGGCAGTATCTTTCGTCGCTGTCGGCGTCGTTGCTGCCGTATCGGTTCGGCACCCACTCTGGGTGGCTGGAAGCCTGTTACGACCTCGGCACCGCGGTCATCGCGCCGAGTTGTGGCTTCTACCACCAGCAGCGACCCTGTGCGGTTTTCGGTTTCGACGAGACGCACTTCGATGCGGAGTCGCTGGATCGCGCGGTCCGCGCGGTGTACGAGAACCGGGCGCCACGGGCCGATTGGCCGTCGAGGCGGGCCGAGCGCGCCGAACTCGCTGCGGCACACCGCCGTATCTACGAACAGGTACTGGCGCGATGAGCACCGAACGGCTGTCCATCGCCTTGCTGGCCTCGAATCGGCATCCGATCCGGCAACCGTTCGCCGGCGGACTCGAGGCCCACGTGTGGCATCTGGCGCGCGCGCTGCAATCCCGCGGTCATCGGGTGACGCTGTTCGCGGCCGACGGCAGCGACCAAGACGCGGCGGACGCGATATTGCGGGTGCGCGCCTTCAGCCCGAGCGCAACGGCGAGCACCGATTCGTCGATGCCACCGCGGCAGTTTCTCGCCGACCACCACGCCTATTTGACCGTGATGACCGATCTCAGTGCGACCGCGCCGACCTCGTTCGACGTCGTGCACAACCACAGCCTGCACTATCTGCCGGTCGCGATGGCTCCGGTCCTCGGCGTGCCGATGCTCACCACCCTGCACACTCCCCCGACCCCCTGGCTGGAATCGGCCCTCGATGTCAGCAAAGGCATCGGATCCGCTTTCGTCGCGGTCAGCAGGTATACCGCCCAGTCCTGGGACCACGTGGTGCGCGGAGTCGATGTGGTGCCCAACGGCATCAACCTGTCCGCGTGGCCGGCGGGGCCGGGCGGCGCAGACCTGGTGTGGTTCGGGCGGCTCACTCCGGAGAAGGGTGCGCATCTGGCGATCGCGGCCGCGCGTAGCACCGGACGGCGGCTGCACCTCGCGGGACCGGTCAGTGACGCGCAGTACTTTCGGGAGAGCATCGAACCGCTGCTCGGCCGGGAGACGGTCTACCACGGCCATCTGGATCAGGCGGCGCTCGCTCGGCTCGTCGGTTCCTGTGCGGCGGCGCTGGTCACCCCGCTGTGGGACGAGCCGTACGGGCTGGTCGTCGCCGAGGCGCTGGCCTGCGGCACCCCGGTCGCGGCGTTCGCGCGCGGCGGCATCCCGGAGATCGTGGATTCGGACTGCGGCAGGCTCGTCACCCCCGGTGACATCGATGCCTTGGCCGAGGGCGCGGCCCAAGCCGCCACGCTTTCCCGCGCGCACGCCAGGAGCCGGGCCGCGACGTCCTGTGGTTTGGACGCGATGGTCGAGGCGTACCTGGAGCGCTACCACCAGCTCATCGCCACCTCGTCCAGCGAAGCACACCGGGGCGCGGCGTGATCGGCTACTACATTCACCATCACGGTGCCGGGCACCTCATCCGCGCGCGGAGCATCTGCGCCGAACTCGACACTCCCGTCACCGCTTTGACCTCCTTGTCGATCGAGGACGACCCCGCCTTCGACCGCATCGTCACGCTGCCCGCGGACAACACGGCACCCACCGTCACCGACGCCACCGCCTTCGGCGCGCTGCACTGGGTGCCCAAAGCCGATGCGGGACTGCGCGATCGGATGGCCGAGATCGCGCAGTGGATAGCCACCGAGAAGCCCGACGCGCTCGTGGTCGACGTGTCGGTGGAAGTCGCGTTGCTGGCCAGGCTGCACGGCGTCCCCGTGCTCACCATGGTGCTGCCGGGTACTCGCACCGATGCCCCACATGAACTGGTGCACCGGATCGCCGATGGTCTCATCGCGGCGTGGCCGCGTGCGGTGTACGAGCCGCCCTGGCTCCGGCCCTATGCCCACAAGACCCACTACATCGGCGGCATCAGCAGATTCGCGGGACGGTCTCCGCTGCCCCGGCACGGCGGGGTGGGTCGGCCGACCGTGCTGGTTGTCTCCGGCGCGGGCGGTAGCTCGTTCACCCCGGCGATGATCCGCGAATGCGCCGACCGTCATCCGCAATACCGTTGGCGGACAGCCGGTATCGGCGAATGGGTCGATGACCTCTGGCCGCCGTTGTGTGGCGCGGATGTCGTCATGTCGCATGCCGGACAGGGCACCGTCGCCGATATCGCCGCCGCCGGCAAATCCGCGATTCTGATTCCGGCGGATCGCCCGTTCGGCGAACAACACGACACCGCAACCGCTCTCGCCGAGGCGGGGATGGCGGTCAGCGTCGACGCCTGCCCGGCGGTCGAGGAGTGGCCAGAGTTGATCGAAGCGGCCCGGCGGCTGGACACCGGCCAGTGGCGGCGGTGGGACACCCGCGGTGCCGCGGGCCGCGCCGCCGCCGCGATCGGCCGGATCGCCATGGGCAGCAGGTCTGCCGCATGAGGACCGCCGTCATCACCCTGGCGGCCCGTCGAACAGCGCACCTGCGCAATCAGATTCGCGGTCTGGCTATGAGTGCGCGAGTGCCGGACGAGCACGTCGTGGTGGCCATGGGCGACCCGGAGATCATGGCGCTCGCCGAACAGCAACGCGCACACGGGATCTGGATGGACGTGCGCGACGCGCAGTTGCCGTTGGCCGCCGCCCGCAATCTCGGTGCCCGGACCGCGATCGCCGGTGGTGCAGAACTGCTCGTGTTTCTCGACGTGGACTGCATTCCCGATCCGGGGCTGATCGGTCGGTACCAGAACCTGGCCACCGCCGAGCCCTTGCTGCTGTGCGGGCCGGTGACGTATCTGCCGCCCGCGCCGTCAGGCGGATATGACCTGCCCACCCTGCATCGGCACCGCGATCCGCACCCAGCACGCCCGGACCCACCCGCGGGCACCCACTTCGACAGCACCGACTTCGACCTGTTCTGGTCCCTGTCGTTCGCGCTCACCGCCGATACCTGGCGTCGCATCGGCGGCTTCTGCACGCGTTACCGGGGTTATGGGGGCGAAGACACCGACTTCGCGTACAAGGCTGCCGCCGTCGGTGCCCGACTGCGGTGGGCCGGCGGTGCCGACGCCTACCACCAGCACCATCCCGTGTCGGATCCGCCGATCGAACACCTCGACGATATTCTCAGTAATGCCACGATCTTTCACCGTCGCTGGGGGCGGTGGCCGATGCTCGGATGGCTCGAAAGCTTCGCCGCCTCGGGACACATCGCCTATGACCCGGCGACCCAGACATGGAAGGCATTGCCTCATCCGCGGGCTAGTCCTGCGCCGACGTCCAGCCGGAGGCGCTCAGTGCTCGCGCAGTAGCTGTCCGGCACCCTCCACACGGTCGTCGAAGCCGTGCTCACGCAGCGCGTGCCACAGGGTGGCGGCGTTGATGGCGATGACCGGCTTGCCGAGGTCGTGTTCGAGCTGCTCGGCCTGGGCGACGAAGGACAGGTTGGTGCCGACCTGAACGATGGCCTCGACGTCGGGCCCGTCGATCGACGCGACAGTCTCGCGTATTCGGTCGGCGTCGACGCGGGCGATGTCCGGTGCGGTGGGACAACGCAGGCCGGTGATCGCGGCGACGTCGAAACCGGCCTCGGTGAAGAACCGGCCGACCTCGATGTCGGCGATCGGCTGGTACGGCGAGAAGACCGCGATCCGATGGCAGCCCAGTGCGTGCAGCGCGGCTCGGCAGGAGCTCGCACCGGTGGTCACGGGCAGTCCGGTGCGGTCGCGCAGGCGCTGCTCGAAGGCCGCGTTGCCCGCGACGCCACCCCAGAACGTCTCGGCGGACATGCCCATGACCATTCGATCGGGTTCGGCGGTGAGCACATCCCGCACCGCGGTGTCGATGGAGGCGCGGATCTGTCCGAGCAGCGCTTGGAAGTCCTCGTCGTTGCCCATCACCGGGTTCGGGATGTACATCGATCCGGCGCGGTAGGCGATCCCGGATAGCGCCGCGCGCCAATAGTCGTGTTCGACAACGGTGTTCGTGCTCGGCACGATCACCCCGAAGACGGCGCGCGGGCCGACGGCATTGGTCATCTGCGTACTTCCTTGGCGGGCAGCGGTTTTGTCAGCGAATCGGGTCGGCGATCCGGGTCAGCACATCGTCGACGGCGCGGTGGGCTCGCTGCCGATCGGCGGTCCGGTCCAGCAGCAGCGCGTCCACGAGCAGCGGCGAGACGATGGCCGTGGCCGCCTCCTCGATGTCGGCTTCGGCGTCGACGCCGAGCGCGCGGATCGAGCGATGCACGGGGGCGAACAGGTCCAGCACATACCGCTGGCGCAATGGGACACACTCCGGATCGGTGGACGAGGCGGTGACCAGCGCGCGCAGGAAGGCCGCGACGGGCTTGTCGCGCAGGCGATCACAGAGCAGGTCTACTTCCGCATGCAGGTCGGCCACCGGGTCGCCGGTCGGCCGCGCCGCCGGATGCGGGGCGACCGAGATGAGGGCGGCGAGGAAGTCCCTCGGGGTCGGCCAGTGCCGGTAGATCGTGGTGCGGGCCACGCCGGTGACGGTGTGCAGCCGCTGCGGCGTCAACGCGGTACCGCCCTCGGTCAGCAGCAGGTCCAAGGCGGCGGTCAGCACGATCTCTTCGGTGTCGGCGGCGGGGCCCGCAGGGCGTCCTGGCTTGCTCACGCAATAAACGATACATCTTGTTTTGCTTATTGATAAGCAGTACATTCTGTAGCGGAATTACTGCTCGCTCCAGGAGGACCCATGCGTCCACATGTCGAACTCATCGACGACCGCGATCTGATCCCGCACATCGCCGAGTTCCAGCACGCCACCGGCAGCGCCGAACAGCGCAACCTCAGCTACGACGAGGAGGACGGTTCGGCCTCGCTGAAAGTCCGTTTCCTCAGCGACTGGTCCCGCCCCGCCGGGGTGCACAGCGCCGATACCGAATGGTTCGTCCTGTCCGGTCAGGTGACCGTCGGCGAGACCAAGCTCGGGGCCGAAGGTTTCTGGTCGGCACCCAAAGGTGTTCTTACGCCGCAACTCTCCGTCGCCGCAGGCACCGAGATCCTACTGTTCCGCGAAGGCGGCGACTGGAGCTTCGAACCGGCCGACACCGATCGCGACTTCGTCCGCGCAGACCAGAAGTTGGTGGTGCTCGATACCGCGGCGATGCCGTGGATCGATGTAAAAGACGGCAGCCCGATGCGCTTCGACCTGGGCGGCACACCCGTCCCCGGGCTCTACATCAAGCTCCTGCACCGCGACGCGGAAACCGGCTTCTACACCCGCCTCATCAAGGCCAAGCCCGGCTGGCGCGAGGCACCCCTGGCCCACCACCCGTGCAGCGAAGAGGCCTACTGCCTAGCAGGCGGTTTCGACTACAACTTCGGAAAGATGTGGCCCGGCACCTACTTCTGGCGCCCCGCCCTCATCCGCCACGGCGACTTCACCGCCGACGCGGAGCAAGGCTGCACCTGGATCGTCCGCTCCGACGCGGACCTGGTCGACTGGTACACCGACAACGCCAAAATCGAGATCGCCGGCGACCCCACCAACTGGGGTCCGGACGTCCCGCACAGCCTCACCCCGCGCCCCGTCGAACCCGTCCGCTCCCGCTCCATCGGCCAATGGGCCACCCCCACCTACCAGTAGCCCTCCGGCAGCTTTCAAGATCAACAAGGACCGGGGCGCGGCAAAGCGCGAGCCCGCCCCCATGTCCCGTTGCGCATTAACGGCACGCGCCCGAGCAACAGCCGCACTCTCTCTCGGGATCCGCACTCATTAGGGGCGGACCTAGTGGGTGCGGATCCCGAGAGAGGGTGCGGGAGTTAGGGGGTGGTGCGGTGGAGGTAGTGGCCTTGGGGGGTGTTTTGGACCTTGCCGTGGTGGACGATTTGGGTGCCGCGGAGGAAGACGTCGGTGACCTTGGCGGTCATGTCGAAGCCTTCGAAGGGGGTGTATTCCTGGGCGGATTCGGAGTCTGCGGCGTGGACGGTCCAGTGGGCGGTGGGGTCTACCAGGACGATGTCGGCGTCGTAGCCTTCGGCGAGGGTTCCCTTGCGGGTCAGGCCGTAGCGGCGGGCGGGGTTGGTGGCGGTGAGTTCGGCGATGCGGTGTAGGGAGAGTCCGCGTTTCCGGCCTTCGCCGATCAAACCGGGGAGGAGGTACTCGGCGCCGCCGAAGCCGGATTTCGCGAGGAAGACGTCGTCGCGGTCGGCGCCGAATTTGGCTTCGTCGCGGCAGCAAGCGTGATCGCTTACCACCCAGTCGATTTCGCCCGCCACGAGGTGCTGCCACAGCGCTTCGACGTCGGCGCGTTCGCGCAACGGCGGGTTCACCTTGCCGCCGATGCCGTGTGCGGTGTCGACGTCGGCGAGCAGGTGGCCGATGGTGACCTCGCGGCGGAAGTTCACATGCGGGAAGGCCTGCGCCATCGTCAGTGCGGCCGCGACGGCCTTCGCGGAGGACAGGTGCAGCAGATTGATGTCGGCCAAGCCCGTTTCGTGCGCGAGGTAGGACGCCATGGTGATCGCCAGACCTTCGGAATGCGCGGGGCGCGAAGCACTGTAGGCGCGCAGGCCGGTTTGCGTGTGGTCCCGCTCGACCAGCGCGGTGTAGGCGGCCATGATCTCGGCGGTTTCGCAGTGCAGCGACAGGGAGAGCGGCTGGCCCGATTGCGCACGGGCCCGCTCGATGCCGCGCATCACGAACTCGAAATGGGCGAGGTCGTAGCGTTCGTCCGGCGGGATCATCAGGAACGAGGACTGATCCGAGGATCGGCCGTGCAGTCCGTGGCCGCCGTAGAACATGAAGATCTTGAACGACGTGACGCCGAATTCTTCGACCAGGTACGGGATTTCATCGATGTGCTCGGCGGTCATCGGCGCGAGGTGCAGGCCGTAGTCCACGTGGGATCGTCCGGCCATCCGTTCGAGCACCTCGGGCACGAACTCCCGATACGGCCCACCGCGGTTGAGGTAGTAGCGGCCGGTGCGCATGTAGGTCAGCGAGGTGGTGACCCCGCCCTGTGCGCAGGCGCGGCTTTCGCTCGCGGTGTCGTCGGCGAGCTCGCGGTAGATGCCCCAATGCTGATGTGCGTCGACCACGCCGGGGAATGCGAGCAGCCCACCCGCGTCGACGATGCGCGTCTGGTCGTCGACCGGCAGGCCGGGCCCGATCGCAACGATCCGGCCGTTGGAAACGGCGATGTCGGCGAGGGCGGGATCGTCCGACGCGGGGTCGCCCGGACGGACCACACGGGCGTTGCGGATCAGCAGTTCGGTCGCGGGCACGGCAGCCCTCCAGTTTCTCTACGCGAAACGCGGTTACCATTTCGGCGATCATCGCAGTAGCATGCGCTGGTAGTCAATGCCGCGATCCCGTATCAGCGTTTCGCTGAGCGAAACGCGTCGCGGCACTAAGGAGTTGGCGATGACGCAACCGCTGGCCGGAATCCGAGTGCTCGACGTGGCGACACTGTTCGCCGGTCCCCTGGCAGGCACGCTGCTCGCCGACTTCGGCGCCGACGTCATCAAAGTCGAGCACCCGAAGGGCGATCCGGTGCGCAGCCACGGCGCCCAGCGCGACGGCGTCGGCCTGTGGTGGAAGATGCTGGGGCGCGGCAAGAAGTCGGTGACGCTGTATCTCGGTGCGCCACAGGGCCAAGAGATCTTCCGGCGGATGGTCGCCGAGGCGGACGTGGTGATCGAGAACTTCCGCCCCGGCACCCTGGAACGCTGGGGCCTCGGCTATCCCGAACTCCGCGCACTGAACCCGCGATTGGTGCTGGCCAGGGTCACCGGCTTCGGCCAGATCGGGCCGTACGCGCGGCGTCCCGGCTTCGGCACCTTGGCCGAGGCGATGAGCGGATTCGCCGCCGTAACAGGCGAGGCGGACGGCCCGCCAACCCTGCCACCGTTCGGCCTCGCCGACGGAATCGCCGCACTGACAACGGCTTTCGCGATCATGACGGCGTTGCGCGCCCGGGAACGAGACGGCACCGGCCAAGAGGTCGACCTGGCCATCATCGAACCGATCCTCACGCTGCTCGGACCGCAGATCATCGCCTACGATCAGCTGGGCGAGTTACAGCCGCGCATGGGCAACCGATCCTCGAACAACGCACCCCGCAACACCTATCGCACCGCCGACGGCGGCTGGGTCGCGGTCTCCACCAGCGCACAGTCCGTCGCCGAGCGAGTGCTCTGGCTGGTCGGCCGCCCAGATCTGATCGATCAGCCGTGGTTCGCCTCCGGCGCCGAACGAGCAAGGCACGCCGACGAACTCGATGCGGCGGTGGGTGGCTGGATCAGCAGGCACAGCACCGAGGAGGTGGTGCGCGCCTTCGAGAAGGCCGAGGCCGCGGTGGCTCCGATCTACACTGCCGCCGACGTACTCGAGGATCCGCAGTACCGGGCGCTCGGCTCGATCATCGCATTACCGGACGCGGAGCTCGGCACCGTGCGTATGCAGAACATTTTGTTCCGGCTTTCCGAGACACCCGGCGAGATACGGTGGACCGGACCACCTTTGGGTGCACACACCGACGAGGTGCTGGCGCGCTACGGCGTCGACGCGAACGAGCGGGCCGAGCTCCGCGCCGCCGGGGTGATCCGATGACGCACCCACGGGCCGCTGACCGGCCGACAACCGTTGATCCGCTGCTCGCAGCGGTGCGTGGTGGCATCCGGCTGATCGAACTGGGCCAGCCGTTCTTCACCGGCATGCCGTGCTCACCGAACCACCCCGGCTTCCGGATGACGCTGGCGCGCAGGCACGGTGACCTGGTGCGCCCGGACGGCGGCTCGGCCGCCAACGAGATCATCGTGACCGGCGGGCATGTCGGCACCCACATCGACGCGCTCAGCCACGTCAGCCAGCACGGCGCACTGCACGGCGGCGTCGACGCACACGAGGCCCAGCGCGGCGGCCGCTTCACCGCCCACGGCGCGGAGCACCTCCCCGGATTGCTGTGCCGCGGCGTGCTGCTGGACATCGCCGCCGCACACGAAACCGACACGCTCCCTGGCGGTTACGAGATCACGGTGACGGATCTGGAGACGGCAGCCCGGCAAGCACGGATCGAGGTGGTGGCGGGTGACGTCGTGCTGATCCGCACCGGATGGTCGCTCCTGTTCGGCGAACCCGACGCCTATCTGGGCAAGGAAACGGGCGTCCCAGGGGTCGGTGTCGCCGCGGCACGGTGGCTCGCCGCGCGCGGAATCGTGGCGACCGGCTCGGATACCACCGCGTACGAATGCATTCCGCCCGGCGCCGGTCACAGCGTGCTACCCGTGCACCGGGTGCTGCTCGTCGAATCCGGCATCTACATCATGGAGCACCTCGCACTGGAAGACCTCGCGCTGACCGGGCTCGGCGAGTTCACTTTCCTGCTCGCACCCTTACGCATCGTGGGCGGCACCGGCTCCCCCATCCGTCCGCTCGCGGCGGTCGGCCGATGAACGAGGCAACCATCGTGCAGCGGCTGGCCGCCTTCGCCGGGTCCGCCCGCGACCGCGGCGTCGGTCCCACGCTGCGCGCGAACGCCGCCCAGCGGGTGCTCGACGCACTCGGCAACAGCCTCGCCGCACTCGACGCGCCTGCCGTCCAGGCGGTGCGCACCGTCGTCGAGGAATGGGGCGGCACGCCGCAGGCTACGGCTCTCGGGCTGCCGGGCCGGTGGCCTGCCGCCAGTGCGGCACTACTCGGCGGGACCCTCGCGCACGCCTTGGATTTCGACGACACCCACCTGCCGTCGGTCTTGCATCCCTCGGCGACGGTGGTCCCGGCCGCCCTCGCCGTCGCCGAAGCCCGAAAAGCCAGCGGCGCCGCACTACTCGACGCCGTCGCGGTCGGGATCGAGCTGTCGGTCCGCGTCGGCATGGCCGGTTACGATGCGGCGCTGGGCAATTCGGTCTTCTTCGAGCGTGGCCTGCACGCGACCGCCATCTGCGGCGCGCTCGGTGGCGCAGCAGCCGCCGCCATGCTCGCCGGAGCCGACGCCGACACCATCGCGCACGCGATCGCTATCGCGGCGAGCATGGGTTCGGGCCTGCTGGAAGCCAACCGAACCGGTGGCACCGTGAAGCGGGTGCACTGCGGCTGGGCCGCACACGCCGCCGTCACCGCGGCCGGGCTCGCCCGCGCCGGACTGACCGGGCCGCCGACCGTCTTCGAGGGCAGATTCGGTCTACTCCAGGCGTTCTGCGGCGATCAGTGCAATCCGGACGCGATTCTCAACGGCCTGGGCGAAGACTGGGAGTTGCCGAAGGTGTTCTTCAAGCCCTATCCCTGCAACCATTTCACTCACGCCGGGATCGACGCAGCACTGCGGCTGCGCGCCGCAGGCATCACCGCCGCCGATATCGTTCGCCTCGAGCTCGGCGCACCAACGGCGGTGCTGCGCACCATCGGTGAGCCACACGCGGCGAAGATCCGCCCGCTGTCCGGCTACCACGCCGCCTTCTCCGGTCCCTACACTGTCGCTGCCGCACTGCTCGGCGGTGGTGGTCTCGGCGTTTTCCACCAAGACTTCACCGACACCGCGGCCGCCGACGCGCAGCGGCTGGCCCTCGCCGCCCGCGTCACCTGTGTCGCGGACGCACGCTCCGACGCCATCTTCCCGCACCAGTTCCCGGCCGTGCTCACCGCGTGGCTGCGCGACGGCAGCGTCCGCACCGAGCGGGTCGAGATGAACCGGGGCGGGCCCGGCAATCCACTGTCCGAGGACGAGCTCGCCACCAAGTTCCGCCTGAATACCGAGCACACCCTGTCTGCGGATCGCGCGGACCGGATCAGCAAAGTGGTGTTCGGCCTCGCCGAACATCGAGACCTCGACGAGCTGATGTCACTGCTGCGGACGTGACGGGTCCGGGAACAGGCCGGCCCGGCCGAGCAAGGCAGGCACCGGCTCACCGAGCAATTCGCCGAGCCACGAACCGGTTTCGATGACCGGCTCGATCCGCACGCCGGTCTCGATCCCCATCCGATCCAAGCTGTACAGCAGGTCCTCGGTGGCGATATTGCCGGTCGCGGCCGGCGCGAACGGGCATCCGCCGATGCCACCGGTGCTGGCATCCAGCACTCGGACACCAGCCTCCAACGCCGCGACGGCATTGGCGTATCCGGTGTTTCGGGTGTTGTGGAAATGACAACGCAGATCGACCTCCGGCGCGATCGCCGCCGCACCGGCCACCAGCGCGCGGACTCGATCCGGTGTACCGACACCGATGGTGTCGGCCAGCGCGATCTCGTCCGGTCCCGCCTCGGCGACGCGGCGAATCAGTTCCAGCACCGTCGATTCGGACACTTCCCCCTCGAACGGGCAGCCGAACGCAGCGGCGATGGTCACCGTGCGCAGCAACCCGGCCTCCCGCGCCCTGGCCGCCAGCTTCGCCCACCGCTCGACACCTGCTATGGTCGAACACCCTTGATTGCGCTGGCTGAACGAATCCGTAGCCACGACAACAACATTGATCTCATCGACACCCGCCCCGAGCGCGCGATCCAAGCCGCGATCGTTGAATACCAGTCCGGCATAGGACACTCCGTCGCGCCGCGGCACCCCCGCCATGACCGCCTCCGCGTCCGCCATCTGCGGCACCAGGCGCGGGTTCACGAAGCTCACTGCCTCGATCCGCCGCAATCCCGCATCGACGCTGCGCCGAATCAGCTCGACCTTGTCGTCGACGGCGAGGATTTCCGGCTCGTTCTGCAGGCCGTCCCTGGGGGCGACCTCGACCAGCGTGACGTTCACAGATCCTCCAACTCGCCTTGCGGCCGTGTTCCACTGAGGGATACATTGTATCCAATTCGAACCTCCGGAGTGCAACAGGATGGAGACCCGCCACATGGCAGTCGAGGCGACGAAATCGACAGGGCCGCTTGCCGATCTGCGGGTGGTCGAGATGGGGCAGCTGCTCGCCGGGCCGTTCTGTGGTCAGCTGCTCGGCGATCTCGGCGCCGAGGTGATCAAGCTGGAAGCGCCGGGCACCGGCGACCCGATGCGGCAATGGGGCCGGGAACAGTCGCAGGGCAAATCGCTGTGGTGGCCGGTGGTCGCCAGGAACAAGAAGTCGGTGACCTGCAACCTTCGTGACGAGGCCGGGCAACGGCTCGCGCGCCGGCTCATCGACCGTGCGGACATCGTCATCGAGAACTTCCGGCCCGGCACCATGGAACGCTGGAACCTCGGCTTCGACCGACTGCGCGAGCACCATCCCGAGCTGATCATGACCCGGGTCACGGGTTACGGCCAGACCGGCCCGTACGCGCCGCGGGCCGGATACGGCTCGATCGGCGAGGCCATGGGCGGCATTCGTTATGTCACCGGCGATCCCGAGCACGCCCCGGCCAGAACCGGTATCTCCCTCGGCGACTCGCTCGCCGCGATATTCGCCACCATCGGCACCCTCGCCGCGGTGCACCACCGCACGAACACCGGGCGCGGCCAAACGGTCGATTCGGCCATCTACGAGGCGGTGCTGGCGATGATGGAGTCGCTGCTGCCGGAGTGGGCGGTGACCGGCTATCAGCGCGAACGCACCGGACCGGTGCTGCCGAATGTCGCCCCCAGCAACGTCTATCCCACCGCGGGCGGCGAAATGATCCTCGTCGCCGCCAACCAGGACACCGTATTCGCCCGCCTCGCCAAGGCCATGGGCCGGCCCGAACTCGCCACCGACGAACGGTATGCCACCCATACCGCCCGCGGCGCGCGGATGGCCGAACTGGACGAATTGATCGCCGGCTGGACGGCGACCATCGAAACCGGCGACCTGCTCGACCGGCTGCATACGGCCGGCGTCCCCGCAGGCCGCATCTTCACCGCGCGCGACATGTTCGCCGACCCGCACTTCGCCGCCCGCGAAGCCATTGTGCGACTGGCACATCCGGAGTTCGGCGAGCTGCCGATGCAGAACGTCTTCCCGAAGTTGAGCGAGACGCCCGGCGCCGTACGCCATCCCGGGCCTGCGCTCGGCGAACACAACCAGGACATCTACGGCGACCTGCTCGGCCTCGACTCGGACACGATCGGACAGCTCACCGCCGATGGCATCATCTGAAAGCGCGCCGGTGACCGAGCGATCCGGCGAGTACCGCCGCTCCGGCTACAGCGCGCGCCTAGGTGCGGGCGACTCCCCCGCCGTGCTGGTGATCGATATCTGCGCCGCCTACGTCACCGAGGACTCGCCGCTCTACGCGCCGGTCGCCGACGCGGTGCGTGCTGCCGCCGAAATCGTCGCTCAGGCACGGCAATCCGGCCTGCCGGTGATCTTCACCCGGGTGCGTTTCGAGCCCGGCGGCCCGGACGGCGGACTGTTCCGCCGAAAGGTGCCGGTGCTGCGGGTATTCGAGGCGGGCAATCCACTCGGCGACTTTCTCGACGATCCCGCACCGGTCCCCGGCGACTCGGTGATCACCAAGCAGTACGCCAGCGCCTTCCACGCCACCCCACTGGCCGCGCTGCTGACCGCCCGCCGTATCGACACCCTCGTCATCGTCGGCCTCACCACCAGCGGCTGCGTGCGCGCCTCCGCGACCGACGCACTCCAGCACGGCTTCCGGCCACTGGTCGTCGCCGAGGCCTGCGGAGATCGCAACGCCGCCTTACACGAGGCCAATCTGCTCGACCTGGACATCAAGTACGCCGACGTGCTGAGCCGCACAGCAGCGCTCGCCGTATTGCGCTCAGCGAAAAGCAGCCACCACGACCTTCCCGAGACCGCCTCCGGCGCGGAACTCGCCTAGCGGACAAGAGGATTCCCATGGGCTCACACCCGCACGGCTGGTGGATCATGCTGCACCTGGTGCTGTTCGTCTGCTGGTTGGGCGGCGATCTCGGCGTCTTCTACTCCAGCCGGTTCGTCATCAACCCCGCACTCACCCCACCCGCTCGCGCGACCGCGCTGTCCATCATGAGCGGTCTGGATCTCGCGCCCAAGATCTGTCTGGTGCTGTTCCTACCCAGTGGCGTCACACTGATGGCGCTGGAGCCACACGGTGCCAGCGCGTTCGGAATCGATTTGTTCCCTTGGTGGTTCGTCGTGGCGGTGTGGATCTTCGCCGCCGTGTGGTTGACGCTCACCGTGCTCGCGCACCGCACACACGGGCAACTCGCCGCAGTGCGCCGAGCCGATCTCTGCCTGCGTTTCGCGGTCATCGCGGCGATGACCGGGGCAGGCGTCTATGCCTTGCTGGTGCACGAGCCATTCGGCGTCACCACCAATCCACGCTGGCTCGGCGGCAAAATCCTGCTCTACACGCTCGCCATCGCGGCCGGGCTCGGCATCCGAATGACGTTGCGCCCCTTCGGGCCTGCCTTCGGCGCACTGATGACCACTGGCTCGAGCGAATCCGTCGAGCGCACCTTGCGCCGCAGCGTCGACGGTTGCCTGCCGTACGTGTGGCTGATCTGGGGCAGCGTGCTCGCCGCGGCGGCACTGGGCGTGTTCAAGCCCGGTGCCGCCCTCTGAGCGGTGGTTACGGGGTGTAGCCGAGCTGAGCGGAGACCGCGCCGGCCGCCTTCAGCAGCATCGGCACGTACTCGTCCATCCGTGGCTGGAACCGCGAGAGCGGCCCGCACACGCTGATCGCGGCCACCACGCCACCGTCGTGGTCGAGGATCGGCGCGGCGAGGGACGCGGCCCCGATCTGGCGCTCCCCCATCGAGATCGCGTAGCCGCGCTTCTTCGTGGCGTTCAGTTCGGTGCGCAGTTTGCGGACGGAGGTGATCGTCGCGTCGGTGAAGGCGGTGAGCTCGTGCCTGCTCAGGTACTCGTCGATCTCCTCCTTGCGCAGCATCGCCAGGATCACCTTGGAGGAGCTGCCCGCGTAGAGCGGGTACGGCACCCCGAGCGCGACCTCCATCCGCAATTCCTGGTCCGGCACAACCTGATCCACGTACATCCGGGTGTCGCCGCGCCGGATCGACAGCGTCGCGGTCTCCCCGGTCACCGACGCCAGCCTGCGCAGTTCCGGCGCGGCCATCACCCGAAGATCGGTGCGCGCCAGGTAGGCCCGGCCGAGCGCGATGGCGGCGTGGCCGAGCGCGTAACGGCGCGTGGTGGGTTCGAGTGCGATGAGGTCGCGGTTGCGCAGGGCGGTGAGGATGCGGTGCACCGCGGCCTTGGTGATGCCGAGCTCGGTGGCGATCTCGGTGACGCCGAGGTCGGACCTGCCGCTGCGGCCGAACAGCAACAGCACATCCATGGCGCGTTCGACCGCCGCGATCGACCGGCTCTGGTTGTCGGATTCGGTTTCGGACACGCCTCGAGTGTAGGCGGTGGATTTCCCGATGGGAAACACCATCCCCATCATGGCTTGCGTGCCGCCGAGGCACGGCGTTACCGTGTGCGTAACAATGTTTCGACTACCGAAACAGCAATACAGACCGCTAGAGGATGGTCCGATGATCGGTGCACGACTCGTCGAAGATATGACCGACGCCGAACGCGAACGCGCACAACGGGTCGACGCCGTGTTGCCCGCGCTGCGTGCCGCCGCCGAGGAAGCCGACCGGCTCGGCGCCTTCCCACCCACCCACGTCGACCTGCTCCGCGACGCCGGATTGCTCGGGCTGGTGGTGCCGGAGAAGTTCGGCGGACTCGGCGGCACGCTGCGCGATCTGGCCGCGGCCACCTTCGCCATGGGCACCGCGTGCCCGTCCACCGCGCTCGCCTACTTCTTCCACAACACCAGCGCCTCGCGCGGCCTGCTGCCGCTGGAGGCGATCGATGCCGGACTGTTCGCCGACGACGAGATTCCCGTGGTGCGGGCCTTCGCCGAAAAGCTGCTCACCCGGATGGCCGACGGCTGCTGGCTGGCGAATTTCGCCTCCGAGGCGATCAAGACCGCCGCCGCGAACATCACCATCGCCACCACCGCCCGCAAGGTCGACGGCGGCTGGATCCTGCAGGGCGAGAAGTCGTTCGGCTGCGCGACCGGCGTGGCCGACTACTACCTGACCTCGGCCAAAATCGAGGGCTACGACACCGCCGAGGGACTGGCGACCTTCTTCGTCCCCCGCGACGCACCCGGCGTGCACGTGCGCGCTCCCTGGGACGGCCTCGGCATGCGCGCGACCGCCAACAACGGCATCCGGCTCGACGAGGTGTTCATTCCGCAGGACGAGGCCTTGGCCGTGCCCGGCGCGTTCACGAAGATGCTCAGCATGAGCAGAGGCAGTTTCGTCGGCAACCAACTCGCCATCGCGGCCGTCTACACCGGCTGCGCGCAGAACGTCTACGACGAGATGCTGGCCACCGCGACCACGAAGACCTTCGCCGACACCGGCGATCCGATCGCGTCCTCCCCGGTGCATCAGGTGCTCATCGGCGAGATGACCAGGCAGTTGCAGACCGCGTACCTCTGGTTGCGTTATCAACTCGCGGTGGAGACCGCCGAGCCGCCGTTCAAACCGAAGCAGGAGGTGTTCACCCAGTGGCGCCTCGGCAAGGGCGCGGTGACCGAGGCCTGTTTCCAGGTGGCACTCGGCGCTTTCAAGGCGGGCGGTACCTCGGCCGCCGCGATGAGCGGGGTGGCGGGGCGTGCCCTGCGCGATCTGGCGATGGGCCTGGTGATGACCTTCCCGGCCGAGCGCGGCATGCTCGAGGTGGCCCGGATCGTCACCGACGCCAAGGCGAACGAGTTGTTCGCCACCGCACCGGCCGAGGCGGGCCGGTGAGCACCGAACTACCCGCGGTCGCCGACCTGATCGACGGCGAATGGGGCACGCCCTCGCTGGATCTCGGTATCGCGCTGGAGGATCCGGCCACCGGAGCGCCGGTGGCCAGGGCCGTCGCCACCGCCACCGACCGGGTCGAGCGGGCGCTCGCGATCGCCGAAACCGCCTCCGGCCGAATCGAACCCGCCGTGCTGGACGCGATCGCCGCCGATCTCGAAGCACGGCTGCCCTGGATCGCGGAACTGGATGCCCGCGCGACCGGTGTCCCGATCGCCCAGACGACCCTGCTCGGCCCGATCGTATCGGGCTCGTTCCGGCTCGCGGCCGAGCAGATCCGGTCCGGTGCGTTGCGCCGGGAGCAGGACGGCGTCGAGGTGCTCCGGCTGCCGCTGGGACCGGCGCTGTGCCTGGTCCCGTGGAACGCGCCGGCTCCCATGGCCGCGCACAAGGTGGCCAACGCGCTCGCCGCGGGCTGTCCGGTGATCCTGAAAGTCAGCGAACTCGCGCCCTACAGCTCGGTGGTGCTGGCCGAGGTGATCGCCGAGCACGTGCCCGCGGGCATGTTCCAGCTCGTGCAGGGTGGTGCGAAAGTCGGTGCGCAACTGGTCGCCGCGTCCCGGATCAAGGCCGTCTCGTTCACCGGCGGGCCGGCCGGCGGTCGTTCGGTCGCCACGGCGTCGGCCGCGATGTTCCGCCCGTGCCAGCTCGAGCTGGGCGGCAACAATCCGCTCGTGGTGCTACCCGACGCCGATCCCGATGCCGCGACCCGGATGGCCGCCGAACTGCTGACCACGTTGAACGGCCAATGGTGCCGGGCGCTGGGCAGATTGATTCTCCCGGCGGACCGGGCGGACGAGCTACTCGACGGCATCGGCAAACGACTCGCAGCATTGCGGGTCGGGCCGCCGATGGATCCGCTGACCGAGTTCGGCCCCCTGGTGCACTCGAAACACGTTCAGCAGCTGCGGTCTTCGCTCGACCCGCACGGCTCGCGGAGCTTCGGTGTCATGCCTGCGGACGGAAACTACTTCGCCCCAACGCTGCTCGACGGCGATGTGCGCGACGAGGTGTTCGGCCCGGTGGCCGGTGTCACCACCTACCGCCGGACCGAGGAGGCGGTAACGCTGGCCAACGCCGTGCCCTATGGCCTGGAGGGCTACGTCTGCGGCGCCGACGAGCAACAGGCGCTCGGCGTCGCCCGGCAGATCCGCGCGGGCGAGGTGAAGGTGAACGGTTCCTCGATCATGAGCCTGCACCTGATGACGCCGCGGCCCGCGTGGGGACTGTCCGGCCTCGGCGAGGAGGGCACGGCGGAGACGCTGCGCTTCTTCACCGGGGCGCGCGTCGTCGGCGTCGAAGGGCGCTTCGCCCTGCACACGTCATGAGCACGCCGACGGTCGTCGTGGTCGGTGCCGGGCCGGTCGGGCTCACCGCCGCACTGACACTGGCGCGCCGCGGAATCGCGGTGACCGTGCTGGAGCAGGGCGCGGAGCTGGCCACCGAGTCGCGCGCGTCCACCTTTCACCCGCCGACCTTGGAGATGCTGCGCGACCTCGGCGTCCTGGATCCACTACTGCACCAGGGCATCGTCGCCTCCACCTTCCAGTACCGCGAGCGTGGCGGCGGCGAGATCGCCACCCTGGATCTCGCCGTGCTGGCCGAGGACACCCCGTTCCCGTTCCGGGTGCAATGCGAGCAGAGCAAACTCACTCCGCTGCTGCTCGATGCCCTCGGTGGCGACGTACGGTTCGGGTACCGCGTCGACGGCTTACTGAGCACCGACGATGCCGTGGTGCTGCGGACAGCCAAAGGTCCGGTACGCGCGAACTGGGTGATCGGTGCCGACGGTGCGCACTCCGCCGTCCGACACGGTCTCGGTGTCGCATTCGGTGGCAGCACCTATCCGGAACGCTTCCTGGTCGCGTCGGTCGAGGAAGATCTGACCGGCGTGCTGCCCGGTATCGCACCGATCAACTACGTCTTCGATCCCGACGAATGGCTGGTGCTGCTGCGCACACCGGAGCATTGGCGAGTACTGCTGCCGACACCCGCCGACAGCCACGACGAGGACGAATTGCACAGGCTGCCCGACCGTTTGGCGGCCGTCGCCGACCTCGGCAGGCCGTGGCGGATCGCGCACGCCACGCTGTATCGGGTACATCAGCGGGTCGCCGACCGGTTCCGGCACGGCCGGGTGCTGTTGATCGGCGACGCCGCCCACGTCAACAATCCGCTCGGCGGGCTGGGCATGAACAGCGGCATCCATGATGCCGTTCAACTCGCGTCCGCGCTGGCCGATGTCATCGAAGGTGGGCCCGACGCGCGGCTGGACGAGGTTGCGGCGCACCGTCATCGCGTCGCCGTGGACCACGTGCAACGCACCAGCCACGACAACTGGAACCGGCTCCGCGGCCGCGATGGAAGCCACCGCGAGCAGTTACGTGAACTGGCCGCCGACCCGGTCGCTGCCCGCACCTATCTGCGTAGGGCCTGTCTGCTCGACTCGCTGGAGATCCGGCCGTGAGGATCGAACGCGAGAACCCGGCGCGGCCGCGGGAGATCGTCGGAGCGGTGACCGCGACGCAACCCGATGCGGTCGATGCTGTTGTGCGCAACGCCCACTCGGCGTTTCGCGAATGGTCGCAGCAACCGCTGGAAGCTCGCCTGGCCGCGCTCGGCCGTGCCGCCGACGCCCTCGATGCCCGCACTACCGAGCTGGCGACCTTGCTGGCGCGCGAGACCGGTAAACCCGTCGGCGATTGCCGCGGTGAGATCGGTTTCGCCGCCACCTATTTGCGCTGGGTGCGCGCGCACGCGGCGGAAGTGCTCAGTGCCCGGACCACCGATGACGCGCAAGGTCGAGTCACCGTGTCGCCGCGGGCTTTCGGCGTGGTCGCCGCGATCACGCCGTGGAACGCGCCGATCATTCTGTCGATGCTCAAGCTCGGTCCCGCCCTCGCCGCGGGTAATGCGGTGGTGCTCAAACCCTCGCCGCTGGCACCGCTCGCCATTACCGCCGCCGCCGAATTGCTGCCCGCCACCACGGTGGTCCACGGCGGCCCGGCTACGGTGCACGCGCTGATCGCCCATCCGCTGGTGCGCAAGGTCGCCTTCACCGGCGGTGCGCAGGCCGGACGCGCGATCGCGGCGGCGGCGGGCGAGGCGATCAAGCCGGTGCTACTGGAGCTCGGCGGCAATGATCCGGCCATACTCTTGGACGACTTCGCCTTGACCCCAGCGGATTTCGAGCGCCTAGTGCTCGCCTCGTTCGCCACGGCCGGACAGGTGTGCATGGCCGCGAAGCGGCTGTACGTGCCCGAGACTCGGCTCGCCGAATTCGTCGAGTCGTATATCGCTGCCGCACAACGCATCCTGCTCGTCGGCGATCCGCTCGACGAAACCGTCACCATGGGTCCGGTAGCGACCCGGGCAGCCGCCGAACGGGTGCGCGGGCTGGTCACCGACGCCAGGGACCTCGGTGCGCTGATCGTCCCGCTCGCCTGCGCGCCGACCGGCGAGGGATATTTCCTCGATCCGGTACTCGCGCTCCGAGTGCCCGACGACGCGGATCTGGTCCGCACGGAGCAGTTCGGCCCGGCAGTGCCGATCCTCACCTACCGCGACGAGGCCGAGGTCCTCGCGCGCGCCAACGATTCCGAGCTCGGTCTGGCCGCATCGGTCTGGTCGGCCGACGAGGACCGCGCCTTCGCCGTCGCCGCCCGCATCGAAGCGGGCTTCACCTTCATCAATACGCACAACCGCACCGGCATGTCGCTGCGTGCCCCGTTCGGCGGGACCAAGAACAGTGGCTTCGGCCGGGAGTACGCGCAGGAAGGTCTGGGCGAGTACGTCCAGCCGACCGTCACGCACGCACCCGGCGCCTTCCGCGCGGGCGGTGCCGGTCTACCCGCCGGTGCTTACCCGAGCGCGTCCGCGGAGCCGCACCGATAAGAGTTTTCACGGTAACCGGCGGGTGCCTTCCCGGCGCATCCTCCGAGCGCTGTCGGATAACAGCTTTCGCGGCAGACTGGCAGATCCCCGCCGCCACTGTGCACCGCGCATGCGCCCGCAGGCAAGCACACGCCACCGGTCCCGGATCGCGACCGATGATCCGGGACGACTTGTGTACGCCCCGGACCATCCGTGCGATCAGTTGCGACGACGGCGGGCCACTAGCACCACGGCGGCCGCGATGAGCACCGCCGCGGCGATACCGATGCCCGCCATGACGGGAGTGTTGCTGTCGGAGTCGTCGCTCTCGGCTGAATCACTGGCGGCAGCAGTGGGTTTCGGAGCCTCTGCGGGCGGTCCGAAGGTCAACGGCACCGAGGCGATGATCTCCGTCGCGTTGGTCAGGCTGGTGACACTGATCGTGCAGGCACCCGGTGCCGCGGTGCAGTCGGTGCCACCGATCGCACCGACGAGCGTGATGGCCCGTTTATCCCCGGTGGGTTGCCAACTGCCCTGCCCATCAGCGGCACCCATCATCGAACCGGTCAGATTGCAGTCACCCGGACCCGCGATCCGCGGTTTGCATTGGCCGACGGCGACCGCCGCCGTATTCGCGGGCAGTCCGTCCAGGGTCACCGTGATCGTCTGCCCCACGGCGAGTCCCGTGGATTGGCTCACCTGGAGAGCCGGGGCGGCCAGTGCGGTCGGCATGCCGACGAGAAGCCCGGCCGTGGTGAGCGCGGCCAGCGCCACGAGACGTGGCCTGCCGCATATCCCCTGTGTCCCGGGCCGGGTACCGATGAGCTTCACATTTTCCTCCTGATGGATTTCACAGTCGCCGTCGATCGGCGAGGGCGAAACCGGCGACGAGCACGAGCAGGCCGGCGGTGGCCGCCCACAGCGGGGTGGACGGACCTTCGATGTCGGTGTCCGAGCGCGCGGCCGCGGCGGGGACGGGTGCCGTGGCGGTCGGTGGCCGCGCGCCCGCGAAAGTTACCGGCACCGCAGCGGAATTCGCCGCTATGACGGCAGGCGGTTCGGTGCCGGGCAGGGGCGCGGCCGCGAGCACACACTGCTGCTGGGTGCAGTCGATCTCGTGGAATCGGGGGTGCGCGGTCAGGGTCAGCGGGCCGAAGGTGCCGTCCGCGCCGATATTGACGAACGTCGCGCCGCCGGACAAGTCGCAGTCCTTCAGTCCGTTGCTGAAGCCCGCTTTGCACATGCCTACTGCGACGGCGGCAAGTCCAGCACGAAAGCCACTGCCGCTCAGTGTGATTCGCTGGCCTTCCGTCAGCTCGGACGTGGCGTCGACCTGAATCGCCGCGGGTTCGTCCGCGAACGCCGTCGCCGGAGAGCCGAGTAGGAAGCCACTGAGCGCCAGCGTCACCGCTACCCGAGCCGTCGTACCGAAACTCCTCATGGCGCACCTCTTTCACTGGACGATCCGCGCGTGCCGGGGAGCAGGCGTCGGTCAGGTCGGCCGGACAGCCACGCCGCAATGAGTACGCACATACCGAGGACGGTCAGCGCCGACCCCGTACCGACGAGCCGGCCCAGCAGGTCGACCAGACCCAGTCCCGCCAATCCCGCCGTCGCCACGACAAGTGCGCAAACGCCGATGGCGGGTGGCGTGATCTCCCAGACCTGCTCGTCGAGCGCGGTCATCGCGCGGGCGGCGGCTGCCAACGTCACCGCCAGCCCGATCGTCAATGGCACCGGCCCCGGCGCGGTCACCACGAGCAGCGCCCCGCCCGCCGCCAGAATCAACAGCACGGGAACGGCGGCGGGTCGACGGCCCGGCAACGCGACGATGGCCGCCGCGGGTGCGGCCGCGAATGCGAGCCAGATGAATTGCTCAGCACCGAATTCGTTCCACCGGAATAGCAGTAAATGCAGCGCGGGCAGCACCGTACCCCCGACCGCGAGTCCTATTGCGACATAACCGAATAAGACAGAACGAGGAGGTACCGAGTTCTTACCGACCCGGACCGCAGGCAGCCCGCCTGCGCCACGAAGCCCGACCAGTCCGACGGCCACGCCGAGGGTGGTGGTCAACGCGCCCGCGATGAGCAGGCCTGTACCGGGCTCCTCGTAGTAGTAACCACTCAGCCATGCGGCGACGGCTACTCCCCCCGCACCCGCCGCATGGAGGAAGACGAAGTTTCCACGTCCGAACTCGGCCGCGAGGGCACGACCGGCGAGCAGCAGCGGGCCCGTCGCCGCACCCGCGACGAGCGCCGCGATCGTGAACACCGCGACGGTGTCGACGACACCCGCTACGACTACCGCGACACCGGCGAGACTCCCACTCGCACTTGCCATTCCAAGCGACAGCCGCAATCGCCACAGACACAGCGCCGCGGCAAAGAGACCGAGCACCCCGGCGGTGAGCATCAGATAACCGACCACCGCCCCGGGCACCCCGAGCACACCACCGAAGGGCTTGGCGAGCAGTACCAACTGACCACCCGACACCGGCCCTGCCGCGACCGCGCAAAGCACTGCCGCACCGACACTCCCGGTCCGGCGCACGCTGTATCGAGGGTGATCGGCGTAGCCGATCGGAGTCCGTGACGGGCGCCCGCTGTCCGCATCACCTAGGGATGGGCGATGCCTCGTCATCCGTAACCTCCACTCGCGTTCCACTGAGGGAAACGCAGTTTCACGATTGCCATATCGTGCCCGCGACGTCGGACAGTGTCAAGGCGAATGTCCCGCCACCCCTGGACAGATCCTTTGCCGGGGTACAGAATCGGAACGAGATGGAAACTGCGTTTCGTCCTACGAAACGCTACGAACGAAAGGGTCCGAGTCCATGACCCGAGTCGCGGCCGCACAACTCGCTGCGGGAACCGACGTCGCGGTCAACCTCGACGCCTGCCTCCGGATGATCGACCAGGCCGCCGAAGCGGCGGCGGAACTCGTTGTGCTGCCGGAATTCTGTAACCATCTATCTTGGTACGACGATCGGGCGCATGCGCGCCGAATGGCCTGCACGCTCGGCGACACCTTCCTCACCGCCGTCGCCGAGCGGGCGCGGCGGCACCACTGCTACGTGAAGATCGGCGTCACGCTGGCGCGGGCCGACGGCCGCACCACCGGCACCGGCCTGCTGTTCGGGCCGGACGGTGCGCTGCTCGGCGAGTCCGACAAGCAGATCCTGATGGGCGCCGAGAACGACTATCTCGACGCGGGCACGGTCGAATCACCGGTGCTAACTACGCCTTTGGGCCGCATCGGCATGTACGCCTGCATGGAAGGCGTCATCAACGAGGTCGCCCGGTCGCTCGCACTGCGCGGTGCGCAGCTGTTGCTCAACAGTCTCAACTCGTTCGCCATCGACGAGGCGAGCCTGCACATACCGGTGCGCGCCGCCGAGAACAAGGTGTGGGTGGTGGCCGCGAACAAGGTCGGGCCCCTGTTGCCCGCCGAGCAACTGCCGCAGATCGCCGCCCGGCTCGGCGTGCCGCCGGATCGCCTGCACGGCGCGGGCGAAAGCCAGATCGTCGGCCCGGACGGCAGGCCGGTCGCGATGGCGCCGGTCACCGGCGAGGCGATCGTGGTCGCCGATATCGACGTGCCGCTGGCCGACGACAAACGCAGGCCCGACGGCACCGATATCCTCGCCGCGCGCAGGCCCGAGCTCTACGCCCCGCTGACCAGCGCACCGCTCGGTCGGCGTGCACCGGCCGGGTCGCCGACGCTGTCGGCCGCGCTCGCGATCGCCGACACCGAGCTGATCACCGAACTAGCGGCCGACGGCGTAGCCCTCATCGTGCTCCCCGAACTCGCGGCGATGCCGGTCCCGGAAGTCGTGCGGGCACTGCACGGTACGACCGCACACGCGGTGCTCAGCGTACGGACCGGCGGCGCGCATCACGGCGTGCTGGTCGACGCCGACGGAGTGGTCGGCTGCCAGCCGCAGCTGCACCCGACCAACCGTCATCCGTGGTTGACCCGGCAGGGCAGTGCGCTGGCGGTTTTCCAGTTGCCTTGGGGCCGAATGGCACTCGTGGTGGGTGACGACGCGCTGTTCCCGGAGAGCTTCCGGCTGGCCGCTATTCAGGACGTGGACGTCGTCGCGGTGCCGTACTCACCCACCGAGCCATGGGAATTGCCCCTCGGCCTGGCCGAGCGCGCCGCGGAGAACAGGATGAACATTGTCGCCGCGGGCAGCGACGAGCGCGGCGGACTCGTCGGCGCGATCTACGCGCTGAGCCCCGATTTCACCTTGTGGACCGCGTGGAGCGGGCCGTTCACCGGCGTGATCAGCCACCCCATCGTGACCGAAGCCCCGCCCGGTGCGCCGAGCGTGCGCGCGACCGTGCGGCCCGGGCAGGCCGTGAACCGCGCCGTATCCCGGGGCACCGACCTGGTGGACGGGCGTCCGCGGCACCCGCTCGACGCCATGACGACAGAAGCACAGTGACGACAGAACCCGGAGCGACGATGAGTGAAACAGTCCGACATGTCGAGCAGTTGGTCGACGAGACGGCCAGGACGGACGTCACCGAGACCTTTCAGGAATGGCGAGACCTGTTGAGCGGGCTGAAGTCTCGGATCGCCGAACGGTTCGACCTCACCAGAGATCCGTCGACCGACGATCTGGACAGCTACGGCGACCCGGCCACCGGCCCGTCCGGCAGCCTGGCCGCCTACACCGGGCCGGAGATCGACTGGTTGGTGCATTCCTGGATCGGCGACCCCGCAACAGGTTTCGTCAACCTGCACCTCACCGTGTGGCTCGGTCCGCAGGTCAGGGTCCCGCACCTGGGCATCGCGTTGCTGCTGTGGCCGGAGGGCTGGTTCTATGTCGACGCGGTGCCGCGTGGCGATCTGGTCGGCGACGGTGACTACTTCGACAGCTACTACGCCGAGAACGACGCACCGTGGTTGGCGTTCAAGGAAGAGCATCCCGACTTCACCTGGTTCACCAGCCGCACGGGGTTCATTCGTGGCAGCCTGTCGCCCACCGCGTACTGCTACTCCTTCCCGCCGCATCGAGCCAATCGGGAGACCGTCGCCGCGCTGCTCGGCGCGCGGGTCGAGCAGTGGCTCGGCTGGGTCGACGCCGCCGCGCCGGTGCCCGCCGACGAGCAGGCGGCATTGGCGGCACGTGACCTCGCGGTCCGCCGCAATATCGCCGAACGCGATCCCGCGAATGTGATGGGCGAGCGCATGTTCGGGGCCGAACTCACCCAGCGTCTGGTGCGTGGCCTCTGGGGTGGCGACCGCGTGCTGCCGCGGCCGGTCGCCGAAGCAGCGTCAAGTATCCGCGAGGCGCGGTCATGAGCATCGTCCGTTCGCTCTGGTGGTCGGCGCGCACGGCGGGTGAAGCGCCTTTCGATACCGCGCATTTGAAGGTCTACTACCCCGCGATCGCCACCGGCTCCGACCACGAGCGGTTGACCGGCGTCTTCGAGCCCGATCCGGCAGCCGCACCGTATCCGGTGGTGGTCTTCCTGTCCGGGGTCAATGTCGGTCAGGATTCCTATCGCCGCTTCGCCACCGCCGTCGCCGAAACCGGTTTCGTGGTGGTGACTTTCGATCGGGTCGCCGAATTGTTCGGCGGGCTACGCGGATTGACGGTCGGCGTCGACCTCGACGCGGCCCGGCCCGACGCCTACGGCACCCGCCCGACCTGTCCGACCATCGGCGCGGTCCTCGACGCGCTCACCGAGTTGAACGGCGACGGCCCCTTGCGCGGGGCACTGGATCTGGACTGCATCGCACTCGGCGGACATTCCGCGGGCGGGACCGTCGTACTCCAGTCGGCGCGCTTCTTCCCCTCGGTCGGAGCGGTTTTCGCGTGGGGCGCGCACACGATGGTGGCGACCATGCTGGGCTGGCCCGCAGGCACCGTGCTGCCCGCACAGGTCAATTGCCCCGTGTTGCTCGGCGTCGGCACCAACGACGGTGTCATCAACGGCAGCGCCGACCGGTACGGCGAGGACGGCGCCGACCGGCCCGACCCGGTGGCCCGGACATTCGACGAAGCATTGCCGCCGGGTGACCATCTGCTCGCGGTCATCCCGGAGGCCAACCACTTCGGGATCGCCGACGCCGATCCGACCGCGGCACGGGCCTTCCTCGACGGACCGGGCGACGTGGACGCGCTGGCGCCGTTCGCCCGGCTCACGTCCGCCTTCCTGCACGCACACCTGCACGATTCGGCAACGGCCCGAAGCGAACTCGCCGACTACGTCGCGGCGCAGGTGCTGCGGCCCCATCTAGCGGAGCACGAACAATGTTGAAAAACTTCTGGTACGCCCTGGAATTCGCCGACCAGGTCGGCCGCACACCGAAAAAGGTGACCTGCCTCGGTCAGGACTTCGTGCTGTATCGCACCACCGCGGGCACGGCGGTATGCCTGTCGGATCTGTGTGTGCACCGTGGCGGCGCGCTGTCGATGGGCACGCTCACCGGCGACTGTATTGCCTGTCCGTACCACGGCTGGCAGTACGACGCCGAGGGCGCCTGCGTGCGCATACCGGCGAATTCGGCGGATCGGGCCATTCCGAAGAAGGCCAGGGTCGACGCCTACCCCACGCAGGAACGCTACGGCATGGTCTGGGCCTTCCTCGGCGACCTGCCCGAGCACCAGCGCCCGCCGATCCCGGACATCCCGGTGCACGACGATCCGGCCTTCCGGATGGTGCAGTTCGAGATGGAGGTCGAGGCGAATTACGAACGCACCTTCGAGAACGTCGTGGACGCCTCGCACACGCCGTTCGTGCACGGCACCAGGTTCGGTAATCCGGACAAGCCGGAGATCCCGAATTTCACTGTCCGCAAAGACGACTGGTCCGCCGAGGCCGACATCCAACTCAGTCCCCCGCCGCCGAGCGGACTGTGGGGCCTGCTGTCCAGGAACAAGCCGCGCCCGGAGTTCGTCACCGTCACCAATGGCTGGTACCTGCCCAACGTGGTGAAGCTGCACATCCGGCTGCCCATCGGGGATCTGCTGCTCTACGACTTCAATATCCCGCTGTCGCAGGACCGCACCCTGATCAAGATCCTCGGCTATCGGAACTTCTTCACCGGCCGCTGGGCCGACGCGGACGCCCGCCGAAGAATCAAAGACATTCTGCTGCAGGACAAACCGATCGTCGAGTCACAACACCCCGAGCTGCTGCCGTTCGACCTGTCCGACGAATTGCACGTGCGCAGTGACGCACTGCAGGTCGCCTACCGGCGCAGGCGATCCCAGCTGATCAAGGACGGCTGGTGGGTCGGCGGCGACGACATCATCACCGGGGACGGGCCACGCCGCACCGCCACCGTCATCGCCTCGCCAGCCCGGCGGGACAATCCCGAACTCGAACAGGCCTGGGTGCACAAGGCCCGCAACGGAGGAACACCGCGATGAGCCTGCCCACCGAGCTCAGCGAACGCACGCTGCGGACGCTGAGCACCGCCCTCGATCTCACCACCGCCGACGACATCGCGCTGACCAGTTCCATGTCACCCGACCCGGTCGGCAGGTTGCGCGTATTGCGCGGTGGCCCGATCGACAAGGTCGTCACCGTCGATCTGGTTGTCCCGGCCATTGGCTTGGACAGCCATATGATCTTCGCGTTCACCCCGGCGGATTCGGCGATCCCGCACTTCACCCTGGACTCGGTGCGGTCCACTCACTATCACGCCATGCACCTCGATCTCATCCCCCGTGCCGACCTCGCGGTGCATCTCGCCTACCTCGACGCCGCATACCTGCCGCTCACCCCGCTGTTGGAGGCGGCATGGCAGCTAGACGGGGTATCGGCGGCGGCGATCGGACCGCGGCAGCGGGCGATGATGTCGCCGTGGATGGTCGTGTGCCGAGCCACCGAATCCGCCTTCCAGGCATTGGATGCCACCGTCGTGGGCTATCTCCAGCACTGGCTCACCCTGGTGGACAAGGGAGTTCCGGCGGTCACCGGCGATACCGCAGCTCGGGACCGCGCCAACCGCGCGAACCTGTTCAGCCCCGAGGTGGACCTGGTGTGGGCGCAGGTGGCCGGATTGCTCGGCGACGAGCAGGCCGAGCGGGTGCGGGCGGAGTTGCTCGGATGACCGCCGCCGCAGCGCCGAGCCAGTGGCAGCAGCGCATCGCCGGCGAATGGGTCGGCAGGCCATCGCTGTTCGCCGCCGACGGGGTATGGCGTGGTTTCGAGGACATCCGCCGATCGTCGGTCTTCGCCGACGGGACAACGACTTATTACATGGACGGCGGGCTCACCGGCGGTGGCGAGCTCGCGGGGCGGTTCGCCCTCGGCGCGCCGTTCGCCTTCGGGGTGGTCGACTCCGACAACGATCGGCTCTACACCGGCCCCGACTTCTACGGTGCGGGTAGGCCGTACGGCGGCTTCGTCGACGCGCACTACTACGGACCCGGCTGGCAGGTGGGTTTGAACACCTGGAACCAGACCCTCGGTGATACGCAGGTGTACTCCTCGGTGCTGTACCAGGGGCCGGCGATGATCGGCGTGTTCAATGGCGTCTACACCCGCGACCCCGCACTGCGGGACGACCTCATCGAGCACGAGACGCGTTCTGGGGCGACCCCTTTCGTGCTGCCCACCAAAGACGACTGCCGCTATGCCGGTGACTGCGAGCTGTGGGGCGCCGACCAGCAGCACCGCGGCACGGTGCGGATCGTCCTCGAGGTGACGCCACTGAGCTTGCTCACCGCCGAGCACCGCGTCACCTGGAGCGGCGCGCTCGACCGCACCTTCGAGGCGACGGTGCGCCGCGACGGCGTCCGCTCGTTCCACGAGGGGCCCGGCGCCTGGGGCAACGCGACGGCCTACGGCCGTGCCAACTATCCGGCGCTGCACCTGTCCGACGGCGGCAGACTCAACGGACGCGAATTCATGATGGACGCCGAACCGGGAATGGGCGCGGGCACCGAGCTCGCCGTGGTCTACGAACTGTTCGAACACAACAGCCTCAGCGCTGTGCTGCACGGCGTGCTGGTGCGCTCATGAACGCGCCCGCGAGCAAAACCGTCGTGGTCACCGGCGGCACCCGTGGCCTCGGGCTCGGCCTGGCCAGAGCGTTGCTCGACCGGGGGCATCGCGTCGCGCTGTGCGGCACCGATACCGCGCGGATCGACAAGCTGCGAGCCGAACTCTCCGACGCCGCACTGCTGCTGGCCGCCGACGTCACCGATCGCGCTCAGCTGCAAGCGCTCTGGGATGCGGCGGTCGCCCGCTTCGGCCGGATCGATGTCTGGATCAACAACGCGGGTATCACGCATACCCGAACGCCGATGTGGGAGCTGCCCGCCGAGGATGTCCGGAAAGTGTTCGACACCAACCTGATCGGCGCGCTCAACGGCTCCGCCGTCGCGATCGCGGGCATGGCGGACGCGGGCGGCGGGTACGTATGGAATATGGAAGGTCTCGGCAGCGACGGCCGCTCGGTACCGGGACTGTCGGTGTACGGTGCGAGCAAGCGAGCACTCACCTATCTGACCGAAGCACTCGCCAAGGAGGTGCCCACCGGTGTCTCCGTCGGTCTGCTGAGCCCCGGCATGGTCGTCACCGACCTGCTGACGCAGGGCTACGCCGATCCCGACGAATTGGCCAAGGCGCGCAGGATTTTCAATATTCTCGCCGACCGGGTCGAGACCGTCGCGCCGTGGCTGGCCGAACGCGCTGTCGCGCACCCGCGCAACGGCGCGCATGTCCGCTGGCTCACCACAACGAAGGTGCTCGGCCGCTTCGCCGCCGCTCCGTTCCGGCGGCGCGATCTGTTCGCCGAATGAGCACGAAGAATCGTAGCGATTGGAAGATGTTCTATGCCTGACGTTCTGGGCTGGCGGCGCAAGTTCGGCGTGCTCGCCCCGTCGACGAATACCGTGGTGGAGCCGGATTTCGCGCGCATGGGGGTGCCCGGGGTGACCGCGCATTTCGGTCGCATCCATATCCGGGACCAGAACATGGGTGACGATGCGGGCATGGGCCGGCTGCTCGACCAGATCCGCGCCGAGATGGACGCGACCTGCGCGCGGGTGCTGACGTGCGAGCCGGATTACATGGTGATGGGCATGTCGGCCGAGACGTTCTGGGGCGGTGTGGCAGGCAACCAGCAGTTCGTGCGGCAGATCGAGGAGGCGACCGGGCTGCAGGTGGCCACCGGCGCTGAGGCGTGCAGGCGTGCGCTGACGCTGAACGGCGCCGAGCGGATCGGCGTGGTGACGCCCTATCAACCGATCGGTGATGCGAACGTCGTCCGGTTCTTCGGCGAGCTGGGGTTCGAGGTGGCCGCGATCAAGGGATTGCGGTGCCCCACCGCGGTATCCATCGCCCATGTGCCGGAGAGCGACCTACGGGCCGCGCTGCTCGAGGTGGACAGCGACGATATCGACGCCCTCGTCCAGTGCGGCACCAATCTGTCCATGGTGCGCCTGGCCGACGAAGCCGAGCGCTGGCTGAGCAAACCGGTAATCGCCATCAATGCCGCGACCTGGTGGATGGCGCTGCGCGACAACGGTATCCGGGACCGGATCGAGGGCGCGGGCTCGCTACTGCGGGACCATTGAGCGGTCCGCGTCACGCCGCCGGAGCCAGCCTGCGGTGCCGAGCAGGCCCGCCGAGAGGACGAGCTCGCCCGCGTTGCCGAGCAGCGGGATGACGGGCGCGGCTCCGGCGACCAGCGTCATGACCGCTGCCGTAGCGAAGAGCAGGCGGTATCGATGGCGGCGCCACAGGGCTATGCCGGCCGCGAGTACGACCAAGCCTGCGATGATCGCGGGCAGGGCCGTCGCAGCAGAGCCGGCGACGTCCGTATAACGCAGTGCGCCCGCCCACCACCGGGGGCGCAGGTCGAGCTGGAGTGCGTGCAGACTCCCGATCGCGATGAGCATGCTGGCGAGAGCGACCGCAGTGGCCTGAACGCCACGACGACGCGCTACCGGGATGTCCGCCCTATCCATCGCGGCGCGCGCCCAGAGCACAAGCAAAGGGGTAAGGATCGCGTGCATTACGAAGCGCGGCACGCTCAGCAGCTCGAGGGGGCGCCCCTCGCCCAGCACGCTCCCCGAGGCGAGCACGGCGTTGTCGTAGCACAGCGCCGTACACAACACCGTGGGCAGCAAGAACATCCGGGCAGCACCGGCGCGGATCTGCGACACACCGATCACTGCGAGGGCGAGATGTCCGACCGCGAGCAGCAGGAAGAGGCCTGAAACGATCACACGGAATCCGCGGGTCGTGTGTCGAAGTCGGGCCGGATCCAGCCACTAGAGGCGCCGGATGGGACTTCACGTGCATATGTCATGTACTTCAGCCTTCCAGCAGGCGGCGGGCCTGGCGGATCACGGCCAGATCCACCATTCTGCCCGCCTCGTCGAGTAGGACCCCACCCGCCGCGGAGTCGAAGCGGTCCACCAGCGCTCGCGCGCGGTCCAACTCGTCCTCGGCAGGTGTGAATATCTCGTTGACCACCTGGACCTGCGCCGGATGGATGCAGGCGCGGCCACGAAAGCCCAGGCGCGCCAACGCCCGCGTGGATTCGCGTAACCGCTGCGGGTCCCGGAAGTCGGTGCTGACCGGTCCCAGCGGCGCCGCGATACCCGCTGCCGCACTGGCCAGCACGACCTGAGTACGCACCGCCAGCAGTTCGCGGTCGTCGGCGCTCGGTTCGATACCGAGCTCGGCCCGCAGGTCTGCCTCGCCGAGCTGGAGTCGCGCCACCCGTGGACCGGCGGCGATCGTACGGGCGTCGAGCACGGCCGCCGCGCTCTCCAGCAGCGGGCAGATTCGGATCGCGCCCGGCCGCGGTTCGTACTCCCCCAGCACCTCGGCCGCGGCCCGGACCTGTTCCACCGATTCGGTTTTCGCCAGGCAGACCGCCGACACCGCGGGCAGTGCTACTGCCGCCAGATCATCGTGCCCGGCAACTCCGGAATTGACCCGGACCCAGATCTGTCGCCCGGCAAGGGCGACGTCACGCAACCAGGCGGAGACCGCCGCGCGCGCCGCGTCCTTATCGGCCAGCGGCACAGCGTCTTCCAGGTCGAGCAGGATCACGTCCGCCGGACCGGCCAGCGCCTTGTCGAATAGTTCGGGCCGGTTGCCGGGCACATACAGCGCGGAACGCACCCGCGTGGCTCGGGTAGGCCGAGCACCAGGACCACGGCCAGAGTCGAGCACCGAATCACAGTAACCAGCCGCAACTCATCGGGTCAACAGTTCGAAACATAGTTTCTCACAAGGAAACACAAACGATGCGGCACTAGCGTCTTCCTGCATCGATTCAGGTCCACCCAAAGCCATTCCACCGCTTGACAGTCACCCCGATCTAGGTGCTAATGAACACCAACGGCTAAGAAACGCCATTCCATCAAGGGAAACACCCTGGGCATCGCCGTTGGAGTCGCCATGAATTTTCGAGGTCCGGCCCTCGCCGCCGCTGCCGCCATCGTCACCTGCCTCGCCCCCACCGCACCGGCCACCGCAGCCGATCTGTCCAGGCTGCCCGGTGTTGTCGATATTCCCTGCGCCGCAACCACTTTGCATCAAGGCGTCGACTGGTATCTGCCGACGGGCGTGCCGAAGGGCATGGTCTGGATCCAGCACGGCTTCGCCCGCACGCACAGCAATGTCGCGCAGTTGGCCACCACCTTCGCCGCGGGCGGCTATCTCGTCTTCGCCCCCGCACTCCCCTTCATCGACCTCGCCGGATGCACACTGCAGAATCTCGGCGACAACACCCGCTTCCTCGACAATGTCGCCAACTTGTTCGGCACCGCGGCGAATCCGGAGGGCGCACTGTTCCGGAGCCTGGCCGCCGCGGCCGCCGACGCGGGCCGGGTGCCCCCGCAACTGCCACGCGACTTCGTCTTCGTCGGGCACTCTGCGGGCGCGGAAGCAGTCGAGTTCGTCGCGCACCGTCTGCACGTCGCCTACCCGGACACGTGGCACCGGCTGCGCGGGTTGGTGCTGCTCGATCCGGTGAAATCGTTCCTCGGCGACAACACCGACCGAGCGCTGGCCGACCTCGACCCCACCGATCTGCCGATCCTCACCATCGCCGCGCAACCGTCGCTGTGCAACAACCTCGGCAACGGCACCGACGCCGTGCAGCAACATCTGAACCGCCCGTTCCTCGGCATCCGGCTCGGCAACGGTCTGCACACCGACGCCGAGGGCACCAGCTCGGATTCGATGGGGAACCTTCTGTGCGGCACCCCGGACGTGGCGAACACGTCGGTCCTGCAAGTGCTCGCCCGCGGCTGGTCCGACGACTTCATCGCAGGCAGCAAAACGGCCGACTACTACCCCGCGACCACCGAAGAAGCGGTGACCGCCGCCCCTGCCGTCGCCGCGGCACCGGCAGCGACGATCCTGCCCGCCAACTGAGCGGCGCACCGGAGACCCAATCGACCAGGGCTGTTTGCATCGAGGACAGCTGGGCAAGCCGGTCGCGAGAGACCTTTGTGCCCGCTCGCCCTCAGGAGGTGCGTCGAATGCCCGGATCCAGCCGTCGTTCGAAGTCGAAAACGCCGCCCGCCGTGCCCGGAGCGCCGTCCGTCACCGCCCCGTCGGTGACCGAACCGACGCAGCCGCACGAACCGCTGCCGCCGAAACCCGACCAGGCCGCCCCCCGGCCGAGCACGCCGACGGGGGTGCCGGTGCCTGCACCCGTCGAGGCGATGGCGCAGCAGGGCGCCTACCTCACGACGGCGCAGGGCGCCCGGCTGACCGACACCGACCACTCGCTGAAGGCGGGTCCGCGCGGACCGGTACTGCTGCAGGACCACCACCTCCGCGAGAAGATCACCCACTTCGATCACGAACGCATCCCCGAGCGGGTCGTGCACGCCCGCGGCGCGGCCGCGCACGGAGTGTTCGCGGCCAACGGTGCGGCGGAGAAGATCTGCTGTGCTTCGCTGTTCGAAAAGGGCAAGGAGACGCCGGTTTTCGTGCGCTTCTCCACGGTGCTCGGTTCGCGCGGTTCGGCCGACACGGTGCGCGACACCCGCGGCTTCGCCACCAAGTTCTACACCGACGAGGGCGTGTTCGACCTCGTCGGCAACAACATCCCGGTGTTCTTCATCCAGGACGGCGTCAAGTTCCCCGACATCATCCACGCGGGAAAGCCGCACCCGGACCGGGAGATCCCCCAGGCCCAGAGCGCGCACGACACCTTCTGGGATTTCGTCACGCTGCACACCGAGGCCACCGCGCACACCCTGTGGAACATGTCCGACCGTGGCATCCCGCGCTCCTACCGGATGATGGAGGGCTTCGGGGTCCACACCTTCCGGCTGATCAACGCGCGCGGCAAGACCGTCCTGGTGAAGTTCCACTGGAAGCCGAAACTCGGTGTGCACTCGCTACTTTGGGAAGAGGCGCAGATCGCCGCGGGTGTCGATCCGGACATGCACCGCCGCGATCTGGCCGATGCCATCGAAGCCGGCGCCTTCCCGCAGTGGGACCTCGGCGTGCAGGTATTCCCCGACACCGAGGACCAGACCTTCGAAGGCATCGATCTGCTCGACCCCACCAAGCTCGTGCCGGAGGAGCTGGCACCGGTGCAGGTCATCGGCACGATGACGCTCAACGCCAACCCGACGAACTACTTCGCGCAGACCGAGCAGGTGGCCTTCCACCCCGGCCATCTGGTGCGTGGCATCGACCACACCGACGACCCGCTGTTGCAGGGCCGCCTGTTCTCCTACCTCGATACCCAGATCTCGCGCCTCGGCGGGCCCAACTTCGCGCAGCTGCCGATCAACCGGCCGCACGTCGGCACCAACGACATGTTCCGCGACGGAATGCACCAGACCGCAGTGCATTCCGGTGTCGCGCCGTACCGTCCGAACAGCCTCGATGGCGGGTGCCCGTTCCTGGCCGGGAACAAGGACGCCGCGCTGATCGAGTACCCGGAGGCGGTCGCCGGGCAGAAGGTGCGCGCGGCGCCGAAGAGTTTCGATGACCACTTCAGCTCGGCGCGGCTGTTCTACGCCAGCCTGTCGCCGGTCGAGCAGGCGCACGTCGCCAAGGCCTACACCTTCGAGCTGGGCAAGTGCTACGAGAAGGCGATCAAACAACGCGCCGTGACGGTACTGCGGCAGATCGATGAGCAACTCGCTCAGACCGTCGCTGCGGGTCTCGGCTTGCCGCTGCCGGGCAAGGCGGGCAAGAAGGTCAAGGTTGCGGTGTCGCCCGCGCTCTCCCAACTCGGCGGCAAGTGGCCGACCGACGGCCGGATCATCGGCATCTTCGCCGACGAGTCGACCGACCTGAAGGACCTGGCCACCACCGTCGCCACCATCTCGGGGCAGTCGATGACCCCGCTGGTGATCGCGCCGCACGGCGGCGAACTCGAAAGGGGCGGAACACAAGTGACGGTGTCGCGCACCCTCGACACCGTCCGCTCCATCGAGCTCGACGCACTCGTCATCGCGAGCACCGCCGACGATGTCCGACTCACCCTGCTCCTCCAGGAAGCGCATCGCCACCTCAAGGGAATCGCCTACACCCCCGACGGCGCGGATGCCCTTCGCGCCGCGGGTATCCCGGACAGCTCGGCCGGTGTCGCGGCAACCAAGACCGTCGCCGCGGCCTTCGACGCGATCGCCGCGCTGCTGCCGGAGCACCGCGTGTGGGCCAGGGGCGCGGAGTACAGCAAGTAATTTCCACGGTCGAAGGCACCGGCCCGCGCGCCGGTGCCTTCGACCGTGTCGGTACTCGTGGGCCATCACAGTGATCCCCTTCTCGACGCGCCTACCGCTGAACCCATTGCGTAAACAAGATTTTCGCGACTGGTTCGGCATCAACGGATTTCCCGGCAGGACGTGGTCACCACAGTGCGCGGGCGCAACGCGGTGGCTCGGCTGACCGAGCCCTTCGCCCCCCTGAATTCCCTTGTCGCCGAACAGGTGGTCGCCTACGTCAACGCCCTGGTGACCAGCCCGCGGGTGCAGGCGTTGAGCCGCATCGACGTCGCCGAGCTCATCGACCGCGCCTTCGACACCGGCGCGAGGAGGGGCCGCGCGTACCCGTGAACGGCGACCGCCCGGTGCTCGCGCCGCCGCGAGCACCGGTCCGGTTCGGCTCGCCGACCCACCAGAGCCAGCACTAACCTTCGGCCAGTTGTTGGGCTTTGGCGTAAGCCAGGTGCAGGAAGTCGGCGCCGGCCAGGGCCGTCATCCCGTCGGCCACCAGGCGGGTCGCCCGCGGTGCGAAGACGTGTCCGATGGTGAGGGCGGTGACCGCCCAGACGTCGAAACAGAAAGGGCAGCTGAGTAATTCGCCGAAACTGTGCCGGATGCCCGCGTCCTCTTTCGGCTGCTCCATTACTTCACCGGGACCACCGGTATCGGTCTCCTCGGTGAACGGGGCGCGCACAGGCCTGGTGACGGCGGCCTTGGTCACCGTGCGGGAAAGTTTGTGTGCGGCAGCGGCGGTGGTGATCAGATCCCGCGCCGACATGCCGCGCGGAAGTTGCCGATCGGTCACCCTGCCCAACAGTGCGACCGCGGCGACGATGATCGCGTAGAGCGTCATCGTCGCCGCGTAACCGCCTAAGCGGCGCTGATTCTCGGTCATGAGCGGAAGACCGCCCGGATGCAGCCTTCCCGCTTGTTCTTGAAGATGTCGTAGCCGCGCACCGCGTCCTCCAGCGGCATGTCGTGGGTGATGAGATACGACGGATCGAGATCGCCCTGCTGGATGTAGTCGAACATCCGCGGCACGTAGCGCTGACCGTGCTGCTGCGAGGACCGGATCGTCAGCCCCTTGTTGGTCACCACACCCATCGGGAACTTGTCGGTCACGCCGTAGACGCCCAGCACCGCCACGACGCCGCCCTTGCGGCAGGCGATGATCGCCTCGCGCAACGGGGTCGCCCGGTCGGTCTCCAGTCGTAGCAATTGCTTTGCGCGGTCATAGATCTGCTGTAACCCGGTGCCGTGTGCTTCCATGCCGACGGCCTCGATGCAGGCGTCCGGTCCGCGGCCGCCGGTCATTTCCCGGATTGCCTCCGGCACACTGTCCACCGCGGTGTAGTCGATGGTCTCGGCGCCGAACTGCTTGCGCGCCAATGCCAGTCGTTCCGGGTACCGATCGACGACGATGACCTGGCCCGCGCCGAGCAAGCGGGCGGTGTGCCCGGCCATCAGGCCAACCCCGCCACTGCCCCACACGGCGACCGTGTCACCGGGTGCGATGTCGCAGAAGTCCGCACCCATCAGTCCGGTCGGCACGGCGTCGGAGAGGAACAAGGCCTGCTCGTCGGTGATGCCTTCGGGGATGGTGAAGCAGTTGACGTCGCCGAACGGCACCCGCACGTATTGCGCGTGAGATCCCTGATAACCGCCGAACGGGTGGGTGTAGCCGTAGATTCCGCCGGTCGGGTATCCCAGAATCGGTTGTTGCAGTTCGGCGTTCGGGTTCGTGGTGTCGCACGACGACCACAGTTCGTGCTCGCAGAACCAGCACGACCCGCAGCCGATGAACGACGGAACCACCACGCGATCACCGACTTTGCGCGCGGTGACCTCGCTGCCCACCTCGACGATCTCGCCCATGAACTCGTGCCCGAACACGTCGCCTTCGCGCATGCCGGGCAGATAGCCGTCGATGAAATGCAGGTCCGAACCACAGGTCGTGGTCAGCCCGACCCGCACGATGACGTCGTGCGGATTGAGTAATGACGGATCGTCGACGGTCTCCACCGCCAGATCGTTGACGCCGTTCCAACAGAGTGCACGCATTTGTCGTCTCCCAGGGTCAGTGCGCGGCCGCACGCGCGCTCGGATTGTGGGCAAGGGTGGGCAGCTCACCGGTCTGCATCAGTGCACGGGCGCGGTAGAGCGCCTTGAATGTCGCTGCGCCGGTGAGCAAGTCGGGTATCGGCGACTTCACCCGCAGGGTCACCTCGGTACCGAGATCGCGCGGCGCGTCCCGGAACGTCACCCGGATCTCCGCGGCCTCGGACGGGTCGCCGCTACCGGTGGCACGCACGAAACGCAGGCCGTTGTCCTCGGTTTCCAGCCTGGTATCCCAGGTGACCGACTCCTCGTCCGGGCGGTGCAGGATCCATTCGTAGCTCGTCGGTCCGGCCGCGCGGACCTCGGCGAGGTCGCCGAGTACCCGCGACAACTTGTCGGGATCGCGCCAGAACTGTTCGACCTCGGCCCGCGGGCGGCTGATGGTCACCGTCTGCGCGCCGCCGCTGCTACTGCCGGAGTCGATGACCTTGCCGACCAGATCCGTCAGCTGTTCCTTGGCTTTATCGATGTAACTCATCTGGACTCCTTCGTGGTCCGTCGGTGAATCAGGTTCGGGTGCTGGGATGTTCGCCGCGGCGCAGCGGGGGCAGGTGTTATGCGAGTCGTCGAACGCCTACCCGGCCGTCGAGGCCGCAAACCACATCGGCGAATTCACGCGGCGGAGCTGAGCCGAGTGCGGCAACCGAGCACACATGCTGGGGATTCGCCCAGCTCCAGGCCCGACGGGGCGCGGGGTTGCCGCCGCATATCTCGGGCTCGGCACGGCCACAGTAGGATTCGGCAGCGCCGGAGTCGGCTCCGCGCAACCCGCCGACCCGGTGGCGCCGCCTTATCAGGACAGCACCTACCTGATGGTTTCGCATCAGTCACACATGTCGGAGATGATCTCCGGCAGCCGCGCGGTCCTGGCAGGCGAGTGTCCGGCGGTGCGCGCGATCGGCGCCATGCTGGTCGCCGACCACACCCGCCTCGACGCCATGAGCGCCGCGGTCGCGCTACCCAACGGCGTGCCACTGCCCTTGACGCCGAATGCCGAACAGTCCCAGCAGATGTGGGATACCGGGATGCGCCGTACGGAGCGCTAATTCTCGGTGTCGGGCTCGGCGGGCGTGCGCCGCGAAGTGACGGGGTTCGCCGCGGGTCCGCCGGTTTCCCGATTGACGCTTTCCGGTGGATCGACGGGCAGGTAAGGGGCTCGCGCCGGGGCGATCTCGTCCAGCCGTTCGTTGATCGCGAGCGCGAGCATGTCGTGCTGCAGTGGCGGTAGCTCCATCAATCCGCTCAGGTACGCCTCCATCTCCATCCGGCCGATGATGCCGCCGAGGGCGAAGTAGCGCAGCCACAACTCGTTGACGGTCAGCTCGCTGGCTCGGTATGCCGCGGCCAGTCGATCCCGGTAGCCGTTCGCATCAGAACGATCCATGGCCGGCCTCTGCATTACGAGCGGTCGACGCGACGATCTCGGCAGCGACCGCGCGGATCGGCATCCGCCGCTGGCCGGCCAGCTCGATCAGGCGCAGGTAGGCGCGATCGGCGTCGACTTGCTCGCGCACCATCAGGATGCCGCGGGCGAACGCGATGGTTTCGCGCGACTGGAGTGCGTCTTTGAGGTTGTCGCTGAATTGCTGGGTGGACTGCGCGGTCTGCAGCTGGAGCAACAGGATGCTGATCAGTTCGGCGAACCGGCGCAGTAGATCCTCGCTGACCTCGGTGTAGGCGTGCGGCCTGCTGGAATACACCTTCACCGCACCGAGGGTGTCGCCGTCGGCCACCAGTGGCGCGGACAACACCGACGCTATGCCCAATTCAGTTGCGCGCGAAGCCCATTGCGACCAGCGCGGGTCGCGGGCCACGTTGTCCACGCGGATCAGCAGGTGGTCGTTCCAGGCCGTCAGGCAGGGTCCTTGTTCGAGCCTGTATTGCAGTGCGTCGGCCTCCGCCACCAACGGGTCGGTAGCCGCGGACGTGGTGCGCTGACCCGCACTGTCGAGCAAGCTGATGCCGGAGCCCGAGCTTTCCGGAATCACGTCGGCGGCCAACGAGGTGATCCGCGCGAGCGCTTCGGCCACAGCTTGCTCGGACCACAACAAGCCGGACGCGTGGGCGTAAGCCGCCGACAGTTGCTCGGCGACGTTCTCGGGGGAACCCCCGTCGGTCATCACAGCACCTCGATCCTGACAACGGAACACTTCGCCTGTGGTGCGGTCATGATCATCCGCTCACGCCCTCGGCGGCAGTCCGATTCATGCACACACCCCGAGCTCATCAGCAGTTCCGGTATGCCCATCGTCGGTCCCCACAAACGAGGCCGGACCGGCGGCGGCCCGCGTGTTCGGCGGCCAGCGCGAGTGTGGTGTGTGACGAGGTCGATGTCGCCGGTGCGCGAAGTTGCGCGTCGAGTGCTGGATCAGGGGTATCTGGAGATCATGACTACCTCTCACCACACCGAGGTCGGCGCCTTACCCGCGCCGCGCGGCGAGCTGTCCGCCGGGATCATCGATGTGCTCTCGGGCGCTCCGGGCAATGCTGTCCCGACGCTGCCCGAGGTCGACCCGTACGGCGAGGACTTCCAGCTCGCCCTGCATACCTGCTACGAACTGCATTACTACGGTTACCAGGCGGTCGACGACGGCTGGGAGTGGGATCCGGGACTGCTCGCCCTGCGCGCGACGATGGAGCAGCACTATCTGCGCGCGTTGCGGGCGGACGTGCCCGGCGGGACCGATCTGGACGCCGAACTCGAGCAGTTGCTGGTGACTCCGGTCGAGGAGTCGGGGGTCAGCGCGTTTCTGCGGGACGAGGGTGAGCCGTGGCAGTTGCGCGAGTACTTCGTGCACCGCTCGATCTACCACCACAAGGAAGCCGATCCGTACGCGTGGGTGATTCCCCGGCTGCGTGGTCAGGCCAAAGCGTCGCTGGTCGCGGTCGAGTTCGACGAGTTCGGCGGCGGGCGCGGTGAACGCGTGCACGCCACGCTCTACGCCGACCTGCTGGCCGGTGCCGGATTGAATCCGGACTATCTGCATTACCTCGACATCGTGCCCGCGCCGATGCTCGCGCTGGTCGACATGATGTCGCTGTTCGGCCTGCATCGCGCCTGGCGCGGCGCGCTCGTCGGGCATTTCGCGACCGTGGAGATCACCTCCCCGCCCGGCTCACGCCGGATGGCGCAGGCGCTGGGCCGCTGGGATTCCGATCCGGCCTGTGCACTGTTCTACAACGAGCACGTCGAGGCCGACGCCGTGCACGAGCAGGTGATGCGCGAGGTGATCACCGACCTGCTCGACCGGGAACCCGAGTTGCGCGAGTCCGTGGTGCTGGGCATCCAGGTGACCAACATGCTGGAGGACCGCTTCGGCGACCACGTGCTCGGGTGCTGGCGCGCGGACCGTACTTCGCTGCGCGAACCCCTGGGTGATCATGATTGATCGCGCCGCGGACGGGCATTGCCCGAAAGTGATGTTGATACGCACCCCGGGTGTTTACCGACCGCAGACAGACACATGGTTGCTGGCCGCCGCGCTGGCCGATGCCGCACTCCCCCGTGGCGGGCGCGTGGTCGATATCTGTAGCGGAACCGGCGCGCTGGCCGTACACGCGGGTCTGGCGGGGGCCGCCTCGGTGACCGCGGTCGACATCTCGCGCCGGGCGAGCATGTCCACCTGGCTCAATTGCCGGCTGCGCGGCATCGACGTCGAGGTGCTGCGCGGGGATTTCGAGGCGATGCTGCGACATCGTCAATTCGATGTGCTGCTCGCCAATCCCCCGTATGTGCCGGTCCGGCAGGGGCCACCGCCCCGTGGCCGGGCGCGGGCCTGGCATGCCGGGCAGGACGGCCGGTCGTTCCTGGACCGGCTCTGCGCGGCGACCCCGCACCTGCTGGCCCCCAACGGGACCGCGTTGATCGTGCACTCGATGGTCGCCGACCCGGACCTGACCATCACGCAGCTGCGGCGGGGCGGGTTGAAGGCCGCGGCGGTCGCGCGCACGACGATCCCGTTCGGGCCCGTGATGCGACAATGCAGCGATCACCTCGTCGACGAAGGACTGATCCAACCGGGGCAGCAGGACGAGGAATTGGTGGTGATCCGTGCCGACAGGACCCGAAAGTGACCGGCGGCGAATAACTTTCACCGAGGACGGGCCGGCGCTGATCGAAGGGCCGGTGGAGATCGTGACCGCCGACGGCACTCGAATCGACTGTGATCGGTTTCAGGTGGCGTTGTGTCTGTGCAAGCGGTCGAAGAACTATCCGCTGTGCGATACCAGTCATCGCAAGCGCAGTCGTCGCGCGAGTTGAGCCGTTCGCACAAAGTCCCCCGCCCGTTATGCGGTGACGGCGCCGAGCTCGGATCGCGCACTGCCCGTAACGAATTCGGCCTAACTGTCCTGACCTTGCAGCACCAGATCGCCCCGGCGCGCGCGGGCCGCGTTGACGGCGGCGAGCAGCACGCCGACCCCGACCAGGATCAGACCGCGTACCCAGACCTCGCCCTCGATCCGGGTGAACAGGAACAGGCACGACGCCAGCGCCAGCCACGGTATGACGGTCGGGATCCGGAAATGATCCGTCTCCCCCTCGGTGTTCCGTAGCACCAGCACCGCCGCGTTGACCGCGGAGAAGACGATCAGGAGCAGCAGCACCAATGTCGCTGCCAGCGAATCGACTTCACCGGTCAGGGCGAGGATCAGCGACACTGCGGTCGTCGCCAGAATCGCGACCCATGGGGTGCGGCGGCCTGGCAGGATCCGGCTCAGCACCGGCGGCAGCAACCCGTCACGCGCCATGCCGTAGGCCAACCGGGACGACATGATGCCGGTGAGCAGCGCACCATTGGCGACCGCCACCAGCGCGATCAGGCTGAACACCCAGTCCGGTATGTCACCGGCCGCGCGGACGACCTCCAGCAGCGGTCCGCTGGACTGTGTCAGTTGCTCTGTCGGCACACTCGCGCTGGCGACGATGCCGATCAATACGTACACCACACCCGCGGTGAGCAGAGCCGCGAACAGTGCTGTGGGATACGACTTTCGCGGGTTCTCCACTTCCTCGGCCAGGTTCACCGACGTCTCGAATCCGACGAACGAGTAGAAAGCCAGCACCGTGCCCGCCAGTACCGCACCGACCGCACCATGGTCGGCGGTACCGACCTGGGTGAGCCGATCCAGGTCGGCGTCGCCGCGCGCGATGATCCAGGCACCGAGGCCGATGATCAGCACCAGACCGCCGAGCTCGACCAGTGTCGCCACCACGTTGGCGCGCAACGATTCCTTGATCCCGCGAATATTGAGTGCAGCCAGCGCGGCCAGGAACACCACCACGACCGCCATCGACGGCAGCGAGATCAGCGCTTGCAGGTAGTCCCCCGCGAACGCCCTGGCCAGCGCGCCCACCGAGACCAACCCGGCGGCGAGCATGCAGAATCCGACGAACGATCCGGCGGCAGGCCCGAAAGCGGTGGTCACGTAGTGCGCCGAACCGCCTGCGCGCGGAAACTTGGTGACCAGCTCGGCGTAGGAACCGGCGGTGAGGGTGGCGAGCACGAGCGCGGTGAGCAACGGCAGCCAGATCGCACCGCCCGATTCGCCGGCCACCGCACCGACCAGCACGTAGACGCCGGCCCCGAGGATGTCGCCGAGAATGAAGAAATACAGCAGCGGTGTGCTCACCGCCCGTTTCAGTGCGAGGGCCATCTTCGTCCAATACCCAGATGATCTCTGTTGACGCGCGGGCCGTGCGCGGATCCGGTGTGTGGCCCGCCCGGCTGGAACTCGCGCTCCGGCCGGGCGGGCCACTTCCCCGTTCACCCAGGGACGCCGCCACGTCCGCATGGGCACGTCCACCCTAACCGCTCCGGACGCCCGCAGTGCGCACGCCACTCGGATACCACCCAGGTTCCCCGTGGATCCTGCACTCGCTCTCGGGATCCGCACCGACTTCGGAGGCCCGCAACCAGTGCGGATCCGCGTTGGGGTCTCAGTGTGTGTGGTCGACGGAGGGGGCGTCGGGGTGCGCGAGTAGCCAGTCCATTCGGTGCTTGCTCTCCTCGTCGGCCGGGGTCCACACGGTGATGAGGGTCTCGGGGGTTGCCGTGAGGTCGAGGCGGGTCAGTGAGAACGAGAGGTCACCGATTGCGGCGTGCCGGTAGGTCATGATGGCGCTGGGTGGGGTCGCCACATCGTGGGTGGCCCACAGGCGTGCGAACTCCGGGCTGGCCGCCGCGAGCCGGCGGATCAGTTCGGTCCATGACGGGTCTTCGAGGTGCTGTCCGAAAGCGGCCCGGAACGAGGCCACCATGTGCGGCAACCCGGTATCCCGGTTCACGAAGCGGCGGCAGCACTCCGGGGTGGTGAACAGCTCCCACAGCACGTTGCGGGAGCTGTCCGGCGCGGTCAGCCGCGGCCACAACGCCGCACACGGGGTGTTCCAGCCGAGCAGATCCCAGCGGCTGTTGAGCGCCGCGGCCGGGAACCCGGACATGCTGTCGAGAATCGCCTGCACGGTGGGCGTGATGCGGGCGGCGCTGGTCGCGACCGTAGCGATCGGCACGTCGGCCAGGTGGTAGAGGTGTTCGCGCTCAGGATCGCTGAGCTGGAGGGTGTCGGCGATCGCGTCGAGCACCCGCCCGCTGACATTGATCGGCCTGCCCTGTTCCAGCCAGGTGTACCAGGTGACGCCGATCCCGGAGAGCAGGGCGACCTCTTCCCGCCGCAAACCCGGTGTCCGGCGCCGCAATCCGGGCGGCATGCCGACATCGGCGGGCGTGACGCGGTCCCTGCGGCTACGCAGGAAGGCCGCGAGCTCGGTACGGCGGGCGGATGGGGCGGTCACAGGCACCGGCCCATGATCCATCATCGAGCAATCGGTTGCCAGGTGTTGCCAACACCAGTGTCGCGAGACTCTTGGTATCCCCGTCGTGGGCTGCGCAGGGTTCTCACTCATGAAGTTGTTGAGTAGTCCGGTGGTCGGCGGCGCGCAGGCGGCGACGGAACGGGCGGAGTTCGAGCGAGCGATCGCGGGCCGGACGATCTGCGATGCTCTCGCCGACACGGCACGCCACCATGGCGAGTTGCCCGCGTTCACCCAGCACGGTTCGACCATCACATGGGGCGAGACGCGGCAGCGAGTGCTGGAGGTTGCCACAGGGTTTGCCGAGTTGGGTATGGCACCCGATGACGTGGTGGTCCTGGCGCTGGGCAACCACACCGAGCACGTCCTCGCCGACCTCGGTGCGGTGCATGCGGGCGGGATCCCCAGCACCGTCCACGATGGCCTCGCCGCCGACCAGATCGCCTATGTCGCAAGGGATTGCGGCGCGAAGTACGCCGTCCTCGATGGTCAGGAACAGCTCGACCGCTGGCTGCCGGTGCTGGCCGACCTGCCGGAACTGCGCAAGGTGATCGTGGTCGACGCGGCGGTCTGTCCCCCCGGCGATCAATTCCTCAGCTGGACTGAGCTTTTGCGCATCGGGCAGCAGCGGCTGGCGACCGCACCGATCGACAAACGTTGGCAGGCACTGACTCCCGAAAGTACGCTCACCCTGCTCTACACCTCGGGGACCACCGGTAATCCGAAGGGCGTGATCATCACCCATCGGATGGCGCTCTACCAGGAGGCCGTCTCGTCGGCGGCCGCGTCCGCGGCGCGCAGCACCGAGGTGTCCCATATCCCGTTCACGGCCGTGTCCACCCGGATGTTCAACCTGTACATGCCGGTGGTGCGCGGGTCGCACACCCATTTCTGCGCCGACCTCACCCAGTTGCCCGCCGTGTTGCGGGCGGCCCGCCCGCACATCTTCCGTGGCGTACCCCGGGATTGGGAACAGATGATGGCCGTCGTCCAGGCGCGACTCGCGCGGGACGGCGAGACCGCGACCATCGCCGAGGCGATGCGGGCCGGGCGGGCCTACGTGGAGAGTCGCCAGTACGGACGGTCGCCGACCACGGCAACGGCCGAGAAGTTCGCGGCGGCCGACGCTTCGGTGCTCGCGGGGCTGCGTGCACAGCTCGGACTCGACCGAGTGCTGTACACGATGAGCGCCGGTGCCCCACTGCCGGTGGAGGTTTCGCGTTTCTTCGCGGGACTCGGGCTGCTCATACTCGACGTCTACGGAATGACGGAAATGACCGGCGCGGTCACCGGCAACAACCCCGTCGCCTTCAAACTGGGGACGGTCGGTCGCGCGTTGCCGGGCATCGAGTTGCGCCTCGCCCCCGACGGCGAGATCCAGGTCCGCGGCGCGGCGCGTACCCCGGGCTACTTCGGATTACCTACGGAGACAGCCGAACTGGTGGACAGCGACGGCTGGCTGCACACCGGTGACCTCGGCGTGCTGGATTCCGACGGCTTCCTGTCGCTGGTCGGCCGGAAGAAGGAAATCATCATCACCACCAACGGTAAGAACATCGCGCCCGCCGCGGTGGAGAACCTGCTCAAGGAGCACCCGCTCATCGGTCAGGCCTTGGTCTTCGGCGATCGGCGACCGCATCTGGTCGCCGTGCTCACCCTGGCAAGCGAAGTCGTCCAGGCGTGGGCGGCGGCGCGCGGTCTCGCGGGCGGCCCGGCCGAACTGGCCGAGCACCCGGTGGTGCTGGCGGAGGTGCAGTCGGCGGTCGCGGCGGCCAATGCCCGGCTCGCCACATTCCAGCAGGTCAAGGCGTGGCGGGTGCTGCCGACGCCGTGGACCGACCAGAGCGGGGAGCTGACGTCGACCGGGAAGGTCAAACGTCCGATCGTGCACGCCGAGCAGGCCGACCTCATCGCCGCCATGTACGCCGCTTGACCACATGCGGTCACCAGTCCCCATCCAAAGCAATGCCGAGGAGGCAACCATGACCACCGAACCGTTCACCATCCGATTCGCCGTCCGCAGCTACGAGCTCGACACCCAGCACCATGTCGCGCACACCGTTTACATGCAGTACGCGGATCAATCCCGCTTCGCCTGCGCGCAGGCGGCGGGGCTGTCCCCCGACAAGCTACTTGCTGACGGGCTCGGCCCGATCAATCTCGAAACCACCCTGCGTTATCACCACGAACTGCGCGGCGACGACGAGGTCGAGGTGTCGTGTGCGTTCGTCTGGGGCACGGGCAAGACGCACCGTGTCGAGCATGTCCTGCGCAAGCCGGACGGGACGCTCGTCGCCGAGATCAGCAGTGTCAGTGCGCTGCTCGACCTGCGCACGCGGCGGCTGGTCGACGACCCGGCCGCGAGCTTGCGCACCCGGGCCAGTAGGCCCGAACTGCTCGGTCTCAGCTGATCCGCTGGCCGGACCGAAACGATGCTTCCGCCGACGCCGGTGTGCCACGGTGGCCCCGACTATTCGGTTGGCGGTCGCCGGCTACCGGCGTTGGGGTGACAACCGTTGCGAACAACCAACGGCGATGAGTCGCCAGGAGGCAACGCCTTGTCCACGATGCAGGGAAACACCGCGGCGGACCAGCTGCGTGAAACGCTGTCGAAGCCGATCTTCAATACGGTCTTGAAGGCCTGGGTCGGCGACGGCACCACCGACTACGAGGTCTATCTCCGCACGCCCGAGTTGTTGTCGTTGCAGACGGCGGTCGACGAGCTCACCGACTCCGACGAGCTCATGTTCCAGATCGTGCACCAGGCCCAAGAGGTCTGGCTCAAGCTGTTGTCACATGAGCTCGCCGGGGTCGTCGAGGAGGTGGACCGGGACGCGCTGTGGGCGGCGGCCGCGCGGCTGGATCGGGCGAACCGGATCGCCGAGTGCCTTGCGCGGGAGATACGGGTGCTCGAGACTATGACGCCCGATACCTATCAGATCATCCGGCGCAGCCTCGGTAAGGGCAGCGGCCAAGAGTCGCCGGGCTATAACGCGGTGCTCACCGCAGCCGAACATGTTGCGGCAGTGTTGGATCGGCTGCTTGATCGGCGGGAAGTCGAGCTCGCGCAGGTGTATACCGCCGACGCGCAGCCTGATCTCAAACGCCTCTGCGAGTTGCTGGTCGACTTCGATGAGCGTTTCCAGCTGTGGCTCGTCTCCCACTTCATGCTGGTGCGCCGGACGATCGGCGTCGGACAAGGGGTGAATGCCCTGGACGGCGTGCCGACCAGGGTGCTGACGGGCCGGATGACCAAACCACTGTTTCGCGCGCTGTGGCAGGTCAGGGGTGAACTGACCGAAAGCTGGCGGCGCGAGGGTGGTTACGCGCCGGGCGCGACGCGGAGGTCGACGGCCCGATGAACGAGGCATCGCGGATCGCCTCGCTGCGTGCCGAATTCCCGGTGCTCGAGAGCTGCGTCTACCTGAACAGCAACTCGACCGGTGCGCTGCCGCGCGGCGTGGAGCAGGTGCTCGGTCGCTACTGGGAGACGATGCGCACGTGGCGCGACGACGTATGGGGCGGCTGGCTGGACGAACTGGACGGCTATCTGCGCGCATTGGCCGAATTCCTCGGTGCACCAACAGGAACGGTGGTCAGCGACACGAACCTGACCACGCTGCTCGGCAGACTCGCCACCTGTTTCGACTTCCGCGGCGAACGCAACAGAGTGGTCACCACCGACCGCGAATTCCCCACCGTGCCGTTCCTGTGGCAGGGCTTCGCCAGGTACGGCGCCGAACGGGTGGTGGTGGAGTTCGACACCGATACGGTCGTGTCGGCGATCGACGAGCGGACTCTGCTGGTCTGTGTTGCGCACGGCAGCTACACCACGGGGGCTGTTCTCGATCTCGAACGCATTGTCGCGCAAGCACATCGGATGGGCGCGCTCGTCATCGCGGACGCCTTTCAGACGGTGGGGGTGGTTCCGCTGAACCTGGGGGCGCTCGAGATCGATTTCGTCCTCGGCGGTGCGGGCAAATGGCTGTGCGGGGTGCACACGGCATTTCTCTACGCGCGGGAGGATTTGCTGCCGACGCTGCGTCCGGCGGCCACCGGGTGGTTCGCCGGTCGCGATCCGCTGACTTTCCGGCCTGCCGAAGACTGGGCTCCGGATGCGCGGCGGCTCGCCGGTGGTACACCGATTCCGTTGACCGCCATGATGTCTCGGGTCGGCCTCGATATGCTGGCGGAGGTGGGCGTGCCGGCGATCCGCTCGCATTCGCTGCGGTGTACCGATCGCATCATGGCGCGCGCGGTGGACGCGGGGATCCCGGTGCGCACGCCATACCCGACCGATCAGCGCGGCGGGGTTGTCTGCCTGCACTTTCCCGGTGACGAGGCGGTGAAGAAGCGGCTGGCCGAGCGCGGCATGGTGTGCAGCTGGCGCGAGGGGCTGCGGGTGGCGCCGCATATCTACAACACGGTCGACGAGGTGGACGCCTTCATGGATGCGCTCATCGCCGAACGGAAGGCCTTGCGCGGATGAACGAGATCGCCTTCTCGCCCCGCGCGTTGATGAGTCTGCTGTTCAACGGCGACAAGGCCATTGATGTCGTGCGGACCGCGTGGGAAATGGGCATCCTCGATGCGCTGAACGCCGGGCCTGCTCGCTTGGGTGAACTCGGTGACCGATTCGGGCTGGCGCCGGTGCGCCTGTACAAACTGCTCGACTGTCTCGAATGCCTCGGCCTCGTCAGGCGGATTTCGTCGGATGTACTGCGCGACACCGAGTATCACGCGATCAAAGGTCTGCGCGAGGCGGTATCCGATGTGCTCGGCCCGGACTCGCTCGAACGGGACCGAGACAGCTACCCGTGGCGCACGCTGTACGGCAAACTCCCCGACGTGCTCCGTGGCGAGATCAGCATGCCGCCGACGGCTTTCACCTGGCCGCTCGACAGCGCCGAGCAGGTCGCGGGTTTCGAACACAGTATGGCCGCCGGGATCGGCCCCATCGCCGAAACATTTCGGATGCACGCCGAGTTGTGGAGTGGCGGAACGCGTTTGCTGGATGTCGGCGGCGGTGACGGCACGCTGGCCGCGCGCCTGCTGCGGGACAACCCGGCACTGCGGGCAGACGTCTACAACCTGCCTGCGGTGCGCACCCTGGTGGACCGGACGCGCGCGGAGTCGGGCTGCGGCAATCGGCTCGGGTTCGTCGGCGGCGACTTCCTCGCCGAACCGCTGCCCACCGGATACGACATCCTGTCCTTCGTCCGCGTACTGCACGACTGGCAGCGACCGCAGGCGCGTGCCCTCTTGGCCAAGGCGTATCAGGCGCTCCCACCGGGCGGCCGGGTGCTCATCTGTGAGGAATTCCGCGACGCCGAACGGCTTGCCCGCCAATTCTTCTGGTCCTATTTCCTGATCGGCGTCGACAGTTGCACCAGCATGCTGCGCGAGGCGCCCGACTACCGCGGCATGCTCGGCGAGATCGGTTTCCGCGACGTCGAGGTGCTGCCCGGGCCGTTCGAGATCGTGGCCGCGACCAAGCCGGCCGCCGATAGCGGAAAGTCCCGGTCCGTTCAGTGACAAGAGCTATCGACGCCGCCACGACGGGCTGGTCGACTGACGGCATGCAGAATTTCGACCACATCTTCGTCGGCGGCGGCCACAACGCGCTGGTCGCGGCGGCCTATCTGAGCCGAGCCGGACACGAGGTCCTCGTCATCGATCGCAACGATCGGGTCGGTGGGTTCGTCCGCAGCGCCGAATTGGCGCCGGGGGTGATCTACGATCCGTTCTCGTCCGCGGTGCCCCTGTTCACGAGTGGTCCCGCGTGGCGCGACCTCGGCCCGGATCTGCAGAAGCAAGGTCTGGAGATCCTGCAACCGGAGTTTCCGACCGGGGTTTCACTCGAGGACGGCACCACCGCGGTTTTCCCGCGCGATCCGGTGGCGCTGGCCGAGGAGGCCGACCGGCTGCATCCGGGCGACAGTTCGGCGGTCGCCGAGATCATCTCCGCCCTGGGACCGTCGACCGGTGCGGCGTTCGGTCTGATGGGTCAGGATCTGACCTCCGACGCGGCCCGTGCCACGCTCGCTCAGTTGGTGAGCGACGGTAAAGGCTGGTCCGAGGTGGCCGAACTGGCGCTGGACAGTGCGCGCTCGGCCGTGTCGGAGATCGAATCTCCTGCCATGCGCAGCCTTTTCGGCTCATGGCCGGCGCACGTGAGCCACGGGCCCGACGATGCGGGCGGCGCGTTCTGGACCACCATCTTCCCGCTCGGCTTCACCGGCGGCGGCATGCCGATTCCGCAGGGTGGCATCGGCAAACTGGCCGAGGCGCTCGCCGGCATCGTCACCGACCACGGCGGTGTCATCCAGACCGGCGCTACCGTCACCCGGATCCGGGTGGCCGACGGGCGCGCGGTGGGTGTCCAATTGTCCGACGGTAGCGCGTATCGGGCCAGGAACAGCGTCGTCGCCTCGGTGAACCCGGACCAGCTCTACGAGTGGCTGCTGGCGGAAACGCAAGTGCCCGAGCATATTCTGGCGCAGGCCCGGCGCTACCGGTACGGCACCGGGCTTTTCCAGCTGCACCTCGCCACCTCCGCACCGATTCCCTGGGCGGACAAGCGTTTCGCGCGTATCGGGCAACCGTTCCTCACCGATTCCCTCGACGGACTGTCGTTGCACGTCGCGCAGGCGCGGGCCGGACTGCTACCCGCGTGGCCGACGATGACCATCGACTCGCCGACCGCGCATGACGCCACGCGCGCGCCCGCCGGTACCAGCGTGCTGCGGATCCAGGTGACCGATGTGCCGACGCGTCCGCGCGGTGACGCGGCGGGGCTGATCGCCACCGACGGCACCTGGAACGACGAGGTGGTGAACCGCTACGCCGACCGGGTGCTGGAGGTGGTCGAACGCCACATCCCGGGCCTGACCGCAACGATCCTTACCCGGGCGATCATCACTCCCGCCACCCTGGCCGCGTTCAACCCCAACAGCGGCCCCGGCGATCCGTACGGCGGTGCGCAGGACCTCGCGCAGAGCTTTGCGCTGCGGCCCATCGCGGCGGCGCCGGGGCATCGCACCTTCGTGCCTAATCTGTATGTGCTCGGTGCCGGAACCTGGCCCGGTGCGGGGGTTTCGGGCAACTCCGGTTACATCGTCGCTCAGTATCTGCTCGACTCCTGACGCAGGGGTCAGGCCTGTTTCGAGGCGAGCTCCACGACGGTGATGTCGGCGGGTGCGCCCACCCGGACCGGCGGCCCCCACGCGCCTGCCCCACGGGTGACGTAGAGCTGCGTGTCGCCGTAGCGCTCCAGTCCGGCAACGGTCGGATTGGCCAGCTCCACAAGGAAATTACCCGGCCAGACCTGCCCGCCGTGAGTGTGGCCGGACAGTTGCAGATCGACGCCGAACTCGACGGCGTCGTGGATCTGTACCGGCTGATGCGCGAGCAGCACCGCGGTGCGCGCGAGATCGCGATTACCCAGTGCCGCAGTGAAATCCGGGCCCTGCCCGATGCGTTTGCCCTGAATGTCGTTGACACCGGCCAGATCGAAGTACGGCAGCTCGGTGCGACTGTTCGCCAACAGATGCAGCCCGAGTTCCTGCACGTGCTCCATCCACTGCTCCGCGCCGGAGAAGTATTCGTGGTTCCCGGTGACGAAATAGGCGCCGTGGCGCGCGCGTAACCTGGCCAGTGGTTCCACCGCCGAGCGCAGGTGTTCGACACTGCCGTCGACCAGATCACCAACGATGGCAATGAGATCCGGCTGGGTGCCGTTTATCGTCTCGACCACCTGCTCCGCGAATCCGCGGCCGAGAATCGGCCCGAGGTGGATATCGCTGACCACGGCGATCCGGAAGCCGTGCGCGGCGCGCGGCAAATTCGCGAGCGGGATCGTCAGGCGTTTCACCTGCGGACCGGACAGCACACTGTGCGTGCCGTAACCGACGGTACTCACCGCCGCCAGCGCCGCCGCACCGCCCACCGCGCGAGAAACGAACAGCCGCCGCGAAACCGGCGCTGCCGGCTCATCGCGGGGTGCGGTGTCCGCTCCCCCGGTCGCGGGAATCAGCACACCCTCCGGTGCCTTGGTCGCGGAACTGTCCGAGCGGGTGATCCATCGCCGGACCAACGGCCGCACCAGTTCACCCACCAGCAGCCACAACACGAGATAGACGAACAGCGCACCCCACATGTACCCGGGCCAGGCAATGATCTGGATGAGCAGGAACGGGATTCCCGCCGATTCGGCCACGAACGCACCGATCAGCAACACCGGCCCCGCAATGATCACCCCGGTGCCCACCCGGCGCGCGATCGATCCGCGCACCGTCGTATCTCGCACGAGCCGCCGCCACAGATACCAGTGCAGCCCGCCGAAAACCCCCAGCACGACGACGACACCCACAGCAACAGCCACCGCATCACTCTATGCGGAGCCCCCACCCCCACATACCCGAGAGACCGCTAGACCTCGCTGACGGCGAGGCGGACGCCGAGCGCCACCAGCACGGTGCCGGTGATGCGCTCGAGCCATTGGCGCACTCGAGTTTCGGCGAAGAACGCGCGTGCGCGGCCGACGAAGAGGGCGACCGTGATGAACCAGGTGGCGTCGATGACGAGGTGAAGCAGGCCGAGCAGCAGGGTGGTGGCGAGGATATTCGCCTCCGGCGCAACGAATTGCGGATAGAACGCGAAGGCGAACACCGCCACCTTGGGGTTGGTCAGGTTGGTCAGCATGCCGATTCCCGCGGCCCGCCAGGGCTTCGCCCCCACCGCATCCTCGTCGACCAGCGCCTCGCCGGACGGGTTCCGCGCCGCCCGCCAAGCCTGCACACCGAGATAGATCAGCACCGCCGCACCGACCACCCGAATCACCACATACGCCACATCACTGGCCGCCACCAGCGCGGAGAGCCCGAACGCCGAGGCCGCGATCCACGCATACAGCCCGACCTGCATGCCGCCGATGATCGGCACCGCAGCCCGCGCGCCACCCAGCGCGCTGCGCCGAATCACCAGCGCGGTAGTGGGACCGGGCACCATCGCCGCGAGTGCCACCGCAAAAACGAAACCACCGAGAACCGACCACGTCATCATCCGAGCATCGCACGAAACTCTCACGGGCGTCCCACTTCCCACCGCCACTGCCGGCGGTCCGGAAGTGCTACATCCGTCGCAGTTCGTCGCGCAGCAGCCTGGCGACGCCGGCCATCACCGCTTCCGCGGCGGGTTGGGCGGCGGCGGAGACGGTGGATTCGGTGAGGGCGGCGACGGCGAAGGTTTGGCCGTCGGCGTGTTCGACGACGCCGATTTCGTGACGGAGGTTGATCAAGGTGCCGGTCTTGGACGACCATCGGGACGCGTCGCAGTTGAAGTCGGGGGCCAGCCGGTTACGCAGCATGTTCTCCCCCATGAGTCGGCGGACCTGCGCGGCGGCCTCGGGCCGGATGCTGCTGGGGCGCCAGATCTTCTGCAGCAGTTCGACGAAGGCGCGGGCTGAGCCGGTGTTGGCTCGGCTGATGTCGAGTTGCGGGACCGGGTGTCCGTGGCCGGCCGTGGTGGCGGTGATCGCGAGGGTGTGGGCCAGGTGGGCGTGGGCGGGGTCGAGCATTTCGGTTGGTGTGCGGGTGAGTTCGTGCAGTAGGTGACGCACGGAGATGCCCTCGATGCCGAGCCGATCCAGCTCGGCGGTCACGGCCGCCGGTGGTGTGAGCCCGAACAGTGCGTCGGCGGCGGCGTTGTCGCTGATCGACAGGGTGAGGTACAGCAGGTCTGCCAGCGCGATGGTGGCGGGATGCCGGAATTTGGTGATCCCGACCGGGCCGGGCGCCGTCACGCGGCCCGGCTGCACCACGATCGGCGTCGTCGGATCGAGTTCGCCGCGGGCGACGCGTTCGAGCGTGGCGACCGCGAGCGGCACTTTGACCAAGGATGCGGACGGGTACTCCGTGTCGGGGTCCATACCGAGTTCGTCGCCGGTGTCGAGGTCGCGTACCAAGAAGGAACCGCGTAACCCCGCGCTGTCCAAATCGTCGCGCGCCGCCCGCAGAATCTCAGCCACTCCCACGTCGACATCCTGCCTGTTGGATCAACACCCTCAGCCATCGGCGTCCGGTTGGCCGAGGCAGTGACCGATGTCGGCGGCGGGCAGCAACTGGGTTCGCTGCGTGTCCTCGCTCAGCCCGGTGACGAGCCGGTAGCCCCGGGCCAGCTGGGCGAGTTCACCGATCGGCAGCCAATGCAGGCCGAGTTCGCCGGCCTGACTCGCGGAGCAGAGCAGCAGATCGGTCGAGGCGAGCGCGTCCGCCGCAGCCGCAGCGAACGAGTTCGCCACCAGCACCTGCGCGGGCTGCAAGCCCACCGCGGCGCCGAGCCGGGTGAGCGGGTCACGAATGTGCGGTACATCGTCTTCGGGTTGCACCCAGATGCGGCGACGGCGGGCGTCCCGGTCGGCGCGGCTCGGCCGCAACGACTCCACATACAGTGCCCGGCTTTTCCGCGCGCCGCCGCCGGCCAGGCCCAGCGGCACCCGCCAACTGCCCTCCCCGGGCGGGATCGCCATCAAGGCCGCCCGCACCTCCATCGTGCGCAGCAACTCCGCGCGCTCCCCGGGATCGGCCGCGTGCAGGTCCAGATTCAGTCCGTTGTGCCGCCCGCCGGCGATCAACCGTGCCAGCTGCAGCGGGCTGCAGATCGTGGGCACCGCCATCCGAAAGGGCCGCAGTTTGGCGCGTTCGGCGTTGTGGTCCAGGGTGTCGGCGAGTTCGACCAGGCGCTTGGCCGAGGGCAGCACCTCGCGGCCGAACGAGGTCAAGGTGACCGCGCGGGTGGACCGGTTGAACAGTCGAGCGCCGAAACGCCGCTCCAAGGCCGCGACGCGTCTGCTGGCCACCGACTGCGGGATACGCGCCACGGCGGCACCGTCGGTGAAACTGCCGTACTCGCCGACCACCACGAACGCTCGGCAGGCTTCGACCATATCCACGACGAGCGAGTATGCCAGTTCGGCATCAATCCGCGCCTTTCAGCCTTGGACTGCATGAATGCGCGAGTGCCATGCTCCGTCGCACCCCGCTCATCAGCCATTGCAGAGGAGAGCAGTCATGACAGCCAAGTCCAGAATCGGTGTTCTGACCGTCGCGATCACGGCAGCCGCACTGGTCGGCGCGTGCTCTGTGCCGGAATCCACGACCGCACCCACCCGGGTGCCCGACGCCGCCACCGCCGCGCGGGCGACCGCTCAGGTGCGGGATCTCGAATCCGCGCACCACGCCCGAGTCGGCGCCTTCGCCGTCGATACGAAGACGGGCGTCTTTCTGGGTTACCGCGAGAACGAGCGGTTTCCGATCGGCTCGACCTTCAAGACGCTGGCGGTGGCCGCGCTGCTCCGCGAGCATCCACTGGCCGACGGTTATTTCGACACCGTCATCCATTTCACCGCCGACGATCTGGTGAAGTACTCGCCGGTGACCGAGACGCGCGTCGGCACCGGCATGACGGTGCGTGAGCTGGCCGCCGCGGCCATCGAGAAGAGCGACAACACCGCGACCAACGAGCTGCTGAAACTGCTCGGCGGACCCACCTCCATCACGAAATTCGTTCGCACGCTGGGCGATACGACCACCAGCCTCGACGACTGGGAGCCACTGAGCAACAGCGGCGACACCAACCCCGAGCACAACTCCACCACGCCCGCCGCACTCGCCGCGGACTACCGCGCGCTGGTGTCCGGCGACGCGCTGCCCACGCCGGAGCGCGAGCAGCTGATCGAATGGCTACTGCGCAGCACCACCGGCCTGAACCGGATCCGCGCCGGACTGCCGCAGGACTGGAAGACCGGAGACAAGACCGGCGGCGGCGACTACGGCCTCACCAACGACGCCGCGGTGACCTGGCCGCCCAACAGTGACTCACCGATCGTGATCACCGTACTGTCGATCAACACCGAGGAACACGCCCCCGCCGACGACCCCCTCGTCGCGCAATCCGCCAAAGCAATCACCGAGGCCCTACACCCGGCCGCCCACGGCTGACCCGACGCGAAAGACACACTCCGATGCGAAGATCCGCAATTCTCACCACAGGCACCGTAGCCATGCTGGTGGCCCTCACCACTGCCGCCGGACAGACGGGAGCCACCTCGGCACCCTCCGCCGAACCCCCGCCCGCTGTACCCATTTCGACGGGATCCAGCGAGGCGAACCTCGATCCGTTCATCGATCACCCGCTCATCGACCACGTAGTCTGGACCGACGGCGCCGACAGCACACGGCTGATGATCTACCCCACCCTCGCCGGCCGCCAGGACCCCTTCCCGCCGGCCGCGGAACGCGCCTGGCAGGAAGTCCTTCGCCGGGCCGGTGATGCCGACGCCCCCGGCATGCGCGATCAGTTCCTCTGCCACTGGGACTGGGCCCGAATCACTATGCCGGACAAGCCGAGCTGGAACCTCGAGCCGTGGCGCCCCGCCGTCGGCTATCCGGAAACCGTCGCAGCACAGTGCAATCCGGGAGCCCCCGAACACGAACTCTGACATCAGCCACCTTTAATCCCGGCGGTATGGGGCCCGGCCGGCCGGTGGTTCGGGCTTCGAGACATTCGGCAGGTCCGGTATACCCAATTCCAGCGGTGTCCCCTCCAGCGTGTGCGGCTGGCCATGGTGCCGGAAGGTGAAGGGGTCGCCGGACAGCAGAGCGTAGGTTGCCGCGTCGCGAGTGATATCGACCGATATTCGGCTGCCGCGCCACAGGATTCGGAAGGCGAGGCGGTCGAGGTTTTCAGGGAGGCGTGGGGCGAAACGCACTTCGCCATTGCATTCGCGCATGCCGCCGAAACCCGCGACGCAGCAACTCCAGGTGCCGGCCAGCGAGGCGATATGCAATCCGGTCGCCACATTGTGGTGCAGATCGTGCAGATCGGTCAGCGCGGATTCGACGAAATAGTCGAAGGCCAGCGACAGGTGACCGACTTCCGCCGCCATGATCGCCTGGGCGCAGGCCGAGAGCGAGGAGTCGCGGACTGTCAGCGCCTCGTAGTAGTCGAAGTTCCGCAGTTTCTGCTCCGGCGTGAACTCATCCGGGCACAGGTACATCGCCAGGGTCAGGTCGGCCTGCTTGACCACCTGCTTACGGTTCAGATCGAAGTACGGATAGTGCAGCAGCAGCGGGTACCGCTCGGCGGGGGTATCCGCGAAATTCCAGCGCATGTAGCGGGTGAAATTCTCCGACTGCTCGTGCACCTCGAGCTCGTCGTTGTACGGCATCGCCACCTTCTCGGCGCAGTCCCGCCAGCGGCCGATCTCGCTCTCGGTGACTCCGAGCCGCTGCGCCACCTCGGGCTGCCGCGCGCACGCGGCCACCGCGCCGCGCAGGTTCTTCTGCGCCATCAGATTCGTATAGATGTTGTTGTCGGCCAGCGCGGAGTATTCGTCGGGTCCGGTGACACCGTCGATCCGGAAGCTCCCGGCCGAATCCCGATGCCCGAGCACCGCCCACAACCTGGCGGTCTCCACCAAAAGCTCTACCCCGCAGTCCCGTTCGAACTGCTCGTCCCCGGTCGCGGCCAGATAGCGGATGGTCGCGTCGGCGATATCGGCGTTGACGTGCACCGCCGCGGTGCCGGTCGGCCAATAGCCGGAGCCCTCCGCACCATTGATCGATCGCCACGGGAACATCGCGCCGGACTGACCGAGTTCGCGGGCCCGCTGCCGCGCCAGCTCGAGCGTCGAATGCCGCCAGCGCAGCGCGTCGCCCGCCGCGGCAGGCACCGTATGAGTGAGCACGGGCAGCACGAAAGTCTCTGTGTCCCAGAATGAATGGCCGTCATAGCCGGGGCCGGTCAACCCCTTCGCCGGTATTGCGCGGGTCTCGCCGCGGGCCCCGGCCTGCAACACATGGAACAGCGCGAAGCGGACGGCCTGCTGCATTTCGGGATCGCCGTCGATCTCGATATCCGCGCTCGCCCAGAAATCATCGAGGTAGGCGCGCTGGCGGGCCAGCAGGTCGTCCCAGCCGGTCTCCAGGCCCGCCGCCAACGCCGCCTCGACCTGGGCGCGCAGCGCGGGGGTTGAACGCTGGCTGGACCAGCCGTAGGCGAAATACTTGGTCACGCATACCGTGTCACCCCGCGCGACATCGACCGCGATGGTCAGCCGGGCCAGGTCGTCCTCGGTGTGCACCGAACACCGTGGCGTGGCCTTCACCGCCAGCTCGTGGTCCATCCCCGCGGCCATCCGCAGCCCGGAGTGCCTGGTGTGATGGGCGAGTACCGCGTGGAAATCCCGTGCGGTCGCGAAGTCGGCCACCAGCGGGCGATCCAGGGCCGCCGCGAAGCGGGGATCACCCTGGCGCGCCACGACCGGCTCGTTGGCGAGCAGATCCGATTGGATCACCAGATCCAGATCCTCGTCGAGCGGCTCGACCTCATAGCGGATAGCGGCCAGCGCCCGCTCGGTGAACGAGACGAGGCGCTCCGAACGGATCCGCACCGATTGACCGGTGGGCGAGGTCCATACCGTGCTGCGGCGCAGTGTTCCGGAGCGGAAATCCAGTACCCGCTCGTGCTCCCGGGCATGGCCGTAGCGCATGTCCATCGGCTCGTCGCCGACGAGCAGCCGGATGATCTTTCCGTCGGTGACGTTCACTACGGTCTGCCCCTGCTGCGGGTATCCGTAACCCACTTCGGCATAAGGCAGTTGGCGCTTCTCGTAGAACCCGTTGAGGTAGGTGCCCGGTTCGCCGACCGGCTCCCCCTCCTCGAGCGTGCCGCGCAAACCGAGGTGACCGTTCGACAACGCGAAGATCGATTCAGTCCGCCGCAGTGCATCCACATCCATTCCGCACCACCGCAATTGCCATGGCTCAACCTCGAAACCGCGACAGTCCGCAGCCATTCGCTACTCCTTCAGCTCCGCCAGATCCTTGACGACGACATCGGCGCCCGCCGCCGTCAATTCCGGCCCGTGCCTGCCGTCGCCGACACGGTCGACCCCGACGACGAACCCGAAGCCGCCTGCGTGCCCTGCCGCTACCCCGGCGACCGCGTCCTCGAAAACCGCTGTCTGCTCGGGCTTTACGTTCAGCCGCGCGGCGGCTTCGAGGAATCCGTCGGGTGCGGGCTTACCGCGCAGCCCGAGCCGGGTGACATCGTTGCCGTCGACCCGCTCGTCGACGCAGCGGGCGATGCCCGTGACCTCCAGCACCGCAACGGCATTGGCGGATGCGGTCACCACGGCTACCTTCAGCCCGGCCTCCCGGACCGCGGCCACATAGTCGACCGAACTGGGGTAAACCTTGACGCCTTCGTGTTCGATCAGCGAAAGCAGCACGCTGTTCTTCCGATTGCCGAGCGCGTGCACCGTCGCATCTCCCGGCTCGTCCGCCGGATCGCCCTCCGGCAGGGTGATATCCCGGGACCGCAGGAACTCGCGGACGCCGTCGGCGCGCGGGCGGCCATCGACATAACGCAGATAGTCGTCCTCGGAGAACGGCACGAAGTCCGGTCCACACCGCTGCTCGAGGTATGCGTCGAAGATCGTGGTCCACGCCCGCCGGTGCACCGACGCGGTATCGGTGAGGACCCCGTCCAGATCGAACAGCGCGACCGTGATCGTGTCCGGCAAACCCAGCCGGGCAGTCCGGCCGTCACTCGATGAGGTCATGCCCCGGCGTTACCCCGTATGCCGACCGAGAAACTGTTCCGCACGCGAGCGCCGGTGCATCCACCGAACTTGTTCTCCGCGAGCGCAACTCCGACCTTGTTTACCCGGCTACCTGCGGGGTAGCTGCCCGTTATGGGCCTATCGACACGTCATCTACGACCTGCCTGGTGGATCGAGGCGCCCGCGGCGGCGGTGACCGGAGCCGTCCGCCGCGGCGGATTACTGGCCATCGGCGCGGCCACCCAACTCGCCGCCGCACCGTTGCAGGCCATCGAGACGGTGGCCGGTAAAGCGGCCGAGGCCGGGCAACTCCTCGATGTGCCCGAGCCGGGTCAGTTACGCGACGACGTGGCGGCCTTGGTCGACCCGCACCTGAAACGCACCCGGCGACGCGTCGCCATGCACGGCAGGCGCGCGACCATCGAGGTCCGCGGCCTGGCGGGCAGCAGCAGCGCCACCGTCGCCCGCGCACTGGAGCGGCGGCTGGAGAGCCTCGGCGGCGTGCGCCGGTGGCAGGTGAACGCGGTGACCGGACGGGTGGTCGCCACCCTGGCCCGCGGCGCGGCGGATCTGCCGGAACTGCTCGCGACGGTGGACCGGATCGAGCGCGATACCGACGTCGACGAGCAGGACTGGGACAGCGAAATCGACTACCCGGGTGACCGAGAACCGGTGATAGCGGCGGCAATTCAGGTCGCAGGCGATCTGTGCGCCATCGCGATCTCGTTGGCCGGAGTCGCGCCACCACTGCGTCCGCCCCTGCGCGCGGCGCGAGCACTCGCCTCGATCGCCGAGACACAACCACGGGTGCGCGACCAACTGGAGCAACGGCTGGGGCGAGCGCGCACCGATCTCGCCCTGACCCTCGTCTCGGCTCTCGGCACCGCGCTCGGCGAGAATGCGCCCGACGGGATCCCCACACTGCTACTCGACGCGGCGCAACGGTCCATGCTGCTGACCGAGGCCGTCGCGCGCCGGGTCAGCTGGCGCGGTTGGGAACCGCAGCTCCTGCACCACGACAACCCCGGCGTCGCACAGCCGCTGCCGCGCTACACCCGCCCCGCCGAACTGCCGCCCGGCCCGCTGGAGCGAGTCGCCGACGAGACGGGATCGGCAATGGTGGTGGGCGCCGCCGCGATTGCCACCCTCGGCAATGCCGGCGACGCCGTCAACGCGCTCGCGCTCGGAGCACCCAAAGCCGCACGCGCCTGCCGCGAGGCCTATGCCGCGACCCTCACCACGCTGCTGGCCCGCGCGGGGGTGCTGACGCTGGACCCCACCGCGTGGCGGCGACTCGACCGCCTCACCGCCCTCGTCGTGGACGGCGAAGCCTTGCTCACGTCGCGCCGGGTAGTGCTCGATGCCGAGTCCAGCGAGGCCGAATGGTCGACCGCCGACGTCTGGAGTGCGGCCCAGCGGCTGCTCTGGGCGCCCCCGGATTCCTCGGCCGAACCCGCTACGTCCGAACGGAACGGCGCCGCGCGCAAGAACGAGCTGCGACTGGTGCACCCCGACAGCGGAAATCCGGATCGGGGCGCCACGATCCGTCCGGCCCGGCGTGAACTGCGCGCCGGCGACCGCACGGTGGGCCGGGTCCTCATCGGCCGTGAACTCGACCCGCGAGCCCACTCGCTGCTGACCACGGCGCGTAAGGCAGGCCTGCGCGTCACCCTCGCCGCGAGCGCCGACGCCGGTGAATTGCGTTCCCGTGTCGACGAATTCGTCTCCCCCGCCACCTCGTTGAGCAAACTCGTGCACGACTTGCAGCGCGACGGCCACGTGGTCGCCACAGTGAGCGCCCACGCCTACAAGGCACTCGCCTGGTCCGATGTGGCCATCGGTCTGCTCGGCGCCGGCCATAACCACAAACGGGCGCCCTGGACCGCAGACGCGCTGTGCCGCGAGCTGAGCCAGGTCGAACGAGTATTGGCGGCGATCGAACCGGCCCGTCACGTCAGCGCACAAGGCCGGTCCCTCGCGCTCTCGGCGGCCGCGCTCGGCGGATTGCTGCTCGCCGTGTCACCGTCCCGGCGAGCCCAGATATCACCGATGGCCGCAGCCCATTTCGCGGGCCTGCTGAACGGATCACTGGCCGGGATCCGCACGATGCGCGCACCGGCGCCACCCTCGCCCTCGGTGCTGTTGCCTTGGCACGCACTGCAACCCGAGGAGGTGCTCGCTCGACTACCGCAGCCGCCCGGCTCGACGGAGCGAGCCACGTCGGACCCGTCCGAGCAGGACACCTGGTTCGGCGGCTTGACGCGCACCACCTCGTTCCTGCGCCATCTGCGCACCGAACTGGCCGATCCGTTGACCCCGATCCTGGGCGTCGGCGCCGCCGCGACGGCCATTCTCGGCTCCCCGTCCGATGCGATCCTGCTGTCCTCGGTGCTCACCGTGAACGCGGTGGTCTCGGCCAGGCAGCGCCAGCGCGCCGAGTCGGCCCTGCATACACTGCTGGACCGGGAGAGCCTCACCGCGCAGGTCATCGACCGGGCCGACGTGGACAAGCCCGACGCCGCCGAAACAACCTTGCCTGCCGGCTTGCTCGCGGTCGGCGACGTCATCGCCGTTCGCCCCGGTGAGGTGGTGCCCGCCGACGCGCGGCTGGTCGATGTCGACGATCTCGAGCTCGACGAATCCGGGCTGACCGGTGAATCGGTCACGGTGGAGAAGCAGCTGTCGGCCACACCCGGCGCCGGACCCAGTGACCGCGCCTGCATGATCTACGAGGGCAGCACGGTCGTGAACGGCCGCGGGCGGGCGGTCGTGGTCGCGGTCGGCGCCGACACCCAAGTCGGGCGGGCCACCGCCGGTGCGGTGCCACCCGAAAAGGGCGGTGTGCAAGCACAATTGCGCCAACTGACCGATCGCGCATTGCCGCTGACGCTGACCGGCGGAGCGATCGTGAGCGTCTTGGGCGGCCTGCGCGGCCGGGAGTTGCGCGCCGCCATCGCCGACGGGGTAGCCGTCGCGGTCGCGGCGGTACCGGAGGGGCTACCGCTGGTCGCCACGGTCGCGCAACTCGCGGCCACGCGGCGGCTGTCCCGCTACGGCGTGCTGGTCCGGGCGAGCCGCACGGTCGAGGCGCTCGGCCGGGTCGACACGCTGTGTTTCGACAAGACCGGCACCCTCACCGAAGGTCGGCTGCGGTTGACCAAACTCGCCGACCTGCACCAGCAATGGGAGCCCGACGCCGAGGCCGAGGAGGCGCGCAGGCTGTTGCGCGCGGCCGCGCGCGCCTGCCCCGACCCGAACGAGGGGCCGGTCACCCATGCCACCGATCGCGCGGTGCTCGAAGCCGCCGAGATCCTCGACGACGGACGCTGGCACCCGATCGAAGCGATCCCCTTCGACTCGAATCGCGGGTACGCCGCCGCGCTGGGCAACACCGCGCGCAGGCTGCGGTTGGTCGTCAAGGGCGCGCCCGAGATCGTGCTGCCGCGCTGCACCAAGGTGCGCAACGGCGACACCATTGCCTTGTCGGATGAATTGCGTGAGCGCGCCGAGGCGACCGTGCGTGACCTGGCCGAACAAGGCCTGCGTGTGCTGGCCGTGGCCCGCCGCGATCTCACCACCGAGCCCGACGACGTGGCGGGCGCGGTCGGCGAACTCACGCTGCTCGGCTTCCTCGGCATCGCCGACACCCCGCGCCCGCAGACGCTGCCGCTGATCACCGCCTTGCAGGACAACGAGATCAGTGTCCGGATGATCACCGGCGACCATCCGGTGACCGCCGCCGCGGCGGCACGCCAGCTGGGCATCGCCGTCGATACCGTCGTCACCGGCGCCGATCTGGATCGTTGCGACGACCGCGAGCAAGCGGAGTTGATCGAGCGCAGCACGGTGTTCGCCCGGGTGAATCCGGAGCAGAAGGTGCGCATCGTCACCGCGTTGCGGCGTAACGGTCACGTCGTCGGCATGACCGGCGACGGCGGCAACGATGCCGCCGCGATCCGCAGCGCCGACATCGGAATCGGTTTGGCCGCACAGGGATCCACCGCCGCGCGCAACGCCGCCGACCTGGTGCTGACCGATCCGGATCCGATCGCGATCTTGCACGCGCTGGTCGAGGGTCGTGGCATGTGGCGGCGGATCACCGATGCCGTCGGCGTGCTGGTCGGCGGTAATGCGGGCGAGGTCGCATTCACTCTGTTCGGCACCGCGGTCGGCGGCCGAGGCCCGCTCGGCACCCGTCAGTTCCTCCTGGTGAACATGCTCACCGATATGTTCCCGGCGCTCGCCTTGGCGCTGTCGCCGGACGATCGCGGCATCGATCCGGCCGACAGCGCCGCGGCGGTGCGCGAGCGGTCGGCGCAACTCAGCGAGATTCCGCGCGCGGAGCTCGGCAACGACCTGACCAGGACCATCGCCACCCGCGGCATCGCCACGGCCACCGGCGCCTCCGTCGCGTGGACGGTCGGCCGCTACACCGGCACCGAACGCCGGGCCGCGACCATCGGGCTGGTCGCGCTGATCGGCACCCAGCTGGGGCAGACACTGGTCTCCGGGTATCGCAGTCCTCTGGTGTGGCTGACCACCGCGGCGAGCGCGGGCGTTCTCGGTGCGGTAGTTATGACACCGGGGTTGTGCACCTACTTCGGTTGCAGGCCGTTGGGCCCGTTCGGCTGGACGATCGCGACCGGGTCGGCCGTCGCGGCCACCGCGGGTGCGACGCTGCTGCCAGGGCTGTTGTCCGGCGAAGCTCGCGCGCTCGATTCCGCCGAATAGTCGACTGGTAACCGGGTATTGCCCGATCATGGTCGCCACGATCGATCAATTGCTGCATTCGTTGACCCGTGCCGTCAATGCGCTGGCCGAGGCGGACATCAAGTTCGCCGTGGCCGGCGGTTGCGCGGTGTACGCACGCGGCGGGCCCGCCTCACAGCACGATGTCGATATCTTCGTCAAACCCGAGGACTGCGCGAAAGCGGTGCGCACACTGGCCGAGGCCGGGTTGCGGGTCTGCGATCCGCCCGAGGACTGGCTGCGCAAGGTGTACGACGGCGACGTCCTGATCGACGTGATCTACCGACCCAATTACCGGGACGTCACCGACGAATTGCTCGACCGCGCAACGCCGATGCGCATCGGGCCGACCTCCGCGCCGGTGGTCAGCGGCACCGATCTCATGGTGGACAAGCTGCTGGTCTTCGACGCGCACCGCCTCGACTTCGCGCCGCTGCTGCACATCGCGCGTGACCTGCGCGAACAGGTCGACTGGGCGGAGGCGCGGCGCCAGACCGAGGAATCACCCTATGCGCGCGCGTTTCTCGGACTGCTCGACGATCTCGGTATCACCGACACCGGAAAGGTGAAATAGATGGAGCAGCCGCAATACCTTGTCGCGCACCTGCGCCGAGCCCTGGCCGAGGATCCGCGCACCGCGGAACTGGGCATCGGGGTGACCATTCGCGGCGACGTGGTGGTTCTCGGCGGCGAGGTGAGCACCGAGGAACGCAAGCAACAGCTGGAAACGATAGTGCGCGAACAGCTTCCGCAGGCGCGGATCCACAACGACGTGCACGTCACCCGTCCCGGTGCGCCGGCCGACAGCGAGGCGCTCGGTTCGACGGATAGCGAAAGGGGTTGAGCCGCATGCGAATAGCCGCCGTAGGCGATGTACATCTCGGCGCCGACTCACACGGGCTGTGGCGGCCCACGCTGCGCGAGCTGCCTGAGCACGCCGACATTCTGCTGCTCGCAGGGGATTTGACGCGTCACGGGACGGTGGACGAGGCGAAGGTGGTCGCGGCCGAGTTCGCCGACCTCGGCGTGCCGGTGGTCGCGGTGCTCGGTAACCACGACTATCACAGCGAGGTCGAGGACGACATCACCGAGCTGCTGGTCGACCACGGCATCACCGTGCTCGAAGGTACCGCCATCACCTTCACCATCTCCGGCCGGACGCTCGGCATCGCCGGGACCAAGGGGTTCGGTGGCGGTTTCGCCGGCAAGTGCGCGAGCATCTTCGGCGAGCGCCAGATGCGCGACTTCTCCTGTCACACTGTCGCACTCGCGGATTCGCTGGCCGAAGCCCTGGCCGGACTGTCCACCGACGTCACCGTCGCGCTCACCCACTACTCCCCCGTCAGCGACACGCTGCACGGCGAGCCGAGGGAGATCTATCCGTTCCTCGGTTCGTATCTGCTCGGCGAAGCGATCGACAACAACGGCGCCGATCTCGCACTGCACGGCCACGCGCACGCGGGCTCCGAACGCGGGACCACACCGGGCGGTATCCGGGTGCGCAATGTCGCCCAGCCGGTCCTGCGCGCCGCCTACGCCATCTACGAACTGGACGCGCCCAAGGTCGCTGCCGCAGTCACCCCGGCGTTCTGATCGGACGCCGGGGTGCGAGAAATACACCCGGTCCGCTGCCTTCCTGATAGCGGCCGCGCATGAGCGACGTTTCGGAACGTCCCGGGCGGTAGACAGCGTCGAGCAGTCGTGGTAGACCGGAAGAGGTTGAACAGCCAGCCGTAGCGTCCCATGCGCGGGTCGCCTGCCGTGCGGCGGTGTGTTCGTTCATCACCTGCCCACGCGTACGCCCGCAGTCGGGACGAGTCGTTAGTGCAAGCCTCGGACGCAAGGGGTTAGTGATGACAGAAACCATCGCCGAGCCGACAGCCGCCGCAGTAGCCGACGAGATGCCGCTTCTGACCAGTACCGCGAATCCGCGCCGCGCCAGAAAGTCCGATACCGCTGTTGTCACCGCGCACGGAGATCTGGATGCGTCCCACATACCCGTGCTGCGCCAGCGAATTACCAGGGCGCTGGGTTCGCTCGACGAAGGTTGCGTGATCGTCGATCTGCGGGATGTCGAGTTCCTCTCGCTCAGCGTCGCGTGCGTACTGGTCGAGATCAAGCATCGCGCCGCGCCCCGCGGCCTCGACCTGCGGCTGGTGTTTCACCATCCTGCCGTGCAGCGGGCACTCGACGTGACCGGTGCGTTCCTGCTGTTCCCCGCTTACCCTTCGATCGAGGCGGCCGCCGAACGACGACTGCCACCCGCCTGACCTGCCCGCCCGGGTGCGCTGCACCCCGAGCGAGCCCGTACCCATGACAGCAGCCAGCCCCTGCTGAGCAGTGCTCAGCAGGGGCTGCTGGCTTATCAGCACAGGGGCTGTGGGCCGATCAGCGGTTCGCGCCGCTGTGCTGGCCGCCCTTGGCCTTGGCCTCGGTCGGCTGCGCCTCGGCACCCTTCCTACCGGCGGCCGAAGGATCGGCGCTGTTCTTGTCGCCGAAGCTACCGGTGCTGGCCTGGCCGCCCTTGCTGGCCTGCTGCTCGGTATCTGCCCGGTTGCCGAACTGTCCCGGGTTGTTGGAGTCTGCCATTGCGTTTCTCCTTTCCGATCGACGTTCGAGCCTCAGGGTGGGCTCATCTGTCGGGTGCCCGGCGTCGCGTTGCTGAAACATCGCTACGGCGAAATTCTGTCGAAAGATCTTGGTACGCAACGCCGTACGGCTCGCCGGTGACAGCTGACCGACCCTGCTGACCACTGCGAATGACACACTGATTCGATCCGGCGGCCCGGTCGCTGTGGCGGTGCTCACGCATCCGTCTCGGCCGGTAGTCACCTACCTGTCGAGTCATGGGTCCTCCTCGTCTCGGCTGACGGTCGCTGTGCCGGCTCGGTTTACGGCGACCGCCACTTCTCGTCGGTCAGGATGGTGCCCGCCTGCGGTCCCATCAGCAGCAGTCCGCCGTCGACCACATACGATGCGCCGGTGACATACCCGGCTGCGGGCGTCGCGAGGAAGGCCACCACGGCGGCTACTTCCTTCGCGTGGCCGGGGCGGCTCAGTGGGATGCCCGGCCGCGATTCGGTGCGCGGGTCGACGTCCTCCTGGCCGGTCATCGGCGTGGAGATCTCGCCGGGGGCAACCGAATTCACGGTGATGTCGTGTTCGGCGAGTTCCAGGGCGAGCACCTTGGTCAGTGCGCCGAGGCCCGCCTTGGCGGCGCAATAGGGCGCCGCACCGACGCGGGGCGCGTGCTCGTGCACGCTGGTGATGTTGATGATCCGGCCGCCCCGGCCCGCCTCGATCATCCGGCGGGCGGCGCGCTGCGAACAGAGAAACGCACCGTCGAGATCGACCGAGAGCACGTGGCGCCAGGTGTCGAAATCCATGTCCATGGCGCGTTGCGCGGTGCCGGTGCCCGCGCAGTTCACCAGCACATCGATGCCGCCCAACTCCTCGGCCAGTTCGTCGATTACCGCAGCCGCAGTCGGCAGATCACCCAGGTCGAGCCGCCGGACCGCCGCGGTGGCGCCGAGTTCGCGCACCTCCGCCGCGGTGCGTTCGGCGCCTTGCGCGTCGGAGTGGTATGTGATGCCGACATCGACGCCGCCGCCGGCCAGTGCGACCGCGATCGCCGCACCGATGCCGGAGTCGGAGCCGGTCACCACCGCGCGCAGTGGTGCGCCGGCACGATCTTCGGGTAGCGGAGCGGGAGTTGTCATAATCCTTTTCCTATCTGTGGTCGGTGCCACCGACAGCGGTCGAGGCCGCCGCGGTGCGCTGTCGAGGGGCGTCGACGGCGGCACGCGTCGCGTGCGCTCGGCGTGGTTCCCCAATTCCGCACATACCCGGTCGATTCCGGGACACACCCGTGGCTGTTTCCCCGCCTACGCAGCGGCGCGCGATCTCCGGGAACGGACTCGACTCGAACGAGCGGCCCGCACGTTGCGCCCGGGACGGATCGCGAACGCGGCCGAAGCTACCCGGCTACGGTGCCACCGGGTTCACGCGGTTTCGGAGCGGCGAGTCTTGTGGGCGGTCAGTAACAGGTGATCGATGCGGGAACGCATGGACGCCTCGGCGGCCGGGACGCGGTCCAGGCCGGTGATCAGCTGTTCGGCGAGTACCCGCAGCTTGGTGTTGGTCTCCTGGGAGCGCCACCGCAGCACTCGGAAGGCTTGTTCGGCGTTGATCCGATAGACCACCATCAGCACGCCCTTGGCCTGCTCGATCGCAGCGCGGGCGGTGAGCAGTTCCGGCAGCATGACGTCGGACGCGACCGCGCGGTTGTTCGTCGCATGACCGTCGCCGTGGCCGTCCGATGCGATGTCCGCCGCGCCGTCTCCGGCCGCATCATGGTGTTCGGTCAGCGTCTCGGTGATGTCGACATAGAAACCGACGGTGCCGATGGTCTGGCCTGCTTCATCGTGCATCGGCTCCGAAACCACGATCACCTGATGCACCGCCCCGGCGGTGTCGATGATGCGATGACTGCTCGAAAAAGGCGTGTCGTCCTCGACGGAAGTCACCAGGACGGCCTCTACTCGATCCCGGTCGTCGGGGTGCTTGTGAGCCAACAGCAACTCCGTTGTCGGCTCGACCTCCCCGGGGGCGTAGCCGTGCATGCGCGCCAACTCATCGGACCATTCCCAGCGACGGTCGGCGAACCAGAACCGGAAGCCGCCGGTACCGAGCGGCGTGCCCGCGCCCACCACTCGCTCGACCCCGTCGAGGTAGTCGTCGTGGTCCGACCCGGCACCAGTACGCATACCCCCATTTAACTCCTGGTCGCCTGATGACCTCCGCTGAATCGGCATCGGGCGGCTACGCGGCGCGGCGGATCGCAATTCTCGACCGGCATACGCATTCCACCGGCTGCGCGCCTGACCCAGGCGGGATCAATGGACCGAACCACGGACCGGGGGCGGACCGACGACCTCTAGATCCAGCTCCGCCCGCGCCCTCGCGAAACCCGCTGCGGGAAATGGGATGTCCGCGCCGTCGGTGTGCACGTAGGCCGAGGTCGGTTCGTTCATGTACTCGAAGAACTTCTCGAATACCCCGGTGGTCAGCAGACCGAGCATTTGGGTGTGGTGGGTGTCGAAGGCGAAGCTGTGCACGGTTCCCGCGGGTGCGTGCACGAAGTCACCTTTGGTCAGCAGCAGCTCTTTTCCGTTTGCGTGCAATAAGATTCGGCCCTCGATACAGAGAAAGTTCTCGGTGTGCGCGCGATGGAAGTGGCGCGGGATGTAGGGACTCTTGCCGCCGATGGTGTGCATCGCGAAATAGTTGCCACCGGTGTTGGCGGCCCGCGCCAGATAGGTGTTGAGCTGGCCCATGCCTGCCCAGCGGTCACCCTCCCCTACGTCCAGGACATACGGTGATTCACCGACAGGTAGCGATGTACCGGTGACCGGTGGCAGCTGATGTTTCTCCAGGTCGTGGATTCGGACGCCGAATTGGTCGGCGAGTTCGGACTGCCGCCCCGTCGAAGGCGGCCGGTCCGCGGTGAGGTCGAAGACGTGTGAGGTGGTCTCGCGGCCGATCGCTTGCGCCCACCGATGCCCGTCGCCCACGGTGAGCCAACTCAGGAACCGCGTGCGGTGCGCGAGCAGGCGGTAGGCGTACGGCGTCCCGGGCGGCACGGCGACCGACGCTCCGGGACCGAGGACGTGCGTTTCCGCCGGCAGCCATACCTGTAGCAGTCCATCGGTGACGTACAGGAAGCGATGCTCCTGTGCGTGCGACATGAACGGTGTCTCGATTCCCTTTCCGCCGTACACATATGCGGCACCGAACTGCCCGCCGGTGTCCTCCGGCCGGGCGATCACCGTGATCAGCTGCCCGCCGAGTTCGTATCGGGCACCTTCACCGGCGGCCAAATAGTACGGGACACAGCGTCCGGGCAGCGTGTCGATGCCCGGGTCGAGCGATTGAACTTCATCGATGTTCGGAATGTCGAAAGTCACTGGTGCGGACCAACCTACAGAATCCGGGGCCCGGGTTACCGCACCAACGGTTGTAAAGCCCCTCGTCAGATTCTGTCCGGTCCGGATCGTAGCAAGCCAAACTCGTTGCTGCCGAATGGGACTACGGGGCGACGGATGCCCCGCTCGGCTCAGCAGGTCGAGGAGGGGGAATCACCGGCGAGGCGGAACTCGCAGCGGATCGCGCCTGGAGGTGCGGCAGGCAGTTGACCGGAGCGGCGCGGACTCGGGCAACTCGGCGCGTAACCGGTTGCGGCGCTGCACTATCAGAGTCCACAGCACCAACACCCCGATGATGATCGAGACCGGTGCGACACAGAGCCCGTCGTTGCGCGGAGTCACGACGAACACCCGTGACACACCGTTGAGCAGCACTGCCAGCGCGAGCGCCGTGATCACGGCGTGACCCACCAGACGGGCCGACGCTCGCGCACCGAGTTCGGTAGGGCGGCGTAACCCCACAGCACCGCCATGCGAGATTTCGCGGCAGCTCTGAGCATCCTCCGTTTTGCAAGCGCGCATATGAGTAGTGCGCTACCTCAATAGCTGAGGTAGCGCACTACCGGTTCGCACCGTCGACGCGCCAGCGAGGGGGCAAGCGCGATGATCGGCCTACACCGTCTCTGTGCGGGTTCTACGCCGCAAAACCATGGGAAGTCCGTCGCGCGGCCGCAAGGTCAGCGTGTGCTCGGGGACGATCCGCGCCCCTGCTGCGAGGTCGAAGGTGTAGCTCTGGGTGAGCATGGCGAGGATGAGTTTGGCTTGAATGCGCGCGAAACCCAGTCCGATGCATTGGCGGTGGCCCGCACCGAAGGGCAGATACGCATAGCGGGAACGGGGTTGCGGGCTCCCGGTACCGGTGGCGGGATAGACGAACTGCTTGTTCTCCGGCAGGAACCGGCGCGGGTCGAAACCTTCCGGGTTGGGCCAGGATTTCGGGTCGTGGTGCAGCAGGTAGGACGCCACGTACACGGTCGCCCCGGCGGGGATGGCGTAGCCGCCGAGCACATCGTCGGCGGCGGCTTGCCGTTCGATCAGCCAGGACGGCGGATACAGGCGCATCGCCTCTTCGATGACGGCCGAGGTCCACGGCAACTGGTCGAGGTCGGCCGGGGTGGGGCGGCGGTCGCCGAGCACGGTGTCGACCTCGGCGATGAGCCGTTCGCGCGCCTCGGGATTGTTGGACAGCAGCATCAAGGTCCAGGCCAGCGAGTAGGCCGTGGTGTCGTGCCCGACCAGCAAGAAGGTCACCAGCTCGTCGCGGACCTGGCGCGGGCTCATCGCCGCCGCACCCTTCTCGTCGCGCGCGTCGAGCAGCAGACCGAGCAGATCGTGCCGGTCGTCCTGCGGGTTCGCCTGTCGTTCCCGGATGAGCCGGGCGACGACGTTGTCGAGCACAGCGACCGCCGCGTCCAGCTTGCGCCAGCGCGGGGCCTGCAACCGCAGCGCCATATCGGGCGTCACGCCCGGCAGCCGGGCGGGCAACCAGGTGAGCAACGAGGTCATGGCTTTGCCGACACAGCGCAGGATTTCGACGAGCGCCTCGTGCACGTGCGCGGCGTCCTCGGACAGGTCGCTGCCGAAGAGCGCGGGTGCGGTCACGTCGAGCGTCAAGGCGTTCATGGCCACGGAGACGTCGAGCTGATCCCCATCGGGACGGGTTTCCCAGCGCTGCAACGAACGCTCCGCCGCGGTGATCATGTACTCGGCGAAACGATCCAGCTGACGACGGGCGAACAGCGGTTGCATGATCCGGCGCTGGCGGGTCCAGGAGTCACCCTCATTGGTCAGCAGCCCATTGCCCAATGCCATTGCCGCCACTTTGGCATTGAGGGTTTTGACGTAGTTGCTCTGACGTCCGACGAAGACTGTTTCGACGAGCTCGGGATCGTTGACGATAAAGAATTGCCCGCCCGAGATGTCTATTCGGACGACATCGCCGTACTGCTCGACGAGGCTCTGGAAGGCCAGGCAGGGATCGTTGCGGATTTGCGCCATTGCCCGGAACGCGTCCAAGCCGGTGGGCCCGGGCGCGCGCATCGGGTCGGCGACGGTGCCGACACGGGTTGAAACTTCGGTCACGGTTTTCGCTTCCCATATTCCCACACGAAATGGGTGACTTTGAGGGAGATCTGGATGCTATCTCGTTTTCTCCAAGATCAGGGGTTGCCGTCCGGATTTCAACCCCCCATCCGGGGCATGCCGGATCTCGAGTGGCTCTGCCAGACTGAGCCGATGCGCGACGATGCCGGTCGAAACCTGACGCTGGAACGGGTCGCGCACCCGCGGGAGTCGCGCGAGATGTGGAAGCGCTGTCGTCGGGATACGTTGCGCGCTAAGCTGGTTCCGGGTCAGCCAGTGCGACGGGGTGCTGCTCGCCGCGTGCTTTGCGTGTCCCCCGGGGAGGTGCCGGGGTCCCCGGCAGATCCGATCACCGAGGTCACCTGAGTCCACACGTTTGTGAAGTGGTCAGGGGGGTCGCGCCGCCGGGGGGTGAGAGGATCGATATGGAAGCGGTAGAGCAATTTCTGAAAGAGCATTCGATCACGATGGTCGAGCTCGCCACGCCGGATATGACAGGCGCTATCCGCGGGAAGAGAATCCCGGTCGAAACGTTTTTGTCGAGTGGGCTTTCGGGTGGGGTCGGTTTGTCCTCGGCGGTATTGGCCTGGGATTACCAGATGGAGGTCATCGAGACCGATGAATACAGCTGGTCCAATGGTTATCCCGATATCTTCCTGCGCCCCGATGTGGCAACGCTGCGACTCGTGCCATGGAAGCAGCGGACCGCCCTGGTCTTCTGTGACGTCGTCGACGGGTCCGGCAAGCTCGCCACAGTAGCGCCGCGCGACGTACTTCGCCGTGCGGCAGCCGAGTTGGTGCAGGCCGGTCTCTCGCCCTACATCGCAATGGAGAGCGAGTTCTACGCACTCGACGCGGAGACGCTGCGCCCCAGGGGCGACCGCAATCCGGTCTACAGTTTGCACGACAATCATTACCTGGAGCCGTTTCTCGACGATGTCTGCCAGACGCTGCTCAGCGCCGATGTCGAGGTCGAGGCGTGCGGGGCCGAGTACGCGCCGGGTCAGGTCGAGATCAACCTCACCCCGTCCGACCCGCTCACCGCGGCGGACGGACTGCTCTTCTTTCGCTATGCCGTGAAGCAACTGGCACCCCGGCACGGATTCCGGGCGACCTTCATGGCGAAGCCGTTCGGTGACCTCTCCGGCAGCGGCCTGCACATCCATCAGAGCATGTGGCGCAAGGAGAAAGACAATGCGTTCTGGGACGCGGGCACGCTGAGCAGCATCGGTCACAATTATGTGGCCGGGCTCCTGAAGTACGCCGCCGAGCTACAGCTCGTGTCCGTCCCCACGCCCAATGGCTACAAACGCGTCGCCGACCATTCGTTCGCGCCGACGAACCTTTCCTGGGGTTTGGACAACAGGTGCGCCGCGGTGCGCGTCCTGGTCCGCGACGCCGGTGGCACCCGGGTGGAGACGCGCATCGCCGCCGCCGATGCCAACCCTTACCTGCTGGCCGCCGCCCAGCTCACCGCGGGCTTGGCCGGCGTCACCGAAGACCTGAAACCACCACCGCCTGCCGCGAATTCCTATGTCTCGCAGGAGTATCCTCCCCTGCCGACGAACATCTGGGCGGCCGCGAACCTGTTCGGCGAGAGCGAGTTCGCCCGGCGCGCACTCGGCGCGTCGACGGTGCAGAACCTGTGCCGAGTGGCGCGCAGCGAGGCGGCGGCGGGGCAGCGAGAAGTCACCGATTGGGAGCGCGCCCGGTATCTGGATTCGGTGTAGTCGGCGATGCTCCGTAAGTCTCGAGGAAATAGGAGATAGACCCGTGTGTGGTGTGGTCGGATTCATTGACAGCGGATTACGCAAAGACCAGCGACTGGATCTGGTACGGCGGGGCATTCGGGCGATCGCCCATCGCGGCCCGGACGAAGTGGGCCTGTACGACAGTTCCTCCTTCACCCTCGGCACGGTCCGGCTCTCGGTGATCGACCCGAGGCTCGGCCAGCAGCCCATGGTGACGCCGGATAATCGCTACATCGCCGGCTTCAACGGCGAGGTGTTCAACTACATCGAGCTGCGCAGCGAACTGGAAAGCCACGGAGTGCGTTTCAAGACGAACTCCGATACCGAGGTGCTACTGCATTCTCTCGCATACTGGGGACTGGATGCGCTGTCGCGCATGAACGGCCAGTTCGGTTTCGTCTTCTACGACAAGTGGGAGGACGTGCTGATCCTCGGCCGCGACCGCTTCGGCGAGCGCCCGATGTTCTACACGGAGCAGGACGGCACCTTCTATTTCGCGTCCGAGATCAAAGGACTGTTCGCATTCCCCCGGGTGCCTCGCGAGCTCGCCCCGGACAAGGTGCGGCGCGCCATGCGGTACTGGAGCCCGGTCCCCGGCGAGACGTGCTTCACCGGCATCGACGCGATCCCACCGGGGCACATACTGACCGTCCGCGACGGGCAGGCCGAGCTGTCGAAGTATTACCACGGCATCGCACGACAGAGCACCGTCGCACCGCCGAAGTCGTTCGAGGAAGCGAAGATCGGACTGCGGGAGGTCATTCGAGAGTCCATCCGACTGCGCCTGCGCACGGACTACTCACTGGGCACCTATATCAGCGGCGGCATCGATTCGGCAGTCGTCTCCTCCGTGATGAACGAGCTGATCGACGAGCCGCTCACGACATTCTCCATCGATGCCGCGGACAGCCCCGTGAACGAGTGGCCGTACCAGCGGGCCATGGTGGACCGGTTGGGTAGCAAGCACACACGGATTCCGGTGTCGCGGGCACAGGTCCGCGAGCGATTCCCGCATGTCGTCCGGCAGTGTGAACAGCCGCTGCATTTCACGGCTCCGGTGGCCTATGGCGTGCTGGCCGAGCAAGTCGGGTTGGCCGGTGTGCGGGTGATTCTCGGCGGCGAAGGCTCCGACGAGCTCTTCGCCGGTTACGACATCGCCAAAGAGGCGCGGATCATCGAAGCCTGTCTCGGCCGAGGGTCCTTCGCCGGTGCGGCCGCCGAACTGGCGCCCGCACTGAACGACGTGCTGTACAGCGACGGCAAGAGTGCCGACGCGATCATCCGGTTCTACACGGACCGATCGAACCGCGATTTCACGCTCGGGCCACATCTGCGTCGCTTCGAATCCGAGCCCGTCGACGAGCTCATCGATGCGGCGGGTGGCGTCGAGGACGATCACGCGGTGCTGCTTCGCCGGTTCCGCGCCGACTTCCCGGACTTCGAGCAGCGATCCGCCGTCGACCGATCGATGCTCGTCGACATGCACACCTTCCTGATCGGCTATGGGATGACCTGCCTGGGCGACCGGGCCGGAACGGGTTTCGGCGTCGAAGGCAGATACCCCTTCATGGACTCCCACGTGGTCGAGTACGCGGCCGCCCTACCGGTCGAGTGGAAGCTGAACGGAGTGCGGGAGAAGCACATTCTGCGCGAGGCGTATGCCGACCGCCTGCCGCCCGAGATCGTCGATCGACCGAAGTTCGGCATGCGGCTGCCCGGTGCCGAGGCGCTGCTGCCGGACGGTGACGACTGGGTGGCGGCGATCTTGACACCGTCCGCCATCCGCCGGGTCGGTTTCCTGGTGCCCGCCGCAGTGGACCGGCTCGTGGAACGGGTGACGAAGGCCGAGACACCGCGCGTGCCTTATCCCTTCGGTGACGCGTACGTGCACCTGCTCAGCGTGCTGCTGATGGAGGAGTTCCTGATCCACGACTTCCAGGTACCCGAGGTCGATATCGACCGAATCATGATGCGCAACATCGACGGCGACCACGACCCGGTGGGTACGGCCGCGCGCTGATCGATGCGCTCGCCGACGTGGGCCAGGCGAGCTTCCCGAGTTAGTCCAGAGAGGATCCAACATGTCTCATGTCGATTTGGTCGACGATGTGCGAGAAGTCGGGACGGCGGTCCTCGAAACCCTTGCCGCCCATATCGAAACGGCCAGGACCGGAGCGGGCGAGGTCGTTTCCTCGGCCGATATCGATACGGTCGCCAAGCGGCTGGAGCTGCGCCGGTGGATCGAAGAAGGGGGGATGACGCTGCCCGAGTTGCTGTCGTTCGTCACCACCTACAGCGACATCTCGGCCAGCCATCATCACCCCGGGTACATGGCGCATCAGATCGCGCCGTCGGATACCCCCGGTGTGGTCGCCGATCTCCTCCAGGCGATGACCAACAATATTCCCCTGGTGTACGAGCTCGCCCCCGCCGCCGCGGCGGTGGACCGGGCGGTGTGCCGGTGGATGCTGGACAACGTCGGCTGGGGCGCGACCGGGCTCGGGGCGATCACCAACGGCGGCACGCTGGGCAATCTGACTGCTCTGCTCGCCGCCCGTTCGCATGCCGACGCCACCGCGTGGCGAGACGGAAACCCGGGCGACCTCGTCATTCTCGCCCCGGCGACCAGTCACTACTCCGTGCGCAAGGCAGCCGCCGTCATGGGGCTGGGCGAACGCGGCGTCTATCCGCTGCGCACCGACGCGCTGGGCCGCATCGATCCGGCGGAGCTCGAGCCCGCGCTCGCCGAGGTGCGCGCGCAGGGTAAGCGTCCGGTCGCCGTGGTGGCCAACGGCTGCGCCACCGGGACGGGCCTGTACGACCCGATCGCCGATGTCGCGCAGTTCTGCGCGGCCAACGGCCTGTGGTTCCACGTCGACGGCGCACACGGCGCCGCCGCGCTGATCTCGCCGCGCCATCGCGGCCTACTGGCCGGCATCGAGCGCGCGGACTCCACGGTGTGGGACGGGCACAAGATGCTGCGTACCTCGGCGCTGTGCACCGGGGTGCTGTTCCGCGAAAAGCGTTATCTCGACACCATGTTCAAGCAAGACGCGAGTTATCTCTACCGGCCCGAGGCCGAAGACGTGGACCCCGGGCAGTACACCTTCGAAACCTCCAAGGCGCCACTCGGTCTCAAGATCTTGCTGACGCTCGCCTATCGCGGTGAAGCTTCCTTGCGCTCTTATGTCGAGCGGCAATACGGCCTCGCCACCGACTTGTGGGAGCTCATTCAAGAACGACCCGATTTCACCGCGCCGTACCAGCCGCAGAGCAATATCCTCTGCTTCCGATATGAGCCGTGGGGCGACCGGCAGCTCGAGTTGCGGTCCCGGCTGATCCAGGACGGCCGGTTCTATCTCTCGTCTTTCGCGCTGGGTGGCCGACCCTATTTGCGCGCCGCGCTCATGTCGCCGACGACCGATCGGCAGACGTTGAACGACCTGTTGGAGGTGATCGTCAAGGTCGCCGCGGCGTGATTCTCGGCGAGTACCGGTGACCGGTCACCACGTGCGCACGATGATCCAGGTCGACCGACGCACCGGCCGGGAACCGTTGCGCATTGGGCGAGTTCACATCAAGGTCGACTCCGGATGGGTGCGGCGCACAATGTAGCGGTAAATGGTGGGCAACATCGTCATCGCGACCCATACTGGGGTCGATTGCAGGTTGCCGGTTCGCTGACGCATCGGCCGCACGGGTGACCGGCGAATCGAGGGGCACCCGCCGGCCCCGAGTTGTTCGAACCGGCCGACGAGAAGTGCGTGAGTTGGTAACCGACGTCATCGATGTGAGCGCCGACTTCGCGGTCGCCCGTAAAGCGCTGTGGGATCTGCTGCTCGAACCGCAGACCTACCCCCGGTTGTTCGCGGGCATCGGCGCCTGCGAGCTGGTGGAGACCGGACCGGACAGCCGGATCGCGCAGGTGCGCATCGGCACCGCCGAGTCCGGCATCCGCACGCATGAGCTGCGGCTGACCGTGTGGCGCTGGTACGAGAGTTTCGAGTTGCAGTGCCCGGGGACCGGCAGTTTCGTGTCGGTGAAGCTGCAGGGTGACCAAGAGCGCACCAAGGTCGTCGTCACCGTGTTCGCGCCGGGCCGGTGGCATCCACACATCGCCGAGCAGTCCAACGCGGCCGTGGTGGCGTGGGTGAAAAACGGGCTGCGGCGGGCGGTCGATGTCATCCGTGGCGCACGGACCTCGACGGTGATCAATGCCGAGAATGCCCCACTGCGCAGGCAGGTGAGCGTGGCCAAACAGATGGTCACAGTCGGCGTCGGGCGCACCACGAACCTCGCGATCGGCGTGAAACAGGCTCGCTCCCTGGCGAAATGGGGCTTCAACCTGGCCGGTGGCTACGCGGCGGCCGCGGCCTACGATCCGGATCGGATCGCCCTGATCGACGGATCGGGCACCCGCACCTTCGCCGAGATGCACGCTCGGACAAGCGCACTCGCCGGTGCAATGGCTCGGCTCGACCTCGGCTTCGGCGACACGGTCGGGCTGCTCTCGCGCAACCATGCCGGCATGGTCGAATGCATGGTCGCCGCAGGCAAACTCGGCGTCGACGTGGCGCTGTTGAATGTCGGGCTGTCCGGCCGGCAGATCGAGGACATCGTCCAGCGGCACCGGATCGCCGCGCTGTTCGTCGACGGCGACCTCGAGCAGCTGGTCTGCTACCTGCACACCGACCTGCCGCGCTTCAACATCGACGGCCACCCGCCGGTGCCGCACCGGACCACCATCGAGGATCTGATCGCGCAGGGCGAATGGGATTTTCATCGCCCGACCCGGCCGGGCCGGTTGATCGTGCTGACCTCCGGCACCAGCGGCACGCCGAAGGGCGCGCGCCGCCCCGAACCCAAGGGCTTCGGCACCATCGCCGCGCTGCTGTCGCGGATTCCGCTGCCCATGGAACAGCCGATGCTCATCCCCGCGCCGCTCTTCCACACCTGGGGGCTGGCCGGACTCCAGATCAGTACGCCACTGCGCGCGACGGTGGTGCTGCCGGAGCGATTCGACGCCGAGGAATGTCTGCGGCTCGTCGCCGAACATCGCGTCGCCAGCATGATCGTCGTGCCGACGATGGTGAACCGCATCCTCGATCTGCCGCCCGCCGTGCGGGCCCGCTACGACACGTCGAGCCTGCGCGCGGTCGTCAGCTGCGGTGCCCCGCTGGCCGGTGCGACGGTGCTGCGCTTCATGGATGTCTACGGCGAAATCCTGTACAACGTCTACGGTTCCACCGAAGTCTCCTGGGCCACCATCGCCACGCCCGACGACCTGCGGACCGCGCCGACCACCGCGGGCAAGCCGCCGCTGGGCACCAGAGTCGCGGTGCTCGGCCCCGATCGGCGCCCGGTCCCGATCGGCGTCACCGGAAACATCTACGTCGGCAATCACATGCTGTTCGACGGTTACGTGAGTTCGGCGCCGCCGGCCGAGTCCGACGGCATGCTGGACACCGGCGACCTCGGCTATCTCGACGTCGCCGGGCGACTGTTCATCGCGGGCCGCGACGACGAGATGATCATCTCCGGCGGCGAGAACGTCTTCCCCCGCCCCGTCGAGGAGGCCCTCGCCCACCTCCCCCAGGTCAGCGAGGTCGCCGTGGTCGGCGTCCCCGACCAGGAATTCGGCCAGCGCCTCGCCGCCTTCGTCGTGAAACGCGAAGACTCGGGCCTGGATTCGGACATGATCCGGTCCTACATCCGCCACCGCCTCAGCCGCTTCTCCGTCCCCCGCGACGTCACCTTCCTCGCCTCCCTCCCCCGCGGCGAAACCGGCAAGATCATCAAACAACTCCTCACCGGCCCCCACACCGGCGAGACACCACTCCCGTCCCCACTCGGCGGCCCGCACGTAATCACCTGAGCCGCTTCGGGATCGGCGGTGCGACCGGTGACTACAGCAGGTCGTGTTCGAGCTGGCGGAGTTTCAGGTAGGAGCGGTCTATCTCGGCGGGATCCTGGTGGACGAGGAAGACCACGCCCGGGGAGGAGTTCAGGTCGACCGTGGGTCTGGTGGTGGCTTGGTCGGCGATGCGGAAGCGGATGCTTTCGATGGCCGGGAGTTGTTCGAGTTCGGTGCGGAGGAGCTGGGCGGGGAGTGGGAGTTCGCGGTGGGCAATGAGATTGACGCAGCGGGCGTGTTCGTGACGGGTGTAGACCGGGGGTTGAGCGGCCAAGGCTCGGCCTTCACCGAGGTAGCAGTCCATCGTCAGGCCCACCTGGTTCACCCCGGTGCAGCGGTCGAGGGCGGGTGGGTTGGCCAGGCCGGAGATGCGGGCGCCGGTTTCCAGGAGCACCGGGCCCGCGGCGGTGTAGATGAGTTCGGTGTGGGCAGGGCCGTTCGCGATGCCCAGGGCGTCGAGGACGCCCGAGACGTAGTCGAGGATCTCGGTGCAGCGGGGGTCGGTCGGCGACAAGAGGTCTTCGTAGTCGTAGATCCTGCGGTTGTCGCGCACGGTCACCTTCTGGCTGATCCATGCGTCGGTGAACCAGTGCCTGCCGTCGCGGCTGACCGAGTTGACGATGTACTCGTCGCCGAGGAGGTATTCCTGTGCCAGCACAGCGGCATTGGTGCGCAGCATGAGATTGGTCTTGCCGATGATGGCGTGGACGGCGGCGCGGATTTCGGCTTCGGAGTCGCTGATGAACACGTCGTCGGAGCCGGCGCTGTCGAGCGGCTTCACCACGGTGCGGCCGAGGCCGGCCTTGCGCCGCCAGTCCAGTAGCGCCGCCGCGTCGGCGCCGCGCCGCTGCCGTGCGGTGCGCAGCCCTGCGGCGGCCACGGCTTCCACCATGTGGAACTTGTCGCGCCGGACATACGACAGCGCCGGATCGTTGCCGCGCAACGCCAGTTTCGCCGCGATCTCATCCGCCACCTCGACGCCGAACTCGCTGGCCGCGATCACCGCGACCGGTGCCAGTTCGGCCAGTCGGTGCAGCACGTCGTCGGCCTGGTCGGCGTAGGAGAGGTCCTCGTCGAACAACTCGGCGGGCAGGCTCGCGGCGAAGGTCGCGGACAGGTTGGCGCGGGACCGGACGTGGACCAGCCGGTAGTGCTGCCGTGCCTGGCGGGCCAGCAGCGCTCCGGTGGAGAACGCGTCCACCAGGACGACGGTGGGCGAATCGGCTTCGGACATCGAAGATCCCCTCGGGGTAGTCACGGGACCAGCCTGCTGTCATAGCTGTTCGCGACGTGGTCGAGCATCCCGTAGAGCTGGTCGGAGCCGAGCCGGGCGAGATCGTCGCGACCGGCGGTGGCGGGCAACGGAAGCCGGCCCAACGACCCCCAGCGCAGCGCACCCTGCTCGTCGATGACGCAGGTGGTGGCGCCGAGGTTGTCGGCGTGCAGGCAGAAGGGCACGTCGAGCAGGCCGGTGGCGAAGGCCTTCAGCAACGCCTTCCCTACGTCGGCATCGAGGTCGAGCACCGTGTCGATGAGGATGCGCGCCTCGTCGTGCACCTCGGTGAAGTACTCCGTCTCGGCCGGGGCCGCCGGGTCGAGCGGCCCGGCGGCCTCCTCCGCCGCGATGCGCAGCGCCGCAACGTTTTCGGCGACGGAGGGAATCTGCCAGGCCTCGGACACCGTTTTCACGATCATTCGTTCGCAGCCGGTCGCCATGGCCAGGCGGGCGCTGTCGCGGATGAGCCGCGTCGCGCCGTCGGCGGTCCTCGGGAAAAGTCCCATGTACGTGTAGAACACGACGTGCCAGGTCACGTCGCCGAGGTATGCCGCGGCGAGGGTCCGTAAGGCACGCAGCGCGCCGCGATCCTGTTCGGCCAGGGTGCCTTGCGCGTAACTGAGCGACATGTAGCGCAGCCCGTGCTGGCGGAAGAAGCACCCTTCCAGCACAGCCAGCGCCACCAGCAGGGACGGCGGGCAGAGCTGGCCGAGCATGCACCCGCCGAAACTCTCGATGTGCCCGAACTCGGTCTCGCCCGCGAGAAACCGCGTGCTCTCCGACCAGGCATCGACCGCGTCGCGCAGCGGCAACCTGCTGTAGGGCAGACAGTACGAGACCGGACCGCCTTCGGTCGCGTCCAGCCCGACCTCGACCAATCGCTGGAAGACGCGCAACGGCAGGGCGGTGCCGTGGCGCGCCTGTACCGGAAACGTCGGCCCGTACAAACCGGCGAGCACCTTCTTCGTGTCCTCGACCGAATGGGAGACCAGCGGGTAACCGTTCAACTCCTCACCAACCGCAAGGCGTTCCAGCGGCGTCCGGTAATCGCCGACGCGGGTGTAACTGTCGAGCGTGATGGTGCCGATCACCGGAAAATCCAGGTGCGCAACGCGCGCGAGACCGGCCCGCATCGCCGCGAGGCTGCCGAAACCCATGCGGGGCTGGACGACCAACTGCCCCGCATCGGCTCGGTCCGCCACAAAACTGTCGAAAAACCCTGCCACGTCACCGACCCGAGATCAGTTCGAGCGTGGGTAGTCCCGACTGCGCGTCGACGGTGTGCACCTGAGATTTGTGCGGGTCACCGGCGCGCACCCTGGCCATCACGGTGTCCCCGGCCGCGAAGTCGACCAGTGAGCTGCGATAGAGCGTGCGCAGGTGTGTGATGGACAGCCCGGACACCTCCGCCAGCCAGGCAGCGGCGTGGTCGCTGCCCTCCTCGGCGAGCAGCGCGGCGTGCAAGGCCGGGATGTCGTCGCGCCACTCGGGGTGGCAGCGTTCGATGAAGGCAGGCAGCCGCGCGCCCTTGTCGGTGAACGGCGAGAACACCATCGCGACCAACGCGTCCTCGTTCAGCCCGAAGGCGTTCTCGGCGTACGCACTTGCCACCGCACGCCGTTCGGCGATCTTGTCCGGCGAGTCGTAGCGGGCCAGGGCGAGATCGATGAGCCGGTCCGGCATTTCCTTCCTGCGCATCATCGTCTCGGCGAACTCCAGGTACTCGGTGATGCCCGCCGCATAGCTGCGCCCCTCCACGTACTCGACGCGCAGTCCGCGCAAATGTGCCATCAGTGTCGGATTGGCGCAGTCGGATTCGGTGAAGCTGAACGCCAGGTCGTCGAAGCGGAAGCCGAGGAAGTCGACGATCAGATCCCAGTGGTCGTGCACCCGGTAGCTGACCAGGTCGTAGATGGAGACGAAGGTGGGCTGCACCGACCGGTCCCCCACCGCGACCTCGCGTTCGGCGGGCTCGTGCCGGTCGTCGCCGAACAACTCGCGGAAGTAGGCGTCGCCGACGCCGCGCAGCGCGGCGAGCAGATCCTGGAAGGTCATGCCCTTGCGCTGCACGTCGATGCCGATGCCCTTGGCCAGCCGCAGAATCCACGCGGCGTAGAGGGCCTGTTCCCGGCGGGAGTCGCCGGTCATGATCGCGTCGACGCCGCCGCGCCACCAGGCGGCGCGCCCGTAGAAGTCAGCGACCGCAAGATTGCAGCTGTTGCAGAAAGTGGGGCGGCCGTCGCCGGCGGAGCGGTGCCCGTTCATCAGCACGTCGAGCCGGTTGATCGCCACCAGCTTCTCCGGCAGCGGCAGATCGACCCGGAAACGGCGAATCTCGGTGTGGTCGATGGTGAGCAGCTCGGCTCGCTCGTCGTCCAGCAGGCCCAGCGCCGAATACACCCGATCGATGTTCTCCATCACCGCGCCGACCACACCGGCGTGCCGCATGTTCGCGACCCGCATCAGGAAGGTGCTGCCGTGCGCGAGTTGCAGCCGTAATTGCACAGCACGCACGAAAGCGACGACGTAGGTGCTGTCCTTGCCGCCGCCGTAGGCCACCATGACCTTGTAGTCGGCGAGTTTCTGGCGACCGCCCGCGGCTTCGATCAGCTTGTCGCCGACGGCCGCCACCCCTAGTCGTTCTTCCTCGGTGAGGAAGCCGATCAGCTGCTCGTAGCGCGCCCGGTCGTCGTTGGCATCATGTGCACTGTTCACAGCGATTCCGCCTCGAAGTCGAAGTTCTCGATGATCTTTCGGATGCCGGCCTCGACGACGTGCTCATCCTCGTGCAGCAGAATGAAGCGCCCGCGATGCAGCGCGTCGTACGCGCCGCCGGGCGCCAGCACCTGCCCGGGTTCGGGCAGCAGCTCGCGCCAGACGATCGGCACCTGGTCGCGCATGGAGGCGACCCGCAGCACCCGTTCGGCCTGCTCGGCGGACTTGGGCATGATCAGCCAACCGCCGGAGGAGTCGATGAGGTCCGGCACCGGCGGGACCGGCCCGCCGGACAGCACCCGCAGGAACATCTCGTACAGGTTGACGCCGAAGACCCGGTAGATCAGGTGCGGGACCTCGGCACCACCCACTCGGCCGCCGATTTCGAGGAATACCGGATCGCCGGCCGGGGTGATGAACACCTCGAGGTGGAAGGGCAAGCGGCGCAAGCCGAGAGCGGTGACGATCTGCTGCGAGAACTCCTCGATCAGCGTCCGCCGTGGCGACGGGCTCATCAACACCGAGCCGAGTGGCGCGCCGTGCGTGAAGGACAGACAGTCGTTGATGTAGCGAGAGGTCGCCTGGAACGTGATGCGGGAGTCGTCGTCGACGAAACCGTCCACGTGGTAGATCTGCCCCGCGATGAATTCCTCGATCTCGTAGTCGCCGAGATCGAGAGTCGCCAGTGCGGCGTCCAGCTCCGCGGCGTTGTCCACCCGGCGCACCCCGATGCTGGCGGCCGCCGCGACCGGCTTGAGGATCAGCGGATAGCCGCAGGACGCCGCGAACGCGCGCACCTGCTCGGCGCTCACACAGGAATCGAAGCGCGGCACCCGAATTCCCGACTCGTCCAACACCTGCTTCATCCGAACCTTGTCGCGGTAGACGGCGACCTCCGTGCGGGTCGGTCCGGGAATGCCGAGGTCCTCGCGGACCTTGGCCGCGATCTCCAGGGTGAACTCCGACAGGGCGATCAGCTCGTCCACCGGCCCGACCCGCTCGGTGATCTCCAGTACCGCCGCGCCGAGGGCCGCCACGTCGTTGACGTCCTCGACGCGCACCTGGCAGGCGATCTTCGCCGGGTCGGCGAGCACGCCCTCGGCCCCTGGACCGTCCACCACGTAGCTCACCTGGTTGGCGTCGTGGTCGATGAACTCCTCGTAGCGGGTGAGCTCGTTGTCCCAGCGGGTCCCGTCGAAGAAACGTGGCCACCGATTGACGATGACGATATGCATCAGGACACCTTTCGGGTCACGGAGTTCGCGCTGTCCCACGGCGTGATCAGCGCGGGGTCCGCGCGCCAGGCCGAAAACCCTTGGGCGAGACCGAAACGCAGGAAACCGCGGAAGCGCGCGATGGCGTCGTCGCCGAGGAACACGTCGGTGTAGCCCAGGTCGAGCAGTTCGCGGCGGACCCGGTCGTCGTCGGAGACCGCGGTGGTCAGTTTGCCGCCGATGGCGCACGGCACCTCGAGTCCGCGCTCGCGCAGACCGGACAGCAGCACCTGCGCGCCGTGGAAACCGTGGCCGTTGACGCTGGACACGACCAGCAGGTCGGGCCGGTCCGCGCGGATGGCGTCGGCCACGCTCTCGACCGGCGTACACGGCCCGAGGTTGTGCACCGAGGCGCCGTTCTCCTCGAGCAGCTTCTGCAGGTACACCAGATTCCAGAGATGGGAATCGGACTCCACGGTGCTCAGCACGCACCGGAAACGAACGTTCATGTCACGACCTCAACGTTAGCGTTCTCGCGGGCCAGCAAGGCTTTTCGGAAACTGGCCATCGTCAACGGCAGGAGAACCGCGCCGATCAGGCAGAGCATGATGCCCAGCCACAGCGCGAGCCGTTGCGGGCCGATGGTGGCGCCCAGACCACCGATCAGCAGGCCCGCGATCGGATAGGACAACAGGTTGAGCAGATAGAACGGCCCCATGACCTTGCCGAGATGCTCGATCGGGATCACCTTCACCCGCTGGGTGCGGTTGTAGATGTTGTAGAGCGCGTCGCCGACGAGCATCGCGACAAAGGCCGGGGCGTAGACCCAATAGGACGGTGCGAGAGCGGCTATCAGGAACGCGGCGCACATCAGCCAGAATCCCGTCACCCCGATGGGCCCGACACCGACGCGACGGAGCAGCGCGGGCATCAGCAAGAGGTTCAGCAGCCCGGTGACCCCGACGGCCGCGTTCAGCAGACCGTAGGCCGAGTCGGGTGCTTTGAAAACGTCGGTGACCAGGGCTGCGTTCGAGACGATCAGCACGCCGACCACCAGGTTGATGGTGAAGTTGAGGATGCCGAGCAGCAGGACCGGGCGGATCTGCACCATGAGTCGCCATCCGGTGGCCAACTCCGCCAACACTTCCCGGGCCACCCAGCCGACGGCGGCCCGCACCTTCGGCCGCGGCAACGGCAGCCAGGTCAACGCGCTGATGCCGAACGCGGCCGCGGCGACCAGCAGCAGCGGCAGCTTGCCGAGCACGGCGGCGCCCACGATCGCGAGCGCGGGCCCGAGCGCCATGGCGAGCAGCTCCATGTTCTGCACCAGGGACTGCACCGTGGCGATCTGGGAGTCGCGGGCCAGCTGCGGCACCATCCGCTCGATCGACATCCGGATGGGCGCGACACACACCGAAAGGCACGCGCCACCGGTCATCAGGGCGGGCACCAGCCAGCCGGGCCGGACGAGGCAGACCAGCACGACGGCGACCAGGATCAGCGCGCGCATCGTCGCCACGCGGGTGAACAGCCTGGCACCGCCGTCTCGGTCGGCGAGCATGCCTGCGAACGGGTAGGCGATGAGGGCGGGCAGCCACTCCAGCGCGAACGCGAAGCCGAGGGTGGAGACCTGCTTGGTGTCGTGAAAGATCAACAGCGGCACCGCGAACAGCACCACTTGTTCAGCGACCAGTCCGAGCAGAACACCGGTGGCGAACAGCACGCTGAGCTTGTTCAGCCCGTCGGTCCCGCCGACCACCTTCCCGCTGGGCTTATCCACCCCGTCGGCTTCGCTGACTTCCTTCCCCCGGCGCCGAGCCACCGCCCGCTGCTTCATCCCAGCCGTCTCTCGCGTTCACGGATGAGGGGCAGGACATGGGTGTAGAAGATGCGCATCTCGTCGCGGGTCGGCCAACCGGAGAAGATGAACTCGCTGATCCCGGCCGCCTTGTACTGATAGAGGTAGTCGGCCACCTCCTGGTAGCTGCCGACCACGCACAGCGCGGGCCCGCCGCGGTACGGCACGAAACCGGAGTAGATCATCGGCGACAGCCAGTCGTCGGCGGCCTGTTCGGCAAGGCGGAACGAGGTTTTCACGGCTTCGGAGTCGGACGCGGCGACCACCTGCGCGACCCATTCGCGATGCTTCTCGTCGGGGTTCTCCTGCATGGCGGCGAGATCGGCGAGCGCCTGCGCGCGAGTTTCCCTGGCCAGCACGTGCATTCGGGTGCCGACGCGGGTGCCCTTGTCGAGGACCGGTCGCGCCGCGGCGCCCATGCCCTCGGGCGTATCGCCGTAGCGCAGCCAGCAGTCGCCGTACATCGCGGCGGTCTCCTGTGCGATCTCCGACGCGCCGCTCAGGTAGATCTCGGGCCGGCCGCCACCCTGGTAGCCCAGGCCGAGCGCGGCCTCTTTGATGACGTAGTGGTCGCCCTCGTAGGACAGCGGCTTCTCACCGCCCCAGAACCGGTGGCAGATATCGAGGAATTCCTGGGTGCGGGCGTACCGGCCGTCGTGGGCGACGAAATCGCCGTAGCCCGCCTGCTCCGCGGGCGAGATGCCTGCGACCAAGTTCAACGCGATGCGCCCGTCGGACATCCAAGAGATCGTGTTGACGACCTGGGTGAACAAGGTCGGCGACAACAGGCCGGGCCGGTAGGCCAGGATGAAGGTGACGTTCTCGGTCTCCCGGACCAGCGCGCCGATCATCGGCAGCGGGTCGGGCATGTAGTCGGCGATGCCCATCAGCAAGGAGTCAACGCCGAGCGCGTCGGCCTCCTGGCAGAAGTCCACCATTCCGTCGAAGTCGAGTTCGCCGACGCGATACTTCTCGGTGGCCTTCTGCTGACCACTGTCCAGCGGCGCGCACCAGTGGAACCTCAGCTCGCCGGGCTCGACTCGGGAATGAGACAGCGGAGCGAAGTTCGTACGGTCGTAGTTCATTTTAGCGGGATTCACTTCCAGTTATCGCGACGGAGACAGTAGAAGATTCTCAGCATCAATGGAAAGTCGCACCCCGTCCAACTCCCCCTGCCCTGTTAAGGCAAAGTTACATCGACTTCCCGCCGCTGTCAAAGGGGTATAAGCTGCCTACACCGCGCCGTTAACACCATTGTTCGGCAACCCCTATAGGGGGCCTCGAACAGAGCTGCTAAACGATCTTCACAACCGGAATACCCCCCATTCGGGGGGTGGACGACGTCGCCGGAACGAGGGAGAATAGGGCCGCTACCAGTGCGTTAGCAGGACAGTTCGACAGGTTAGGGGGGTTCGACGAAGGCCGTCAAGCAATAGTTTCCCACCAGTTACCGCGTATTCGCGTCGATCACGCGAGAACAGTTAACGTGGATAGATACGTTAGTCGATAGTAGACCAATTGCATACGAGGAATCGTCGAATATCGGGCACCACAATCGGCTTGTCCAGATATCTCCGATGGCGAATATCCGCGCCACGGAATTCGACCACCCTCGCACGACTATTGAACGGATCGAACTTTGCCTGAAGTGACTGAACCGACGGTATCCGCGCCCCCACTACCGCGCGCGCATCTCACGTCGAAACGAACCGTCGCGGCGTTGACGGTGCAGGCCCGATTCCTGTCCGCCGCGCGCGAATTTCTGACCGCAGAGGGATTCACCGAGCTGCTGCCGCCCATCATCGGTCCGGTGACCGACCCCGGGGCGCGTGGCGCGAAACAGGTCGACATCGACTACTACGGTCACCGCTACAAGCTGATGACCAGCGGCATCCTCTACAAGCAGGCCTCGCTGCTCGCCTTCGACAAAATCTTCCACGTGGCGCCCAACGTGCGGCTCGAGCCGCTGGAGACCGCGGTGACGCATCGGCACCTCGCGGAGTTCCATCAGCTCGATGTCGAGATCGCGAACGGCTCGCGCGAAGACGCCATGGACGTGGCCGAGCGGCTGACGAAATACGCCGTGGAGCACGTGCTGACCAATGCCCAGCGCGAGCTGGAAGTCCTGGACCGCGATCTCGAACAGTTGAAGCAGGTGCTCGCGGGGCCCTATGACCGCCAGCGGCACTCGGCGACGGTGGCGCAGCTGCGCGACCTCGGGCACGACCAGCGCGAACACACCGAGATCGACTGGCAGGGTGAGGAAATCATCTCCGCGGCCGCCACCCGCCCGTTCTTCATCACCGACTACCCGAAGGGTTCGCGCGGCTTCTACGACAGCGAGAACCCCGACGAGCCGGGCACGCTGCGCAACTTCGACCTGATCTTCCCCGGCGGCTTCGGCGAGATGATGAGCGGCAGCGCCCGCGAATCGGACTACCGCACCCTGCTGACCCGCATGCGGGAAACCGGTGAGAATCCGGCCAAATACGAGTGGTACCTCACCCTGGCCCGCGACGGCCTTTCGCCCAGTGCGGGTTTCGGCCTCGGCGTCGAACGGTTCACCCGGTTCCTCGGCGGCTTGGACGCGGTCTGGCAGGCCAGCGCCTACCCCAAGATTCCGGGGGAGCTCCGGCCATGAGTGTGTTGTCGGCTCCCGGATTCCCCGAGCGCGAGGTGCGGGCGCGAGCGCGGACGGCGGCGGGTTCGGTGTTCCCCGACAACGCGCAGTACGGCTCGACCCTGTTCGGGCAGGGGCAACCGGCAGCCGCACCGGACTCCATGGACGCGATCGACCACGCGCGGCTGGTCCCGCCCGTGTTCGTGCCGCTGCGCGCGGAGATGATGTTCGATCTGGGCCGGGAGCCGCTGGCCGGTGACGTCGATCTGACCACCACCATCGGCGGTCTGCGATCGACTCTGCCGGTGTATGTTTCGGCGTTCGGGTCCACCGCCGTGGCCGACGGCGATCTCGGTGTCGCGGTGGCCGGGCAAGCCGGTGCCGCGGGCGTGCCGATGGTGATCGGCGAGAACATCGTGCCGGTGTCCGGCTACGGGCGGGTCGCGGACGAGGAACAGAGCTCGCTGCTGCGTCGGCTCACCGAATACACCAAGATGGCCGCCGAGGACACCGGCGGGGTGATCGTCCAGCAGAGTACCGAGGACGCCGACGCCGAGGTGTGGAATCTGGTGTACAGCGATCCGGCGAGCGAGCAGCTGCTGACCAGTGGTCGCCTGGCCTTCGAATTGAAGGTGGGCCAAGGGGCCAAACCTGGTCTCGGCGGCATGACCCTGCTCCCGCCGGATCGGGCCGCACACTTGTCGGCGCAGTACGACATTCTCGATATCTACGACGGCGCGGCGGCACCGATGCTGCGCTCAGCCACCCCCGGCACCTTCACCCCGGAGATCCTGCGCCAGCAGATTCGGTTGATGCGCAACAACTATCCGCGCTGTCGTATCTGGGTGAAACTGCCGCCGGCCCGGGATGTGGGCGACGCGGCCGAGGTCGCCTGGGCGGCGGGCGCCGATGCGGTGACCGTCGACGGCGCGGAGGCGGGCACCGGCTGGGCGCCGCACGGATTCCTCGAGCACGTCGGCCTGCCCTTGGCCGAATGCTTACGCAGGGTCGCCGACCGCGACCGGCACGGCAACAGCCTGCTGGTGTCCGGAAGGTGCTGGGAGGGAACCAGAGTCGTGAAGTGCCTGGCCCTCGGCGCCTCCGCCGTCGGACTCGGCCGGGCGGCGCTGGTGGCCGCCGACGAGAATGCCGATCATGGACTGACGAACCTGTTGGTCGCGTTCGAGCTGGAGCTGCGACTCCTGATCAGCGCGCTCGGCAAGTACCGGATCGCGGATCTGGCCGCCGAGGACATCTGGTTCCCCGCTACCAATGAAAGGACGCGATGAATACAGGGCGACCGTGGCGTGTGGCAGTACTGGGCCCGGGCGGAGTCGGCGGGCTGGTGGGTGCGTTGCTGGCCCGGGCCGGGCATCAGGTGACGTTCCTCGGCGGCGAGGCGACCGTGCGTGCCGTACGGGAGCACGGAATGCAGGTGCGCAGTGGGATGTTCGGTGATTTCACCGTGCAGGCCGAGGCGGACACCGAGTTACGTGAGCCGGTCGACGTGTGCCTGGTGACGGTCAAACAGAACGTCCTCGGCGCGGCCCTCGACCGGGTGTCCCCCGCCGCGCTCGGCGACGGCCTGGTGGTGCCGCTGCTCAACGGGATCGAGCATCCGGCGGCGCTGCGCGGGCGGTATCGCCCGGAATTGGTGGTGCCCGGCGTGATTCGGGTGGCGTCGACGCGGGTCGCGCAGGGGATCGTCGAGCACGGCAGCCCGTTCGTCGAGATCGATCTGGCGAGTGCGACCACGTCATCCGAGCGGCTCGACGAGCTGGTCGCGGTGCTCGACGGCGCTGGTGTGCGCGCGACGACACGCGACGACGAAGCCGCCATGCTGTGGGGAAAGCTGTTCTTCCTCGCGCCGTTCGCCCTGATGACCACGCATCACAAGTGTCCCGTCGGCGAGATGCGGACCGTGCATCGCGCGGAGCTGGTCGACCTGGTCGCGGAGATTGCCGCACTCAGTCGCGCGGCCGGCGTGCCCGCCGATGTCGATGCGGCCCTGCGGTTCTACGACGCCTTTCCGCCGGAAGCCAAGTCGTCGATGCAACGCGATGCCGAGGCCGGACGGCCGCTCGAGCTCGATGCGATCGGTGGGGCGCTGTTGCGCATCGCCGAGCAGCACTCGGTGGCGATGCCGCTGACCGAGCGGCTGGTCGCCGACTTGGCTCGGCTGAGCGAGGGGTCGGCTCCCGCCTGATCGGCTGACTACATGGCTCAACCCCCGGACAGGTGCCGGGGGTTGGCGTGTGGCGGTCAGCGGAGGCCGCGGCGGCGGAACTCGAGGACGGTGGCCACCGCGTAGCCGCCGCCACCGGCGACCGCGAGGATCCCGAAGAAGCCGGGGACGCTGAAAAACAGTGCGGCGGTGGAGCTCAGCGCGAGCCAACCGCCGAGACCGTAGTGCAGCACGTTGCGGCGCGCGGCGCCTTCGCCCAGGTAGAGCAGGCCGACGACAAGCCCGGAGCCGGCGGGCCAGAGGAAGGTTTGCAGTTCGGGCACGGCCAGTGTGGACGAGAGGCCGGTGATGGCCAGGATCAGCGCCCCGAAACCCACACCCCAGGACAGGCCGAGGAGTTTTCCGCCGAGCACCTCGGCCTTGTCGGCGCCGCGCTGGGCGTGCAGGGCGGCGCGGGTGGCGCACACGGTGCCGATCAGGAAACCGAGACCCAGCAGCGTCATCGGCAACCACCCGGGCAGGGCGACCAGCGGGCTGTCGCCGCGGGAGAGCGCGGCGGCACCGTGGCCCAGGACGTAGGCGAGTCCGAAGCTGATGTAGGTGGCTCGGTTGTCGACGTCACCGCTGCGGGTGACGGCGGGGATGGCGGGGATCGAGGTGGCGACATAGGTGGTCATGGCTGAAGCCTTCGAGGTGTCGGTGCGGGTACGCACGAAGTGGAGAGGTGGGATTCAGGAGTGGCGGGTATCCGGCACGATGACGACCTTGCCCGCGACGGTGCGTGACTCCGCCAGCGCCAAGGCCGAACTTGCTTCGGAGAGTGGGAATTCCGCGGCGATCTGCGGGGTCAGCACGCCGTCGGCGAGCAGCCGCAGCACCTGGGTGAGGTCTTCGCGCAGCCGGCTACGGAAGGCGTCGCGGCGGCGCTGGCCCGCCCACAGGTTGTAGAAGCGCGCGCTCTTACCGTTGGGCAGCAGGTTCCACATCAGCAACCGCGGGAACAGCTTCAGCACCGGCAGCTGCGAATTGCCGTCCACGTCTTTCGTCGACGCGGTGCCGTAGGAGACCAGCGTTCCGCCGCGGCGCAGCAGCCGCCACGACTCGACCACCCCCGCACCGCCGACGTGGTCGAACACCGCGTCGACGCCGTCGGGCGCGAGTTCCCTTATCCGGCGGTACATTTCGGGGTCGCGGTAGTCGACCGGACGCACGCCCTGCTCGAGCAGGGCCGGGTGATGCCGTGGCGCAGCCGTGCCGATCACCGTGATCCCGGCATGGCGGGCCAGTTGCACGAGCGTGGAGCCGACACCACCGTTGGCGCCTAGCACAACAATCGTTGCGCCGGAACGCACCTCGGCCGAACGGTGCAGCAGCTGCCACGCCGTGAGGCCGTTGACCACCACGGTCTCGGCGGCGGCCGGGGTCACGCCGTCCGGCACCGCCACCAGATCCGCGGCATCGACGAGCAGGGCGCTGGCCCAGGCACCGACCTTGGTGACCGCGGCGAACCGGCGTCCGATCAGCGCCGCGTCCACGCCGGGGCCGGTCGCGGTGACGGTGCCGACCACGTCGTAGCCGGGCACGAAGGGGAACGGCGGCTGGTCGAAGTACTTGCCGCGGCGCATCTGCTGCTCGGCGAACGAGACGCCCGTCGCCTCCATGCCGAGCACGACCTGACCGGCGCCGGGTGCGGCGAGGCCGCGACGGGTGACCTGCAAGCCGTCGGGCTCGACCTTGCCCGGCAGGACGACCACGGTGACGGTGGTGGTGACGGTGCTGTTTTCCATGAGATGGTCCATTCCGGATCGGTTGAGCTAACAGATGTAAGGCTACGGCTGTAAGTCGACATTGCGCAAGAGATAACAGCTGTAAGTTTTGTGATGTAAGCTGACGGCATGGGAAAGAACGAGGTCGCGACCCCTGTCCGCACACGCAACCCCCGCGGCGAGGGCGCTCGATTGCGCGACGAGATCGTGACGGCCGCGGTCGCACTGCTCGACGAAACCGGCGAGGAAAGCGCAATCACCTTGCGATCGGTCGCGCGCCGCGCCGGGATCGCGGCCCCTTCGATCTACCGCCACTTCCCCGACCAGCCGGCCATCATGCTGGCCGTGGTGCAGAACGCCTTCGCCGAGCTGGACGAGCGATTGCGCACCGCCAGGGATGCGGCGGGCAAGACGCCGCGCGAGCGATTGCTGGCCGTCTGTTACGGCTATCTGGATTTCGCGCGTGACCGTCCGGGGCGCTACCGCACCATGTTCGGCGGACTGTGGGTGCCCGATCTGGACGAGTCCTCGGTGACCGCGGCCGACGTGGCCACCCTCGGTCAGACGAGCATGCAACTGCTCGCCGATGGCCTCGCGGACTGTGTCAGCGCTGGCGACGCCACCAGCGACGACCCCACCGCGGACGCCGTCGCGCTCTGGCTCGGCCTGCACGGGCTCGCCCACCAGCAGGCCGCCGCACCCTCTTTTCCGTGGCCGGCCGATATCGCGGAGCGAGTCGTCAACACGCTGGCGCACTTCACCGAGCGGTAGGTTCGGCCCGTCGAACGGGCCGGTAATACGCGGCAAGTAGCCCCAGCCAGACGACCGTGAGGATGCTGGCGGGATACAGGAACGGCCGGGGCAGGTAGTGGCTGCCGAAGCTGTACAGCGCGAGCCAGCTGCCGACGATCACCCCGGCAATCCGCACCGCCTTCGATTCGGCGAGCAGCGACGCCGCGATCATCCACACGCCGGCGAGAACGTGCCCGCCCAGCCGGATCGGCCACGTGATGTCCTCGGGTACCTCGTTGATCACCAGAACACCGGTGACCACATCGATGACGATCCAGCCGTAACCCGCTGCCCTGGCCCATTCCGGGGCGTCCATCCGCGCGATGAGCACGAGAATCGCGAGATGGAACAGGATGCCCGGATACTCGGCCCAGACGGCTCCCGGCGCGACCGCGAAGCTGACGAGCGGCGGGAGGAAGAACACGATCGGCAGTATCGCCGAGGTACGGAACGGCACGAGTTCCCGGTCTGCGGTGAGCATTACGTCTCCAGGGGTGGTGCGGCATGCGCGGTGCGGTGGCGGGGCGGGAATCGGTCCGCCGGTCTCGGGCCAGGTTCGAGGGATTGGTGCCTGGCGAGCGATAACCGAGACCGGCGGACCTCTGCGGTGATCGGCCGTGCCACCCGACAGCGACAACGGAGGGCAGTCCGTGCGGCTGATCGCCGGGCTCTAATGCTAAGTGGCAGTGTGTAATCGGGCGTATCCCCCGACAAGCTGTTCTTTCCGGCCGATCGGCTGGGGCCTGCGGGCTCATGACGGGTGGCCGGTCGGGATGGGTACGTACTGTCGTCTTGCCATGCACTCATCGTCACGGGGGCAGCGCACTGTTCGCGTCGGTAGTTTTCACCTAGTCGACGGACTACCGAGCTGCCGCATGACGTTCGTCCCGCAGTGGATCTCGCCGCCACCCAGGTGCAGCGCCTCCCACTCGTCGATGTAGTGCACCGAAACTCCGGCCGACCGGTACGCCTCGGTCACCGCGGCTTCGAACACGTCCCGTCCGTCGACGATCGGGCCCCACTGCCGCGCCGAGATGTAGTTCGTCGCGTTCATCAGCACGCCATTGACCGCGCCCGGGTAGAAGCTCGTCAGCGCGTCCGGTGCTTCTGGTATGTCGCCGCCTTTGTAAAGACCTGGAATGCGCACGAACTCCTCGGGTTTCAGCCCGGACTCCTGGTGCAGCCGCGCGACGTTCGCTTCGATCTTCTGCGCCGCGCGTTCGTTGTCGGCGACGAATTTCTGGTCCGCCAGGATGTCGTCGATGGTCCGATCGGAGACGCCAGGGCGGGAGAACGCCGGCGCGCTGCCGTGCCCGGCTCGTTGCTGATCACGCAGGACCTGAAGACCGCGCCGGGGATCGGTGACCGCGGGCCGCCACCCGCGACCGGAAGCCGTCGGCAAGAACTGAACGAATTCGTCGACGTGCCCGACGATCAGCCATGAGGCGTCCAGTATCACCGGCGGCTGAATCTGCTGGGCGTTGAAGAACTTTTGCAATTCCACACTTGTCGCGGCCGGGTTGTCCACGTTTCCGGTGCCGATGATTACCCGACCTGCCGGAAACTCGCGTCCCGCGTGCGTGTGCGGCGGTATCGTCTCGACATTTCCGAACCCGTCCACGTGGTCGCTACCGACTCCGCCGAGTTGAATCGCTCCCACACCCGGACCCCTGAGGTCGAAGACCGCACGGCCGCCTTCCCGTTCGGGTTGCGGGGAACGGATCGCGATGCGCATCGAAATACTCTTGCCGCCCCGGCCGGGCATCGACACATAGCCGAACTCCAGGAAGTCCTGGCCCCAGGTGTCGGTGGTATTCAGCCGGACCAGCGGCGCGTTCAACCCACTGGCGCGCGCCGCCGAAGCCAATTCGCCTACGAACCGGGCATGGCTTTCGTCGTCACCGCTCTCGGACACCAGCAGTGTCTCCACGCTCTGGTTGTGATGATGAAGGACAACCGGCGCCACGCGAAGGGCGACCTCATCGGTGACCGTCCGATTACCGCGCTGGACCGTAAAACGAACGGTCACAGACCCATCCCACACCGTCCGATCACGCACGACATCCCGCGAATCGATCCCGAGAGTCGCGCCATGCCGGAGTTCGGATTCGGTCAGCGCCGCGCCCGGCCCCAGCATTACCCACGCGTCGGCGCGTTTCACGAATATCCGGATCTTCTCGGCCCCGATCCCCACCGCCGCCACCCGCCCGGTCGCCCCCTCGGCGGCCCGCCCGAAAGGCATGGTCACCATCGGCGCCAGATAATCAGGTGCACGCGCCACATCATCGGCCGCATCATGACAGCCCGCGAGCTCATCGTCGGAAACTTGGCTGCTACTCGACGGGCACCGCCGCGCCACGTCCCCGATATTCGGCAACAGCACAGCGCCGTACTCCGCTGTCCACTTGCCCTTCTCGATCCGACCGCCGACATCGTTGCCGTCGACAACGCCGTCCCGATTACTGTCGGCCCGAATATCCGCGACAAAACTGTCCGCCGCCGACACCGCGCACCCACCCAGAACCAACGCGGAAACGCCCGCGAGCAGCCAAATCCTACGAACGCGCTTTCTCGAAAAGGCCATATCCACGCCGATTTACGCTACGCACGACCTCGACCCCACCACCTCCCCCAAAGGTCCGGAATGCACTGCCGACAGCCTGCCGATTACCGCCGACCGGCTGGCCGTTCCGCCGACTCAGGCTCGCGCGCGCTCGCGGGCGAGCGAACGGTCGCGCTGCTCTTCGAATTTCGGGATTTTCACCGTCGCCAGGTCGTCGAGGTAGGTGGCGAGGCGCTCGCGGATCTGCTCGCCGCGGGCGGTGAAGTCGCTGCGGCCGAAGATGTTCCATTGCCGGAGCACCGGCGAGAGCACGTCCTCGAGGTGCTGGCGCAGGTCGTAGACGCCGTGCTTGGCCATCAGCACGCCATTGCGCCGGAAGTTCGGCATGCCCGCGCCGGGCATCTGGAAGTTCCGGACGATCGCGTCGATGGCCTCGATCGCCTGGTCCGGGACCAGGTCGAGGGCCGCGCCGCAGATGGTGCGGTAGAAGATCATGTGCAGGTTCTCGTCGGCGGCGATGCGCTGCAACATCCGGTCGGCGACCGGGTCTTGGCAGACCCGGCTGGTGTTGCGGTGGGTGACGCGGGTGGCCAGCTCCTGAAAGCTCACGTAGGCAACGGAATGCAGGAAGCCCGCGCCGCTGGCGACGTCGGCCGCGGTGGCGCCGGAGGCGAAACCGCTGGTCATGTGGATCATCCGGGCCTGCTCGAGCGCGACCGGGTCGACGCCGCGGGTCACCACCAGGTAGTCCCGGATCACTGTGCTGTGCCGCATCTCCTCCGCGGTCCAGCGGCCGACCCAGGTGCCCCAGGCGCCGTCGCGGGAGAAGTTCTCGGCGATCTCGCGGTGATAGGAGGGCAGGTTGTCCTCGGTGAGCAGGTTCGTCACCATCGCGGCCTTGGCGACCTCGCTGAGCCGCGATTGCCCGGCCTCCCAATCGATCCCGCCCAACTCCGCGAAATTGCGGCCTTCGTCCCACGGCACGTAGTCGTGCGGCTGCCAGTCCTTGGTCATCGACAGGTGCCGGTGCACACAGTCCTCGGCCATCGGTTCGAGGTCGGTCAGGATTTCGCGTTGTGTCAGATCGCGCGGCAACAGTGTTCCCTACCCTTCGCTTCGATGAATGCGGCGGAATACCCTCGACTCGATTGGCTTCCGGCGGCTCCCATGTCACCACCGCGCGCCGTGGGCGGGCAGGGCCGAAGGTCCCGAGGCCATAGGGTCCGATTGCCTCGTAAGGACCTCGCCGGCCGCACCCGCCGGAACTGGGGCCGGAGGTCCCCGGATCAGCTGCGCAAAGGCCATATCGGCGGCACCGGGACCCGGACGAAACTCGCGATATGACCGACAGAGATCCCGAGGTGCCGGACCACCCGACCATGCTGGCGGCGATGCGGCTGGCTTGTCGCGCGCCGTCGGTGCACAACACGCAGCCGTGGCGCTGGGTGTTCGACGGAACCCGCCTGCGCCTCTACATCGACACCGACCGCCAACTACTGGCCACCGATCCCCGCGGGCGCCAGCAGCTGATCAGCTGCGGCGCGGGGCTACACCATCTGCGCAGCGCCTTCGCCGCCTACCACTGGCACACCGACACGGTGCGCCTGCCCGACCCCGCTCAGCCGCAGCACCTGGCGACCATCGAGTTCCGGCCGTGGCCCGACCCGCCCGACGGGATCCGCGTCCGCACCGAGGCGATCGACCGCCGGTACACCGATCGGCTGCCGATGCTCGCGCCGCAACGCTGGGACGACATCGTGCACTCCTTGCGAAAGCTGGTGTCGCCGCACGAGATCGAGCTCGACGTGCTCGACGAGAGCGCGCGAGCACGGCTGACGACCGCGTCGGCACAGTCGGCCGCGTTACGCCGCTACGACATGCAGTACCAGGCCGAATTGCAGTGGTGGACCGGGCATCACGAGATGCCGGAGGGCATCCCACCGCCGTCCATGGTCTCCGATGCCGAGTTCGCCCGGGTGGGGGTCGGGCGGGCGTTTCCGCCGGTGCCGCATTCGATGCGCCGCGCCGAGATCGAGGACCGTGCACGATTGGTCGTGCTCAGCTCGACCGGCGACTCAGCCATGCAGTGGCTGCACACGGGCGAAGCGTTGTCGGTGGTGCTGCTCGAGTGCACGGCCGCCGGGCTGCACACCTGCGCCCTCACCCACGTCACCGAGGTTCCCGCCGGCCGCCGACTGCTCTCAGGCCTCACTGCCCGTGACGGGCTGTCGCAGGTCGTCATTCGCATCGGCACGGCACCGGATGACCACGAACCGCCCCCGACGCCGCGGCGCCCACTGACCGACGTGTTCACCACGCGACGTGGATGAACGTGCATCCCGCTTCCGAAGACCTTGGTCCGGTGGCCACGGGACCAAGGACCCTGACCGGACGGATCGCGGACAGGCACGCTGATCGAGCGGGCCGCGGCAAGCCGCCCAGCCGCGGCCCGCTCCACCGATCAGTGCATGCGCATACCGGCGCGAGTGGTCAGCACACGGCGTAGCCGGTCAGCCTCGAGCCGCCCGATCGACAACCTCGACGTATTGCTGCAAATAGTGCGGCCAGCCACCGTCACCGCCGGCACCGGCCCGCACGGCCGCCGACCCGTCACCGTGGCGATCGATATGCCGGTGTTCGAGCTCGACGCGGGTACGGTCCGCACCCTCGGCGGTGAACCGGACCTCCACCTCGCTGGTCTTGTCCGGGTCGGTCTCGATTTCCCAGCGCCCGTTGATATCCCAGCTGAACACCACCCGATTCGGCGGCTCGTAGGCCAGCACCCGCGCCCACCGGCATACGCTGCCGTCCTCGCCCCGGTCATAGATGTGCCCGCCGACGTGCGGCTCGAACACCGTCTCGGCGATCGGGACCGCCAGCAGATTGTGCTCGCGCGGCTTTATCGCGTCGAAGCGCTCTGTGAACAGCGCGAACGCACGCTCCAACGGTGCGTTGACGACGATCTGCAACTGCACCGGTTCGACTTCGGTCTGGGTCATGACTTCTCCTGATCTTCTTCGACTACCTGTTGATATGTCGCGAGGGCTCGACTCCAGAACCGGTCGAGTTGCGCACGCAGCGCGCCCATCCCGTCCGGATTCAACTGGTAGATCCGGCGCGTACCGACGGCCCGATCCAGCACCAGCCCCGCATCTTTGAGCACCTTCAAATGCTGGGAAACCGCAGGGCGGCTGATCGGCAACGCCCGCGCGAGCTCACCGACCGCCTGTGGCTTCTCGGCCAGGCGCTCCAAAATCGTGCGCCGCATCCGATCGGCGAGCGCACCCCATTCATCTCCTGCTTGGTAAGTCTCTACGAACCGTAAGTCTCCACTTACCGAAGAGAACTGTCAAGGCTCCGACAGAACAGCAAAAGCGCGGGGCCGAATGCTCTCGACCCCGCGCCCGGCGGTGCGGTCAGCGTTCGCGCACGACGATCATCGGCGCCTCGACCGAGTGCAGCAGTGCGTTGCTGGTCGAGCCCAGGACCATGCTGGCGAATCCGCCGCGTCCGTGGCTGCCGACGACAACCAGCTGGGCGTTCGACGATTCCTCGAGCAAGGATCGAACAGGCCTGTCGGCCACCACGATTCGGCGCACGGCGACATCGGGATAACGGTCGGCGTAGCCCGCGAGGCTCTCCGCGAGCACAGCCTCCGCGGATTGTTGCGCGGCATCCCAGCCCGCGACCGGCAGATCGAAACCACTGGTGTCACTCCAGGCATGCAACGCGGTCAGCCCGACCTTACGCCGCGACGCCTCCTCGAACGCCAGCTCCACCGCGGGCACGCTGTTGTCGGTGCCATCGACACCCACCAGCACCGGCTGGGACGCCGACACGGCATCGATCGCCGCATTCCCGTGGATGACCGCGACCGGGCAATGCGCATGGTGAGTGGTGGCGGTGCTGACCGAACCCAGCAGCCCACGCTGGAACGCACCGATCCCCCGGCTGCCGACCACCAGCATCCGCGCCTGCGCCGAACGCTCGATCAACATCGGGATGACCAGCTCGAACGACACCTCACTGGTGATACGCGGCGCCGCGCCCGGCGCCGCCGTGCGGGCCACTCTGCCGGCCTCGGTGAGGATTCGCTCCCCGTCGACACGCAACCAGTCCAGATCCGTCTCCCCCAACCCCAGACCGGGCCCGAAGCCGGGCTGGATCGCCATCGAGGTGAGCAGGTGCAGCCGGCAGTTGTGCAGCACGGCTTCGACCGCCGCCCACGCCGCGGCCTGATACGAGCTCGCGGACCCGTCGACGGCGACCAGGATCGTCGGTTCTTGCGTTGCGTTCGAGGGACTTTCGGCTGCCATGGTCTGTCCTTTCGGAGGGTCCGCCATCGACTTCGAGCATCGCGCTGTCACCGGCGGAGAACAAGGTCACCTATCGGGCGACCTCTTCTCGCGGTCCGCCTCGTAGGCGGCCACCGCGGTGGGCAGGGTCGGATAGAGGTGGTGTTCCCCGATCGCGGCGGTCAACCCGAAGGCGTCCAGGTCGTCGCGCAGATCCCGCTTCACCCTGGCCATCGCGAAGACGATGTCCCGCGCGGCCAGGTCGGCTCGGAGCTGTTCGACGGCGTCGAGGGCGGTGAGGTCGACCTCCACGTTGGCTTCGACGTTGAGCACGAACCAGCGCACCGGCTCGCCGCCGTGCTCGGCCGACCAATCGACCGCCGCGAGCGCCCCGCGGTGCAGGTCCTCGGCGTTGGCGAAGCACAGGGGGGCGTCGTAGCGGTAGATCACCAGTCCCGGAACGGGTTTCGCGCCGGGGTAGTCGTCGATGTCGTGCATGCCCGCCAATCCCGGCACGAAGCCGAGGACGGCATCGTGCGCGCGGGCGATGCGACGCAGCAGGTCGAACGTCGACAGCGCGATCGCCACCAGCACGCCGTAGAGCACGCCGAGGGCCAGCACGGCCGCGACGGTGCCCAGCGCGAGAACCAGCTCGCTGCGCCGGAATCGGGCGATCCGCCGGAACTCGGCCACATCGATCAGCCGCAACGCCGCGTAGATGACCAAGGCTCCCAACGCCGCCGACGGGAACGCCGCGAGGACGTCGCGCGCACCGAGCAGCACCGCGAGCACACTGCCCAGCGCGACAACGGAATACAGCTGCGTGCGCGCGCCCATCGCATCCGCGATCGTGGTCCGGCTGCCGCTGCAACTCACCGGGAACCCGTGCAGCACCCCGGCCGCCACATTGGTCGCGCCGAGCGCGGCAAGTTCGGTGTTCGCCTCGACGCGATAGCCGTTACGTGCGGCGAAAGCCCTTGCGGTGAGCGCATTGTCGGAGAAGCCGACTACCGCAATGCCGACAGCCGGCAGAATAAGCGCCGCCACATCGGCCATCGCGACCGCGGACAGGCCCGGTACCGGAATGCCCGCAGGGATCGTCCCGACGACCCGAATGCCATAGCGCTGCAACGAGAACACCGCAACTACCCCGGTGGCGAGCAGCACCGCCAGCAGCGGGCCCGGCACCCGCGGCGCACGCCAGGCCAGGACCAACAGCCCGCTCAACACCGCCGCCGCGAGCACGCTGGTCGGCCAGTGCCACTGGTCCAGCTGGGTTACGAACGAACGCAGCTGCGCGATAATGGATTCCCCACTCACCGGCACCCCGCTGACGCGCCCGAGCTGACCGGCGATCATCATCCCCGCAGTACCCGCCAGATATCCGATCAGCACCGGCCTGGACAGCAGATCCGCCAGCACCCCCAACCGCGCGACCGCGGCGAGCAGACACACCCCGCCGACCAGCAATGCCAGCACCGCCGCCAGCGCGGCATACCGCTCGGGATCGCCGAGGGCCAGCGGAGCCAGCGCAACTGCGGTGAGCAACGCGGTCGTCGACTCGGGCCCCACCGACAGCTGCCGCGAAGTAGCCAGCAGCGTATACACGGCCAGCGGCCCGAGCACCGCCCACAACCCGACCACCGGCGGCAACCCCGCGACAGTCGCGTACGCCATCACCTGCGGAACGAGATACGCGGCCACGGTGATACCAGCGACCACGTCGGACCTGAGCCACGCCCGCTGGTAGCCATCGAATTGCCGGAGACCCGGCAGAAAACGTGCCAACACTGTCTCAGCATTGTGCCCTCCCCAGAACGATGCGGGGGCCAAGTGCGGGAGGTCCTGCACGCTGTGTCGCGTCGGCACCCGGACGCCCACGAGCGTGACGGTGGCTGCCATCGCCGGACCTGTCGGGCACGGTACCGGCGGCTGCGGGCCGTGATACTCCAGCGTGGAATCGCGCGCACGCCGACGCCGTACTGCTTCCAGCACATTCAGCAGGGACCCGCGTGACTGCTGCGGCACACCCAGCTTCGCGCGTCCTCGCGAGTCGGCTCCGGCGATCCGGTGCCGGTCGGTGCCCAGCCGATGCGGACTACGGCCTGGGGGTGGGCGGTGCCGTCGAGCACGCCGGTGCGGACGGTGCGGCGCAGTTCCGGGGTTTCGAGGGGGTGGGTGAGCAGAGAGGTGGCGAGACCGATGTTGGTGGCGGTCAGCAGGACTGCGCTCAGGGCCTCGCCGGCACGCAGCCGGGAGGTTCGGTCGTCGGCGGGTGTTCCGATGACAAGCAACTCGGCGAAATCAGGGTTCGGTGTTCGGTCGCTCGGCTCGGTCACCTGTTCGCGGGCCGGATCGGCGGCTCGGCGCACTAGTGCCCCCAGGGCGGTGGCGCGTTCGGTTACCAAGCCTAGACAGCCGGGTGGGATCGGTAGGGAGGTGAAGTGCCGGTCGTCGGTGCGCCTGCGTGAAATAGCCGCGCTCAGTGCGATTTCCACCGGCGTCGGGCGATGACGTAGCAGCCGCACCGACGCCAGGTGGTTGGGCTGGGCGGGGTTCGGCAGTCGACGGACCACCGCGGACCAGCCGAGTGCCGCGAGTGCGACGCGCAAATGATGCAGGGACGCACCACAACTCAGCACCGGCCCGCGCTGATCGGGATCGGCCGCCCATGCCGGATCGAGGTAGAGATGGATGGAGCGACTGCCGATCTGCCAGCGCCACGGCTGGGTGTCGGCGACCGACGGCGCTCGCGCCGCGAGCGCCAATGCGGTCTCGAGGGTGGTGCTGTCGGGCAATCCGTAATCCATGTCGCGTGCCTCCGTCTCCTGTCGACCCACCGTCGCACCGGCGTATCGGCCCGGGTAAGGGGAAGACGGCCCTTGCCCGTAGGACTTCCGACGCCGATCGCCCGGCGCGCGGGCCCTCGATGTCGCGATCTACGGCGGCGCCGAGAATGAGGTCACGAATCTCGACTTCGACCGACCTCGATGCGTCAAGGGACTTAGGTCCTCAGAACAGGGTCCAACTCCGTCGCCCCGCGCCCGGCTGCTCCGTAACCTGGAGGAATGCCGGAGTTGCCCACGATCAAGGTGTTCCTGGTCGACGACCACGAAATCGTCCGCCGCGGCGTCGGCGACCTCATCGGTCTCGAGCCCGACCTCGAAGTGATCGGTGAGGCAGGCACGTTCTCCCAGGCCCTGGCCCGCATTCCCGCGCTGCGCCCCGACGTGGTGGTGCTGGATGTGCGACTACCCGACGGCAACGGCATCGAACTGTGCCGCGAACTGCTCTCCGCGAACCCGGACCTGCGCTGCCTGATCCTCACCTCGTTCACCGACGAGCAGGCCATGCTCAACGCCATCCTCGCCGGGGCCAGCGGCTACGTCGTCAAAGACATCAAGAGCCTCGAACTCATCGAAGCCATCCGCGAGGTCGGCGCCGGTAAATCCCTGCTGGACAACCGCGCCGCCGCCGCGTTGATGGCCAAGCTCCGCTCGGAGGCCGAGGCGAAGACCGGCCCGCTCGCCAGCCTGACCGACCAGGAACGCGTGCTGCTCGCCCTGCTCGGCGAGGGCCTCACCAACCGGCAGATCGCGGGCCGGATGTTCCTGGCCGAGAAGACGGTGAAGAACTACGTCTCCCGTTTGCTGACCAAACTCGGCGTCGAACGCCGCACCCAAGCCGCCGTCCTGGCCTCCAAGCTGAACCAGCCGGACCGGGAGCGGTAAGCCGCCTGACTCGCACACCCGGCGGGAAGAATTCGAAACCTCCGAGCGTGAAAGAATCCTGGGTATGGATAGCGAGCCGCCTGTCACAGCCGCCGGCGGCCGCACGCCGGTGACCGAAACGCTGTCGCAGCTCCGGCTGCGTGAGCTGCTGATCGAAGTCCAGGACCGGATCGCCCAGATCGTCGACGTCCGCGACCAGATGGACCGGCTCATCGAGGCCATGCTGGTGATCACCGCCGGACTCGACCTCGACAACACCCTGCGCTCGATCGTGCACACCGCCATCGAACTAGTCGACGCAGGCTACGGCGCGCTCGGCGTCCGCGAAACCGACAAGGCGAGTTTGCAGCTGTCGGAGTTCGTCTACGAGGGCATCGATGACCGCACCCGCGTGATGATCGGCGACCTGCCGCGCGGCCACGGCGTCCTCGGCGTGCTGATCGAACAGCCGAAACCCATTCGGCTGGCGAATCTTTCGGATCACCCGTCCTCGGTGGGGTTCCCCGCGCACCATCCGCCGATGAGCACCTTTCTCGGCGTCCCGGTCCAGGTCCGCGACGAGGTCTTCGGCAATCTCTACCTCACCGAGAAGGCCGGTGGTCAAGAGTTCACCGAGGACGACGAGGTCGTCGTGCAGGCACTCGCCGCGGCCGCGGGCATCGCCATCGAGAACGCCCGCCTCTACGAGCAGTCCCGGCAGCGGCAGCAGTGGCTCGAGGCGACCCGCGATGTGGCCACCGAACTGCTGGCGGGCGGCGAACCGAACGAGGTCCTGACGCTGGTCGCCGACCGCGCGTTGACGCTCACCGAGTCGTCGTGCACCTTCCTCGCCCTGCCCGAGGACCCGGACATTCCGCAGGACGAGGTGACCGAGTTGGTGGTGGTCGCCGCTGCGGGCACCGGCGCGGAAAAGCTACTCGGACAACGGATCCCGGTTGACGACTCACATTCCGGCGCTGCGTTCCGAGATGGACACACCGCCGCGGTCGACCGGCTCGCCTACACCGACCTCTTCGACTCCACCGCCACTTTCGGTCCGGCCCTTGTCCTTCCGTTGCGCGCGGGCCAGTCGGTCATCGGCGTGCTCACCACCTTGCGGCCCACCGGCGCACCGCCACTGGACACGGCGGCGCAGTCGATGATGGCCGCGATCGCCGATCAGGCGGCGCTGGCGCTGCAACTGTCGGACAACCAGCGCCAGCGCCGCGAACTCGACGTACTCTCCGACCGCGACCGCATCGCCCGCGGCCTGCACGACCACGTCATCCAGCGCCTCTTCGCCGTCGGCCTGTCCCTGCAGGGCACCGCGCAGCGAGCCCGAGCACCCGAGGTCAAGTCCCGCCTCTTCGAAACCATCGACGACGTGCAGGCGATCGTGCAGGACATCCGCCACTCCATCTTCGATCTGCAGAGCAACACCACCGCCGACTCCTCGAAATACCGAAAACACTTGCACGGCATCATCGTCGACATGACCGCCGACACCGGCCTGCGCACCACCGTGCGCCTGGCCGGACCGGTCACCGTCCTCGCCCCACCCCTGTCCGACGACGTCGAAGCCGTCCTACGCGAAGCGGTCAGCAACGTCGTCCGGCACGCCTCCGCCACCACCGTCGCGGTCGAACTCAAGATCCGCGACGACGTCACCATCGAGGTCACCGACGACGGCACCGGCGTCCCCGCCGACAACACCCGCCGCAGCGGCCTCGCCAACCTCGCCGCCCGCGCCGAACAGGCAGGCGGCACCTTCCGCATCGACCACAAACCCGGCGGCGGCACCGTGCTGCGCTGGTCCGCACCGCTGCCTTGACGCCGTACCGGTCGCTACCGTCCGGCCGGGAGTATCCGCTGCAAGAATTCCACCCCGGCGTCGAATCCGGGGCCCATGATCCCCTCATGATCGGTGTCGAAGGTGCGGTACTCGTATTCCGTTCCGGCCAGGGCGAATTCGTTCGCCAAGGCCTGGGTCAGCAGTGGCGGCACCGCGACATCACGAGTGCCGTGCCCGAGGAAGATCGGCTGCCGGTATCCGTCGGCCGGTATCGCGACGTAGTCGGCGATCGCGCGGCGAGCGGGCTCCTCGAACAGCGGACGCGCCAGCAGCTCGCCGAGTCCGTGCCCACCGATGATCGTCGGCCACCGGTCCTGGCATGCGGTTCTCAGTTCGCTCAGCACCTGGGCACCGGCGGGTGTCAGGTAGGGGGTCAGATCGAAAGTCGGGTCGGTGGCCCACATTCCGGCCAGGAAGGCGATGAGCAGCACCGACGCGCCCGCTATCGAGTTGTCCAGCAGCGGCGAACGCGGAATGTGCGGTCCGGCAAGCGGAAAGAGGTACTCGAGCTGAGATCCGGGCGCCAATGCCGCGGCGCCGCGGAAGTCGAGTTCGGGCGCGTACGTCGAGGCCAGGCGGGCGGTGGCCAGCGCCGCGTGACCACCCTGCGACACTCCGAACACCGCCCAGCTCTTCCCGACGGAGTCGGTGAATTCTCTTGCGGCACGGACGATATCGATGGTGGCGGTGGCCTCGGTGCGCGCGTGCAGATACGGGTGCACCTGCTCGGCGACCGGGCTCAACCCCAGGTAGTCGGTGGAGACAACCGCGTAGCCAAGGGAATTGAGCCTGCGGAAGTACGGCACATCCACCGGCATGGTGGCCGAGGCCGAGGCGCCACAGGCCGGGCCGAGCCCGCCCGCCCCGTGATCGAAGGAGATCATCGGCCAGCCACCTGCGGGCGCGGGCCCCGACGGCACCATCAGCAGGCCACGAGCGAGCGCCGGACGACCATCGGAGCCTTCGGTGCGATACGTGACGATGTACCCATCGCCCCAATCGGCCGGAAAACGTTGCGTCGCAACCAAATCCCCTGACTCGCCGTGCGCCACGGGTCCAGCGACAGACAGCCCACACGACGCGATTCCGACAGCGAGCAGCCACCGAATCACCGTGCGGATCATCGAGCCCCCGCCCTAACCGAACACCCGCAATATTTGAAAATCATACTTTTCAATATTGCCAGCGGATGCCGCGCTCGCAAGCCCCCAGACCGAGGGTCAGCACATCCGCCGGAGGGACTACTCCGTCAACGCTAGAGCACCGGATGGGCAGAGGTCGACCGCCTCGCGGACCGCGGGGTCGTCGGCGGCGGGGTCGAGCACTTCGACGAGGCCGTCGTCGTCACCTTGGTCGAAGACGGCGGGGGCGGTGAGTGCGCACAGGCCTGCGCCGACGCAGACGGTTCGGTCGGCGGTTATCCGCATGGGGTCTCCTTTCGGGCCTGCATCGGTCACCAGGTGACCGGAAGTTCGTTGACGCCTTGGATTGTCGAGCCGGGTCGCAGGGTCAGTTGTTCCATGGGCACGGCCAGGCGCAACGTCGGAACGCGTTCGAACAGCGCCGCGAGGGCTATCTCGAGTTCCAGCCGGGCCAGGTTCTGGCCCAGGCACTGGTGTACCCCGTAGCCGAACGAGAGGTGGTGGCGGGCCGAGCGGCGCACGTCGAAGGTGTCCGGCTCGGCGAAGACCGCGCCGTCGCGGTTGGCGATGGCGTTGCTGACGAGCACGCCGTCGCCCGCCTTGATCAGGTGGCCGTCGATCTCGATGTCGGCCGTCGCGAATCGACCGCCGCCCACGTCGGCGATGGCCAGGTAGCGCAGCAGTTCCTCGACCGCACCCGGAACGAGGCTGGGGTCGGCGCGCAAGGCGGCGTACTGATCGGGGTGGGCCAGCAGGGTTATCACCGACAGCGCGATCATCGATGCCGTCGTCTCGTGGCCCGCGACGAGCAGCAACATCGCGGTCGCGACCAGCTCGCCCCGATCGGTACCGCCGTGCGCCAGTTGATCGGCGGCCAGCGCGGACAGCAGCCCGGGACCCGGTTGGTTCTGCAACCTGGTGATCAGCCCGTCGAGGTAGGCCTCGACTTCCGCCCGCGCACCGATCGCCTCCGCCGCGGTGGCCCCCTGCACGATCCGCCTGCTCGCGTCCTGGAACAGTTCGTGGTCCGCGTACGGCACCCCGAGCAGTCGGCAGATCACCAGCGACGGCACCGGCAGCGCGAACCGGCCGACCAGATCGGCGGGCGGTCCCGCGGCGAGCAGGTCATCGAGGCAGCCGTGCACGATGCGTTCGATGTCCGCGCGCATCCCCTTGATCCGCTTCACGGTGAACTCGCTGATCAGCATCCGCCGCTTGACGGTGTGTTCGGGCGGGTCGAGGGCGATGAACACCCGCGGGCCGTTCCGGAACATCCGGAAGCGGGGCGACACCGCGGGAAAGTTCGGATGCGACCGATCCGAGGACAGCCGCGGGTCGGCGAGCAGCACCCGGGCGGTCTCGTGCTTGGTCACCACCCAGGCCGGGCGACCGTCGAAGAGGGTCACCCGGCGCAGCGAGTCGTCGCCGTCCCGGAGCCGGGAATACTGCTCGGGTAGCTGATAGGGACAGGTCCGGTCGCTCGGATAGGCCGGAGCTTGATCGGTGCGGGGCGGCGCAACAGTGTCGGACATCGTTCCCCTCGAGCTCGTAAGATGCTCTTGCGTACTCTCTTTGAGAGTAGAACGATCTACCGGGCAACGCAGCTGAACGACCGCCCGTGCTACACCAAGTCCGCGAACCTGCGGTCGCAGTAGACGGCAGGCGGTAGCTCGCTCGGCGCGCAAAGCTGTTCCACCGCACCGACCATGATCAGGTGATCACCGGCCGGTCGCCGATCGTGGACCGTGCACTCCAGCGCCGCGACGCAGTCGGCGACCACCAGCCCGCCGCGCGCGGTCGGCACGAAACCGCCCGCACCGAACTTGTCGCCGTTCTTGCTCGCGAACCGGCTCGCGAGGGCACCCTGGCCGGTGGCCAGGATGCTCACCGCGAACCGGTCGGCGTGCGCGAAGACGGGGTAGCAGTTCGCTTTCCGCGCCAGGCAGACGAGCACGAGCGGTGGCTGTGCGGAGACCGAACAGAACGAGCTGGCCGTGAAGCCGACCGGCCGGGGCCCGTCGGTCGTGGTGACGATCGTGACGCCACTCGGATAGCGCGCCATCACATCGCGGAAGAGCACGGCCGTATCGGCGGTGGCAGGCATGAAGACTGCCGCCTACGCCGCGTCCGAGGCGGCCTCGTTGACGAGTGCGATGAACTCACCCGGCGTGCGCAGGTCGATGAGCCGATCGTCGGGCACGCCGACCCCGAACTCCCGCTCGATCCGGGCCGCGGACTCCATCAGCGCCAGCGATTCGTAGCCGAGCTCTTCGAAGAGGGTGTCCGCGAATTCGGTGTCGGACACGGGCCGGTCCGGTTCGCCCGCGCTGGCGATCAGGATGCGTCGCAGGTCGTCGATGGTCATGATCTTGCGCATGATGTCTCCTCTGATTGTGCATGGTGTTCGGACACGGCGGGACGGGCGGGCCAGCCGCTCGCCTGCCGTACGACCACGGCCGAGTTGAATCCCCACAGGCCGCGGGCGAGTACCAGGGCGGTCGAGACCCGAGCCGGTCGCGGCACCTGCCGCACCAGATCGAGCTGGTAGTCGTCGGGCACGTCGTGCGTGCCCGTCGTATGCGGGAGCACGCCGTCCCGGATGGCGAGCAGCGCCGCGGCGACATCGAGCGGCCCACCGCCCGAATACAGCCGTCCGGTCAGCGTTTTCGGCGCCGTCACCGGCACTCCCCGTGGGCCGAAGATGTTGCCGATGGCCGTTGCCTCGGCCCGGTCGGCATCCGGAAGAGCTACCGCGTCGGCGAAAACGACGTCCACCTCGGCGGGCGTGATACCCGCGTCGGCGAGCGCCAGTTCGGCCGCGCGTTGCAGGCCGGGCGGCCGCGGCGAACCGGGCGGCGGATCGAAAGTCGAGGCGTACCCGGCGATCTCGCCGTACGCGTGGTTCGCGCCACGGGCCCTGGCCGCATCGGGATCCTCCAGCATCAGGATCGCTCCGCCCTCCCCCGGCACGAAACCCTGTGCCGCGCAATCGAATGGCAGGTACGCACGTGCTGGATCGGTCGCGTCGCTGAGCCGCCCGCCTGCGATCTGGGAAACCCAGCCCCACGGATCGAGCGCCGAGTCGACGCCGCCGGTCACCACGCACGGCGTCCCGCGCCGGATGGTCCGCCGTGCGTGCCCGATGGCGTCGAGCCCGCCGGCCTGCTCCGCGACCAAGGCGCTGCTCGCGCCGCGCATACCGTTGCGGATCGAGATCTGCCCGGTATTGACCGCGTAGAACCACGCGAACGACTCGTACACGCTCACCGTCTGCGGGCCCTGCGACCACAGCTTCTGGAACTCACGGTGGGTGAATTCGAAACCGCCGCAAGCGTTCGCGGTGACCACGCCCATGTCGTAGTCGACCAGCTCGCCGGGTTTCAGCTCGGCGTCCGCGAGCGCCCAGTCGGCCGCGACGAGCGCCAGCCGGGTCGAGACGTCGGTTTGCGGCAGCAACCGGTCGGGCAGGTGATCCGCGGCGTCGAAGCCGGTGATCTCGCCCGCCAGTCGCACCGGATAGCGCGTAACGTCGAACCGGGTCAGCCGATCGATCCCGCTGATGCCGCGCAATGTCGCGTCCCAGAACTGTTCGAGCCCAAGGCCGTTCGGCGCGACCACGCCGATGCCCGTCACCACGGGGTTGCCGACGCTCATCGAGTCGTTCCTTCCGGGCGGCGCAGCACCATCGCGCTCTGGAATCCGCCGAACCCGCTGCCCACCGTGAGCACGGTCCGCACGTCGAGTTCGCGCGCGACGCGCGGCACGTAGTCGAGGTCGCATTCGGGATCGGCCTCGTGCAGGTTCGCCGTGGGCGGCACCACCCCGTACTCGAGCGCGAGCGCGGACGCGGCGATCTCCACCGAACCGATCGCACCCAGCGAATGCCCGACCATCGACTTGATCGAGCTGACCGGGGTCCGGTAAGCGTGCTCGCCCAGCGCGCGTTTCACGGCCGCCGTCTCGTGCCGGTCGTTCTGTTTGGTGCCGGAGCCGTGCGCGTTGATGTAATCGATGGCGGTGCCGTCGATTTGCGCCTCGTCCAAGGCGGCGCGGATGGCCTCGGCCATCTCACGACCATCGGTCTTCAGGCCGGTCATGTGGTAGGCGTTGCACCGGCTGGCGTACCCGCTGATCTCGGCATAGATATGCGCGCCGCGTCGCCGGGCGTGCTCGTAACGCTCCAGCACGAACATCGCCGCCCCCTCCGCCAGCACGAAACCGTTGCGGGAGCGGTCGAATGGCCGCGACGCGTGCTCGGGATCGTCGTTGTTGGTCGTCGTCGCCTTGATCGCGTCGAAGCACGCCACGACGATCGGCGTGATCGGGGTGTCCGTGGCGCCGGCGAGCATCACGTCGGCGCTGCCCTCGCGGATCAACTGGCAAGCATGACCCACCGAGTCCAGCCCGGAGGTGCATCCGTTGGAGACCAACGACACCGGCCCCTCCGCCCCGACCGTCCAGGCCACCTCCGCGGGCATGACGCTGGGCGCCAGGTAGTCGAACATGTGCGGGGACAGCCACTCGTAGTCGACCAGCCAGTTCCGGCCGGAGTCGGACAGCACGAGATACTCGCGCTCCAGGCTGGTCGCCGCGGCCACCGCGCTGCCGAGGGTGACGCCGACCCGTTGCGGGTCGATCGACTCGAAGTTCAGCCCACTGGCCGCCACCGCGTCACGCGCACACACCGTCGCGAACTGGGTGGCCCGGTCCATCCGGCGGATCTCCCGCTGGCTCAAGCCTTCCCACACCGGGTCGAAATCCGCCTCGGCGGCGACCTGGGAGCGGTAGGGCGACGGGTCGAAGAACGAAATTCGCCGGGTCGCCGTGCGACCTTCGGTCAGCAGGTTCCAGAATTCCTTGATGCCGTTGCCGCCAGGGGCACGGACCCCTATTCCGGTAATCACCACGCGGGGGGTCATCGCACGGAACCAACGGGCTCGGTGATCATGGTCATCTTGCTCAACACGACCTCTCTCCAGGGTTGATGTCTGGAGTAATGCTGAGCGGCCCGGCTCGAGTCTCGGTCGAGCACAGCTAGGGCCTGTCGCAAAGTCCGGCCGGATGCATCCGGGGGCTGGATCGTCGCCTGGCAAGGCGGAGGAGTTGCCGATACCGGGTTTGTATCGGCGACGACGACAACGCGGCCAGGCGGCGATCCAGCCCCCGGAGGCATCCGGCCGGACTTTGCGACAGGCCCTGGGTCGCGGCTCGGTGATACCGGCGACACCCGTGGCCGAGCGACGTATTCTCGGGCATATGGAAGGCGGGGCTTGGGGAAATTCGGCAAGGGCCTTGGCATCGGCGAACGAATTGATGCGTTCGCCACTGAGCGGAATTCTGGCCACCCTGTCGAAGATTCTCCTGGAGCTGATCGACCATCGCGCGCTGATCATGCTCACCGGCGACTGCCCGAAATCGCCGCTGTGGGCGACGGGCGACGCCGAGCTCACCGAGTGCGTCAGCACGACCGAAATGTCGGCGCTGGCACGGGAAGTCGATGTCGGCACGCCGAGGTTCGGGCGCGCGGTGCTGGCCGGCGCGCCGCGCGACGTGCTCGCCTTCGCGGCGTCCCCGCCCAACTCCGCGGGCGCGTTGCTCGCGGTCGTCACCGACGGCGACGCCGAGCCGCCTGCGGCGACGGCCGAGACTGTGCAGCAGCTGTGGGACCTGACCACGGCACGCATTCGCGACTTGATCCAGACCGTCGCCCCCGTCGAATCCTCTGGGCTACTCGCCGGCGGCGATCGGGTCCGCGCGATCGCCGACCTCGCCGACGAGCACGCCGCCACCCTGTCCACACTGCTGGCGGCGCTGCGGGCCCGGGATCTCGACGACGCGACGGCGCGCCGGACGGCCGTCGACATCGCGGTCTCCGCGATCATCAGGCACCGCTCTGTCGACGACGTCGACCGGGTCGCCGACATCCTCGGCGAGGAGCGAGCCGACCGCGCGTACACCCGGCTGTCGGACATGCTCGGCATGCTCTCGCACTACGGCGCCGTCACCCTCGAATATTCGGCCTTCGACGGCGGTCAGCGCCACATTCCCTCGCACGTCACCGAGATCGCGCGGACGGTCGCGCGCGGCTGTGTCCTGTCGATGCTCGCGCAGGACGGGATCAGCCGAATCCGGGTGTGCTGGGACCTGGCCGACACCGAATTGCTGATGACGATCCGCGACGACGGGCCGGGCACGCTCACTGTCGAGTCGTTCACCCCGCATCGGGTCACCGATCGAGTGGCCGTGCTCGGTGGGTCGCTCGTGCTCGACGCGGTGCCCGGCTGGGGCGCCACCGTCACCATCCGGCTGCCGCTGCTGGTTCGCGAGATACCGCGCTCCGACCTGCGCAGCACGCTGAATCCGCGCGAAGTCGACGTGCTGCGCCACCTCGTGCTCGGGCACCGCAATCGCGCGATCGCCGACGACCTGCACATCAGCGAGCACACGGTGAAATTCCACGTGGCGCGGATCCTGAAGAAGCTCAACGCGGGTTCGCGCGGTGAGGCCGCGGCCATCGCCCGGTCGCTGGGCTTTCCGACCGCGGCGTTGCCTAGATCATGACGGCCAGTCCGACAACATCTCCGCGACGCTGGAGCCCTCCGGCACCCCCTGATGCACGTCCCATTTCTCGGCCAGCAAACCGTCCTCGATGCGCCAGATGTCGACCACGATCGCGACGGGGCCGTCCGGTTCGAGCTGCACCAGGCCGTGCGTCCATACGTGGTCGTCCTCGGCCACCATCCGCCGAATCGTCAAGGTGAACTCCGGAAACGGATCACCGACCTCCTTGCGGAAGGTATCCACGGTGCGCTGCCGCCCCACTCCCACGCCCGGATGATGGTTGACGAAATCCGGTCTGAGCAGTTCGGCGGCGCGGTCGAAGTTCTTCTCGTTGTAGAACAGCCGGATGAAATCGCTGACCAGCGTCTTCTGCGGCGCCAACGCGTCTTCCCCCACCACGGTCGTGCTGTTCGATTGCATGGCCCTCCCTTGCCGACGTTCGAACCTGTTCGCCCTCTCATCCTCACACTTACGCGCGGCCGGCAGAACTAGCCGGTCGAGTAGCCGAACCCGTACCTTCGAGCGATTGTCCGCCCGCCCGGCCCGGCGATAACCTCACCGCAAGGGGATGGATTTCTTTTCTGTGCCTTGGCGTCCGCGACCGATCGGCCGGGCGCCGGATGTTTTATGCGAGCATTACGGGAGGGTGCTGTGCAGGAAATCACGTCGACTGCAACGGAATTCGGGCCGGTGGTCATCACGCCCGACAGTAAACGTTATCCACAAATGGTCGTCGGCTGGAACAGGCGATTCGTCGCCGCACCGGAATCGGTCTGGCTGGTCGGTAACACCGAGCAGGTCGTGCGGGCCGTACAGGAGGCGGTCGACTCCGGCAAACGAATATCCATTCGCGGCGGCGGCCATTCGTATGGTGATCTCGTTTACCACGCCGAGGCCGAGATCATTCTCGACATGTCGCAGATGAACGCCATTTATTACGACCGGGACCGCTGCGCTTTCGCGATCGAGAGTGGCGCGCTGCTCATGGAAATCTATGAAACGCTGTTTCGCGGTTGGGGTGTCACGCTGCCGGGCGGCGTATGTCCGTCGACCGGTATCGCCGGTCACGCGACCGGCGGCGGCCACGGGCTGCTGTCCCGCTTGCACGGCAATGTCAGTGATCTGATCGAGGCGGTCGAGATCGTCGTGGTCGACGCCGACGGCTGCGCCAGGGCGGTGGTCGCCTGCCGCGACGACACCGGCGCGCTGAACGATCTCTGGTGGGCGTGTTCGGGGGGCGGCGGTGGCAGCTTCGGCGTGATCACCCGGTTCTGGTTCCGGTCGCGCGAGGCCTTCGGTGACGATCCGGAGATGCAACTGCCCCAACCGCCGACGGAAGTTCTCATCCACACGCAATTCATCCCGTGGGCGGTACTGGACGAGGAGAAGTTCGCGAATCTGCTCCGCAACCACGGGCAATGGCATGTGGACAACAAGCATCCGGACTCCCCCGGCCGGGAGGTGGCGGGCATGATCTTCGTCGGGCATGTGTCCGGCGGCGGCATCGGGATGCTCACCCAGGTCGACGCGACTGTGCCCGGCGCGGAGAAGCTGCTCGACGACTACCTCGCCGCCGTCACCGCGGGCACCGGCATCACCGGCCCGTTCCCCCGCCGCAGGCTGGGGTGGTGGGCCTCCACCGAGACGGTCGATACGAGCAATCCGACGGTGATGACCAACGCGACATTGCGCAGCACGGTCAAAGCGGCCTACTTCAAGGAGAACTTCACCGACGAGCAGATCGCGGCGATCTACCGGAACATGACCCGCTCCGACTACCAGGCCCCGCCACCCGGCGCGGCGGTGCTGCAGCTCGGCGCGATCGCCGGCGGCAAGGTCAACTCGTTCAGTCCGACGGAAACGCTGGTGTTCCAACGCAATTCGGCCTTCTTCGCCTGGTTCCAGGGCTATTGGACCGAGGCCGCCGAGGACGACATGCACATCAACTGGGTCCGGGACATCTACGGTCAGACGTTCGCGTCGACGGGCGGATATCCGGTGCCCGGTGATCGGTACGAAGGCTGCCAGATCAACTCGCCGGATCCGGATATCTTCGATGACCGGTACAACCAGTCCGGCGTCGCCTGGCCGGCCTTCATGTTCGGTGCCAACTACGACCGGTTGCAGCGAGCCAAGTGCACGTGGGACCCCAATGACGTGTTCCGGCATTCTTTTTCGATCCGCTTGCCCGACTAGGCCGTGTTCCGGCGGGTTGCGATCAGCAGAGATCGTAGTCCGCCGGATTCACCCGCTTGGTGCGCGACCAGTACTCGCGGGCGGTGAACGGCCAGTTCACCGCCGAGCGGCCGTTCTCGTTGTACCAGCCGCCCACCGTCGTCCGCTGCCAGGCGCGATTGCGGTTCCCGTTGTCGACCCGGGCGTTGTAGGCGTCGTGCACGTCCTTGCGGACCGTCAGCGCGCGTTTGCCGTTCGCCAGCAGCAGGCGGATCGCGTCGAGGATGTAGGTCGTGCCGCATTCGGAGAAGTAGACGATGCTGCCGCCCTGGCCGACCAGATTGGTGTTCGGCCCGTACAGGCAGAACAGATTCGGGAATTGCGGCACGGTGATGCCGAGATAGGCCCGCGACTGGCCGTTCCACATCTCGTGCAGGTCGACGCCGCTCTGGCCGGTGACCCGCATCGGCAGCAGGAACTCCGAGGCGCGGAAACCGGTGGCGTAGATGATGACATCGGCGTCGAACTCGGTTCCGTTCGCGATTACTCCGGCGGGGGTGATCCGCTCGATCGGGTCGCAGACGAGCCGCACATCGGGTCGCTTCAGTGTCGCCAACCATCGACCGTTGTCGCGCAGCACTCTTTTGGCGCCGACCGGGTACCTCGGGATCACCTTGTCCACGAGTTCCGGCGCATCGGCGAGCTGGGCCTGCATCGCTTGCCACAACGACGCACGCAACTCTTCGTTCCGCGCGGACACCGCATGCTCACTCGGCGGATAATCCTCGTCGACGATCCAGCCCTCCAGAATCCCGCGCAGCCCCGGGGCGAACAGCCAGAAGCGATACCACTGCAAGTAATACGGCACCTGCGCGAAGAGCCACTGCGCGCCTTCGGACATCGTGTCGTGATAGTGCGGGGTCGGCCGCAGCCACGGCGGATTGCGCTGGAACACTGTGATTTCCGCGGGCGTGCCGGCGAGTGCGGGCACGAGCTGATAGGCGCTCGCCCCGGTGCCGATCACCGCGACCCGCGCACCGGTGAGGTCCACCGAATGATCCCAGGTCGCCGAGTGGAAAGCGGGTCCGGCGAATTCGTCGCGGCCCGGGATGTCCGGCAGTCGCGGGCGGTTCAGCTGGCCGACGGCGCTGATCACCGCGTTGTGCCGGACAGTTTCGTTGCCGTCGGGATCGCGCGTGGTCAGCTGCCAGACCATTTCCCGGTCGTCCCAGGCCATTTCGCGAACGTCGGTGGCGAACCGGATGTGCTCGGTGAGGCCGTGCTCGTTGGCGAAGTCGCGCAGGTAGTTCAGCACCACGTCTCGCGTGCAGAAGTGCTCGGGCCAATCAGGCTTGGGCGCAAAGGAATAGTTGTACAGGTGGCTGGCCACATCGGTGCGGCAGCCGGGGTAGGAGTTCTCGAACCAGGTGCCGCCGACCTCGGGATTCTTCTCGTAGATCACGAAGTCGACGCCGGTCTGGGCGAGCCGGTACGCGGCGAGCAATCCGCTGAAACCCGCGCCGACGATCGCCACGCTGAACGGGCTCGCTGCGGCGCCCGCGGTCCAGCGCGGCGCCTTCGGATCGTGCTCGGGTAGCGCGATCTCCTCGGTGAGCAGTCCGATGAGGTCCGAGGTGTCCGAACCCATGGCCCAGGTGGTGATCGCCCGCAGCAGGGCCCGGTCCGGCGGTGCCGCGGGCAGTCCCTCGTCGCGCAGCCGCCGTAATGCCGCGAAGGCCACCTCTCGTGCCTGCGCCTGCTGGGCGTCGGTCAGGCCACCCTGCGGCGCGAACAGCCAGCCCGGTGCGCGCAGGTCGTCGCGCAGCACGGACAGGTCGCCGGTGAGGTGGGCAACGGTCATCAGCATCGCTGGAAGTTCCGCATGGTCGAGAAACGCACGCAACTCGTCGTCGGCCGCGGTGATCGCCGGATTCATGACGCTCAGCATCGCTGTGCCCGCTCGGATTCCGGTCGAATCCGGCTGGTGCCCGGTGCCCCAGCGGGCATCGAGCGGATCTCGACCCGCCGCTGCGACCGTGGTCTCCGATGTGCCGAACTACCCCTGACCCGAGGAGAATTCATGTCCGAGTCCGAGAACAGCCCCACCTTGTTGCTGTCGGCGGCGCACGACGTCGCGGCCGTGGCGGCCGCCGAAGCCACGACCGCCGAGGCGAATCGGCGCTTGGCTCCCGACGTGGTGAAATCCTTTGTCGTCGCGGGCTTTCCGCGGCACTTCGTGCCCGCCGAGTGCGGCGGCACGATGGGCACCTTCGCCGAGCTCGGCCGGGCGGTCGCCACGCTGGGCACCGGCTGCACCGCGACCGCATGGTGCGCCTCGCTGACCGCACACACCTCGCGGATGGCGGCGCATCTGCCCACCGCGGGATACCGGGAGATCTGGGCCGACGGACCGGATGCGCTACTGGTAGCGGCCTTGTCGCCCTCCGGCACCGCCGAACCCGTCCCCGGCGGCTATCGGCTGTCGGGCACCTGGCCGTTCGTGAGCGCGATCGACTACGCCGATTGGGGCATGCTCACGGCGCTGGTGCCGCGCGACGGGGAGCCGGAGCCCAGGGTGCTCGCCGTGCCCCGCGCCGCGATGCGGACCGTGGACACCTGGCGCAACATGGGGATGGCGGCGACCGGCAGCAATATGGTGATCGTAGAGGATGTCTTCGTCCCCGAGGCGCGCACCATCGGGCGCGCCGAACTGTTCGCCGGACGCGCGAACGACTCTGCCGCGCCGTGTCATTCGGTCCCCATGCAGGCCACCACCATGATGTTCGCCGACCCCGTGCTGGGTGCGGCGAAGGGTGCGCTGCAGGGCTGGCTCGACCACGTCACCCCGAAGATCCGCGTCGCCGCGAACCAGCCGAAGCCGGCCCTGCCCGGCATGCCGACGTTCAACCGCACCACCCACGACGTCACGCTGGCCCGCGCCGCCGCCGAGATCGAGGCGGCCGAGCTGCTGCTCGGTCGCGCGGCGGCGACCGCCGACGCCCCACCGGTCACGACGTACGACACCATGCGGAACTGGCGCGACGTGGCGGTGGCGACCGACATGCTCGTCGGCGTCGCCAACCGGCTGCTGCGCGCGGTCGGCACCAGCGGCCAGGCCGCGGGTCACCCGGTGCAGCGCTTCTGGCGCGACATCAACTCGGTGGCCGGGCATCAGGCGTTGCAGGTCGAGTCGGCCGCGATCGCCTTCTCCCATCAGGTGATCGACAACCCTGAGGAAGCACGATGACCGAAACTGTCCTGAACCCCGCTGTCACCGAACCCGATCCGGCGGCCGACGTCGAGTGGGTGCTGTGCCGCGCCTGCAAGACACCGATCTACGGCAGGCGGTTGCGCCGCAACCTCCATGTGTGCCCCGAGTGTGCCGCGCATCTGCCCGTCACCGCCCGCGAGCGGCTCACGCAGCTGGCCGATGACGGCCGATTCACGGTGCTGCCGTTCGAGATGACCAATACCGATCCGCTCGGCTTCGTCGACACGGTGCCCTACTGGCAGCGGTTGTCCCGGGCCCAGGCGCAGACCGGGATGGCGGAGGCGGTGCTCTGCGCGCGCCTGACCATCGACGACCAACCGGTGATCGCGGCGGTGATGGACTTCCGGTTTCTCGGCGGCAGCCTCGGCACCGCCGTCGGTGAGTTGATCACCCTGGCGATCGAAACCGCGCTGGCCGAACGCATTCCGCTGCTGCTGGTCACGTCCTCGGGTGGCGCACGGATGCAGGAGGGCGCGCTGTCGCTGATGCAGATGGCGAAGACGAGCGCGGCTCTGAGCGACCTCGACCTGGCGGGGGTACTGTGCGTCTCGCTGATCGCGGATCCGACCTTCGGCGGTGTGGCAGCCTCGTTCGCGACCCTCGGGGATGTCATCATCGCCGAACCCGGTGCCCGCCTCGGGTTCGCCGGACGGCGGGTCATCGAACAGACCATCCGGCAACAGCTTCCGGCGGATTTCCAGACCGCCGAGTTCCTGCTCGAGCGCGGCTTCATCGACATGATCGTGCCCAGGGCACAATTGCGGGCCGAGCTGGGAAACCTGTTGCGACTGAACGGCTCCGGTGACAGACCGCAGATCCCTGCCCGGCGCCCCGAGCGCTCGTCCGCCATAGTCACCGACCCTGATCAGCTGCCCCACGCCTATCCGTGGGACCAGGTGCGGAAGGCACGCTCACTCGATCGGCCTACCGCGCTGGACTATCTCGGGTATGCCTTCGAAGGCTTCCGCGAGCTGCACGGGGACCGGATCTCGGGCGAGTGCCCGGCCTTGATCGGTGGAACGGCACGCCTGGACGGGCTGCCGGTCATGGTGCTGGCCACCCAGAAAGGCCATACTCCAACAGAATTGGCCGCGCGCAACTTCGGCATGGCCTCCCCGGCCGGCTATCGCAAGGCGGCACGGCTGATGCGCATGGCCGACAAGCTGGGCGTGCCGATCGTGACCCTCATCGATACGCCGGGCGCCTACCCCGGCGCCGACGCCGAGGAGCGCGGCCAGGCGGTGGCCATCGCGGAGAACCTGCGGCTGATGGCCACGCTGTCGGTGCCGGTGGTGGCCGTCATCATCGGCGAGGGCGGCAGCGGCGGCGCGCTGGCCTTGGCGGTCGCGAACCGCGTGCTGATGTTCTCCGACGCCGTGTACTCGGTGATCAGCCCCGAGGGTTGCGCGGCCATCGTCTGGAAGGACGACACAGCCGTCACCGCAGCGGCACAGGCGTTGCGCCTCAATGCGCGGGAACTGTTACGGCTCGGCGTGGTCGACGGCGTGCTGCCGGAGCCGGACGGTGGTGTCGGCGCGGACCCGGTCCAAGCCGCCGAGACGCTCCGTTCCGCACTGAGCTCCGCGCTGCACGAGTTGGGCGGGCTGGCACCGACACAGCTGCGGCTGGCACGACGGGCCCGCTTCCGCGGCTTCGGCGCCTCGGTCGCGGTCGAGACGGAGCTGGCCGACATCGAAGACTGGGCTCGGCGGAGGTAGGAAATGTTCACCAAGGTACTGATCGCCAATCGTGGCGAGATCGCGGTGCGGGTCGCCCGAGCCTGCCGCGAGCTCGGCATCGCAACGGTCGCGGTGCATTCGACCGCAGACCGCGAATCATCGGTGGTCCGTCTCGCCGACGAGGCGGTCCAGATCGGGCCCGCTCCCCCGGGCCGCAGCTATCTCAATGCCGCCGCCGTGCTGCAGGCGGCCGAGCAGACCGGGGCCGACGCGATCCATCCCGGCTACGGATTCCTGTCCGAGTCAGCGGATTTCGCCGAGGCCTGCGAGTCGCTCGGCATCACCTTGATCGGCCCGCCCGCGTCGGTGATGGACAAGCTCGGCGACAAGTCCTCCGCGCGGGCGCTGATGACGGATGTGGGAATTCCCTTGCTGCCGGGAAGTATCGAGCCGCTGGATCACGCGTCGGCCCGGCAGTTGGCCGGGCGCATCGGGTTTCCCGTCATCATCAAGGCGTCCGCCGGCGGTGGCGGGCGCGGCATGACCGTGGTGGAGCACGGCGAGCACTTCGACGAGGCTTTCCATCGCACGCAGGCGGTCGCCCAGGCCTTGTTCGGGGACGGCCGCGTCTACGTGGAGCGATATCTGCCGCAGACCCGGCACGTTGAGGTGCAGGTGCTCTGCGACAGCTATGGCAACGGCGTGTACCTCGGCGAGCGCGACTGCACGGTGCAGCGCAGACATCAGAAGCTGATCGAGGAAAGCCCGGCGCCCGAGCTGCCGACCGGGTTGGCGGAGCGGATGGGCCGCGCCGCGGTGGACGGGGCGCTGGCCGCGGGCTATGTCGGTGCGGGCACCTTCGAATTCCTGCTCGCGCCCGACGGCAACTACTACTTCATGGAGGTCAACTGCCGGATCCAAGTGGAGCATCCGGTGACCGAGATGGTGACCGGCATCGATCTGGTCGCCGCCCAGCTCGACATCGCCTCGGGCGGCGTGCTCGGCCTGTCCCAGGCCGATGTGGTGCCCACCGGCTGCGCCATCGAATGCCGGATCAACGCCGAGGATCCCGCGCACGGTTTCGCCCCGGCGCCGGGCGCCATCACCGAATTCGTGCCGCCCGGTGGGCCTTTCGTGCGCGTCGATACCCACGTCTATCCGGGGTATGTGGTGCCGGCCAGTTACGACTCCCTGCTCGCCAAGTTGATCGTGTGGGCGCCGCACCGCGAGGGCGCGATCGCCCGAATGCGTTGCGCGCTGGATGAATTCCGGATGTCGGGGCCGCAGTTGCGTACCACCGCGGCGTTCCTCGCCGAGGTGCTCGACCACGAGCGCTTCCGGTCGGCTACGCACACCACCGCGCTGGTCGACGAAATCCTGATGACGTCGTCCTCGGTCGGCGGGTGAGCGGGGTGCACGCGGACGATCTCATCGGCACCTGGTGGCTGGCGGCCTATCACAGTATCGACGACGACGGCGGCGTGCACGAGGGTCCGCTCGGCGCCGACCCGTGCGGCCTGCTCTTCTACGCCGCCGACGGTCACATGTCGGTGAGCATGATGCGCTCGCCGGGCACCGGCCACGGCTTCATGGGCTACGCGGGCACCTGGGAGCTGTCCGGCAGGCAGGTGATCCACCGGGTACTGGTCAGCTCGCACAACTATCTGGTCGGGACCCGGCAACACCGCGACATCGAGCTGGCCGACGATCGGCTGACCCTGCATGCGGTGGCGCCCGCGGCGTCCGGCCGGGCCGGGCGGCGGCTGCTGCGGTGGCGACGAATGACGGGAGTGGGCCGGTGACTTACGATTTCGACCCGGAGCTGGCACCGTTCGTGCCGCGGCTGCGACCGCTCGACTATTCGGATCCGGTGGCCGCCCGCGCCGCCCTGCGCGCAGTGATGGCTCGGCAGCCCGCCTACGAGGCCGCGTCCCGGGTGACGATCGTGGACCGGCCGATACCAGGACCACCCGGCGCCGGACCGGTGACCGTTCGGATCTATCGCCCGGTCGATCGGCCGGAACCTCTGCCTGCCTTGATATTTCCGCACTGGGGTGGCTTCGTGACCGGAGACCTGGATACCGCGCAGACCTTCGCGTCGCGGATCGCCGACCAAGTCGGCGCGGTCGTGGTGTCCCCCGAGTACCGGCTCGCGCCGGAGCATCCGTTCCCGGCCGGCCTGCACGACTGTTACGCCGCCCTGGAATGGACCGCGGACCGGGCAGTGGAACTAGGAGTGGAACCACACCGGATCGGTGTCGGCGGCTTCAGCGCGGGCGGCGGGCTGGCCGCGGGGGTCGCGCTGCTCGCACGGGACCGGCACGGCCCCCGAATCGCGTTCCTGTACCTGCTGTTTCCGCAGCTCGACGACCGCCTCGCCACCGTCTCCGCGCGGTCCTTCGTGGACACGCCGATGCTCGACCGCACCGCGCTCACCCTGTGCTGGCGGCACTACCTGGGCGCTGGCCCGCCGTCGGAGTACGCGGCACCGGCGCGGGCCGTGGACATTTCCGGATTGCCGCCCGCGTTCGTCGGGGTCTGCGAGTACGACCCGCTGCGCGACGAGGGAATTTCGTTCGCGCACCGCTTGATTCGGGCCGGCGTGAAAACCGAGATCGTGCATTATCTCGGCACGTTCCACGCGTCGATCGGACTCGCGCATGCCGCCGTGTCGCAACGCATGGTACGCGACCAGATTGCGGCGTTGCGGCACGGTTTGCGTTGACGAATCAGATAAATAGGACATGAGCCTTTCGGACGATAGGTATTACGTGACCGAATCGAAATGTGAAACTCAGGCTATCGTTGAGCACCCATAGGTGCCGACCACAGAAGTCTGGGCTTGGGGTGCAGAGAATAGTCGCGATAGCATTCGAGCGGCACGATTCGGGTCGAATCGAGCGATAATTTCTCTATCGACCCCGTGTCAGCATTCGGAGCCGTCGCGGCCGGGGCGCGACGTACTCTTGGTTCGAACACATTCAACGGTCAGCTACGACCAGTGCGACGTTGACCGTCTTGACGCATGTCCGACACCCCGGGGGGGAATGGAAAATGAGGTTCAAGCTGCTCGGCCAGTTCGAAATCGTCGCCGACGAAGGGCCGATCCTGTTGACACAATCGAAAATAAGCCAACTACTCGGCTTGTTATTGATTCAGAACGGCGAGACGGTGAGCGTGGATTCCTTGATCGAGGAACTCTGGGGCGAGGACATGCCCCGCAGCGCGCTCACCACCCTGCAAACCTACGTCTACCACGCCCGCAAGATGTTCGCGGCGCTGTCCGGCGACAAGGACATCCTGGTCACCAGGCCGTCCGGGTACGCGATCGAGGTGGCCGACGAGTCGGTCGACGTGCGGGCATACATCGCGCACGTCGACAAGGCCACCAAAGCGTACGCACTCGGTGATCTGGAATCGGTGATCGATCATTTGGACGTGACCCGCAAATTATGGCGCGGGCCGTTCTTGGTCGGTATTCCGAAGGGTCAGGTACTCGACGCCTACGTCACCTATCTGAAAGAAGTACGACTCACGACGCTAGAACTCGATATCGAACTCAAACAGCGCACCGGTAATTACCGAGGACTTATTCCGCAACTTCGGTTACTGGTGGCCGAAAACCCGCTCAACGAAAATCTGCACGCCCAATTGATAAAGGTGCTGCACAAATGCGGGCGCCGGGCGGAGGCGCTGGCGGCGTATCGGGATCTGTGGCAGGTACTCGACGCGGAATTGGGTGTGCGGCCGACCTCGGAGCTCCAGTCGATCCAGCAGGAACTGCTGACCGAGGACCGGGTGGCTTATTAGCAGCGATCCCGCCGGGCCTTTACCGTCCGGCGGGATGCTCGGCCATCGCGGAGCGCACCGCATCACCGTGGCGGTGCGCCCACGCACCCAACGCGAAAATGGGAAGCAGCAGGTCTTTCCCCGCCGCGGTGAGCTGATATTCGACGCGCGGCGGGGCTTCCGGATAACGCCTGCGTTCGACCAAGGCCATGTCTTCCATCCGCCGCAGCGTCTGGGTGAGCATCTTCTGACTGATGCCGCCGATGCTGCGACGCAACTGACCCGTGCGCATCGGCCCCTCGCGCAGCGCGTACGCCGTGACCGTCAGCCAGGAGTTGCCGAACAGGGGGGCCACCAGCCGCGGCGGGCAACGGCCCGCGACAGCGTCCGGGGACGAGGTGTACCGGGAATCGGCTGGCGTCGTCATGAATCTCAGCCTGCCAAGTCGTTAGGCACCCGTTGGTGCGTATCGGCGGGACTACCGTCGGCGTTCGGTGCGGCAGGACCGATGGCACCTCGACCGGCCGACCACCGCGGCGCTGCGTACGGAGCGTTCCGTACGCAGCGCGTGAGGGGTTGTGGTGGTCGGCCGGCCGGACCGGTGCCTGCCGCGCCGTCTCAACTCGCGTACGAGTGAACCTCGAGCCCGCCCGCGCACGATCGAGCGTGACAGCACTCGACCAGCGGAGGCTCGCTTGATAATCCACACAATCATCTACCGTTTCGCGAACTCGGTCAGCGAACAGGACCGCGACCAGTTCTTCACCGGACTGCGCGCGCTCGCCGAAAGTTCGGATCTCATCGAACAATTCGGCCACGGCCCGCACATTCGGCTGCCCGTCGACGACGGCGCCCAGGGCGTCACCGCCGACGCCATCGCGCAGTTCTCCTGCCGGACCATCGCGGACCTGCGGACCTTCTCCGAACTGCCGCACGTCCACGGCTTCATCTCCCAGTGGCGCTCGAAGATCACCTACGACGCCGCCTACGCCAACCACGAGGATCTCCTCGCCCGCCGCACACCGACGAACGGAGCCACCATGCACCACACCGAGCACACAGTCACCGTCGAGGCACCGGTCGACGTCGTCTGGGGCGTCCTCGCCGATGTCGAGGGATACGCCAAGATCTTCCCGCCGACCCAGCAGGTCACCATCCTCGAGGAGTCGCCGACGCATCAGATCGCCCGGCTCGTCGTCGAGGTGAGCGGGGCGAACCAATCGTGGGTCTCCCGCCGCGACCTCGACGCCGACCGGCACGTCATCGCCTACCAGCAGCTGGAGAAGGCGCCGCTGATGGGGCACATGGGCGGTGAGTGGCGGGCGCTGCCGCTGGACGACGACCACACCCAACTGGTGCTGACCCACGACTTCGTGGCGCGCGAACCCGTCGACGGCAAGGTCGCCGGGAAGTACACCTACGCCGAGGCCGACGAGATGTTGCAGGCCGCGGTCGAGCGCAACAGCGTCGCCGATCTGGCCGCGGTCAAGACGGAGGCGGAGCGGATCACCGCGGAATTGGCCGGGACCGCAGCATGACTCGCCTGATCGATCTGAGCGTGGTGCTCCGGGACGCGCCGAGCGAGGCGACGCCGGTGAAGATCGATCTGCTCGATCATCGCAGCGGTGCGACCGTGCTCGGCCTTGCGCCCGAGGACTTTCCGGACGGGATGGCGATCTCCAATGAGACCGTCACGCTGACCACGCACACCGGAACTCATATGGACGCACCGCTGCACTACGGTCCGCTCTGTGCGGGGCAGCCGGCCCGCAGCATCGATCAGGTGCCGCTCGAGTGGTGCTACGGTCCCGGCGTTCGCCTGGACATGCGGGCCGTGCCTGCGGGCGAGGCGATCACGCCGGCGGATCTGGCGGGTGCGCTCGACAGCATCGACCACCAGCTGGCCCCCGGCGAGATCGTGCTGTTGTGGACCGGTGCCGACCGGTTCTGGGGTACGGCGGCCTACCTGGACCACTATCCGGGCCTCAGCGGTGAAGGCACGCAATTCCTGGTGGAGCAAGGCATTCGGGTGATCGGCATCGACGCGTGGGGTCTCGACCGGCCGATGCGGCAGATGATCGACGAGTACCGCCGTAGCCGCGATCCCCGCGCGCTGTGGCCCGCCCACATCTATGGACGGCAACGCGAATATCTGCAACTGGAGAAGCTGGCACATCTCGAAGAACTGCCCACCGCTACCGGGTTCACCATCGCGTGTTTCCCGATACCGGTGGGCGGGGCAGGCGCGGGCTGGACTCGCGTCGTCGCCATCGTGCCTGCCTGAGCTCCCGGCGGCCACCGCCTGAACGAAGCGTTCAGGCGGTGGCCGCATCCGGTTCGATGGCGAACAACGGCTCGTCGAACTCGACCGGGCCACCCTCCGGACCCAGCACCTCCGCCACCCGTCCGGCGACTCCGGCGTGCACCGGGATCATCAGCTTCATGACTTCCACGATCGCCACCTGAGTTTGCGGCTCGACGTGGTCGCCGACGGCGACGAACGGCGCGGCGCCAGGTTTGGGAGCCCGGTAGAACACGCCTACGGAAGGAGCGCGCACGAGATAACGCGAGTCCACCACCACCGCTGCTTCGCCCTCAGTGGAACTCGAAACATTCTGGTGTGCAGCAACTCCCAGATCAGGCGCGGGGGTTTGCGGCCACTCGGCCTCGACCGTGACCTCTCCCGCGCGGATGCGCAGCACGCTCGGCGGGACACCGAAGTCGGCTTGCAGGCGCAGTGCGTTGGCTCGGACATGATCGAGCAGGTCGTTCAGTTGCGCCACCTCGGCGGCGTCGGGTGGTCCGGCACGACCGTTGTCGACCGCGGCCGCGGGCCTGACGTTGTCGGACGCTGCTGTCATCGCTGTATCCATTCCTCGTGGGTAGACCGTACGAGGTCAGGATCGGCGGTGCTGCTCGTGTCGCGGTCGAGTGAGCCTGGAAACCTCGGCGCCGGCCTTGGCGAAACAGCTCGAGTCCGGTTCCTGTGCGGTCGACCCCACGTCGGTGAGGACAATGGTGTTGCCGCCCAGTCGCTTCGCTCGATACATCGCCGCATCGGCGGCGCGCAGGACGTGCTGATGCGGCGGCAGTTCGCCGGTCCGGGACGCCGTGAACAATGCGGCGCCGACGCTGGCGGTGATGGTGATCGGCAGGCCGGGCATCGTCGCGATCGCGGCACGCAGCCGCTCGGCGACCACGGCGGCAGGCACGTCACGCACCCAGCCGACCACCGCGAACTCCTCGCCGCCGGTGCGCGCGATGAGGGCATCGGAGTCGGCCGCCGATCGCAGCCGATCCGCGGTCCGCTGCAAGACCTCGTCGCCGAACGGGTGGCCGAACGTATCGTTCACAGCTTTGAACCGGTCCAGGTCCAACGCGATCGCGTAACCCGTTGGGCGCCCGGCCCATCCGGCGCGTTCCGACCAGTGCGAGTCCAGGCCGCGTCGGTTCAGCAGTCTGGTGAGCGGATCGGACAGCGCGTCCATCCGCAGCAGCCAGTGCGAGAGCTGCACGGTCGGCAACACCACACCGATTACAGCGAGATTGGCCACCACGACCGCGATGCCGAGCGCGATATCGCCGCGCCAGCGTCCGGTGCCGAGCACCATCGTGGCCGACAGCACCAGGATCGACAGCAGCGACCAGCCGAGGCTCAGGGCCAGGATCCGCGGACTGTGGAAGACCGCCACATAGGTGCCCGTCGCGACCAGCATGATCATTCCGAGGGCGCCGAGGACACGATCCTGGACGAGCATGCTGTCGATGGTGGTGACGACGTCGATGGCGGCGATCCAGGCCAGCGATTCGGCCTCGCGCGGCCACGACAGCGCCCACCAGCGCACGGCCCATAGACCGCCGATAACGGCGGACAACATGGTTACCGCGGTGCCGGCCCTCCCGTGCACACCGGCCGGCGAGACCGCCATCAGCGCGGCGTTCACCAGCATCATGAGGCCACCCGCGCCGATCACGACCTTGATCCGGCCGAGCACGGAATGGTATTCGAGAAAATCGACCACCCAGTGGTAATCGACCCGGTATTGCCACCGGGACCGAAATGACAAGCGGTTGTTGGTCATCGCGATACCGCCCTTACATCGGCGGTGAGATCATGACCGGAATTCGACTACCGGAGCGATCGCCCGCGTGGCGCAAGCATGGCCAGCACAAGCTATCAGCTTTACATTCGGAAGAATCTGTCCAGTTACCAACGTCACCGTTCCCGGCACACGCAGCCGAGCGCCGACCCGGCCACCAGGGACCAGGTCGGCGCGCGGGAATGGAATCAGCTACCTGCGGGAAGCTGCTGTGTTTGGTTGTCTGCCGGACTCGGTTGTGTCTGCTTGTACGGTGCGCCCGCGGATTGCGCCGCGGTGGTGAACGCCCGCTTGATCTGCGGCCAGAAGGTGTCGTTCACGCAGGAGTAGCGGGGCATGAAGCCGCCGCAGGACGACGAATTGTTCGGGCCGATTTCAATGGTGAGGGCGGCCAGTCCCAATGCGCCGTGTGCCTGATCGTCGGTCGTTCCGGTGGTCGAGTATCCGACGGTTTCCTCGGAGGTGCCGACGGTGAACCCGGGAACGATCTTCCTGGCCAATGCGCGCAACTGGCTGGCGTTCTTCGTGGTGGCGCCGCTCGGAATGATTCCGTAATTACCGTATGCGTGCAGATCGATCACGATTCCCTTGGCAGTATCCGGAACATCCCGGCTGCCCGCGGGGCGCTGATTGGTGAACAGGCTCGCGTAAAGCCGCTGTACCGCTTGGGTTTCCGGTTCGGAAGCGGCGCGCGGGCCCTGGAACGTCTGCGAACAGGGGTTCCGCGAGTCACCACCCCAGCGGATGGTGAAGTTGCGGTTCAGATCGACGCCGGGACCGTTGCCGGACCCGTCCACGACCGAGCAGGACGAGGGAGTCTGGGTGTTGTTGACGTTCTTACGCTGCATCTTCGGCCGGTTCCCGCCGCTGGCCGTCACGTCGACCCCGTCCGGGTTGGTCACCGGGACCACCCAGATCTCGGTGTTGTCCAGGATCGAGGTCGCCGTGGCGTCGGTGCCGTAGCCGTTGGCGAGGTAGTCGATCCACTTCCAGGCCAGTTCGCCGGTCGCCAGCTCGCGGGCGTGGATCTGCGCGGTCAACAGGAAACGCGGCTTGGTCGAGGCAGTGGGCGACATCGCGCAGCCGTTCGGGGCAAGCGTTGTTTTCGCCGTGGCCTTCTCCTGATCGGTGGCCTTCTTCGCGATTCCGGTCAGGCAGATGACCTTCATGGTGTGCCCGCCGGTGCCTCGTTCGGCCTTCCAGCTCTTGCCGATGTCGTGCACCTGGGCGATGCCCGGGTATTTGGCCGCCACATCCGAGGCATGCTTGAGCAGGTCCGCCGCGGTGTGATAACCGCCGTAATACGTCGGGTCCGGAGCTTTTCGCTCCTGCGGTAACGACTTGTATACCGGCGCACCCTTTTTCGGTTGGAGTCCGCGTTCCCGCAGCGCCTTGGCGGTCGCCTCGTCCGCGGCGATGGTCACCTGCCCCGGACCGGCCGGAACCATTTCGATCCCGGCCTCCTCGATGATGTCCTTCTGCGCCTGGGTCGGCACCGGAACTTCCCAGTAGTAAGGCGAGTCATCCTGGCCGTGCGCCGCCGCCGGATTCAGGGCCAGCGTCGAAAAACCGCACACCGTCACCGCGGTCAAAGATGCCAGAATATTGCGTACTCTGCTCATGGACTTCCCTTGTCTCTCGCACAACCGCCGGCCACCGCATTGCGCAGCGTGAGGTTGTTCGCCGTCCCCGACGCGGACTTCGCCTGTCCCGATGCCCGCCGCGCCCGCACACAGGACGCCGCCCGGCACGAGGCCGGGCACCTGGATCGAGTCGGCCGGAAGATACGGGACATATCGACTCCTCCAAAGGGACGTATGAATTCCCGATGGGCGGAGATTAAGCCGCGGCGTCGGCTGGGTGAAACCCCAGATGACGAGTGGGGAATACAGCTGCCGTCGCCGAATGATCTACCCGCGAGAAAATATGTGTTGCCCGAAAGACGCTGCACCTCTTGCCGATGCCCGGCGGCGCCCCGGCGATGTTTCGGCGAGCCACCGGAGATGGCCCTCCACGCCCGACGCGCCTAGTGTGGCTCTTCGGCCGACAACCCCCTGTTGTGAAAGGAACCGAGTTGGAACTGGATCTCGGCGCGGTCCGAGCCTTCCTCGTCCTCGCCGATTGCCAGCACTTCGGCGCGGCGGCAGACCATTTGGGACTGACCCAGCAGGCCGTCTCCAAGCGCATCGCAAAGTTGGAAGCCGCGCTGGGCACGGCACTGTTCCACCGCACCCGCCAAGGCAGCGACGTCACCGAGGCCGGGGCCGCCTTTCTCGTCCATGCCCGCGCTCTGATCGCGCTGGCCGATCAGGCCGTCGCGTCGATACAGGGAAACGACCGTCCGCTGCGGGTGGACGTGCTCGGTACCCGTCTCGCGCCCACCGAGCTCATCCGGACGTTCCACGAGACCCACCGCGGGGTGGAGATCGACATCGTGACGTCCAGCGGACTGCGCAGCGGCCGATCCGCCCTCGTCAACGGCACCATCGACGTCGCCTTCGCGCGGGTGGTCGGCGCGCTGGACCCCGCTATCGACCACATGCCCGCGTACCTCGAACCCCTGCACATCCTGGTCGGCCACAAACACCACCTGGCCGATCGACGCCGGGTCGCCCTTGCCGACCTCGCGGGTTCGATCGCCCGGATGCCCGGCAACGAGCCGGGCAGCGAATGGGCGCAGTTCTACGACGATCTCGCCGAGGACTTCGGACTCACCATCGATACCACGGGTCCGGACTTCGGCCTGGATCACCTGCTCGACGAGATCGCCGAATCCGCCGACGGCTACCTCTTCTCCGGTGAATTGTTGCGCGTCCCTTGGCATCCCGACATCCGCCGGATCCCGCTCGCCGAGCCGACGCCCTGCTATCCACACTCCATGCTCTGGCTCCGGAGCAATCGCCATCCCGTGCTGCCCCGCCTCCGCAGCCATATCGCCGCCGACTTCGCCCCGTTCGCCCCCGAACGCCACTGGCTCCCGCAGACCGAGATCCGCAGCGACAGCTGGGGCCGATCCGCTTGACGGACAACCGTTCACGGGGCGAGGCAGTCGGCACTGACGCTTCGGGCCTGCGAACGGAATGGCTTGCGGCACAGGGCCAGCCAGGACAACCACTGGTTGTCACGCGGTGCGTGTTGATTGTTTGACCCGCGATCGCCCGCTCGGCTCGAATAGGCCGATCCGAGTCCGAGTCGCGCCTGGAGGCCTCCGTTGTCCACGTTCGTTCACCTGCATGTGCACACCGAGTACTCGATGCTGGACGGTGCGGCGAAGATCAAGCCGCTGTTCGAGGAGGCCGGGCGGCTCGGGATGACCGCGGTGGGGATGACCGACCACGGGAACATGTTCGGGGCCGACGAGTTCTATCAGGTCGCCACGAAGATGGGTATCAAGCCGATCATCGGCATCGAGGCGTACCTGGCCCCGGGCAGCCGATTCCACAAGAAGCCGGTGTTCTGGGGGCAAGCGAATCAGCGCGGGTCGAACGGGGAAGGCGTCGGCGGCGACGTCTCCGGTGGTGGTGCGTACACGCACATGACGATGCTCGCGCGCGACGCGCGCGGTTTGCGCAACCTGTTCAAGCTGTCCTCGCTGGCCAGCATCGAGGGCTACTACCGCAAGCCGCGGATGGACCGGGAACTGGTCGCCGGGCACGCCGAAGGCATCATCGCCACCACCGGCTGCCCGTCCGGCGAGGTGCAGACCCGGCTGCGACTCGGCCAGCACGCCGAGGCGATCGAGGCGGCCGCCGACTATCGCGACATCTTCGGCAAGGAGAACTTCTTCGTCGAACTGATGGACCATGGTCTGCCGATCGAGCGGTCGGTCCGCGAAGGGCTGCTCGAGATCAGCGCGAAACTGGACATTCCCCCGTTGGCCACCAACGACTCTCACTACGTCACCAAGGATCAGTCCGAGGCGCATGCCGCGCTGCTATGTGTCCAAGCGGGGAAGACACTCAGCGATCCGACGCGGTTCAAGTTCGACGGCGACGGTTACTACCTGCAGTCGGCCGACGAGATGCGAGCGTACTGGGATACCCAGGTGCCCGGCGCGGCCGACAACACCCTGCTGATCGCCGAACGGGTCGAGTCCTACGCCGAGGTGTGGGAGCACACCGATCGGATGCCGATCTACGAAGCGCCTGAGGGCTATGACGTGACCTCGTGGTTCCGCGCGGAAGTCATGCGCGGCCTCGCCTGGCGACTGCCTGGCGGCGTACCCGAGGAGTACCTGCGCCGCGCTGAGTTCGAGATCGAGATCATCGTGCAGAAGGGGTTTCCTGCCTACTTCCTCATCACCGCCGACCTGATGAATTACGCACGCCAGCAAGGCATTCGGGTCGGTCCCGGGCGTGGCTCCGCAGCCGGGTCGCTGGTGTCTTACGCGATGGGCATCACGAACCTGGATCCCATCCACCACGGTCTGCTGTTCGAGCGATTCCTGAATCCCGAGCGCATGTCGATGCCCGATATCGATATGGACTTCGACGACCGCCGCCGCGGTGAGATGGTGCGCTACGCGACGGAGAAATACGGCAGCGACCGCATCGCCCAGGTGATCACCTTCGGCAAGATCAAAACGAAGGCGGCCATCAAGGATTCGGCGCGGGTCCACTTCGGCCAGCCGGGTTTCGCCATCGCGGACCGGATTTCCAAGGCGCTGCCGCCGCCGGTCGCCGCGAAGGATATCCCGCTGTCGGGCATCGTGGATCCCAAGCACGAGCGCTATCCCGAAGCGGCCGAGGTCCGTTCGCTGATCGAGACCGACAAGGACGTTGCCACCATCTTCGAGACCGCGCGCGGCCTGGAGGGCCTGATCCGCAACGCGGGCGTGCACGCCTGTGCGGTGATCATGTCCTCGGAGCCGCTGGCGAACGTGATCCCGCTGTGGCGGCGCGAGGACGGCTCGATGATCACCGGGTGGGACTACCCGTCCTGTGAGGCCATCGGCCTGCTCAAGATGGACTTCCTCGGCCTGCGCAACCTCACCGTGATCGGCGACGCGATCGAGAACATCGAGGCCAACCGCGGCGAGACGGTCGACCTCGACTCGCTCGGCACCGACGATCCGAAGACCTACGAGCTGCTCGGTCGCGGCGACAGCCTCGGCGTCTTCCAGCTCGATGGCAACGCGATGCGCGAACTGCTTCGGCGATTGGGCCCCACCGGATTCGAGGACATCATCGCCGTCAACGCGCTGTATCGGCCGGGGCCGATGGCGATGAACACGCACAACAATTACGCCGACCGCAAGAACGCCAGGCAGGCGATCGAGCCGATCCACGCGGAACTGGCCGAGCCGCTGCGCGACATCCTCGCCGAGACCTACGGCCTGGTCGTGTACCAGGAACAGATCATGCAGATCGCCCAGCGGGTGGCGGGCTTCTCGATGGGCCGCGCCGACGTGCTGCGCCGGGCGATGGGCAAGAAGAAGCTCGAGGTCCTGGAGAAGGAGTTCGAGGGCTTCCGCGCGGGTATGCGGGAGAACGGGTTCTCCGACGAGGCGGTGCGGGCCCTGTGGGACACCGTGCTGCCGTTCGCCGGGTACGCGTTCAACAAGTCACACGCGGCGGGGTACGCGCTGGTCGGCTACTGGACCGCCTACCTCAAGGCCAACTATCAGGCCGAATACATGGCGGCCCTGCTCACTTCGGTGGCCGACAACAAGGACAAGTCGGCGATCTACCTGGCCGAGTGCCGTCAGCTCGGACTCAAAGTGCTTGCGCCGGATGTCAACGAGTCGTCGCTGCGGTTCTCCGCCGTGGGCACCGACATCAGGTTCGGGCTCGGCGGGATCCGCAATGTCGGGGCCAATGTGGTCGAGTCGATCATCAAGACCCGCACCACCAAGGGCAAGTACACCTCGTTCGCCGATTTCCTCGAGAAGTCGGAGCTGGTCTGCTGCAACAAGCGCGTGCTGGAGTCGCTCATCAAGGCCGGCGCGTTCGACTCGTTCGATCACCCGCGCAAGGCGCTCATCGACGTGCACGAGGAAGCGGTGGACGCGGTCACCGGACTCAAACGTCAAGAGGCGATGGGGCAGTTCGATTTGTTCGGCGTCGAGAGTGGCGCCGAGGAGACGTCCAGCCATTCCTCACCGCTGAGCCATCTGACATTCGACGGCGAGGAGTGGCCGCGCAAGATCTTGCTCGGGCTGGAGCGAGAAATGTTGGGGCTCTATGTTTCCGGGCATCCACTCGACGGCACGAATCACATTCTCCGCAAGGCGGCACCGAAGCCGATCGCCCATGTGCTGGCCAACGCGCCACGGGAGGGAACGATCGTGATTTCGGGCATGATCTCCGCCCTGGAACGCCGGGTCAACAAAAAGGGTGAATGCTGGGCGATCGCGGTCATCGAGGACCTGGACGCCTCGGTCGAAGTGCTGTTCTTTCCGAAGAGTTACACCGTGTTCACGACCGACCTGGTCGTGGACGCCGTTGTGGCAGTGGAAGGCCGAGTGAATTGGCGGGAGGACAGAATGGGCATCTTCGGCACCCATCTCGCTCCGCTCGACATCAGTTCCGTGGAACGTGGCGAGCACGCGCCGCCGCTGACGCTGGAAATCAACGCCGAGTCCACCCGTCGCGACAGTGTCCTCGAATTGAAGTCGGCGCTGCGTTCCCACCGCGGCGGGACCCCGGTGCGCCTCGTGCTGTGCTACCGCGACCGGCGGACCACACTCGCGGTCGACAATTACCCGGTGACGGTCAGTTCGGCCCTGCTCGGTGAGCTGCGGGCCGTGCGCGGCATCAAAGTGCTGACGTGACAGTCGGTTTCGTCACCGTCCGCGCCGACCGTCAGGTGCGAACGGTGCCGTCGGTCCGGAGCATCGCCAGCTGAGCGTCGTCGATCCGCGCGGGCAGGACCTCGCGCAGCCAGTCCCCGAGCAGTGTCGCCGCCTCGGGCTCACTCGCTACCTCGCCACACCCCGCGAAATAGTCGATAAGCGCTCGGGCTGCCGGATTTTCTTTGTCACAGCCGGCGCAAAGTCCGACTGTGCGAGTCCCACTCACCTCGGTATCGTCGGCGCGCAAAAACGAATGCGGCATTCGCACCGCGCAGAACAAGGCGTCACCGCACCGATGGCATGGCATATCCCGCAATACGAGCTCGCAATCCAGACCCGACACGAGGTTGATTCGACTCGATTCGCGACCCGGTGTCCAACAAACGACACGCCCCAATACCCAACCAGCAGTTGTGAACAGCACAGCACCGACAGAACGGATTTCTCGATGAGACCCACTCCCCCAGCTCTCGACCTCTCCCGAATCGCGTTCGCGCAGGCGCAGATCGACGAAGTCCGGCGCCAGCTCCTCGATACCGCGGCCTTCGGCAAAAGCATTACGCCGGACCAACTCGAGCACCTCGCCGCAAAGCTGGGCGAAACGTTGCGGATTCTCGCCGAGGACGGCTGACGCGGTGCGCAGCGCCGCCTGACCGAGCCGGAACATCCTGCGGCACGGTCAGCTTCGGTCTGCGGCGCACCGCAAGATCTCATCGATCCTCGGCAATTCTCCGCATGGTTTCGCGCCCGGCAGCCGCGTGTACTGGACTCCACGACTGATCTAGATCCACCACCCGGTCGCGATGCGCCGGGCACGACCTACATCGGGAGCACTGGAGAATTGACTATCGATCGAGTAGACGCGGGTCCGCTACACACGCGCACAGCATGGGTGACCGACGTGCTGGCCGGCTACGAGAACGACCACCGGCCCGCTCATGAATACCTGCGAGACAACGGTTCATGGGACACGGTCAGCCGGCACGAGCTGCTGCGGCGCGTCCGGTCGGCCGCACGGGGGTGGCGCGAGGTCGGTCTGGGGCCCGGCGACCGGGTGGCCATCGAGGCGACCGACCCGCACGTCTTCGTCCCCGCCTTTCTCGGCGCGCTGTGGTCCGGCGTGGTCCCCGTGCCGTTGCCGCCGACCACCGAACGCCGCGCTGCATGGAACGCCCACGTGTCGGCGTTGGCACAGACGGCGCAGCCCAGGGTGATCGCGCTGCGCGCGGGTACCGAACCACCCACGGACAGTGGGCGTCCGGTGGTCCTGGACGACGTGGTCGCTACCCCGCCGGATGACTCGTCGCCGCACCCCCCGGAGCCGGACGACACCGCCTACATCCAGTTCAGCAGCGGCAGTACCGGATCGCCCCGCGGCGTCCCGGCGCGGGTCGCCGCCGTCCAGGCCAACGGCCTGGCCATCATGCGCGACGGTCTGCGCAGCGATCCCGCCACCGATCGCGGGCTGTCCTGGCTGCCACTGAATCACGACATGGGCTTGGTCGGATTCGTGCTGGCCCCTTTGCTGGTCGGCGTCCCCGTCTCCTTCGTGCCGACCCGCTTCTTCGTCCGGGATCCGAGGCTGTGGCTGCGCGGCATGTCCGAACGGCGCGCCACGATCAGCTTCGCGCCCAACTTCGCGTTCGCGCACACCGCTCGCCGTACCGCTCCTGCCGAGCTCGCCGCGCTCGACCTTCGCCGGGTGCGCGTTCTCGGCTGCGGGGCCGAGCCGATCAACCAGGCTGTGCTGCAACGGTTCCTGAGCATATTCGCTACCGCCGGATTGCAACCCGAGGCGCTGACGCCGTGCTACGGCCTAGCCGAGGCCACCCTCGCGGTCGCACTCGCTCCGCTGGGCCGCCGATACCGGGTGGACCACGTCGACACGGCGGCGTTGTCTGCCGGGCAGGCCACTCCCGTTCCCCTGGGCGATGCCACTGCCACCGACGGCGTGGAAACCCTGGTCGGCTGCGGACCACCCCTGCCCGGCCACGACATCGTCATCCGCGACAGCTCTGGCAACCCCCTCGATACGCGCGCCGTCGGCGAGATCTGGGTCCGCGGCCCCTCCATCGCGCACACCTACGCCGGAGCCCCGCCCGAAACTTCCACGACCTTTCGCCCCGACGGCTGGCTCCGCACCGGCGACCTCGGCTATCTGGCCGAGGGCGAACTGTTCGTCACCGGCCGGGTCAAGGATCTGCTGATCCTCAACGGCCGCAACGTCGATCCGCAGCGGGTGGAGTGGCTCGCCGAGACCGTCCCCGGCGTCCGTTCGGGTGGCGTCGTCGCCTGCACCCGCCCCGGTACGGAGTCCGAGCAGTTGGTCGTCGTCGCCGAGTGCCGCAGCCCGGATGACCCGGATGTGGTTGCCGCCCTTCGGGAAACGGTGGCCGTCGGCCTGGGCCTGCCCGTGCACGACGTGGTCACTGTGCCGCCCGGCACCGTCCCGAGAACGACCTCGGGCAAACCGCGGCGACAGGAAACCCGTCGCCGATATCTGGAAGGTGCGCTGCATGTCCAGCAGAGCTGACATAGCGGTCAGTTACGACCTCGATCCGGAGTTCTTCCGGCTGTGGCTCGACAGCCGAATGAACTACACCTGCGGCGTTTTCGACGACACGGACGATCTCGACACCGCCCAGGTCGCCAAACTCGCTGTGCTGCACGACTTCGCCCACATCGCACCGCAGAGCCGGGTCCTCGACATCGGCTGCGGCTGGGGCAACAACCTGGCCTACCTCACCCAGGAACGCGGCGTTGCCGAGGCGCACGGCATCACCCTCTCGGAGGCGCAATACGAGGAGATCCTGCGCCGCGACCTGCCGGGAGTCACCGTCTCCTGCATAGACTTTCGCGACTTCGCGCCGTCGGACACCTTCGATGCGGTGCAGTCCATCTGCATGATCGAACACGTCTGCACGCCCGAGGAGGCCCGCGCGGGCCATGCCGTCGCCCGCTACCGCGACTATTTCCACAAGGCGTGGCAGTGGACCAGTCCCGGCGCCTACTTCGCGCTGCAAACCGGATTGCGCGACCGCCTGCCGCGCCGGCCCGAGGACGCGCGCGAGCTGAGCTGGCTGGGCCGGACCATCTTCCCCGGCGGCATGACGCCCCGTGCCGAGGACATCATCATGGCCGTCGGTCCCTACTGGGAGGTCATGCAGCTGCGCACCAGGCGCGAGGACTACCAGCGGACCACCACGCACTGGCGAAATCGGCTGCGCGCCAATGAAGAACACATCAGCGACCGCTGGGGCCGCGAGCTCTTCGACACCTACGACCGCTACCTGACCTGCTGCATCAACTCCTTCGCCCGCAGGCACATGACGCTGTCGCAGTGGTGCCTGCGCCGGGTCGACGATCCCGAGTGAATCTCGCACCGCCACCACCGGTTCCACCGCAGGAAAGAGGACTCTCGATGACCCAGGACGACCTGCTTGCCCTCCTCGGCCGCGGTCTGCGCCACCTCACCTCCGCCGCGCACCCCATGCTCACCGCGGACTCCGATCTGCACTCCTCCGGCATCGACTCGCTGCAATTACTGGAGTTGGTCACCTGGACCGAGAAGGAGCTCGACATCCGCCTGCCCGACGAAAAGCTCTACACGGTGACCGATGTCCGCGGGCTGTGCGAGCTCATCTCCGCCGAACTCGCGAGCCGCGCATGAACCGGGAGCTGCGCGAGTCCTTCCACCGCGAGTACATGACGTTCTTCGAGAATGCCGAGCGCACCCGCCGGTGGAATCCGGTCAACGACATCGACTGGGACGCACTCGACACCTCGGGCACCGACCTGCAACTCGCCACCAATGCCGAGACGTTCTGCGGCGTGGAGATGTTCCTGCCCGACTACCTCAATACGCATCTGGAGCTGTTCGGCCGCAATTATGCCCAGGCCTGGTTCGCCGCCAATTGGGGGTACGAGGAATCCAAACACTCACTGGTCCTTCGGGAGTACCTGCGGCGCAGCGGGCAGCGCACCGAGGAACAACTGCACGACTATGCCGACACCATCCTGGCCAAGCGGTGGGAGCGGCCCTACGCGAGTCCCCGGGAGATGGTGATCTACGGGATGATTCAGGAACTCACCACCTTCGTGGTGTATCGCTCGCAGCGCACCCTGGCCATCGACACCGGGCACTCGGTTCTCGCCGACATCTACCGTCTCATCGGACGGGACGAGATGGCGCACACCAGGTTCTACCAGCGCATGGTCGCCCTGCACCTCGACGAAGATCGAGCGGGCACGCTGCACGATCTGGCGCATGTGCTGCGGACGTTCCGCATGCCCGCGGAACAACTCCTGCCGGATGCCGAGGCACGGACCGACCTGATGCGGTCCACCGGCATCAACGGCCGGGTGTATCTGCGTGACATCGTCGCGCCCACCCTCGCGGCCCTGCACCTGACCCGCCATGATCTGCCGGGTCCCAAGCAACCCCCGCCCGCGACTGCTCAGGGCACTGAAGCGTCGGGTTTCGTCGCCCAGCGGCTTGTTTCGGGCACGACCGGACCGACAACCGACCGGAAGGAGTGACGGTGCCCGAGACGGCGACCGACTATCTCAGCGATCCCCTCTTCGACCCACGTGTGCGCTATGAACTGGACGTCGATGACCTGATGCTGCTCACCGTCGAACGTGCGAAGGCCTTGCACGCGAAGGGAATCGTCGGCAGCGAGGCCTGGTGCGGCGGGAGCCGGGACGACCGATTCCCGGACCTGGTACGCACTCTGGGCTGGCTCAGCGCCTTCGACATCTCGCTCGTCGCGACGACCGGGAATCAGCAGCTGGCCGGCAACGCACTGCTTTCCCACGGCAGTCCCGCGCAGGTGGCGGCCCTCCGCGACGAAATCGACCGCATGGAACGGGTTTACGCGTTCGCAGCGACCGAGATCGGCCGGGGAACCAACCTCATGTCCATCGGTACCGAGGTGCACTACCGGCACGAGGACCGCGCGCTGCGCATCACTACGCCGTCCGATGACGCGGCGAAGTACTGGATCGGCAACAGTCTGTTCTCCGCGACGCACGCGATGGTCTTGGCGCGCTTGGTGATCGACGGTGCCGACGAGGGGCACCATTGGTTCCGGGTGCCGCTGCGGCCGGCCGAAGGCGCATTGCCGTTCCCCGGTGTGCGTATTCGCCGCGCTGATCCCAAAGGCGGGCTGCCGGGAAATCAGACCGGCATGATTCATTTCGACCAGTACCAGCTGCCCTCGGACGCCCTGCTGAGTGCCTGGGCGCACATCGACGACTCCGGCGCGTATGTATGCGAAATCCCCAGGCGCGAGCGCTATCTGCGCTGCCTCGGGACGTTCTCTCAGGAACGCATCTTCCCCGTCACCGGAGCCGCCTGCTGTCTGCGCCGCTTCGCGGCGATCACGCTGCGCTACAGCACCTATCGAGAGTCGTCCGGTAAGACGCTGCTGGCCTTCCAGCACTACCGCGAGCGCCTCATGCCCGTGGTCGCCGAGGCGCTCGCCCTGCACCATCTCACCGAACACCTCATCGAGGAGTGGACCACCCGATACCCGACCGAGCCGATCACCCTGCACGGCCGCACGCTCTACGGCCTGACCTCCGGGGCCAAGGCGCACGCCTCGTGGGCAGCGAACACCGCCCTGGTCGTGCTGCGGGAACTCTGTGGCGGACACGGGTTCCACAGCTACAACGAGATCGTCACCGCTCGGGTGGACGGCGAGATCAATACCACCTTCGGCGGCGACAACAACGTGCTGTGTTACGAAAGTGTCCGTGTCGCAGCAAGAACCGCGCCACCGGAGGCCGCGTCGAACACCGTGCCTGCCGTCACCGAGGACGGCCTGCGCTCGTGCGAGCAAGGCATAGATCTGCTGGAAGCGTTGGCGGAGCGCCTGTTACGGCGCTGGCGCGAGTCGCAACGCGGTGCACTGTGCCGCCCGCACGTCCACGCGACCTGCGGCGCTCAACTACTGCGCCGATGGACGGCTCATTCCGGCGGCTCCGTCGACGACACCGTCCGGCGCCTCTACGCGGTGACCTGCCTACTGAGCCTGACCGACCACCTGGTGGCGGAAGGACTTCTCGACGGCGCGGGAATCCGCGGTTTGCTGAACCAGCGGGCCACGCTCAGCGACCAGTGCGCCGACCTGCATGCCGAGGTCCTCGCGCTACTGGACGTACCCGCAGCCCTCCTCGAAGTGCCCCTTGCCCATCCCGACTACGTCCACCGCACCGTCACCGCCGCCCGGGACACCACCCAGCTATCGCCCAACTCCAGGTAGCGTTTCCCTGCAAAGGTTTTCGCTCCCCTGCATACCGAGCCCCACCCGAATGGACTCCTCGACAGGTGAATGGGTGCCGTCGGCCCGATCCAATTCCAGCGGAACGGCGGGTTCGAGAGTGGGGGTCGCCATGAAACGCGGCGTGTCGCCGTGGTGGGGCTGGGCGGCGTGGATCAGGAACGGATGACACAGGTAGACATCCCCTGCGTTGCCGGTGGCGTACGCGACCGGCAGGTCGGCGGTGGCCTCGAGTACGCCGGTCTCGCCGATGCGGGTGGCATCGATGCCCTCGTCCCCGTAGCGGCGCAGTGGGCCGGGTAGAGCCAGGTGGGAGCCGACGCGCATTCTGGTCGGTGCGTCGGACTCGGCGACATCGGTGAACAAGAACAGCATGAGCAGCGCGCAGCCACGGGAACGGTAGTTGGTGAACGAGTGCCCTTTCCAGCCCTCGGGGAGGTAACTGCCCTCGAAGTGCCAATAGTCGTCGCCCGGGGACTCGGTGTGCGGGAAACGGACCGGGATGGGGCCGATCCCGGACCTGCGGCGCCACCGACCGGGGCCGACCAGCTGGTCGAAAGCTTTTTCCAAGCCGGGCATCTGGATGGCGGTGCGGAATGGCTCGTCGGTGTATTCGGGTAAGCGGACCAGCGGCTTTGTCCAGGTGGTCCGATCGTGCGGAACACACCCGGTGCCCGGCCACATGATCTCGACACAGCGCCCAGCGATCGCGCGAGAAAATGATCCGGCTACGTGCACGAATCCGTCCTCGATGAACTTTGTGATGTGTTCTGCCTCGAGCATCGCGCGGAACCTCACTTTGTGGAGAAGGCCTATTTCTCTCGGCATACCCGGTCGAGCGGCCGGATCACCGAGTGTCAAGCAGTGCATAGCCGTTCGATAACACTGCTACGTGGCGCGCGTGTTCCGCGCCGACCAGCGATTCGTGCGGCGGTATAACCGAGGGGATGGCGAATTCACGGTGTTGGATGGCACTCGTCAGCTTGCTGGTGACCGCAGTCGCGGTCACCGCTTTGTCGGCGCCCGCCACCGCGGCTCCCGCCGAGGTCCGCGTGATCAGCGAAACGCCGGTCACCCGGGCCGTCACCCGCATCGACGTCTACTCACCATCGATGGATCAGGTCGTCAGCAATCATGTGATCCGGGCGGCCGATGGCCCGGCGCCGACGCTGTACCTGCTCACCGGCATCGGTGGCGGCGAGGACGGTATCTCGTGGTGGCACAACACCGAGGTCCGGGAATTCTTTGCCGATAAGAACGTGAATGTGGTGCTGCCGATCGGCGGGGCGTTCAGCATGTACACCGATTGGCGTGCCGACGATCCGATAATCGGTCGCGCCCGCTGGCAGACCTACCTCACCCGCGAACTTCCCGCGATCGTCGATGCCTACCTGCACACCACCGGCCGGAGCGCGATCGCCGGGGTGTCGATGAGTGGGGGCTCGGCGATCGATCTCGCGATCCAGGCGCCGCACCTCTACCGCGCCGTTGCCGCGTACAGCGGATGTCCGTGGTCCGCAGATGTATTCGGGGTGGCGATGATCAGCGCGCAGGTGTTGCGCGGCGGCGGTAACCCGGTGAACATGTGGGGTGCGCCGGGCTCGGACGGGTGGCACGCGCATGACGCGTTCGCGCGGGCGGGCGCGCTCGCCGGCAAAGCCATCTACCTCTCGGCCGCGTCCGGTATCCCCGGCGTGATCGATCGGAGCGGCCTGCCCATGCCACCGATCGAGGCGATCGCGAGCAGGTGCACCGCCGCCTTCGCGGGCAGACTCGCTGCGCTCGGTGTGCCCGCCGTCCATGTCGACCGCCGGACGGGGTCGCACACCTGGGGCCTGTTCGAAACGGACCTGCGCAACTCCTGGCCGCAACTGGCCCGTGCGCTCGACACCCGGTAGCCCGAAAGCACTGGGCCGCAATCGAACTAATAAATCTTGCAATACAGGCTTAACTGCTCCGTAGATATATCTTCACCAGTTAAGACCTCCCTTACATGCTGTGCTCTTTCGCCGTTTCCTCGGTACAGTCGTCCGTGCCGATCACGAGCACATAACGCGCTCTTCATGATTCGCGGCTGATAATAGTTCCGGCATCAGCCGCTATTCGGGCTCGGCAGAAATCCCACCTTTAGCACTCATCGGAGGTCTCCGCGCTATGCCGCCCGCTGCCAACCGTCGCCACTACCGCGGAAAACATCGCGCCAAGAAGTCACCCACGAATGCCACACCCCGGCTATTCGCTGCACTGGTCGCAGGCACCCTGATCGGGCCCGCCGCGCTCACCCTGACGAGCACCGCCACCGCGGCAGCTCAGGCACCCAGCTTCGGCTTCCGAGCGAAGATCCAGGGCTATGACTCCGACGGCAAGGCAATCATCCACTACAACAACAAGATCAAAGACGCGGGGATCGAGAACGCCGTCAAACACCTGAACTCGACGCCGGGCCTGAACTTCGTGTTGAAGCCCGGAACGGGCAACGGCGCCATCGACATCAGCAATGAAACATTCCAGGGTGATGTGGCCGGCCTCGGCGGGTGGGACAACGGCCCATTCGTGAAACTCGACCCGAAGACGCGCAATTACGATCCGGCGGACCGCACCGAGGTCGCCGCACACGAACTGCTCCACTCCATCGGCCTCGATCACAATGACAGCGGCTGTAGCATCATGGCCAGTTCGGTCAACCGGTGCAACAATGGTCCGACGCCGCTCAGCAAAAATGAGATCAATCAGCTGAACAGTATGTACAAGTCTGGGAAGCCCGGTAATTCGAGCGACCCGTCCAAGCCGAACAAGCCGAACGACCAGACAAAGCCAGGCGACAGCAGCAAGCCCGGCGACAGCAGCAAACCGGGTAGTCCGAACAATCAGCGCCCGAAACCATCGCCGAGTCAGCCGGGGCAAGACGGCGGGGATGATCAGTCGAGCCGGCCCGGTGACGGGTCCGATCCGTCCGGCGACGGCGACAATGCCTCCGACGGTGGGAACCCGTACGGCGACGACAACGGCGACGGCAGTAACCCCTACGGTGACGACAGCGGCGACCCGTTCGGTGACGACAACGGCGACAGCAGCAACCCGTTCGGCGACGACAACGACGACGGCGGCGGTAACCCGTTCGGCGACGACAACGACGACGGCGGCGGTAACCCGTTCGGTGACGATAGCGGCGACGGCAGCGACATGTTCGGTGATGGCGACGGTGGCGACGGATTCGACTGGTCCGACGACAGCTGGTCCAGTGATTCCTCTGACGGCGGCGACATGTTCAGCGACGGCGGCGACATGTTCAGCAGCGACGGCAACGACATGTTCAGCACCGGCGGCGACAATGACATGTTCAGCAGCGACGGCGGCGATACCTTCAGCACCGGTGGCGATATGTTCGGCGATGTCGGCGACATGTTCAGCGGTGGCGACAGCGGCGACATGTTCAACACCGGCGACCTGTTCAGCAGCGGTGGTGACCTGTTCAGCACCGGCGGCGGTGACGACTTCGATTGGTTCGGCGGCGGTGGCCGGCGGAACCAGTCCGGCGGCGGAGATCTCTTCGGCGGCGGATTCGGCGATCTCGCGAGCGTCGGCGGCGGATTCGACGGCGGCGGCCTCTTCTAGCCGGTAAACACCTCGAGCACGCAGGCCGGGCTCCCTTGTATCGCAAGGGAGTCCGGCCTTACCGCCACTCAGACCTCGACGGCGGGGTGCAGGCGGTTGATCGTCCAGACCCGCTGCCGACGCACCACGAGAGCGGTACAGGCGAGGGAGCCGAGCAAGAACGCGAGCAGGATCACGCAGTCCCGCAGCAGATTACCGGTGAGCCCACCGGAAATCGTGACCCGCAGCCCATCGACCAGGTAGGTCATCGGCAGGAACGGATGAATGATCCGGAACGGCGCAGGCGTTGTCTCGATCGGATACAGACCGCCGCAAGAGGTCAGCTGCAAGATCAGCAGCACCAGCGAAAGCGCTTCGCCGACAACACCGAACGCCACGCGCAGGAAGTGATCGATCGCCACGAAGGCCGCCGCCGCGAGGATCATCAACCCCGCCGTCTGTATCGGACGCACCGGGTCGAGCCGCAGCCCCACCTGGACCACTCCGTAGAGGATGAGACCGCCCGCGACAGCGATACCCGCCACCGGCAGCCACCCCGCGACCGCCACGGTCCACGGACTGATCCGGCTCGCCACCGCGCGCTGATTGAGCGGTTGGATGAACAGATAAGCCAGCAACCCCAGCACCCACAGGGCGATCGCGAAGAAGAACGGTGTGAGACCACGCCCATACAACCCGGCCGGGTTGAGATTGTGGCTGACGATACCCACCGGCGAGCCGAGTACATCCGCCGCGGCTGCGGTCTGCTCGGGGCTGGTATCCGGAATCTTCACCAATGCCGAGTCGACGGTGTCGGCGACTTTGGTTGCACCGGAATGCAATTGGTCCGCACCGGTCTGCAAGGTCCGGCTACTCGCCTGCAAGGACGCGAGGCTGTTGGTGATCTGGATGGCACCACCGGACACGGTCGAGGCGCCTGCGGTCAGGGCATGCAACGGTGCCGCGGCGGCGCGCAGATTCTGCCGCACGACGTCGACACTGCCCGCCAGCTGACCTGCCTGGTTGCTGGCCTGCGCCGCGGCGTCGTGGGCCTGCCGGGCGGTGTCGGCGACGTTGCCCGCGGTCGATCCGACGGCCTGCACGTGGTCGAGCGCCTGACGGAACGTCGGGTCGAGCAGTAGTTCGGGGTGCGCGACCGCCAGCTGGCGCAGGTCGGCGCTGCCCTGGTCGGCCTGCTGACGCACCAGATCGGCACCGCCCCTGACGAGTTCGAGCGATTGCGCGGCGGCACCGGTCGCATTGGACAGTGCCCCGGCGGCCGTCGGCAGGGTCGCCGTGCCGGTGTCGACGAGCTGGGTCACCGCGGTGTCGACCTCGTTGCTCGCCTGCGCGAGTCGCGCGACCCCGTCGGAGATCTGGGCCGTGCCTGCGGTCGACCCGTCCAGTCCGGCGGCCAGCGCGGCCGTGCCCTGCTGGGCGAGCACCGACGAGTCCACCAGCGCATGCACGCCGGTTGCCGCGACCTCGAGCTGCTGTTTCACCAGCGTGAGGTCGCCGTAGATGGCCTTGGCATAGGCCGCGTGGGCGGCGCTGTTCACCTGGTTCTGCAGCTCGGAGCGCGCCACGTCGGCGACCACGCCGACGATGAAATTGTTGGCGTCGTTGAGTGTGATGCCGAGGGTGGCCCGCTCCGGGATCGGTTTCTCGGCGCTGATCAGTTTCCGGCTGAAGTCCGGCGGGACGGTGATGGTGAAGTAGAAGCGCCCGTGGACGAGGCCGTCCTCGGCGGCGTGCCGATCCACGAAGTGCCACTGGAACTTCGGGGTGGCACGCAACTGTTGCTCGAACTGTTTGCCCGCGTCGACCACCTGCCCGTTCGCGGTGACCGGCTGGTCTTCGATGACGACGGCAACCGGGATCTGATCGGTCTTGCCGTAGGGATCCCAGTTCGACCACAGATACAGCGAGCCGTACAGCAGCGGTATCAGCGCGAGCCCGATCGGCACGAGCTTGCGCAGCAGCGGACCGCGGAATCGCCGGAACTCGAGCAGCGCCAGCCGTAGTGCCTTCACGCGTTCTCCTGGAGGTCGGATCGGTCGGCGGCCCGCGCGTCGGTCGGGTGCGGCGGAGTCAGGGTGAGCACGGTGATGTCGTCGAACGGCGGCGGCGCGGTGGCGGCGGCGATGACGGTGCAGCCGTGAAAGGTCAATGCCCGCAAGCACTCCCAGACCCATCGCGTCTCGCTACTGGTGCAGCCAGCGCCGACATCGTCGACCACCACGGCGCCCGGCTGCTGCGCGGCCGCCAAAGCCACCGCGAGTACCAACGCTTCGCCCGGCGCCAGCTCCCCCACCAGCCGCTGCCCGGCGGGTGCGGCCGCTCCCATCGCGGCGAAGGTCGTCGCCAAGGCGGACTCGGTGAACCGTGGTCCGCCGATCAGTGTGCGCTCGGCGATCACCTCCTCGACCCGCAGCCACGGATCGAGCACGCAGCCGGGATCGAGCCGCGCGATCGCCACCGCATCCTGGGTCGCGCCGGGATCTTCGTCGTAGCGGTGACCGCCGACGACGAGGCGACCCGTGACCAGCCGCATCCGCCCCGACAACGCCCACAGCAGCGACGTGCGGCCCGAACCGGCCGACCCGACGATCACCGCCAACCGACCGGCCGCAACCTCCAGGTCGACGTTCTCGAACGCGCACCCCGACGACCCGCGTGCAGCGAGATTGTCGGCCACGACATCAACACCCACCCATGTCACTCGACCGATCATAGAGACCGTTCCGTATGCCGAGCGGCAACGCCGCACCCCTACGATTCATTCGCCAGCAATCTTGTACAGATGGGTTGGTGCGCTGGAGGTGACGGCTCGCCGAACGTTCTGTGAAACGGCAGCAACTGGGGAGCCACCGACCTTGGTACGGCGTTGTTTTCCGCTATCGTGATTTTTGTGACAGTGCGAGTCGAGGCACCACGCAGGCGTGGCATCGCCGTCGCGCTCGCCGCTGCCGCACTGTTGCTCGCCCACGCGCTGTTCATGTGCGTGCTGGGGCTGCCCGGCGTTTCCGGGACGGCCGAGCCGGTGCCCACCCTCGTCGCCGCGGAGAAGTCGCTCGGCGCGACCACCCACGCGGATCCGGCCACCGAAGGCCACGAGCAGGGTTGTCTGGCCAGGACGCCGCAGCGCGAAGCCGAGCACGAGGTCGGCACAACCACCACAGAACTCGATAGTGCTGACGCACAAGCGGATACGAGCCGACGGCCGAGATTCGCCGGCTGGGGGCCGTGGCGGATCGCCGCGCCGGACGGCCGTGGCATTCTGCGAGATCTCTGTATCGATCGGTGCTGACGGGCGCCCGGTCGGCCGCCGGATAACGGCGGGGCCGACGCGCGGGTTCGTCCGATACTCACCCGGCATCTCGGATGCCGATTCGATGCTAGGAGTTCACGCATGTGCAGTGCCGTTGTCGATCGTGTCGTCTTGTCCGCCGATCATCTCCACGCCCAGGAACAGGCGCGCCGCCGCCCGGCGACGCTCGTCGGGGACACCCCGGTGCTCTGGATCGGGGAGCCGTTCGCCATGGCTGGTCAGGGGTTCTGGGCCAAACTCGAGGGTCACAATCCGGGCGGGATGAAGGACCGCCCCGCGCTGCACATGGTCGAACGCGCGGTGGCGCGCGGCACGCTGCGGCCGGGTGCGCGAGTCATCGAATCCACCAGTGGCACCCTTGGTTTGGGTCTGGCACTGGCCGGTATCGCGCATCGCCATCCGGTCACCCTGGTGACCGACCCGGGCATGGAGCCCATGCTGCGGCGGATGCTGACCGCCTACGGCGCGACCGTCGACCTGGTCACCGAACCCTGCGCGATCGGCGGCTGGCAACAGGCGCGTCGCGATCGGGTGGCGCAGCTACTGGCCACCTATCCGGGTTCTTGGTGTCCCGACCAGTACAACAATCCGGACAATGTCGACGGCTACCAATCGCTGGCGCTGGAGCTGCTCACCCAACTCGGGCACATCGATGTGCTGGTGTGCTCGGTCGGCACCGGCGGCCACTCGGCCGGGGTGGCGCGGGTGCTGCGCCGCTTCCAGCCCGACCTTCGGCTGATCGGGGTCGACACGATCGGGTCGACCATCTTCGGGCAACCCGCCGCGGCCCGGCTGATGCGCGGGCTCGGCTCCAGCATTCATCCCGCGAACGTGGACTATCCGGCGTTCGCCGAGGTGCACTGGGTCGCTCCGCACGAAGCGGTGTGGGCGGCAAGAACATTGGCGTCCACGCACTATTGCAGTGGCGGGTGGAGCGTCGGCGCGGTGGCACTGGTCGCCGGGTGGCTCGCGCGCACCCAGCCGGCGGGTACCCGGATCGCCGCGGTGTTCCCGGATGGCCCGCACCGCTACACCGACACCGTCTACAACGACGACTACTGCGCCGAACACGGATTCTTCGACCTGCCGGTGCCGACCGAACCCGATGTGGTCGGCGACCCCAACGAGCAGGTGGTGCGGCACTGGACCCGCTGCACCACGGTCGTCGCACCGGCCGCGGCGGTGTCGCGATGAGCGGGTTGTGGCGGCGCTGGGCCGTCTTCGACCGGCCGAGCCAGGTGCTGATGGTCAACCAGTTCGGCATCAATCTGGGCTTCTACATGCTGATGCCCTACCTCGCCTCGCACCTGTCCAGCGGGCTCGGAATGGCCGCCTGGACAGTCGGTCTCGTGCTCGGCGTGCGCAACTTCACCCAGCAGGGCATGTTTCTGGTCGGCGGCACACTGGCCGACCGATTCGGTTACAAGCCACTCATCGTCGCCGGATGCGCCTTGCGCACAGCGAGTTTCGTGTTACTCGCACTGGCCGACACCTTACCCGCCGTGTTGATCGCGGTAGCGGCAACCGGATTCGCCGGTGCCCTGTTCAACCCCGCTGTGCGCGCCTACCTGGCCGCCGACGCCGGCGACGAACGCCGAGTAGCGGCCTTCGCCATGTTCAACATCTTCTATCAGGCAGGCATCCTCGCGGGCCCGCTGGTCGGATTGGCATTGACGGCGTGGGATTTCCGCGCCACCGCCGGCGTGGCCGCCGTAGTGTTCGCCGTCCTCACGGCGGTGCAGCTGCGTTGGTTGCCGACCACCCGCGACACCGACCGCACCGGCGTGCGCGATTCGGTGCTCGCCAATTGGCGTCTGGTGGTGCGCAATCGGCCGTTCCTGTTGTTCTCGGTCGTCATGGTCGGCTGCTACGTGCTGTCTTTCCAGGTGTATCTCGCCCTGCCGCTGCAAGCCGGAATCGTCGTCGGCCCAGGGGGTTCCGACACCGGACTGATCGCGGCGATCTTCGCCGTCAGCAGCATCGTCGCCATCGCCGGGCAACTCCCGATGACCAGATGGCTCGCCCGCCGCGGCGGCTCCGGCCGCGGCCTGGTGCTCGGCATGGCCCTCATGTCGGCCGCCTTCGTTCCCCTGCTCTTCGCCCCGAACGCCACGATCCCCGGCGGCATCCCGGTCGCCACCACCGCCCTACTCACCTGCGCCGCACTCTTGGCCCTAGCCACCGCAGCCGTATTCCCCTGCGAGATGGACACCGTCGTCACCCTCGCCCACAACCGCCTCGTCGCCACCCACTACGGCTTCTACAACACCATCGTCGGAACCGGCATCCTCCTCGGCAACCTCACCACCGGCGCCGTCTTCGACCACCTCACCGAATCCGGCTACCCATCCCTGATCTGGGCCACCCTCACCCTGATCGGTGCCGCCTGCGCCACCGCCCTGTGGGCACTGAACCGCTCGGCGGTCAGCGCCGGAACTCCTCGATCGGACGGAACTCCGCGTGCCGATCCCCCACCTCGTGGCGATACCACGCCTCGCGTCGTCGGCACTGGACCTGGTCGGTGAGGTTGTCCACTCCGGGGATCGTGCGGCGCAGGGTTTCCCAGGTGAAAATGAGGGGGGCCTGGGCGATGGGGTGAAGGATCCATGGGAAGCGATGGGGCATAGCGTGTTTGGCGTACGTGGCCGGAGGTAGCCAGACGGCGGTGTAGCCGATTTGGATGCGGTAGTTGAGTTCGTCGCGGAGGCGTTTGCGCCAGGGCGTGCCGGGTTTTGGGGCGAAGGCGGGGAGGTAGGACTCGACGAGTTCGGCGCCGTCGGCGCCTGCGGTGTCGGCGCGCTTGACCATCGCGGCGAACATCAGCTGGGCGCCCTCCTTGAAATCCGTGGGGTACCAGTCGGGTTGGACGCCGAGTAGGTGGCCGACGTAGCGCCAGAAGTGCATGGTCGCTTCGATCTCGCGGATGATGGTCTGGTAGCCCAGGCTCCAGAGCGCCAAACCGGGTACCACGCTGCCTGCCATCAGGGTGAGGGTTGCGTCGCCGACGCTGATGGGCACGCCCCAGGCGTCGAGGTCCCATTCGGGGCGCTGCATCAGTTTGCGCCGGATGAACACATGCATGATGCGTACTCGCATCGCGGTCTGGCGGCCTCGGGCGCCGGGTGCCAGGCCGCCTGCGTCGGAGACGTCGATCCAGAATCGAACGGTTTCGAGCTGTCGCTTGTGGGCGCGTTCGCCGGCGTAGCCGCCGGTGTAGGACAGTGGTTTGGCGATGGAGCTCTCCGAGTACATTTCGAGGGTGCTCGTCGTGGCGAAGCTGAATACCGATGTGCCCCAACGGCGGAAGACCCGGGCGCCGAGGTCCACCAGGTCCCGGTCCAACCACGGTGGCGCGGTGTCGAACTCCTCGAACAAGCGGATCAGCGAGCGCGGTGCGTCGGGTACCGCGTCGATGCCGTGCGTGAGGGCTCGATCGAGCATCGCCCGGCCTGCCTTGGGTCCGAGGTCGCCCAGGTACACCTCGTCGACGAAGGCCTCGGCGACGGGGTCGGCCTGATAGTAGGCGGCGGCGAAGTTCCGGACCAGTTCCTCGTCCGGTTGTGGATCGAATCGTGCGACGCGCCGGATCAGCCGACGCATCCGCTGCACGCGCGGATCGGTGATGCGGGCCCAGTAGCGGAACTCGGCGGGGGCCCGTTCGGCGTCGATCGTCATGAATAGACTGTAAGTTGAGTAAATGCTCACCTTCTACTCCAGTTTGTGACGGCCGCCCGATGACCCCGAGCGACCGCTCTGATCAGCGAAAACGGCCGCAGCAAGCGCGTTCCTGGGAAACCCGGGACCATATCGTGGCGAACGCTGCTCAGCTTTTTGCCGAACGCGGCATTGCCGAGACGTCGACCAATCACATCGCCGCCCGAGCGGGCATCAGCATCGGATCGCTCTACCGCTATTTCGCCGACAAGAACGCCATCATCGACGTGCTCCGCGCCGAGCTGCTCACCGAATTGGAGGAGCGCTTCGCCGAAACCGTGGTGACCGGCGTGACCGTCACGCCGCGCGAGGCGGTGGCGAACAGCCTCACCGCGGTGCTGGACGTGGTGTCCGAGCGCGAGGGCCTGGTCCGGGCGCTCGCCGCCGACACCACCGCGCACGGCGTCGGCCTGCCCGACCTCGAACGCCGCCTACTACTGCTCACGAGGGCCTATCTGCTGCACCGACTCGGCCCGACACCACCGCAGGAACTCGAGGTCAGAGCCTTCGTGATGGTCAACGCCGGACTGGCCGCCTGCTTGCGTTTCGCGCTCGGCCCCACCCCGGACCTCAACCGCGATCTCCTGATCGCCGAAACCGCCGACATGATCGGCGACTGGCTCGACGCCGTCGCGCGACGACAGAACGGCTGATTCGACCAGCCTGTCGTCCAGTCCCCTAGCCAGCATCCCGGCGTCTCTTCGGCCCGCAATACCGTTGCCCCTCAGCGTTGTTCGAGGCCCGGACCAGCGGCGCGCCGATCGGCGGGGCCCCACGAGAAACTTTCCAGCGCCGAACAGAAATGGACAACGGACCAACTCCATTCTGTCCGCGCCCTTGACCCAGCGGGGTCCGCGGCCCCAAATTTATCTTCCGAGACACGAAACACCGTTTCTCACAGTGAAACACAGGAGTCACGTTGGTCATCATCCAACGTCTGCTGGTCGCCATCGGCCTGATCGCCGCCGCCACCGCATTCACCATTCCCACCGCGCGCGCCGAATCGGCCGCGGCCAAGGTGGAGAACACCGTCGAAGTCCGTTGCGCATTCACCATGTTGCGGCAAAGCAGCGACTGGTACTTCCCCGCAGGCACCCCCAAGGCGCTGCTGTGGTTGCAGCACGGCTTCGCCAGTTCCAACGACGCGGTCGACGAGACCGCGAGAAATTTTGCCGCGCAAGGCTTTCTGGTCTTCGCCCCGACCCTGCCCACCGCCAACGTCTTCGGCTGCACGCTGGAAAACCTGGGCAACAACACCAATTTTCTGCACAACGTGGCCGATCTGTTCGGTAAGGCCGCCGACCCCGGCGACAAACTCGGCCGCAGCTTCGCCGACGCGAAGAAGAAGGCGGGGCGGCCCGATCTGGCGCTCCCGAAGGCCATGGTGTTCGCCGGGCATTCCGCCGCCGGTGAGGCCGTGCCGTATGTCACCCAGGTGCTGCGCTCGGATTACGCGGCCGCTTTCGCCGCGGTCCGCGGGCTCATCCTGTTCGACCCCGCGAAGAGTTTCGTCGGCAACAACCTCAGCAGTTCGCTCAATCATCTGAGCAATACCGCGTTGCCGATCCTGGCCATCTCCGCTCCCCCGTACAGCTGCAACCGCGACGGTAACGGCACCAAGGAACTGCTCGGCCAGATCTCCCGGCCTTTCCTGGGGGTCCGGCTCACCACCGGATCACATATCGATGTGGAGGCATCGAGCGCACCCGGCCCGGACAAAACCGCCTGCGGCACACCGCAGGCGAAGAACGTCACAGCCCTGCAAACGCTGGCCACCGCATGGGCGGGCGATTTCGTCAGCGGCTCGGCAACCGCCGATTACTACCCCGGCGGCACCTACTACGAAGCCCAGCGCTCCGCCGGAGTTATCCAAACCCTGCAATAGTCCACTGAACCCGGGTGGGGGTCAACGCAACTCGTCGGCCCCCACACCGAGTCCGGCGCCACACGCTCGACACTCCTCGAGAATCGGAGCTCCGATGTTCATACCCGCCCGCCGCCTGGTAGCGCTCCTCACCGTCGGCATGATCGGGCTATTGAGCCCCGCTACCGCCGAAGCAGCTCCCCCCGATCCGACAATGTTCGGTGACTTGTGCATACGGACGCAGTCGCAGACGGCGAACCTGAATGTGGTCGCGTTTCGACGTGCGGGCGGAGCTCTGGAAAAGACCCTGTATTCAGACCTCACCGCTTTCGCCGCCGCCAAACCACCGGTTCAACCACTGACCGTCGCCCGCTACACCAGCTACGAGGACGCGGCGGCGACGCAGCCGAAACAAGTGCGATGCAAAGGTAAGTCCGCCGATCACCTTACCGCCGTCTACGGTGCCGACATCGCGGGCCCGGAGGGTACCTGCGCCGAGGCGAACCGCCAGACCGTCGCCGAGACAGCGAGAATGCTCACCCCTGCAGAACGCGACGCCCTGGTGCACCGGCCGAACACTATTCTGATCGACTCGGACACCCCGGCATTCAACGGCCCTGATTGGCTGACTGAATTTCCGGCTGCCACTAAGGATTCCGCGGGAAAACTACATCTGGGATCCAAGTCGCTCTATGTGTCGTTCACAACTCCCGGCATCCCCGAAGCCTTCAAGGGACAGCATTACTGCACCCTCGTCGCTCACGCGTACCTGAAGCGACTGATACTCGGCCTGACCCAGCCATGATCAACGTGCACGAATTCGGTTCGCCTGCAGGCACAGTCGAACTAGTGCGAACCATTCGGCCGCCGACCGTGCGCGACACCCAGCCGGGCGACCAATGCCGAACGCAGGTACCACACTCCGCTGGCTCGGGCCGGGTCGAAACCGGTGAGTTCGCCGATGCGGCGCAGGCGGTAGTCGACGGTGTTCGGGTGGATGCCGAGGCGTTCGGCCGACCGCAGCCGGCTCAGATCGGTGTCGATGTAGATCTGCAAAGTCTCGCGAAGTTCGGGGTGGTCGTCCAGCGGCGCGAGGTGGTCGCCGAGCAGGTCGCGGGCGACACCGGGGCGGCTGAGTTGGTGTTGCAGCGCCAATTCGGCGAAGCGGTGCACGCCGGGCTCCAGGCCCATCCGTTGCGCCGTATCGAGGAGTTCGTGGGCTTGGCGCGCGGCGGTGGACACCTCGTCGGGCCGGGCGGTGACCACGGTGGCGGTGATCGGCACGCATGCTGCTTCGGCCAAAGCCTGTACCAGGCCATCGAGTTCGGCGTCGGTCCGCGCGGTTGTCGGCACGAGCACCGTTCCCCCGTCGACGGACAGCAGTGACAGCGCCTCGCCGCCGAGCAGCGTCGCGAGCGCCGATTGCAGGCGGCGCAATTTACGCCGGGCGACGACCTGGCGGTCGAGGCCGGGACGAGTTTCGTCGGGATGCGCGGGCAGTGCGATGGCGAGCACGAAATACTCTGCGGCGAAGCGCATCTCCGGCGGCATCGGCTGACCGCCGAGCAGCACCGATGTCAAGTTGTGGGTGGCCGTGTGGTGTTCGGCCGCGTCGGCTTTGTGTTCGCGCACATAGGCTTTGCACACCGTGGCGGTGACCAGCTTGGACAGCTCGACGACCCGGCCCATGCCGGTGACGACGCCGAGCATGTCCGCCGGACCTGAACGCGCGATCAGGTCGAGCCCCATCTTGCAGCCCACGTTGACGGCGTGCAGCACCGTATCGACGGGAACACCGGCCCTGGCACAGCCTGCCGCCGCGGCTTCTAGCCCGTCGGTCCCGGTGCGCACCGGGTGCCCGTTCAACCGGTGGATCAGCCAGCCGAGGCAGATCCGGACCACGACCTTGACCTCGCCGTGCAGCGCGGCCGCGGGCAACGGCCCGGCCGCCGCGACGTGGTCGAGCACGGCGCGGGTCAGTTCATCGAGATCGCGCGCCGTCGAGGAAATCTGTCGCTCGAGCACACCGAGCTCGGGTCGGTCGAGACTTTCGATCGTCACCGGTGGCCTCCTTGTCTGCCGTGAACCGCGGCGACTACGGCGGCGGCAAGCAACTGAGCTTCTGCCACGCCGAGAACTTCGCTGTTATCGGACTCTTGCTGTGTGGAAGCAACGGTAAACCGAGCGCCAGCTCACCTTCTACTCCTCTTTCAGCGCTCGCCGCCGACGTTATTCTGGCCCGCTCACCAGGCGAGATACCGAATCAGGAGCAGGCCTGCGTACCGGCGATCGCGGCGGTAGATAGCGAGGTGCTCACTTTTTGCCGCGCACCGTGGCCTGGGTCTCCACATCGACCCACGCCGCGATCATCCGCGCGGTCATCTGCAGCGCCTCCGCCCGCGCCGCACTGTCCACCTCCAGCGCGGTCGCCCGCAGCACCGCCGCGAACCCGGTGTTGATGATGACGAAGGTCATCACGTCGTACTCGTGATCGTCGCCGGGACCGAGCATTTGGATCACCATCACCTTCACCAGCAGCCGCAGCCGTGGTTCGAATTCGGGGATCCCGCTGCTGTAGAACTGCACGCCGGCGACCAGTGCCCGCACCAGCTGGGCGTTCTCCACCAGCTCGTCGGCGATGACCTCCAGGATCCCGGTGATCACCTCGACGCTCGGCTTCTCGCCGAGGCCGAAGACCCGCTGGGAGAACCGTTGTTCGATGTTCTCCAGCAGGCGCCGCAGCAGTTCTTCGACCATGACCGAGCGGTCGGCGAAATACCGGTAAACCGTGCCGATGCTCACCCCGGCCGCCGCCGCGATCTTGTTGGTCGAGGTATTGGCGATACCGCGTTCGCCGAACAGCTGCGCGGCAGTGTCCAGGATGTGCTCGCGGGTCGCCTTGGCCCGTTCCTGTGTGGGACGGCGGCGCTGACCCACAGCTTTCGGCGGCATCGCGTACTCCTTCGAAGTGAGCTTTGCTCAGTTTAGTCCGGGCGTCGAATGTGCGAGAGTGATGCCACCGCGACGAGCGGCCGGTGGGCCGATGGAGGTACGACAGTGGGCGATCGGGTGCCGAAGGGTCGTCTCGCGCGCGGCAGCAAGCTCGGCCGATTGGCGGCGGGCCAGGCGCTGCGCGGGATGGGCACGCGGTTGTCGATGATCGGGCGCACCGAACAGGCACGGCAGGTGCTCGCCGAACGGTCGACTTTGCAAGCGGCGCAACAACTCGTCACCGTGCTAGGCGGATTGAAGGGCGCGGCGATGAAGCTGGGCCAGATGCTGTCGGTGCTCGACGTGGACCTGCTGCCGGAAGCGCACCGGGAAATGTTCCGGGTCAAGCTCGCCGAGCTGCGCGATCAAGCACCCACCGTGGCGTTCCCGGCTATGCGGGCGGTGATCGAGGACGATCTCGGGCCGATGGCGCGCGTATTCGCCGACTTCGACGAGACGCCGATCGCCGCGGCATCGATCGGTCAGGTGTATCGGGCCCGGCTGCACGACGGGCGCGCGGTCGCGGTCAAGGTCAAATATCCGGGTGTGGACGACGCCGTCGAGGCGGACATGCGCAATCTGGCGACGTTCAGCAGGCTGTGGAAGTCCATGCTGCCGAGCGCGGCCGACACCGACGTGCTCGACGAGATCGCGCGCAACATCGGCAGCGAGCTCGACTATGTGCGCGAGGCGCGGACCCAGCACCGGGTCGCCGGGCGCTATCGGGGCCATCCGTTCGTCACGGTCCCGGACAGCATCGAAGAGTATTGCGGGCCACATGTTTTGGTGACCGAGTTTCTCGAAGGCGAACCGTACCAACGGATCAGGGCGCTGCCGGACGCGGAACGCAATCGGATCGGTGAGCTGATCTATCGTTTCTACATCAGTTCGCTCTTCGCGGACTTCGAGTTCTGCGGTGATCCGCATCCCGGCAATGTCATGCTCGCGGCGGACGGCAAGCTCGGTTTCGTGGATTTCGGGCTCTACCACAGCATGGACCCGGTGCATGTCGAGCTGGAGCGGGCGTGCCTGCGGGCGGCGGGCGAGTACCGCGGCGACGATCTGTACGACATGTGGGTCCAGCGCGGCATCGTCGACCCTCAGTCGGGTGTCACCGCACAGGAATGCCTGGAGTATGTGTGGGCGGCCGCCGGCTGGCATCTGGTCGACGAGGAGATCACCATCACGCCCGAACTCGCCACCGGCGCTTTGATTCTCGCCGTCGACCCCAGGGCCGGGGAGTTCCGCGGTATGCGACAGCAGCGACTACCCCCGGAGCATGTGTTCTCTCGCCGGTCGGACCTGTTCACCTTCGCCGCGCTCGGCCAACTGGAGATCACCAACAACTGGCACCGGATCGCCAGGGAATGGCTCTACGACGAGCCGCCGGTCACCGAGATCGGGCGGGAGACGGCGCGCTGGCGCGCCGGTGTGCAGTCGTAATCGACTGCCCTGCTCCGGATTTCAGTCCGGCCATGGCAACCGCTCGGCTATGCGGGCGGAATCAGATGGATCAGGAATTCCTGGTCGCGAGCTCCGGAACACCTGCCCTGCACGATCTCCGCGCCGTCGACGGTGTCCTGATCGCGTAACGCCAGACAGTGATTGGTGGCGGTGGTGCGGATACGGAAGCGTGCCGCAGTCGACGGACCGGTCGGCTCTATCCGGAACTGCTGGGCGGGGTTGTCGTCGGCGCAGTCGTCCCGTGGTTCCAGCAAATTGTCGCCGGGCCCCTCGACCAGGACGGTGAGGCAGCCGATGCCGTATCTCGAGTGGTGCCACTGGATCTGCACCACCCCCTCGTCGATCGGGTCGAGGTAGACGCGCGGCGCCGACTGCGTGCAGGGGCGCTGGGCCGCGATGGCGGTGGGGTAGCGCTGGGTACGGTCGCGGCCCTCGGCCAGGCACAGCTCCGGTGTCCGGGCCGGTTGGATGCGGACCCAACTTCCCACATCGGCGAGCGCCAAGCCCGCCACCGGCTGACTCGCCGTTGGCACCGTGTCGTCGCGGCCGTGCAGCACGAGGTCCTGCACACTCAGGGTGACCGCTACGCCGAGCACCGCGGCCACCACCAGGTTGACGAACTGCAACCAGCGCGAAAGGCGGCGTCCGGGTGGGTCTTCCGTCATTTCGGCGACCGCTTCCGGCTCATCGACCGGGATGCTCTCGGCGGCGGCCCTGACCTGCTGCGACTGATCCCGCACCGCGATCCGCCTGCGGGCATCGAGCCACTTCTTCACCTGGTCGTCGTCCAGTCCACACGCGTGGGTGAACGCGATGACGAATCGTTCCCGGGGCAAGGTGTCGCGCCCCAGCGTGGTCGCGATCGTGCTGGACGGAAGCACATCGCCGGACGCCGCGGCCTTGCCTTCCAATTGCCGGTAAGCCAACCCGGACCATGCCTTCAACAGCCGCAGTGCGGTGATGAACTCCGTGGGAGAACCGACCCCTTCCGGCTCGGGTAGGCAGGTCGACGATAGGGCGGGTTCCCCCTCCTCACGCTCCATAGCCTCCAGCATGGCAGAAGTTTTTCGAATCGGTATACCCAACTTCACCCGTCTTTAACGTCCCGAACTGATTGGTGCGCAACCGATTGCGCTGAAATGCCTAGTAGCAAGTACTTGCTGTTGATCAAATCCACTGCACCACTTGTGTTTCCAAGCCCCCCATTCGGGGCTACTCACATAGCGTTGTCCGGCACCGTATTTCACACATACTTTGCGAGTACGAGCGGCCAGTGCCGCGCCGAACGTTCGTTCACGCCCGACTTCGGACAGGGGCGCGCACCGCCGGAACCGCGGCTGCCGAAACCGCGCGTCGGTGCTGGTAGCCGGGGCAAGTCGAGGCGGCCGATGGATGTTCGAGCACGTTCACGAACATGTCCGATTTGTCCCGAACATGGCCTGAACAGCGCGAACGCTTGTCGGGCCGCTGGGCCGCCGCAAGACTGAAACCACCAAACGCCGCTGCCATCCGCCCCGCCGGAGCTCGGATGTCGGAGGGATCTCGTACTCCCCGACGGAACCGCGCCCGCTGGACCACGGATATCCACCCCGGTCATCGGTTCACCCACGATGGGCCCGCCCGTGCACATTGCGGTCCGCGAGCAACAGCCCATCCCCACTCGAGCAGAAGACGTGCGTCTCACGGCGCTTACGGGCTATTCGGCGATGCCGCCTACTGCCCCGGGGGAATTCACCTAAAGGAGGGTCCTGAATGAACGCCCGAAAAAGTATGCCACATGAATGGCAGGTCGTTGTCGTCGGGGCAGGCAATGCGGGTCTCTGTGCGGGAATAGCGGCGTTGCAGGCCGGCGTGCATTCTGTCGCCGTACTCGAGTCGGCGCCGAAAGAACTGCGCGGCGGAAACAGCGCGTTGACGAAGAGCGTGCGTTTTCCTTGGCACGACCGCTCCTACATCGCCACACTGCTCGGCGAGCCGGACGACCACCGCGTGGATGACCTGCTGGCCGGGCGGCGCGAATACACCGAGGACGACTATCTCGACGACTGGCTCCGCGTCTCCGGCAGCCAAGTCGATGCCGCACTCATCGAGTCCATTATTCACCGCGCCAACAACGCCATTACTTGGCTGCACGGCCTCGGCCAGCGTTGGGTACCGAGGAAGAATCCGCTGCCCGGCGACGTACCCGTGGTTTTCGATGGCGGCGGACAAGCCCTGCAAGAACGCAACTTCGAGCAGTACGAACGCCTCGGCGGTGTCGTCTGCTACGACAGTCCGGTGACCGGTATCGAGCCGGTCGGCGGGAAGTACCGCCTGCACGGTTCCGGCCCGGCGTTTCCCGTCGTCTGCGATGCGCTGATCCTCGCCTCCGGCGGATTCGAGGGAAATGCGCAGATGCGCGGACACCATCTCGGCGATCCGTGGCGAGAGGTGAAATTGCGCGGCGTGCCGTTCAACGACGGACTTCCGCTGGCGGCGGCCATCGCGGTCGGCGCGGATACCGCGGGCAATTGGCGGAAATGTCACACGACGCCGCAAGGCATCGGGCTGCCGAGTTACCTGTTGCCAGGGCAGATGTCGAGGTCACATGAGCTGACGCGCTACGCCTTTCCGCACGGCATCGTCGTCAACCGATCCGGACGCCGATTCTTCGACGAGTGCGCCGAATACAGCAACCTGGCCTACGTCACGCTCGGGCAGAAGATCATGGACCAGCCGGGCAAGATCGCCTACCAGATCTTCGACAGCAAGGTCATCAATGCCGGGCTGCTGCCGGACAGCTATTTCAGCGACCCCGCGTCCATCATCACCCCGACCCTGGAGGACGGCGCTCGGCAACTCGGCATCGACGCCGGCCAGCTGCTCGACGAGGTGACACGCCTGAACAGTGACCCGCAAGCGGTCACCCATCTCGACGCGCCGCCGTTCCTGTTCGTTCCGGTGGTCTCCGGATTGACCTTCACCTACGGCGGGCTCTCGGTGACGGAAAACGCCGAGGTGCGCGGCGGTGGCGAGCCGATCGACGGACTGTACGCGGCCGGCGTAATCGTCGGCGGACTGTACGACCAAGGCTATCCAGCGGGCACCGGACTGATGGCCGGTGCGGTGCTCGGCCGCGCGGCCGGAACGCACGCCGCCGAATACGCCCTGCGCGCCAGGGCGGTCTGACATGCGCATCGTTGTCATCGGCGCCGGAATGATCGGCGCACGGCACGCCGCGTACTTCGCGCAGGCGGGTCACCAGGTCAGCACCGTCGATCAGAAGGCTACGGCGGACTTCGACCGATTGGCGCTGGTACCCGACCCGGCGGAGGTGGCGGCGTGGGTCGTCGCCACACCGACCGCCACGCACCTCCCGGTGCTGGGCGAGGTGCTGAGTTACCAACGGGACGCACGCATTCTGCTCGAGAAGCCGGCCTGCTACCCAACGGAATTCGCCGATCTGACGCGCCTGGTCCGGCGGTATCCGCGCGCGCGGATCGTCGTCAACGACGTCTACGCCTACAGCGCCGCCGTACGGCGTTTCACGGAGTCGGTGCGGCAGTTCCGCGCATCGGACCAGATCAGGAAGATCACGATCGAGTTCACCAAGAACCGGGAGCGCGACGTCGCGAACGGCAGGTTCGTCGATACGCAGTACGGCGAGCCGGGTTACGAGTTCTTCCACATGCTGAGCATTCTCCGTTCGGTCCTGCCGGCCGACCAGTATCAGACCTACCTGCGCACGGTGCCGATATCGGTGACACCGGAGATGCGGGTGTGCACGTCGATCCCGGGCTTGCCCGAGGTCGAAATCTACGCCTCGTCCAAAGGCGTTATCGGGTTCGCGGACCTGGCCGGTTTCGCCTTCTCCGGAGATATCGCGAAGGACCACATCCATCGTTCGCTGATTCCCTACGGCGACGAGCTGCGCTACCGCTTCGCGGACGTGGAGTTCGCCTCCGGCAGGCACGTGACCCTGGTATTCGAACCGCACTACGGCGTGGCGGTCGACTACAAGAACGAACACGCCGTCCATATCCGCGATGCCGCGTCGCAGCATCGTTTCACGGTCTCCGGAAACCATTTCAAGGAGGCGCTGCTCATCCAGTTGGATCTATTGTGCCGCACCGCGGTATCCACTCCCCCGCTGCGACTGCCGGAGCATCAGTTCATGGCAGACCTCGGCGGTCAGTTCATAAAAGTTTAGAAAACGCGATCAATTCGCACGATCGAAAGAGATTCACCATGCAAACCTTCGAGGAAGTTTCGACACTCCTGCGCGTGGCCCCCGACATGCTGCCCGAGGTCACCGATGTGGAGTCGGCCCGCACGCGGATCGCGACGGAGATCAAATCCGAGGAGTCCGCATACGACTTGTTCGCGCAGGCTTGCCGATTCGAGCACCCTTACACCGTGAGCTGGGTGCACCGGCCCGGCGAACGGTCGGCGTATCTGTCGCTGGAACTGGCCGCGGAGTCGCTGGACGACGATCGGCACCGGGCCCTGCTGGCCGGCGTCGTGCTGTCGACCTCGATGTCCATCCCCTACGACTATCGAGCACACGCCGCGCAAGAGCTGGTTCGGCTCGGGCTCGGCGAGTTCGCCGGCGCATTCCAGGAGGTCGTGGACTCCTACGAGCCGCTGCCTGCGCGCAGTCTCGAGGCGAAGATCAACGTGCCGACCGACGGCATCGATCACCTGTTCACCATTCCGGACTCCGCCGAGGCGCGGATCGACCTGCTGATCACCGCGAGCAAGGCCAAGACTCTCGAGAGCCGGTACCTGCTCGCCGGGCGGGTCCTCGGGCACACTCAGGTGCCGGCCGCCACGACGGACGCGGAACGTCTGATCGTCGAGGATGCGGGCACGACCATGATCGCCCCGTCGGACTACCTGGTGCCCTGGGACCAGGAGTTTCCCGGTCCGGACGGCGCCGGGATCACGCTCGCGGAACTGATGCGAATCGTCCTGCTGTGCCCGGAATTCAAGCTTCCGGACGCCAAGGTCCGGCCGATTCTGGTGGACTTCTACAAGTCCGTCCTGCGGATCAGCGGCCGCTCGATCATCGGCCTCTCGGCCGGTGTCTTCCACGTCGAACACGGCACCCTAGCGACACCGTCCTACTACTACCAGGGTCGCGACTCCATTCTCGGCAAGGGTTTGGTGATCGACTGCGTGGGCGGCGCCATCCTGCAGAACGGTTCGTTCCTCGGCGGCGGGTTCATGCCCATCCTGATCCACACGCACAAGCACATTCGCAAGAGCGGTGGCTCCGGCGCCTCGGAACGCAAGACGATCCAGCCGTGCATCTTCGCCGCCGAGGCCGGTGCCCGATTCCCGATGGACGCGGTCGGTTTGTTCGAAACCGTCGACTATCTCGGAAAAGAGGCTCCGTTCAAGGGCATTCGAGCCATTCCGCTCTGAGCTCGCCCGTCCGTACTCCGCTTTGCCCCTTTAGTTCGTGAGATTTTCTCTGCCCGTAGGCCCCGCGTGTCACTCGTTCACTGCTCGGTGCTGGGAGGTGAGAAGTACAAGGAGATGAATGCTGTGTTCAATACAACTGTCGCCGTGGTCGGCGCCGGCTACGTCGGACTGACGACGGCGGTGTGCCTGGCTTCGCTGGGCCACCGAGTGATCTGCGCGGATGTCGATCCGGCGAAGGTGAAGACATTATCCGGCGGTGAATCCACCATCGCGGAACCGGGCATGTGCGAGCTCGTCGTGGACGGATTGGCCGACGGGCGACTGGATTTCGTGCTCGGCGCGAGCGCGGCGGTCGCCGAGGCCGAGTTCGTCATCCTGTGCGTCCCGACACCGATGGGGCGCGACGGAGCGGCGAATCTGAGCACGCTCGAGTCCGTCGTGGCGGAGTTGCGGCACCAGCTGCTGCCCGGTTGTGTCGTGGTGAACAAGTCGACGGTGCCGGTGGGTACCGCGGTCCGTATCAACGATTTGATCGGCCGCGAGGATGTCACGGTCGTGTCCAACCCGGAGTTCCTGCGGGAAGGATCCGCGATCTACGACTTCCTGAATCCCGATCGGATCGTGGTCGGCGCGGACGATCCGGACTCCGCCGAACGTGTCGCCGCGCTGTACCGGCGGCTCGACGCGCCGGTTCTGCTGACCGGTTCGGCGAGCGCGGAGATGATCAAGTACGCGGCCAACTGCTACCTGGCCACTCGCCTGTCCTATGTGAACGCCATCGCCGAGTTGTGTGAGTATCTCGGCGCGGACATCAGCGACGTGACCGCGGGCATGGGATACGACCAGCGGATCGGCAAGGAGTTCCTGCGTCCAGGTCCGGGCTGGGGCGGCTCCTGCCTGCCCAAGGACACGGTGGCGCTGTTGCGGTCGGCGCAGACCGTCGGCTGCGAGTTCCCGCTGCTGCGGGCCGCCATCGACACCAATACCCGGCAGCACGAGCTGGTGGTGGACAAGGTTCGCCATGCGGTCGGCGGCCGATTGACGGGGGTCCGAATCGGCATGCTGGGGTTGACGTTCAAGGCGGGCACCGACGATCTGCGGGACTCGCCGGCATTGGCGATCGCGCAGCGGCTGGTCGCCGAGGGCGCGGACTTACGCGCGTACGACCCCAGCGTCCGAAAAGCGGTGCCGGGCAGCACCGATGGCGTGCGAGTCATGGAGACGGCGTATCACGCGGCACACGGTTCGGCCGCGATGATGGTGCTCACCGAATGGCCCGAGTTCCGCGATCTGGACTGGAAACGGATGGCGGGCTTGCTCGTCGGCCGCTCGGTGATCGACGCCCGCAATCACCTGGACCCGCTGGCCCTGCACCTCGCGGGACTGTCCTGCGAACGTGTCGGTAGCGGGAGTCCGAAGCTGACCGATCTGGATCTCGCGGGCTGACGCGAAAGGCCCGGAACCGCCCTGGTTCCGGGCCCTTTCGCGCTGTTGTGATCTCGTCAGCGCACTCTGTCGAGGAATGCGGCTGTGTCGGAGGCGATCTCGTCGGGATACTCACCGTTGATCGCGTGTGAGGCGTCCGGGTAGACCCAGACGGTGGCGTCGGCGAGCACGGACTCGGCCCGCCGAGCCGCCGCCGCACTGTCGTGCATTACCGACCGGCCCGCCAGCACGACCAGGACGGGCATCTTCAGGCTCCTCAGCTGGTCATCGGAGAACTCCGTCGGCGCGGGCAGGTGCAGCGCGTAGGTCTGCATGCCGGCTTCGATCATGTCCGCGACGGGGACATCCTCGACCGGTGCGCCGCCCGCGGTCCAGCTGTTGAAGTCGTCGCGCCAGATCTTCGGGAACCAGCGGACGGAGGCCGGTATCGACCGGATGATCGTGCGAAAGGGCATGCCCGCGAACGTCATCGCCGGATCGAGCAGGATGACGCCCGCGATCTTGTCCGGTTGCCGGATCGCGAGATTGGTGGCCGTCCAGCCGCCGATCGAGACGCCGACCAGGTACAGCTGTTTCTCGGGTAACTGCTGGAGGGCCTGGTGCAGCCAGCGCGCTTGGTCGTCATCGTGCTCGATCGGGCGGGTCTGGATACTCGCGCCGGGCTCACCGAGCAGGTCGATGGCGTAGACGGTGCGCAGTTTGGTCAACGTGGGCAGGTTGTCCGCCCACATCGGTGTGGCGGCGGCGCGTCCAGGCAGCAAAACCAGTGGGGGCGCGGCCGGGTCGGCGCCGTCGAAGCGGTACACCCGGACCACGCCGTAGTCGGTCCGCAGATCCAGCGCCGCGTTCGGCGCGGGCAGGTCGCGCATCGCTCGTGTGTAGGCGTCGAAGAATCGGTCGTGGCCCGCCGCGGAGGTGAAGTGGCCGACCGGGGAGGTGTCGCGGACCGCGAGCCAAGCTACCAGGCCGAGCGTGACCACCCCGGCGGTGATCGTCAGCAGTCGCCGCTTGCCCCAACGTGACCGACTTGTGCTGGGCGCGAGGGCTTTTTCGTCATTCATCGAGCACCTTCCCGATAGGGTCGTGGCAGTTCGGAGCATTGGATTGCATCAGCGGTGCCCGAGGCGAATCCAGAAGTCGATGCGGTGTCCGGCGTCGAAGTCGGTGGGTCCGATCCCGCCCGGCCCGGGGGCCAGCGACTGGACGAACGGCCGCTCCCCCGCGACCGGCGCCCACGCGGGCCGGTTCGGGACAGCGGGCACACCCTCGTGCGCGAACGCCGACCAGTAGTCGATCATCGCATCGGCGAGCTCGCGTTGCGCGTCATCGAGTCCGCGCGCCAGACCGGGCAGGTCGAACAGGTAAGCCAATTCGGATCCGTGGTAGGCGCCGTACGGAAATGATGCGGCGGGCAGGTCCGTGAACTGCGGCGGCGCCGGGTCGGCGAACTCGTAGGCGAAAACGGTGACCGACCGGGCCAGGGCGTCGCGGGCGTTCCTGGTCGGGTACGCCCACGTGCGATCGGTGTTGAGCTGGGCCAGCGTCTTCGCGTTGTCGCCGGACTGCGCGGGATAGGCGGCGGCTACGGCGTCGGCGTGGATGCCGAAGTCGGCGTCGAGCACTCGCCGGTATTCGGCCGCGGTCAATGGTGACGGCACCGTACCGACGATCGACACGCGTGCCTCGTCGCGGTTGTTGCCGAGGATGATCGGTATGCGCGCGAATCGGCCCTCGCGCAACGCGATTGCCGGGTGTTCGGGTAGCAGTGCGTTGCCGTAACTCGGGCTGAACTGCGCCTGGCCGGCCAGCAATCGGTCGGTCGGGGCACGCCGGAGGCAGGTGAGGTCGGCGCCGTCCGGCGGGCAGCCGAGGCTCTCGGACAATGTGCGACTTTGCTGTTCGGCGTAGGCCGGAGTATCGAACGCGGTGCTGCCGGTGCCGTCGGCGGCGTAGGGCGGCCACTCCGACATGCAGGTCCTGCTCTGCATGATGGCCTTGTGGAACAGACCTGTCGCACCGGGCGAAGTCAGCTGCGCGCAGGTGCTCATCGCACCGGCCGACTCGCCGAACAGGGTGATATTGCCGGGATCGCCGCCGAAGGCCGCCGCATTGGCCGCGGCCCAGCGCAGGGCGAGTTGCTGGTCCTGGAGTCCGAACGTGCCGCCGTCGGCCATACCGGGTAGGCGCAGGAAGCCGAAGACGCCGAGGCGATAGTTGGCGGTCAGCACGACCACGTCACCCTGACTCGCCAGCCGGGCCGCGCCGTACTCGGCCGCGTTGCCCTGGTAGAAACCGCCGCCGTGCAGCCACACCAGCACCGGTCGCGGACGAGTGGGTTTCGCTGCCGGCGTAGTGACGTTGAGGTAGAGGCAGTCCTCGGATTGCGGTCCATCGGACGGATCGGCCGGATTCTGCATGCACAACGAGCCTGGCGTGGTCGCGTCTCGCTCCCCCGTCCAGGCCGGCGCGGGTCGCGGTGGCTGCCAACGTAATTCGCCCACAGGTGGCTGCGCGAACGGAATCCCCTGAAAGAGACGATGATCGGGGTGCACCGTGCCACGAACAACGCCACCCGGCGTATGTACTACCGCCGGGTCGGCTCGGTCCTGCGCACACCCGGTGAGCAGGACTGCGATCAGCACTGCGACGAGCGCGCAGCTTCCGGCAGCGAGACGTGACTTCATCGGACGGCCTCTCCTGATTTCCGGCCGATCTCGGCCGGCGGTCGGGCGCCTGTCCAGTACAGGCTTACTCCAAAATAGGACACAACTGTCCCATAAACAACAGCGTTCGTCCCATCGATTCCTTGGGGGTGCTAATGTTCGGCCATGGTCAGCCGCGGGCACGCCGACGCGACACACGCTCCGTCCAGCGGCCCTCGGGGCCGCACCCGGACCGCCATCATGACCGCCGCGCTCGCGGCGTGGACGCGCGACTTCTCCGCTTCGCTCACCGACATCGCCGATCGCGCCGAGGTCAGCCGGAGCACCCTGCACCGTTACTTCCCGGAACGGCAAGATCTCATCGATGCCGTCCTCATCGATTCGTTGCAGGTTGTCGATGCCGTGGCCACCGCGGCGAACAATGGGACCCGCGCCCCGCTCGACCATCTGATCTACCTGTTGCGGTCCCTCATCGAAGTCAGCGACCGCGTGGTCTTTCTCTTCGCCGACCCACGCCGCTTCGCGGGCAACCCGCACTGGGGCGATGCGAACGATGCGAGCGTGCGGACGCTCATCGCCGCCGCACAGGCCGAGGGCACGCTCGACCCCGAGTTACCGACGGAGTGGATCGACGGGGTCTACAACGCGCACATCTTCCTCGCCGCCGAAGCGGCCCAGCGGGGTACCGCGCCCTCACATGCGGTCGCGGACAACGCGATTCGCACTTTCCTCGGCGGTGTGGGCGTTCCTCGGTCGACCTAGCCGTAAGTACTCGGCCGAATCATCTTTCGGTCGCGGCCTTTTCGACCTGCCCGCGCACCCACGCCAGGAACGTCTGCACGTCGGCGGCGGGTAGCGCCAGTGCTGCCGTACGGGGGCGCTGAAAACTGCGCAATGCGGCGTCGATGAGAACCCGGAAGTCTGCCTCGGATTCCATGATCAGCTGGGCAGCTGCGCTTTTGGCGAGCCATCGTCCGGTGCGGCAGAACGCCACCGAGCGGCAGCCGTTGAGCACCTGATTGTCGCTCAGGTGCCCCTGGCCCGTGGCGTGCTCGCGGACCGAGGCGAGGAGCGCGGCGAAAAGGTCGCGCGGCGTGGGTGGTGCGAGCACCTGCCGCACCGGGCTGCCGTAGAGGAGACAGCCCGATTGATGGGCGATCGACCGATCGATGACGTACCAGAAGGCCGGTGATTGCGCCGGATCGAAGCCGGCCCGATTCGACAGCAGCGGACCGGTATTGAGATCCAGCAGATACCCCGCTGCGGCGGACGGCTGGGCGGCGAAAGTGGCGTCGTAGACGACCAATTCGAGCCCGGCCGCAGGACACGACAGGGCAGGGTGCGCGAGCACTTCGGCCAGTTCGGGTATCGCAGATCCGGATAGCGACGGGTCGACCACCAGGATCACGTCGATGTCGCTGCGCCCGTGACGGTAATCCGCCAGCGCGATGGATCCGACCGCGAAGGCGCTGCGCAGCCGCGGCCCACAGGTCTTGTGCGCCCGCTGCACGAGCTCTGCCAGGTACGGACGCACCGCAGCCGGCACCGCGGGTGGGTCTACGAGAGCCATGCGGCCAGTATCCATCAGCGCCCCTCCGCCAGCCGTTGAGCGGGCGGAGGAGCGCGGTCGGGCTACCCGAGTTCGGCGTCGGCCAGTTCGACCGGCGAGGTGTCGATCGGGTCGTCGTACCGGACGGCATGGCGGTAGCTGTAGTCGTCACGGTCGAAACGGACGGCCTTGCGGTAGGTCTTCAGCAACGACCACGGACGGATATAGGGCGACTTGCCTTGGGAATTGACGAAGTAGCTGTTCGACCCCTCACAGCGAGTTTCCAGGTAGTACGACAGATTCCGGCCGCTACGCAGCATCTCCTGATGGAACCGCTCCTGCGCTTCGGGCCGCACCTCCACCGTGGTGGCGCCGCGCCGCCGGGTCTCGTCGATGACGGTGGCGATGTGGCGCATGGCGTTCTCCACGAAGTAGTGGAACGCGGTGCCGGTCCAGGAGTAGGGGCCGATCATGATGAAGCGGTTCGGGACGCCGGCGACGGAGGTGCTGTAGTACGCCTTCAACTCCTCGGTGTTGTAGAAGACGCCGAGGTCGAATCCGTCTCGGCCGATGACGGTTCCGGGTTTGTAGCTCTCCGGGTCGGAGAACACCTCGTAGCCGGTCGCCAGCACCAGCGCGTCGATCTCCCGCTCGACGCCGTCCGCGCTGCGGATGCCGTTCGGCTGGATCTCCGCGATGCCCGCGGTGATCAGCTCGACATTGTCGCGGTTGAGCGTCGGCAGATAGTCGCCGCCCGCACCGCCACGGATGCACGCGATGCCGAAGCCGGGCCGCAGCACACGGCGGGTCTCCTTGTCCTTCACCTTGATTCGCAGCCACCCCGCGTAGGCTGCACGTCCGACGGCGTCGACCAGGCGGGCGCCCATCTTCCACAGCGGCGCGGGCGTGAAGACCGCGATGCGCAACAGCGTGTCGATGACCGTCTGAGCGATCCCGTTGACGGCAGCGGAACCGCCGGGCAGGGCGAGCAGCCGTTGCATCCACGGGCGCAAGACGAAATCCGGCTTCGGCAGGTACACCTGCGGCGTGCGCTGATAGATGTCGAGCCGGTCGACCTGCGCGGCGAGCTTCGGCGCGATCTGCATGGTGCTGGCGCCGACGCCGATGATGGCCACCCGCTTGCCGGTGAAATCGAAGTCGTGATTCCAGTGGGCCGGGTGCATGGAAACCCCGGTGTAGGCGGCCAATCCGGGGATGTTCGGCTCGGTCTTCGGATTGATGTAGGCGCCGACCGCACTGATCACGAAGCGAGCGGTGATCACCTCGCCGGTGTCGGTATGCAACCGCCACAGCGCATGGTCGTCGTCCCATTCTTCGCGAACGATGGTGGTGTGGAAGCGCATTCGGCGCGGCAGGTCGTGCTCGGCGGCGACCTCCTCGAGATACTGCAAGATCTGATCGCGTTTGGCGAAGAACCGATCCCAGTCCGGTTTACGCGCGAAGGAGAATTGATAAGTCGTACTGGGGATGTCGCAGCCCGCGTCGGGGTAGCTGTGGCTGTACCAGGTGCCACCGAGCCCGCCGATCCGGTCCACGATCAGGAAGTTGTTGATCCCGATCTCCTGCAGTTTCACCCCGGCACAGATGCCGCCGATGCCCGCGCCGATCGCGACGACCTCGTACTGGGGCGACTGCACTGTGTCCACGAATTCCGCGGCGATACCGTTCGTTTCGGTCACTGGACACCTTCCTCGGCACGATGGGCGCTCGGTCGGTCCGCGGTCCGGCCGTTGGTGGCGATGTCGCGCGGCGGCTGACCGGTGCGCACGACTTCGGCGACGCGGCGGCGAAACAGCGGTCCCAGTCCGGCGATTCGATAAGCCGCCCGCCAGAGCGGTGGGAACCAGGTCGCGAAGCGCAGCGGCAGGCGCGGGGTGACCGCGACCGTCCACGCCACCTTGGTCTGATCGGCACCGACGTCGTCGAAAGTCATGTTCTCGGCGTACTGGCGGACGAGCAGATACTGCAGCCAGGTGGCGCTCACCACGCCGAAGGTGATGCGACGGTTCGGTTCATAACGCCAGAACCGCTCGCGCTCCACCCACAGGACCCGCAACGGCGCGAAGACCGAACCCATCTCGCGGATCACGCCCGCGCCGCGAGCCGGCGAGTCGTAACGCACGCCGGTGCGCGGGATCGGCAGCCACCGCCACGCGTGCTCGTCGTCCAGTGCGGTCCACACGGCCCAGCGTGGTGCGTCGAAGACGTCTTCGACCGTGAAAACCAATGCGGCGGTGTCGAAGACGGAATCGTCGACGGGCTGAACCGCGGGATACTGCTTCTGCAAGAAAGAGGTGATACTCATCATCGTCTCCAATTCGGGGAAGGGCGCTCAGCGGGCGACGGCGTGCCGGGGCGCGGCATCCGCATCGACCGGCCGGGTAGTCGTGTACCGGTAGTGGTCCAGCGGGAAATGCCGGTTGCTCCAGTACATTCCGAGCTGTGTGGTGGCCCGAAAAGCCGGACCGTCGCCCTGATAATTGATGTAGTAAGTGCGTGACTCCGCGCAGCCCTGCTTGAACAGGTAGGTGTTCTTGTTGCGGGCATACATTCGGGTGAAGTACTCGTCGTGCGGTTCCCGGCGGATCTCCGCGCGGGTGGCGCCCCTGCGCAACGCCTCACCGATAACCCGTGCGCTGTGCGCTGCGGTGGCTTCGATGAGCGGAATCACCGAACCCGGTGCGTAACCGTAGGGTCCGAAGATGTGGAACATATTGGGGAAACCGGGCACGGACACGCCCTCGTAGGCCTGATACCTGTTCGTGTCCCAGAACTCGCCCAATTCGGTTTCGCCGCAGCCATATACGGGGTACGGCGGGGTCGCGCCGCGGTCCATCACCTGGAACCCGGTGGCCGTCACCACTAGATCGAACTCGCGGTGCACGGCGTCCTCAGTGACGACGCCGCGCTCGGTGAACCGCTCGATCGCCGTGGTGACCAGGTCGACGTGCGGCTTGGTATAGGTCTTGAAGTAGTTGTTGGAGATCGACGGCCGCTTGCAGCCGAGCCGATAGGTGGGCGTGAGCGCGCGCCGCAGCGTGCGATCGCGGACCTGGGTGAACAGATAGGCCTTCAATGCCACTTCGCCGGCGCCGAGCACCGCGGAGGTGAGGCGCGGATAGTCCGACAGCGCGAGCCCGACACCGAGAAAGGCGTTGACGGCGACATTCCCGATCAACCGGACGGCCTGCTGCGCGGGCGGCAGGTCGAGTACCCGGTGGCTCAGCCTGCCCAACGGGAAGTCCGGCTTGGGGGCAACCCAGATGGCGGTGCGCTGGAACACGGTCAGCTGCTCCGCCTGCGCGGCCAACTGCGGAATCACTTGCAAGGCAGTAGCTCCGGTGCCGATCACCGCGACACGTTTACCGCGATGGTCGTAGGAGTGATCCCAGCGCGCGGTGTGCATGAGAGTGCCCGTGTAATCGGCAATGCCCGGAATCGCCGGCGGTTTCGGCTGTTCGAGTGCGCCGACCGCGCTGACCAGGAAACGTGCGGTGATCTCGGCGCCGTCGGTGGTCCGTACCCGCCACAGGTCGGCCGTCTCATCGAACCGTGCCTCGGCCGCACCGCAGCCGAGCCGGAGCTTGCCGCGCAAACCCTGCCGGTCCACCACTTCCTCGGCATAACGCTGGATCTCGTTGCCGGGGGCGAAGAATCGGGACCAGCGCGAGCGCTGCTGGAAGGAGAAGTTGTAGATCGGCGACGGCACATCGACGGCCACACCGGGATAGGTGTTAGCGTTCCAGGTACCGCCGACGCGGTGCCACTTGTCGATGATCAGGAAGTTCTCGATACCGGCGCGGCGCAGCGCCACCCCGGTGCCGATACCGCCGAATCCCGCGCCGATCACGAGCACGTCGTGCTCGGGAATGCTGGTGGAGCTCATGGGAACCTACCCGTGGTCGTGCGGCGGGTCATGCCGCGGTGGTCTGGTCGGTGGCCGCGCCCGCGGCCGACGCGTCGAGCACGCGGCGCAGGAACGCACCGATCTCGGCGATGGCCGCGCGCGCGTCCGGCAGCAGGTCCGCGCCCGCGTGGAAGACATGGATGGCGTTGTCCCAGATCTGCAAGGTGTGCGGCACACCGGCTTGGGCGCAGCGACGGGCGAGCGCCTCCGAATCCGGCAGCAGCACTTCGATATTGCTCACCTGGATCAAGGTCGGTGGCAGGCCGGCGAAGTCGTGGTTCACCGGCGACCAGGCCGGGTCGAGCACGCCCTCGCGGGCGAAGCCGATCAAGGCAGGCACGGCGAGTGCCCGCGCCGACAGCAGCGCGTCGCGCCGATCGTTCGGGTGCCCCCGCCGGATGGCCGGGTCGAGATCGGCCCACGGCGCGATCGCCGCGATGGCCGCGGGCATGGGCAGCGCCAGTGCCCGGGTGGCGAGTGCGGCGGCGAAGGCGATGCCGCCGCCTGCCGAATCCCCGGCGAAGACAATACGTTCGGGGGCGAACCCGCTGTTCAACAAGTGACGATAGGCGGTGATCGCATCGTCGACGGTGTCGGTGATATGCCCTTTGGGCAGCTGCCGATAGTCCACGTTCAGCAGTGCGACGCCGGCCGAGCGGGCGATCCGAGCGGCCAGTCTGCGATGGCTGTGCAGGCCACCGGCCAGGAACCCGCCACCGTGGAAGTACAGGATCGCCGCACCCTGTTCGGTGTCGTCGGGACCGAGATGGTCGCGGTGCCAGAGCCATTCGGCACGGAAATCCGGGAACAGGACGGCTCGGCGCTTGGTGCCGCGAGCAGGCCGCAACGGGATCGCCAGCAGGTCGACCAGATTGGCTATCCGGAACGCGCGGGTGCCGCGCAGCGCGGCCGACTCAGCGAAAACGCAGAGGATGTCGACGGCGGGCCGCAGTGTGCCGCGCAGCAGCGCGTGCGCCAGACGCAGCCGCAGGCTGGCCCGGCTGGCGAACTCGACGTGCACGCCGTCGCGAGTCGTGGGCAGGGCGAGCGGCGCGGCGGTCATGCCGACGCTCCCGCCAGCGCGGGAACCTGGTAGCGGTAGTCGTCGAGCGGGAATCGACGACTGCCCCGGCGCGCCTCGAAGAACCCCGAGGGCCGGACGTAAGTGCTGTCGCCCTGCGAATTCCGGTAGTAGGTAGGGACATGACCGTTGAGGTCGGCCAGGTAGTAGCGCAGCGACTCGCCCCTGCGGTGGATCTCGCGATGGTAGGCGTCGGCCGCTTCCTTGCGCACCTCACACCACACCGCACCGCGGCGACGCGCCTCACCGATGGCGCGCACCGCGTGATCGGCGGTCATCTCCACGAAGGCGTGCCAACCCGAGCCGGTCCACGAATACGGGCCGACCAGCGTCCACCGGTTCGGCAGACCGTGCACCGAGACGCTCTGGTACGCCTGCAAGCCTTCTTCGTTGTAGAACTTGGCCAAATCGAAACCGTTGCGGCCCAGCACTGTTCCCGGCCGATAGGTCTCCGGGTCGGAGAACACCTCGTAGCCGGTGGCCAGGATGAGCGCGTCGAACCGGTGCAGCGCCTTGTCGACGGTGCGGACCCCGGTCGGCGTGATCTTCTCGATCGGCGTGGTCACCAGCGCGACATTGTCCCGGTTGTAGGCCCGCAGATAACTGTTCGACAGGGTCGGGCGCTTGGCCACCAGCCCGAAGTTCGGGGTCAGCGCCTCTCGCGTGGTCGGGTCGGTGATCACGCGCGCCAGGTAGCGCCGATACAGCGCCTGGCAGACGGCGTCGAAGCGGTCCATCACCGGATGCACCACGCCGCCGGGCAGGCCGACGATGGCGCGCAGCGCGAGATCGACCACCACCAACGCACCGCCGTGCAGCATCGGCTGGAGTCCGGGCACACCCAGGATCCGTTGCAGCGCAACGGGAATCCGGAAGTCCGGCTTGGGCAGCGACCACACCGGCGTGCGCTGGAAGACGGTCAGCTGCCCGACCACGGGCGCGATGGACGGAATGATCTGCACCGCACTGGCGCCCGTGCCGATGATGCCGACCGTCTTGCCGGACAAGTCGTAGTCGTGATCCCAATCGCTGGGGCGCAGGACCTTCCCCTTGAACGACCGGGTACCGGGGATGCCGACCTCGTCCTTGGGGCGGACGAAGGCGCCGACCGCGCTGATCACGAAGCGCGCGGTCACCACCGACCCGTCCGTCAGGCGCAGCTTCCAGTAGCCCGAGTCGTCGTCCCACTCTTCCCGATCGACCTCGGCGCCGAAGCGCACCCGCTCGCGCACGCCGAACCGGTTCGCGACGTCGACGTGGTACTGCTTGACCTCCGGACCCAGCGGAAACACCCGGCTCCAGTTCGCCTTACGGGCGAAGGAGTACTGGTAGGCCAGCGCCGGAATATCCACGCCCAGACCGGGATAATGGTTCTCGTGCCAGCTGCCACCGACCTCGTCGGAGCGCTCCAGCACGATGAAGTCGTCGATGCCCGCCTTGCGCAGTTTCACCCCGGCCGCGATGCCGCCCGGGCCCGCGCCGATGACGGCGACCTCGTACTGCGGCTGTGCTGTTTCTTTCATGGCTGTCTCACTTCGTGATTCGGTTCAGCAACGGCTGAATGCGGGGTAGCAGCTTGTCGGCCAGATCGAAGGACCCGATGCTGCCCACCGTGCGGATCAGGCCGGGCGACAGGCGGAACAGTCCGTAACCGAGCCAGGCCTCGGGATTCACCGGCACGATCGCCCGGTTCCGGCGGATCGCGCGTTCGATGGCGCGCGCGACCTTGTCCGGCCCGGCAAACGACAGGCTCTGGACCCGGCCGATGTCCGCGCGCCAGGCTGCCTGCTGATCGGCGTCGAGCCCCGCTCGCTCACCGTGCGCGAGCAGGTCGGTCCGGATGGCGCCGGGACAGATGGCCGTGACGCCGATCCCCCTGGGCCGCAACTCCACCCGCAGCGCCTGGCTGGCCATCAGCACCGCGGCCTTGGCCGCCGCGTAGGCCGGGATGTACTTGGCCGGGAAGAACGCCGCCCCGGAGGACACGTTGACGATGTGCCCGTCGATACCGGCATCGATCATCTGCCGGGCGAACACCCGCGACCCGTAGATCACGCTCATCAGATCGATGTCGACGGTGCGCTGCCACTGTGCCGCACTGGTTTCGTAGAACCCGCCGGTATCCATGACTCCCGCGTTGTTCACCAGGACGTGCGCCGGTCCGAACTCGCCGCGCACCCACTCGGCGCACGTGTCCCATTGCGCCTCGCTCGCCACATCCAGCCGGTAAGGATGTCCGCGCCCGCCGGCGGCGACGATCTCGTCGGCCACCGACTGCGCGGTGTGGTCGTCGATATCGGCCACTACCACTCGATATCCGGTGTCCGCGAGCAGCAGCGCGGTCTCACGGCCGATGCCCGCGCCACCGCCGGTGACGATCGCTGTTCTCATCGCCGCCCACCCAGCACTCGATCCGACAGCTGAACCGCTCGCTCCGCCAACGGCATCCGGGCCAGCCCGACGATGCCGCGCATGAGCCCCGGCGACAGGCGCGCCAGATACCAACCGGCCCAGGCTTCGAGGCCTACCGGCACGGTGGCGAGGTTCCAGCGCACCGCCCGCTCGACCGCCGCGGCGACCCGGTCCGGGGAGCGGCCGAAGATCCGCTGCCCGCGCGCGAGTTTCGCGGCCCACTCGGCGCCGTGCTGCTCGTCCGTGCCCGCCCGGGTTCCGTTGGCGGACAGGTGCGTATCGATCAGCCCTGGACACACCGCACTCACTCGGATACCGCGACCGGCGAATTCGGCGCGCAGCGCCTGCGTGCCCAGCCACGCACCGGCTTTCGCGGTCACGTACGACGGCGCGAGCGGTGTGGGCAGGAAGGCGCCGACCGAGCAGATGTTGACGATGGCGCCGCGCTTGCCCGCCTCGGCCATCTGCTGCACGAACAGCCGCGACCCCAGCAGCGGGCCCATCATGTTGACGGCGATCATGCGCCGCCAGTCATCGCCGGTCTGTTCGAGGAAGCCGCCCGAGATCAAGATGCCTGCGTTGTTGACCACCACATCCGGGACGCCGTGTGTCTGCGACACCTGCGCGGCGAACACCGCGAGGTCGGCGGCGTCGGCGACATCGAGCGGGTAGTACTCCCCCTGCCCGCCCGCCGCGCGGACCAGCCCGGCCGTTTCCTTACCACCGTGTTCGTCGATGTCGGCGACGATCACCGTCGCGCCGCGCTTCGCGAACCGCAGGGCGGTGGCCCGGCCGATCCCGCTACCGGCCCCGGTCACCACCGTTACGGTCATGATCGACAACCTGGTCGTGCACTGGCGAACAAGGGGAAATGAATCATGCCGCGACTCCTGTGTCGTCCTCTGCCGGAACAGCTGAGCGAGCAGCGATCAATTAATTGACGCTGATGTCACTAAAAGTAAACTGTCTCAGACAGAAGCGCAAGAGCGGGTCCGCCGCCAGGGCATACGATGTGCTGGATGACCGAAGCAGCCAAGCGCGGCCGCGGGCCGGGCAGGCCGCGCGACGAACAGAACACCGAGCGACGCAGGCGCGAGCTGATCGCCGCCGCCTACCAGGTGTTCACCACGAAGGGCTACGCCGCGGCGTCGACCGCGGACATCACCGCGGCGGTCGGCATCGGCTACGGCACCTTCTACCGCTACTTCGACAGCAAGCGGGCGATCCTCGACGAGGTGGTCGACTACGGCCTCGATCGGATCCTCACCGAGGTCGCGGACGACGTGTTCGAGCCCGCCTCGATCGAGTCCGAGATGACCGTCGACCGGCTGGTCCAGACCTGGTCCGGCGCGGTGGACCGGATGTGCCGGATCGCCGAGTCCGACCCGGCCCTGATGCAGGCCATGCTGTTCGAACTGCCCGGCATCGACGACGAACTCAACACCCGGCTGATCGGGCTCGGCGGCATCCTCGCGGCCGCGGTCGAGCGCTTCCTGTCCCGCGCCGTCGACGCCGGTGTCCTGCGCGCCGATGTGAACACCACCGATGTCGCGTGGATGCTGATGGCGCTGACCATTCCCCCGGTGATGCGCACCTTGCAAGGTGGCGGCGAGCTCGACCGGCGCAGGTACACCGACACCGTGCTGGCCGTGCTCACCCCCGGCCTGCGCGGCGCCGAGCCAGCGGCGAATTAATCGACGCAGGCGTCTGCTAATCTCGGCCGATCCCTGCGGAAGGGCGTTCGATGGCGGAGCAGATACCCACCTCACGGGTGCGGCGCGGCGCCGTGTTCGGCAAACTCGTTGCCGGACAGGCGGTTCGCGGCGCCGGCGTCAAGCTGTCGATGGTCGGTGGTACCGATGCGGAGCGGATCGCCCGCACCGAACGCGCGCTCGCCGACGCGGCCGAGGACATCGTCACCGTGCTGGGCAGCATGAAGGGACTGGCCATGAAGGCAGGCCAGCTGCTGTCGATGTTCGATCTGCTGGCCGCGTTCGGCATCGAGACCCTGCCCGCTGCCCAGCGCGAGCGATTCCAGCGCAAGCTCGCCGCCCTCTACGACCAGGCTCCGCAGCTGCCGTTCGCGCGGATGCGCACGGTCATCGAGACCGACTACGCCCGCCCGATCGGTGAGGTGTTCGCCGAGTTCGAGTCCGAGCCGATCGGCGCGGCCTCGATCGGCCAGGTCTACCGCGCGCGGCTCACCGACGGCCGCGCGGTGGCGGTCAAGGTGCAGTACCCCGGCATCGACGTCGCGGTCCGAGCCGATCTGAAGAACCTGAGCCTGGTCATGCGGATGCTACGCACGGTCGCGCCCGCGGTCGCCGACCACGCGCTGTTCCGCGAGCTCACCACGCATTTCGCCGACGAGACCGACTATCGCGCCGAAGCCGAGCACCACCGGCTCGTCGCGGACATCTACCGTGACCATCCGTTCATCCGCATCCCCGAGGTGGTGACCGAGCTGTGCACGGCACGGGTGCTCGTCACCGAACTGGTCGAGGGACGGAGTTTCGCCGAGATCGTCGCACTGCCCGATCCGGAGCGTGACCGCGTCGGCGAGATCCTGCACCGCTTCTACCTGGGCACCATGGCGCGGGAACACTGCTTCTCCGGCGATCCGCACCCGGGCAACATCCTGCTCGCCGCCGACGGCAAGGTCGCCTTCCTCGACTTCGGCCTGTTCAAGCACATGGACGAGGCCGCAGTCGAGTTCGAATTGGACTGCGTACGGGCCGCGGCCGAGTACCGCGGCGCCGACCTGCGCGCGTTGCTGGTGGAATACGGTGTACTGGAGCAGGATTCGCTGGCCAGCGCGGACGACTGCCTGCGCCTGGTGCACGAGGTCTCCGGCTGGCTGCTCACCGACGCCGAGATCCGGGTCGCCGAGGATGCCGCCGCGCACGCCGTGCTCGCCTTCGTCGACCCGCGCCGCGGCTACTTCGACCGCTGGCGGCGCGAGTACGCGCCCGCCGAACACGCTTTCGCGCGCCGGGTGGAATACGGCACCCTCGCCCTGCTCGGCAAGCTCCGCGCCAGCGGCAACTGGCACCGCATCGGCCGCGAATGGTGCTACCACGAACCACCCCGCACCGAACTGGGCGTGCTCGAACATGTTTGGCTGACCCAGCGGAACAGGTCGGCGGCCGACGGTGCGCTGCCGGTCCCGGGAAACGCCGATCCGTCCTAGTGAAGGGAAGTCGCAGGATGCTGTTGCCATCGACCGAGCGAGCGTTGTTGCACCGGGTCGCCGTCGAGCAAGCGGAGTACCGGGTGCCGTCGCTGATCGCCGCCGTGGTGCGCGACGGCGAGCTGGTGTGGTCGGGGGCAAGGGGCCGGGTCGACGGAGGTCGCCCGACCACCGATACGCAGTACCGCATCGGCTCGATCACCAAGTCGATGGTGGCCACCATGGTGCTGCGGTTGCGCGACGAGGGCAAGCTCGATCTGGCCGACCCACTGACCAAGCACGTGCCCGGCGCGCCGCTCGGGGATCGCACTGTCGCCCAACTGCTCTCGCACACCGCGGGCCTGCGCGCGGAGTCCCCCGGCGAGTGGTGGGAGCGCACCGAGGGCGGGGATTGGGCCGATCTCGCCGACAGCATGAACGGCGACCCCGGCAGCAAGGCACTGCTGCATCGGGCGGGCCGCCGATTCCACTATTCCAATGTCGGTTTCGCCGCGCTCGGCGAGTTGGTCGCCCAGCTGCGCGGCCGGAGCTGGTTCGAGGCTTTGCGCGCCGAGGTGCTCGTCCCGCTGGGTATGGGCCGCACCACCGTGTCGCCCGCCGCCCCGCACGCCACCGGCTGGGCGGTGCATCCCTGGGCCGACGTCGTGCTGCCGGAGCCTGCGCACGACCACGGGGCGATGGGCGCGGCGGGTCAGCTGTGGTCCACGGTGTCCGACCTGGCCCGCTGGGCGGCGTTCCTCGGCGGCGACACCGGCGAGGTGCTCGCCGCCGACACGCTGGCGGAGATGCGCGAGCCCGCCATCGTCACGGACGGCGACCGGTGGGACGCAGGCTACGGGCTCGGCCTGCAGTTGCAACGCCGCGACGGCCGTCGGCTGGCCGGGCACACCGGGGCCATGCCCGGCTTCATCGCCGAGGCCTGGGCCGACCCGAAGGACCGCACCGGTGTGCTGTTCCTGTCCAACACCACCTACGGCGGCATCCGCGGCAAGCTGGCCGGTGCGATGCTGGACATCCTGGCCGAGCACGAACCGAACCTGCCCGAAGAGTGGTTGCCCGCGCCCGAGGTGGACCCGAAACTGCTGGCGCTCACCGGAACCTGGTACTGGGGCAGCGCCTCGATCGCGCTGCACCTGCGGGCCGATGGTCTGCTGTCACTCGAAGCCCTCGCGCACGGCGGGCGGGAGTCGCGGTTCCGGCCCGGGGCCGACGGCTCCTGGACCGGACTCGACGGGTACTACGCCGGTGAACGCATGGAGGTGGTGCGTGGCCCCGACGGCGTGGCACAGCGGCTGGAGCTCGTGAGCTACGTGTTCACCCGCGCGCCTTACGAGCCGGTCGAGCCCATCCCCGGTGGTGTCGACCCGGCGGGCTGGCAAGGACGAGGCTAGGACGTCCCCGCACTGATCATCGGTGGCCGCCCTGCACCCGGGACTGCACGAGTTGCAGCACCTGGATCAGGCTGCCGACGAAGTCCTGCGCATCCGGTAGCAATTGACCATGGGGATCGGTCAGCACGCTGACGTCCAGCGCGGTCACGGTGAAGAAGATGCCGATACTCTTGCCGCGGACAGCCGTATCGAGCCTGAGGCGCAGCGTGTGCATGAGGTCGAGCATCGTACCGAGATCGTCACCGGCCGCGGCCAGCTCGCCCATCAACCGGCGGGTGTTGTCGAGTAGGTCGGCGAGGTGCCGGCCGGTGGTATCGGCGTAATCGCCGAGCGCCGCGCTGGTCACCGATACCTTCGTCAGCAAATCGCCGATGGCTCTGTTGTTTTCGGCGAGCGTGCCGAGCATCTCGGGCAGCGCGCCCGCCACCCGGCCCAGTTCGGCGTGCCGGACCTCGATGCTGCCTGCCAGCGTGCCGAACTCGGCGAGCACCGCGTCCACTCGGGCGCTGTTGTCGTTCAAACTGCGGACCACACCGGTCATTTCGGTGATCAGGTGGGACAACTGGCCGCCACGGCCGCCCACGACCGCATCCAGCTCCGAGGCCAGCTCGGCGAGTGCGGCCACACCACCGCCGTTGAACAGCAAGGAGATCGAGATCAGCAGCTGTTCGGCGGACGCGGCCGAGGACGTCTTGTCGAGGCCGAGGGTGGCGCCGTCGCGGAGCATCGGCGCACCCGGCCTGGTGGTCGGCGTGGACACCGCGACGAACATCTCGCCGAGCGGGGTGTCCTGGCGCAGTTCGGCCGTGCTGCCCTCGGGCAGATCGACGTCCGTGCTGATGGTCAGGTCCACGATCGCCCGGAAGTTCTTCGTACTGATCTTGGTGACCACACCGACATTCGAGCCGCCGATCCGCACCTTCGCCTGATCCGCCAGGCTCAGCGCGTCCTCGAATATCGCGTGCACCGTGTAGGTTTCGCCGGACATACCCGGCATGGGCAACGGCAGCTTCTGCACCGTGAGACCGCACCCGGAGATCACCGTCACCGCGACGATCGCTGCCAACGCCCTGAGCGTCGTTCGGACGCGGCGGCGAGCACGGTCGGTCTGTGCGCTTTCCGGGTTCGCGTGCTCCAGCGTCTGGACCACGAGCTCTGCACTCATCTGCGCCTCCCCCCACCGTAGCCTGAAACTACCAGCCGGAAGCACACCCCCGTGCCAGAATCGACGTCTCGCGCACTGCGAAAGTTCTTCTCCCGCAGCAGAAGAGCGTCCGTACGTCAGGTGAGCAGCGGACCGATCGGCATGGTCGGCCGGTGTTGCGGCGCTTGATGATCGGAAGTCCGGGTCGCCAATAAACCTGCGACGCCGAACTTTCGGATGAGTTCCGGGTCGCTGATGACCTCCAGGAATTTCACGACCTGAGGTGACTTGTCTCGTGCGTGAACCGCCAATTCGCGCCGGACCGGACGGGACAACCGGATGACCGACAGCAGTCTGGCCGAACCGTGCAGCGCCATCCTCGGCACCAGTGCGATGCCGACGCCGTACTCCACCATGCTCAGCGCGGTGGACACATCGGGTGCGCGGACCGCGAATCGGATCGGTACACCCGCGCGGGCCCCCTCGCGCAGTAGCGTGTCGGTGAGATCGGAGTTCGCGCCGCAGCGAATCCACGGCGCCTCGACCAGTTGTTTCCACGAGCCGTCGAAGCTACCGCGCTGGCTGGGGTGGCACACCACGACGAGCTCTTCCTCGCCGAAGCAGTGCACGAGGCGCGAGCCCGCCTGCCCGAGTGGTCCGACGGCGAGATCGAGGCCGCCGTCTTCCAACGTCGCGTCGAGCTCACGGAGGTCGGTGAACGCCCTGACCTCGACGCTGTCGAGATTGCGTTCGTGGCGCATCCGGTAGACCAGCGGCGGCAACAGCTTCTGCGCGATCGTCGGCGTGGTGCCGACGGTCATCACACCGTCGCCGAACGATTCCCCCATGGCCATCGCCTGCCGGGCGGATTCGACGACTTTGGAGGCCTGGACGAAGAACGCCCTGCCGAAATCGGTGAGCCTGGATCGGCGCGACTGTGGATCGAACACGTTGCGGCCCAACGAGGTTTCCAGCACATCGATCTGCTGCGACATCGCGGACGGCGTGATGCCGAACCGCCGCGCCGCCGCGGACAGCGAACCCAGTTCCACCGCGTGCACGAAGTAGTCGAACTGTCGCAGCGTGATCGCGGTGGAACTGAGTATAGGGTTTTCAGACATCGGCAACCTTCGTGTCGAGCCATCGGCAATCCACAGCCACGGTCCATTCGAATTCTTTTGCGCGCCGTTCATCCTATGAATTCGAATAGCGAGTCCTCGACGGAGCCGCCGTCGAGTTGTTACTCCGGCTTGCGCAAGCAGTATCTACTGGAGATGACTGTTAGTCAAACCTCGGGTAACACTAAATTCTACTGTTGCCTGGATCACCGTTCGACCCCGATGCCGAATCGTCGGATCTATTTAGATATCACCTGCCCGCCGGCCGATTTGCGAGGTCAGGCTTACGCCGCTCCGTGCCCGGTTTCCGTTGCCGCGCAAGCCAACCGGCCGCAGCCATTTATATCTCTCGGCGAATTGGTCAAGCGTCCACTCCGGCGGCGCCGCCCGATTGAAGCGGAGCTCAATGGCGGTAAGTCGGCATTCTCATTACCGAGCGCGCATATGTGCAGAAACACAAAGGGTCGAACATTCCTTCATGCACTTTTATCAAAACCGCACATCGGTGGCTCCGAGAATTGGCCGGACGTGAATCGAGCCCTATTCCATCGACGCGACTCACGCTGGTCGCCGGGGCCGGTCCCTGCGGTAGGAGACGAGGTCGCCGACCAGTCCGTCCATCTCGCGATAGCCGGCGACCGCCTGTCCCGGAGTGCGCGAGGTGCCGAAGAACCGGTCGACGCACGAGCGCATCGGGGCGATCAGCTCATCCGGGGGTAATGCTGGGACAATCCCGTCGTGGCGAAATCGCGGCTACGCGAGGACACTGAAGGCGAAGCGACGAATCCGTCTCGAGGAGCAATGTGATGGCACCTGACAGACCTTTTGGGATCGGTCCGGAAGACCTCGAACGCGCGTTGCGGGAGGCGGGGATCGAAATCCGGGACTTCCTCGGCAAAGTCGACCGCACCGGCGTGAATACGCTGGCGTCGCTGTTCGGTCAGTTCGTGCAGCCGGAGCGCGCGCGGCCGCCGAAGCCGGAGGACGAGACCACCGGCGAGACCGGCAGCGGGGTGTGGGTCATCTACCGCGTCGACGACGCCGGCGAGGCCAGGGTCGAGCAGGTGTTCCCGAGCGAGCTCGAGGCCTTGCGGGCGCATCGCGACAATACCGACGAAAACCGTCGCGTCCGGTTCCTGCCCTACGGTGTCCCCGCGACTGTGCTGGACGTGCCCTGATATCAGCCGATCACCTCTGACGGGCCCCATCGAGCTCGCCTCCATCGACACAGCGGTTCGGTTCCGCGACGCCGATCGCCAGCGGTGGCCGACGCGCGGGATCTACCATGCGAACACGGGGTCGAGCGAGGGCGACCCGGATGGAGGAGCATGGTGCGCACGATATCGGTTCCGCGATGACCACCGCGTTCGACGGCCCGCCCCTTGAGATCGACACTCGCCCAGGGATTCTCGACCAGTACACGATCGATGAGACCGGCCGGGCCGGGCAACGACCGCGCGGCGTCGTATACCCGGCCGATGTCGACGAGGTGGCCGCGACGGTCCGATGGGCGCGCGCCACGGGGACACCGCTCATCTGCCGGGGCGCCGGAACCAGTCTGGAAGGTCACCTGCTCGCGCAGGGAAACGAGCTCATCGTCGACCTGTCGCAGTCGAATTCGATCCTGGACGTCTCCCCCACCGACTTCACCGCGACGGTGCAACCGGGGGTCACGCGCACCCAACTGAACGCGGCCACGGTGGAGTCGGGGTTGCAGTTCACGGTGGACCCGGGGGCCGACGCTTCGCTAGGTGGCATGGCGGCGACCAATGCCAGCGGTACCACCACTGTCCGCTACGGTGGCATGCACGCGAATGTCCTTGCGTCGCAGGCGGTACTCGCCGACGGCTCGGTGGTGCGGCTCGGTCGCGCGGTTCGCAAATCGTCGAGCGGCTACGACCTGAAGGATCTGCTGATCGGCTCGGCCGGAACGCTCGGCATCATCACCGAACTCACGGTCCGGCTGCATCCGATCCCGGAATGCCTACGCTCGCTGCGCGTTTCGTTCCCCACCGTGGCTGCGGCGGTCGACGCGGCCGTCGAGATGCTCGGTGCCGCACTGCCGGTGAGCAGACTCGAACTCGTCGATGCCCCCGGCATGGCCGCGCTCAACGCGTTTCATGGCGCCGACCACTACGCCGAGACACCGGCGCTGTTCATCGATGTCGAATCGTCGTCCGAACCCGCGGCCATTGCCGAAGAGCAAGAGATCCAGCGGATCGTCAAGGCGCACAAAGCCATCGACTTCACTGCCGCACGCTCCCACACCGAACGGCACGCACTCTGGGAAGACCGGCACAACCTCTTCTTCGCGCTCAAGGCGCGCCACCCCGGCAGCCGTTTCATGGTGACCGACACCGCCGTCCCCTACTCGCAGATCGCCGCGGCGGTCGACACTGCCACCCGGCTCGGCGATGAACTCGGCCTGACGGTCAGCGTCGCCGGACACATCGGCGACGGCAACGTGCACACCATCGTCCCCTACACCGACCTGAATCATGATGCGGTACAGCAGTTCTCCGACACCCTGGTCCACCACACCCTGTCGGTAGGCGGCACCGCGACCGGCGAACACGGCATCGGCCTCACCAAGAAGAAGTACCTGCGCGAAGAACACGGCGCCGCCGTCGACCTCATGATCGCCATCAAACGCACCCTCGACCCCGATAACCTGCTCAACCCGGGCAAGGTACTCGACACATAACAGGAGCGCGCCCGTCTCCTGCGACGACAGGCCTTACCACCGGCGCGAGCCGTCAATCGTGCGGAACCGGCCGCTGCCGCTCCAACGGAACCAGGTACGCCCGCAGATCATCGATCTTGGCTTCGATGCGTTCGGTGTTCTCCGCGTCGACCCGGAAGATCCAGTGCTTGGCACCCAGCAGCAGGATCGCCTGGAAGACGAGCTGCAGCCATTCGCTCTGCCAGTTCTCGAAGGTACTGGCGAGGAAGTCCGGCCAGTAGCCGGACCACTCGAAAGGTTGCCCATGGTCGTGCTGCGCGTTGCGATATTCGATGAGTTGAGTGAAGAACTGGGCGGCCCACGATCCGAGAAACAACATGAGCAGCACATAGACAGCTCCCCAGCGCCTGAAATGTGTCATATCAGGCGAATACCCCGGTTACGGGATTCGACTCGCTACGCGATAGCTACCGATGCACGAGACGTTCGTGAGCCGACCGCTCCGGGATTCCAGCCCGAGGTGATCCCGCTCGTCGAGCCCTGACGCCGGGTTCACAGATTTCCGCGGCGGTCCTGTTCGCGTTCGATCGCCTGGAACAGCGCGGCGAAATTGCCGACGCCGAAACCCTGCGAGCCGTGCCGCTCGATGAGTTCGAAGAACCCGGTCGGCCGGTCCTGTGGCGGGCGGGTAAGGATCTGCAGGAGGTGGCCGTGTTCGTCGCGGTCCACCAACGCGCCGCACCGGGCGAGTTCGGTGACCGGCGTGGTGATGGGGCCCAAGCGGTCGAGCAGTTCCGGGTCGTCGTAGTAGGTGTCCGGTGTCGGCAGGAACTCCACACCGCCCGCGCGCATGCCGTCGATGGCCGCCAGGATGTCGTCGGTGGCCAGCGCGACGTGTTGCACTCCGGGGCAACCGTAGAACTGAAGGAACTCATCGACCTGACTGTTGCGGGCGGATTCCGCCGGTTCGACCACCGGGAATTTCACCTGCCGCCGCGGGTCGGCGACGACTCGGGAGCGCAGCGCCGAATATTTCGTGGAGATCTCCCCGTCGACGAACTCCGCCATGGTGGCGAAGCCGAGGACCCGCTGGTAGAAGTCCACCCATTCGTCCATACGGCCTGCCTCCACGGCGGCCACACAGTGATCGACCGCATGAAAATAAGGGACCGCAGCACCGGACATCGCGAATGTCGCCGCCGCGTAGCCAGGGAGATGCACGCCTCGATAGCGGGACCGGTCGACGAAGGTATGCCGGACCTGCCCGTATGCCGCGATCGACGCGAGCATCGCAGTCCCATCCGCATCGCCGATCTGGTGCGGCTCGGCCAGCCCGCGCGCGCCCTGGGCCAGCGCGTGGTCGTAGGCGGCGCCGACATCGGACACCTCCAGACCGACGTCGACCACCCCGTCGCCATGCCGATGAACGAACTCACCCAGTTCCGTGCCCGCTCGGGCCGCGCCGGTAACCACGAAACAAGCTGTGCCGGAACGCAGTACATACGAGCACTCGTCCAGACACCCCGTCTCCGGCCCTCGATACGCCACCGGCGACATCCCGAAGGCACTGGCGAAGAAATGTGCGGACTGGAACGCATTGCCCACCGCGAACACGATCGCGCCGAAGCCGTGTACGTCGAACGGCCCCGTCGTGGTCGCGGTGGCTACAGCGACCGGGGTGTTCAAGCGTGGGTAAGCAGGTCGGCCACCGAGTCCTGTGCGGAGCTGGTGTAGTACCTGCAGATCACCTCGACCCACTCCGTCGCGGGGATTTCGCCGAGCCCCGCGGTGTCGAGCTTCGCGAACATCGCGGCGGCTCTGTCTGCGTCGAACCCGACCAGCCGCATGTAATCGGTGTACTCGGCACGGTCGATCATGCCGTCGTCATTGCGGTCGCACATCGCGACGACCGCCTCCGCATACGGACGAAGGTACGCCGTGTTCACGGACGGATCGGTGACCGCGGCGAAGTACTCCTCGATGCTCACCACGCCATCGCCGTTGGTATCGGCGTGGGCCGACAAACCTTGCCAATACCCTTGATGCGAAGCCACCAGTGCCCGCGCCTTCGCCGAGGTGGGCGGTTCACCGAGACCGGTGATGATACGTTCGGCCAGCAGCTGGAAATCTTCCTCCTCCAGCACGCCGTTCCCGTTCGCATCCAGCAGGTCGAATCGCATACGGATCCTGCTCGAAGCGGCATCACTCATAGCGTTATTGCTCATGATTCCGATCGCCTTCCACTAGGGAGCGAGACAGGTCACAGCGGAATCGAGCATAACGAAGCGACCGAATGTTTGCCGACGGTTTCCCGAAGTATCAACAGCCGCCGCATTCCCGCTCCGGCGTACCGGTGCCGTCGGCCGAACCCTGACGCTTGCGCGGTGGTCAGGCGGTCGGGCAGGCGTTGTCGAGCTTGACGAGGGCCTGCATGAATTCGGAGTTCTTGTCCTGCGGGGTTTTGAGGAAAACCTCGTCGGATTCCGAACTGAGCCGGTTCATCTGGTCGGCGGCTGTGTTGATGGTGCGCTTCAGTTCGCCGTCGTCAGATTTGGCCGCCACGTCGGTGAAGGAGGCGCTCGTGCCCTTGTAGACCGTTTTCAGTTTGGCGGTGTATTGCGGATCGTCGCCGTTCAGGGCATCGATATCGCTGTTGAACTTTGTGGAGATCTTTACTATTTCGGCGCAGGATGCTGCTCGGTCTGCCGCACTTGCGGCGCTGGCCGACACCAGGGTGTATCCGCTGATCACGGTGGCGAAAGCGGCCGAAACGAGGATCGTTTTACGCATGGAATTCTCCTTCGACTAGCGGTCAGGAGCGGTCATCGCGGATTTGCTGAACATTTGCCTGATCCATGGTCGGCCGACCATGATCGCGTTTCCAGATCAGCGAGCGCCACTATCCGATCAGTTCGTGCCAATGGCGCGGCGCGTTTGCTGTCGCTGCGGATACCTGGCCATACGATGGCGAGATGCATGTCGTGGCGGCCACGCTGCCGGATCGCGTGGAGGTGTTCGACCTGGTGCTCGCCCTCCAGGTTTTCGCGGTAGCTCGACGGGCCGACGGCACCAAGCTCTACGAAGTCCGCGTCTGCGGAGACGGCGAGACGACGGCCATGGCTCGCGGCCAGCTGGGTTTCGGTCTGCGCCCGTCATGGCCGTCTGCCGCACTCCACGAAGCGGATACGGTGCTGATTCCGGGCGGGCAACCGCCGTACGACACCGAACAGTGGGTGCTCGATCGCGTGCGTCGAGCCGCCCAGCGCGGCGCGCGGATCGCCTCGTTGTGCACCGGCGCATTCACGCTGGCCGCCACCGGGTTGCTGGCCGGGCAGCGGGCGACGACCCACTGGCTGGCCTGCACCGAGCTCGCCGAACGCTATCCGGATATCGAGGTCGACCCCACGGTGCTGTTCGTCGACAACGGGTCGGTGCTCACCTCCGCCGGGTCGGCCGCGGTAATGGATATGTGCCTGCACATGGTTCGCAACGACTACGGTGCCGAGATCGCCGCCGACGCCGCCCGATACCTGGTGATGCCTTTGCAGCGCGCCGGCGGCCAAGCCCAGTTCATCCCGCGCACCCCGCCGCCCACCGATCGGTCGGCGCTGCAACCGGTGCTGGCGTGGATCGAGCACAATCTCGAACGCCCGCTGACACAAAGCGAGATCGCGCGCGCGGCCGGAATGTCGTTGCGCAGCTTGCAAAGACACTTCCACGACCAACTCGGCACCACCGCCCAGCACTGGCTGCTGCACGCCCGCCTCGACCGGGCCCGGCAATTACTGGAAACCACCGAGTTGCCCATCGACCAGGTCGCCGAGGCCGCCGGTTTCGGCACCGCGGTGACCTTGCGCCGCCACTTCACCCGCGAAGTCGGCACCGCGCCGCGCGCCTACCGCAACGCATTCCGCTGACGGCGCCCGGATATCGCGAAGGACCGTATCCCGACGCGCGCCACTGTCGCGTCGAGACACGGTCAGGTGCAGAGCAATTCGGGTTAGCGGATATCGATCGTGCCGTCGAAGACCATCGGGGCGGGACCCGGGTTGCAGGTTCGGAGCATGTTCGTCGGCATCGGCAGGCCGTAACCAATCATGTTCGGCTGACCGCCTTGACCTTTGGTGACGGTGATCTGGATGGCCATCGCGTCGGGCGCGAACACCATCACGGGTTGGGCCGTGCTGATCGGATAGACCAGTGACACGGTATTGCCGACGACTGTCAGGCACGTGACCGGGCCGGTGACCTTCACCGGCAGCGGCATATTCCCGAGTTGACCAACGGCCATGTAGGTTCCGGTCGCGGGTCCGTCCCCCTGCCCCTGCGCCTCGATATGCAGGACATTCATGCCCAGCACTTGCATGTTGCCGTTGATCGACACGCTGGCGGGCGCTGCCGCCGCCTGCCCGGTCGCCGCAACAGCTGCCGCCCCGGCGACAACCATGGATAACGCGAAGCGAGTAAGCCGGTTAGCCATTGAAAACACCTTTCTAGGGTGGGGATATGCCCGGCGGATACCCGATGCCCGAAAACCCATGCGACGTAATCTCGGATGGATAATCAAGTCGATTTTTCACGTTCCGACCGGTCGGGATCTCGCTTTTATCGGCGGGGCCGTTCGAATCGTAGTGCGACCGGTACGGATTGGGCATCCAACCAGCACCGGAGGCGCGACCCGGCAGCGGTATCCTGCGGTCAACTCGTCGAATTGAGCGAGCAATAGGGGCAAGTGTTGGGCGTCAATGCGATTCGGAATTTTTCGTCCTATCGCGGTCAGTACCTGATCGGGGTATTCCTGGCGCGGGTCCGATGCCGAGTCGATATTTCCGGTTCCGCCGACGACCGCCGGCGGGCGCGCGATGCGCTCGTCGCGGGCGGCTGGTCGGCGGTGGCGCATGCGGACAGCGACACCTACGTACGGGATATTCGAGGTTCGTTGTCCAGCAGCACGATCGAGGAAGTGGTGCGCCACGTCCACACGCATATCGTCGATACGCATTCCCGGGCCGCCATCGACAAGGCCTCGCTGGAGCGCATCCGTTATGCGGGCCTACGTTTCACCCATCGGCCCGCACCGCTCGAGCACGATGGCAAGCGGGTCGACGCACTCGCCGAGATCTCGGTTGCCCCAATTCCTCTCGTCCAGCAGCAACAGCCGCCACCTGCTCGTCCGCCGAGCACCCTGCTGGCGCGACTGATTCGGATACCGGCTTTCTGGTACGACTGTCTGGAAAAGAGCGCCAGATTCATCGCTCGGATATTCCGGCGTGCAACACCACTATGGTTCCGACAGCTGGCTATTCGCGTCATCGCCGATGACTCGGCACGCTTTATCTGGGTTCGATTCGGGCTACTCGCCGCCAGCGGCGGTCTCGGTGTGGCCGCCGGGGTGGCCGTAGCCGACCGGTTCCCCGACCGGCCGACCGGCCCGGAGCCGGCCTTGGGTCTCATCGGCATCTCGACTGTGCTGCTGCTCGTTCTCGGCGCATTGAACCTGTTCACCAGGGTAGCTGTGCATCGAGCGGATGCCGCACTGCCCCAGGGCTATTCGCGTTGGCAAGCGGAGCGCTGGGCGAACGCCAACCGAACCGATGTGGCGCGTTTGATCGGCGCGGAACGCCATCATGCCATCCGAATGTGCTGGACGGCAGGCACTCTCGTGCTGCGGATGATCGCGATGGCGGGCGCGGGAGCGCTGCTTTTCCTTTCGGTGCAGACGATCTGGTTCAACTCGCGGTTGATCGCCGCGACACTGCTGACCGTCGGGTTACTGCTGGCCTGGATTCTGGTGATCGATGCCGTGCGGCCACGTCAACGTTCGGGCTCTCGACTCATCGTCCGGCGGACGGCCGCCTCGGTGCTGCTGGCGGGAGTCGGCGGGGCCATGGTGCGCTTGCCGTCTTATTTCTTCTACCAACCGCTCGGCTATCCGGCGTTCGCCTTCGAAATCGGTTGGCACGATGTCATTGTCAACGCGCGCGGGTTCATCATGGCCGCGCTCGGGTCGGGGGCGTTGATCGCGATCTACTGGCTGTTCTCGCCACGGATCACCCCGGTATGGCGATCGGCCTTCGCGCTGTTGCTACTCATGTGCGCGACCGTCGGAATGTTGAGCGCCATGGTCGAAGCGGGCAGACCGGCGGAGCTGATAGTGCAGCAGCAATCCGTCACAGCGGGCGGCACCCGGTACGCCGCCTGCCTCATCGACAACGGTCGCGAGCAACCGATCTGGATCATCGGGCAATCCGCGGGCCGCTTCCTGATCGGCGACCGGGAAACGCCGACCGGTGACCCGACTCGGATCACCAATGTCCGAATGCGGCCGAGCGGCATCGAGTACCGCATCGTGGCCGACGCCACCCCGTGCCGGTAGCGGTCAGGATATTGTACTTACGCTGGATCGCTCAGCGGCCAGCCGAAGAACAGGGGGATGAACGTGTCCGATCGATGTCGTTGCAGCCCAACGGTTGCCCACATAGCCGATGCGGCGGTGGCTTTCCAGCACTGCGCCGAGACCGCGCCCGCACGATCTCGATGGGGGAATTTCGGATGGCTGTAACGAGTTTGGTCCTGATCGGTGTCTGGCTGGCGATGGTCGTCTGGCTACGCGGCGCGGTGCAGATCCGCCGGGCCAGCGGGGCCGAGATCCAGTTCCGTGACCCACCGGGTACCACGCAATGGTGGGCGAAGGTCGCCGGCATCGTCGGGTTTCTGACGTTGGTCGCCGCACCGATCGCAGACCTACTTGGGCTGCAACCGTTTTCGGCGCTCGATCGGACCGCGGTCGGTGGCGCAGGCGCGGGACTCGTGGTCCTGGGCACGAGCCTCACCGCGGCGGCCCAATCCGCGATGGGCACCGCGTGGCGTGCCGACGTGAATCCGCACGCGCAGACGACGCTGGTCACCGACGGCCCGTTTCGCTGGGTACGCAATCCGGCGCTTACCGGTGTTGTGACCACCTTTGTCGGCCTGGCACTCCTGACGCCCAATCCTGTGGCCTTGGCTGCACTGGTAATCATCTTGGGAAGCCTGCAGGTTCAGGTTCGCCTGGTCGAGGAACCGTATCTGCTGCGGGTCCTCGGCAAGGACTACGCCGCCTACGCAGCGCGCACCGGACGGTTCATACCCTGGCTGGGGCGTCTTCGCTGAAGACTGCGTGCTTCGTACTCGGCTAGCGGAAGTACGGGTAGTCCTGCACCCAGTGGAATTCGCGGCTGCGCAAGGTGAAGCTGTTCAGGTCCATGCGTTCCAAGGTGATCACCACCGTCTGGTCATGCAGCCTCCCGCGCAACAACAGCCGGTCCGGGGCGGGTCGCTCGCTGGTCAGCGTCGCGAATGGTGGCTGTGGACCGGCCTTTCCGTCGATCGTGGCGAGTTCCAGCTGTCCGTTCCGGCGGAAGTCGGCGTACGCCGGCACCAGTTCACCGTTCATCCGTTGGTAAGTGGCTTGCTCCGGGTCGTCGAAAACAAGACGCTGCCAACGCTTTTCGTCGGTGGTCAGCGGCGGAACCGGCTGCCCGTCGAGGGCGAATTCCTGCACGTTCCAAATTCCGTACAGCTCGGACTTGGGGCTGGCGGCGCCGTATTGTTCCTGCCACACCACCCATCGGTCGTAGCCGCTACCCAGCGCGATCCAGATCCCTAGGGCCACCTGAATCCACGCAGCGATGCGGTTCTTCCGATCGTCGGCGAACAGTACGGGCTGCGTCAGCGGCTCGCACCTGCGCTGCAGCACCAACACGTCGACCAGTCGCCGCAGGTACGGGGCCAGCAGAACCAGGCTGATCAGCAGCAGGTGCCCGGCGAGCAGCTTCTCCGGTATATCGAACGTCATGTTCAGCAGGAGGATCTGCGCCGTGCTCACCAGACTCGTCACGGCGCCCAGCACCGCGGTCCGGGGCACGAACAGCAGCAGCCCGGCCACGACTTCCACTGCGCCGAGCGCCATTTCATACGGATAGGAGCTGCCGACCTGTAACCACAGCACCGAGGCCGGGCTCAGATCGCCGTACGGCAGCAACAGCTGTGCCAGCGTGGGCGCGGGCATCTGCGTGGGGATCAACTTGGCGAACCCGAACCCCACCATCTGCACGCCCAGACAGACCCGGAGGAAAAGGGTGAACCAAGCCAGCAGGTGCGGGTAGCAGGAACGACGGTCGAGGACCGTCCACACCGCGGTGGCCGCCACCGCAACGACCAGGACACAGAAGACCTGCACCCAAACGGCCGTCTGGTCGCCGGCTCCGGAGTCCTGGCGCAGCATCGCGTCGACTCCGAAGACCGTGGTGCCCACCCAACGGGTGACGGGGTTCAGCAGCGCGGTCACCCCCCACGGCCCGATGAATCCGTGCAGCGAGCGACTCAGGGGCCCGAGCAGCGCGAACGGAACCATCGCGAGGAGCAGGCAGTACAGGCCGAAATAGCCGACACAGAATCGGAACGCCATCCGCGTCCACGGAGACCAGCCGGCCGCGCCCGAGGCGGTGTCGGTGTCGGTGTCGGTGTCGACGGTGCTGCTCACTGATGCATCCTCGGGTCCTGGGTGGGATCGGCGTACCGGACCGGACAGCCGCGCACGGATGCTTCGGGGCGCAGTTCGTAATGCCAGGGTTCGTTGTTGTAGATCTGACACAGCCCGTACTCGGCGCCGTGCCTGGACAACCACGCCGCGGCCGCAGTGGGCCCGATGTCGACCGCCTCCCCCGACACGTGCGCGGACGTCTCGGGAGCGGCCACCCAGCGGGCGGCTTCCTTTTCCGAGCCGTACTTCGCGACCGCCTCGCGCAGTAGGCGTTCCTGGTATTCCGGCGAACGCCAGCCGCTGTTGACGACGAACTCGATCCCGTCGTCCGCGGCATCCGTGGCGGCGCTGCGCAGCGCGGCGAGCAAGTCGGGGTCGAGGTTGGCCACGGACGGAATCTCGTCGTCGAATACCGTCAGGCCACTCGGGACAGCGCCCTCCGCGACGGTGCCCCCTGGCTCGGTCTCGCCGTTCAGCCACGGTAAATGCGGGCGCGCCGCACCGGGCGGACCGTGGCGGTCACCGAACGGCAGATCGAAAGACCATGCGGCGGAGGTCGACAGCGAGTTCAACGACTGGTAGACGAGGACACCGACGGGCGCCGCGGTGACGACGACGAGACCCGCGAGGATGGTCGCGCGGAGCCGGCGAGATGCCGTGCGTGCTGGTTTGTGGTTGTTCATGCCGTCAGTCAAGACAGCGTGGTGTTGCCGGCCCGTATGGGATTTTCGATACGCCGGCGATATTGCCCGACTGGGAGAATCGAGAACCTAATGCGCGTATTGATCGTCGAGGACGAACCCCTGCTGGCATCGGCCATCCGCGATGGCCTGCGGCTCGAGGCGATCGCCGCGGACATCGCCGGTGACGGCGACACCGCGCTGGAGCTGCTGAACATCAACGCCTACGACATCGCCGTCCTCGACCGCGACATCCCCGGCCCCTCCGGCGACGAGATCGCCGAACGCATCGTCGGCTCCGGCAGCGGCATGCCGATCCTGATGCTCACCGCGGCCGACCGGCTCGACGACAAGGCGACCGGTTTCGCGCTCGGCGCCGACGACTACCTCACCAAACCCTTCGACCTGCGCGAACTCGTACTCCGGCTCAGAGCACTCGACCGCAGGCGCGCCCACAACCGACCACCCGTGCGGGAGCTCGCGGGCCTGCGGTTGGATCCGTTCCGCCGGGAGGTTTTCCGCGACGGCCGCTACGTCGCGCTGACCAGGAAACAATTCGCGGTGCTCGAAGTCCTCGTCGCTGCCGAGGGCGGGGTCGTCAGCGCCGAGGAGCTGCTGGAACGGGCGTGGGACGAGAACGCGGACCCGTTCACCAACGCCGTGCGCATCACGGTCTCGGCGCTGCGCAAACGCCTCGGCGAACCCTGGATCATCGCCACCGTGGCCGGCGTCGGATACCGCATCGACGTCCAGCCGGACATCGGGCATGCAGCGGGTGTCCGTGGATAGAGCACCGGGTTTGAGCGTCCAGCTCAAGCTCACCCTCAGCTACGCCGGGTTCCTCATGCTCGCAGGCACCTTGGTGCTCGCGGCCGGGTTGGTCTTCTACCTCTACTTCATGCCCGACGGCTGGCTCGACACCACCGGCAACTTCTGGATCAACCGCTCCGTCCTGCTGCGCGCCTTCGCTCCGTTCATGGCCTTGGTGCTGGCCTTCCTGCTGATCTTCGGCCTCCTGGGCGGGTGGCTGCTCGCCGGCCGCATGCTCGCCCCGCTGACCCGCATCACCGAGGCCACCCGCACGGCCGCGGATGGCACACTCTCCCACCGGATCCGGCTGCCGGGCCGCCGAGACGAGTTCCGCGAACTCGCCGACGTCTTCGACACCATGCTCGCGCGGCTCGAAGCGCACGTCGCCGAACAACAGCGATTCGCCGCCAATGCCTCGCATGAACTGCGCACCCCGCTCGCGATCATCCAAACCCTGCTCGACGTAGCCCGCAATGATCCGAATCGCGACACCGGCGAGCTGCTGGCCCTGCTGCACGCGGTCAACACCCGAGCGATCAACCTCACCGAAGCATTGCTGGTGCTCAGTCGCGCCGATCAGCGGTCCTTCGCCCGCGAAGAGGTCGATCTATCCCTCCTCGCGGAAGAAGCGACCGAAACACTGCTTCCCCTCGCGGAAAAGCACGGCGTCATCCTGGAGACCTCCGGCGATATGGCCAGCGCCTTCGGCTCCCCCGCCCTCCTGTTGCAGCTGACGACGAACCTGGTGCACAACGCGATCGTCCACAATCTGCCCGAGCAGGGCATCGTGTGGGTCACCACCAGTACTCACCCCGAGTCCGCGGTGCTCACTGTCGAGAACACCGGCGAAAAGCTCACTCCCCACGCGGTTTCCACGCTGGTCGAGCCGTTTCAGCGCGGCACCCAACGCATCCGCACCGACCATGCGGGAGTCGGCCTCGGCCTGGCAATCGTCAAAAGCATCACCAGAGCACATGGTGGAACCCTCACCCTCACTCCTCGCCAGGCCGGCGGTCTCTGCGTCACGGTGCGACTACCCACGCAGTAGTGCGTTATGGGTTCAGTAGGAAACGACAGAGGTCGCATAGGCCTCGAGTACTGCGGTGTTGTCCGCCAAGGTCGTTCGATGCCCGTCGGCACCGACCTGTTCGAAGTCGGCTCCCCCGCGTACCTCGGGGACGGCCACGGTGACCGGTTCGTCGGTCTTGTTGACCAGGAGGAGTTTGCGGCGGCCGGTGGCGGTGACGAATGCTTGGGCGTGAATGCGGGGGTCCGGGAACACGCCAGTTGTGGTGGCTGCCAGCGCATCTCCTTCAGCGAAGTGCCGTAGTAGCAGTGCCAGCGCGTGGTAGCGGGCGTTCGGGGCGCCGGTTTCCCAGTCGAGGAGGCTGACGCCGGGGATCATGCCGGGATAGTCCATGAACTCGGCGATGCCGACCAGGTCGATACCGAGTTCGACGAGCTTGCACCACAGGTACGACTGGACCGAGGCGCTCAACGCCCAGTACGTGTCGGGGATTTCGGGTGCCGGATTCATCACGTCGGCCGGGTAGGTGCCCAATTCGTTGATGAATGTCGCGGTATCGGGCGCTAGGCGCCGGCGGATGGAGTCGATGAAGCGGACCTGGTCGAGGAAGGCGTCGGCTTGGGCGAAGAAGATGTCGCGCCAGTGCGCACTGGGCGCGTTTCCTTCTGGCCCAAAGGGATTGGCGATCTCGGGTTGAGCATAGAAGTGATAGGAGAACGCGTCGATCCGGACGCCGTCGGCGTGGTTGGCGGAATCGAGGAAATGCCAGAAGTATTCGGGCTGGTGGTGGACGTGGCTGAGGGAGAGTCCGATGAATTTCATGTCCGGGTCCAGCGGGGCCAGGCGCGTGACGACGGCGTCGTAGAGCTTGGTGTAGGTCTCCGGCGAGAGCCGGTGGCCGATATCGGGTTCGCAGAGCACCTCCCAGTAGGCGAAGCGGTAGCGGTGGCCCGACTCGCGCCGTCGGCCCAGCTCGTCGGTGAAACCACCTGCGATGTACCAGCTGGCGAGCCGGTAGAAGTAATCGGCGACTTCAGCACACGTGGGGTCGCGCAGCTCGGAGCCCTGCTCGTAGTGCCAGTGGATTTCGTCGGGATCCTCGGCAATTGCCACGGGCTCCGGTGTGACGAACATCCAGGTGGGGATCGTGGCGAAATTCGCCACGATCGGCCTGCCCTCCGAGGCCGCGACGAAGTCTTCCACGAAGGGGTCTAGCAGCTCGAAGTTCCACGACGTTTCGGTGGCGGTCGGTGGGGCGAGCTCGGCAACCGCGACCCGCGGGTGGCTGAACCACGGCAAGAAGCGCGCGAAATCGACTCGCAGCTCGCGCAGGGCGTCGAAGGCTTTGTCGTGGATCGGGGATTCGCGGCGCAGCGGTGGCGCCGTCCACAGGTGGGTGGTGAGGGTCGTCCGGGACGTACCGATCGTCTCTTCCCAATTCACCTGCACCGTGGCGGGCGGTGCCACGGGATTGATGGTGGTCATTCAGGGCTTCCTTCTTCTGGCGTGCGCGCGAGGCCGAGGGCAGGCAGGATCGCCTGGTCGACAATCGCGGCAAGAGTGTGCGCATCGGGCAGGTTCCCGGTGTCGATCTGGTGTTTGATCACGAGGGCTTCGCCGATGTCGACGACGACCGGGGTGACCAGCCGTGCGTCGATGTCACCGCGTTCGGCGTAGTGCTCGATGACGGTGCGGGTGAATCGGTTGCCGTGGGTGTCGAATACTCGGGTGTAGAGGGCTTCGACGAGTTCGGGCCGCCGCTGCCGCTCGGCGAGGATCGCCGCGACGGCGGAGGCGTTGGGTCCGGCGAGCCAGCCGACCAGCTGTTCGAGCGAGCGCAGCAGATCCACGCGCAAGCCACCGCCGTCGAGGTCGACCGTCTCGACGGGATGGGCGTGGTCGAGTGCGTCGAGCAGGAGCTCCTCGATCGAGGGCCAATGCCGGTAGATCGAGGTCTTCGCCACCCCCGCTCGGCGGGAGATCCCTTCGATCGAGAGCCGCCCCAGTCCTGTCTCGGCTACTTCGGCGATCACCGCTGTCCGGCAAGCATTCAGGACATCGGCGAGGGAACGGCGGCGTCCGGGTTGCTCTTCGGTCTCGGGCATACCGCAGACTTTAGCTACGGATCCGTAGCTCCGCAACCGTAGCTATTTGGCTGTAGCTAGTGAAGGTTTTGGTCGCCCGGGCCCCCGTGCCATGATGGTGCGAAATGCCGAAAGCCGAAATCCCTGGCCTACAAGGGATTTCGGCTTTCGGTGATTGGTTGCGGCAGAACCGCGGGTCAAGCGTGCCCGCCACCCAGTCCCGGCTTGTGCAGTTGCGGCTGGGTGCCGAACGCGGGTCGTTCGGTCGTGTCCACCGGTTCCGGCCGCTCGACTATGGCGCCCCGGGTGTCCGTTCGAGCCGCGGTCTTGGCATCGACCTCGCGTCGCGCAAAGGCGATATCGCGTGCGCTGCGTACGGACAGCCGGCCCAGCGAGGTCGCGGCGAAGAACAGGATCAGCGCGCCGAGGCCGTAGAAGAAGGTCAGTTGCAGGACAGCGCGTTTCAGGTCGGAGGTCGCGACCGGATCGCCGAGTGCGCCGATGTTCAGCAGGTCCGTCAAGAACGGTCCGATGATGAACCACAGGCCCGCCGCCGCGGCCAGCCAACCACCGAAGCCGGCGACGAGACGGTTGCGACTCGCCAGCATCAGCAAACCGCCTACGATCGCGGTGATGCCGGGAAGCACCTCGAGCCAGCCACGCGCCGAGGTCCACACCCAGGCATCATCCGGCGTGAACGCGAAATCGAAGTACGGTCCGAGGAACGGGATCAGCGCACCCCAGACGCCCAGGAGTAAGACCGCGAGCCCGCCGAGGGCTCCCCGGCTACGCGGAATTCTGAGCGCCGGACCGCGGTCTGCGGAAACTTTCTCATCGACGTTCATCAGAGCCTCCATTCGTCGAAGTAGCTGCTAGTACCGCCTACCCTCGACGCGCAGACATATGCACACGATGCATAAATAGCTCGGCCTTCGACCCGTCAGGCGCGATCGTGCAGCGTGATCTGGTAGCCGTCGGGGTCGGCGAAGGTGAATGTCCGGCCGAAGGGGCCGTCTATCGGCGCGGAGACGATGGGGTGGCCGTCGGCGACGAGAGCATCGTGAATGTCTTGGACGTCGGTGGCGTGCAGCCAGATCGCGGCACCGATACCGGGCCGGGCAACGGACTCGAGGTCAGTGCCGGGAATGACCTCGCGGAGCGCGAAGGCGATCGGCTTCGTCTCGAAGACGACGGCGTGCGGCGGTCCGGCCTGCGAGCGGACGAGGCCGAGGTACTGCTCGTAGAACGCCTGTGAAGTGTCGAGGTCGCGCGCTTGTAGCGAGATGAAGTCGGGGCCGGTGGCGGGCATGGTGTTACTCCTTCTTTTCGTGTCAGTCTTCTGACACGGATCAATGTATGTCAGAATACTGACATGAGTCAAGACGGCGTCGACCTGAACAAATCACTGGGCTATCTGATGAAAGAGGCGTCGAGCGCGCTGCGCGCAGCCATGGAGGAGGCGCTGCGGCCGCTCGGGATGAGCGTGACGCACTACTCCTGCCTCGAGCTGCTGGCGCAACGACCGGGCCTGTCGAACTCCGAGCTCGCGCGGGGCGCGTTCGTGACGCGGCAGTCGATGAATGTGCTGCTCCAGGCCCTGGAACGCGAAGGCCACGTGACCAGGCCCGCACAGGCACCCGTCGGGAAGGTGCTTCCCACGCGGCTCACGCCCCGCGGCCGACGGAAGCTCGAGAAGGCGAGTGCAGCCGTCCGGTCCGTCGAGCTCAGAATGCTGGCCGGGCTGACCGAGTCCGAGCAGGCCGCCGCGTTCCGGATCCTGCGGAGGATGATCCATTCCCTGCGCGATGGCGACGACGGTGCTTAGCTGCGCTCGAAGCACGGCAACCCACGTGTCGGGTCAGTCCCGGCGAAAACCCTTGGCGCGCAGTGACGATGCGGCGGTCCGCGGCCAACGCTCCGACTCGATCAACGGGGACGCCACTCGATACGCCCACCCTGGAAGTCCTGGGCGCGGCCGTCGTTGTAGTCGTATTCGTCGCTGATCGGGTAGCCGTAGCGGCCGTTCTCCCAGTTCTGGCTCGCCCAGATGTCTCTGATCGGCCCGGCTACCACGCGGGCGCCGGTGTCGATGGACCAGTAGATGGAGCCGCCCTCGAAATGCTGTCCGGCGCCGTTGTTCTTGGCGCGGAACTCGTCGATGACCGGGAAGCCGAGTCTGCCGTCCTCCCAGGACAGGGTGGCCCACTTGTCGCGGATCGCTCCCCAGGTGTTGTGCGCGCCGGTCGCTCGGGACCAGTGGATCGTGCCGCCCTCGAAGTGGCCGAAACGACCGGGTTTACGAGTTGGCAGCTCTCTGCTGGTGGGATAGCGCAACGCGCCGTTCTCCCAGCCGAGTTCGCCCCATTTGGCGCGAATCGCACCGCCGATCTGATTGGCGTGACCGCCGGAAACCAGCGGATGCCAATAGATCGAGCTGTCCTTCTCGAACGCTTGCCAACGACCGCCGCGTGCGGCATCGGACTCCGGGTTGATCGCGTTGCCGAAGAAGACGAAACCGCCGGCCTCGTCGTATTCGACTCGGATCGCCCCGTAGATCGGGTATGGCTGCGCGACGGCCTGGGGTGCGGCGAGGGTGCTGAGCGCCGCGAGAACGATGGCGGCTCGGACGACTCGGGCGGCTCGGCGCCACCCGTGCTGCTGATTTCGCGGATCGGGTGACATAGCCCCTCCTTGCGCGCGCCGTATATGGCAGCCATTTTACTTGCGGCCGAGCGTCTTCGACAGTGCCGAAGCCCCCACTCGACTGTTGGGTCGCACGGCGAAAACTGCCGATGGACGGAATGCCCGGCCGCTCGACGGAAGTCGGCCCGGCGCGGCGCGATCTCGCTTCCGCCACCGCAGCGGTTCGGTTCGGTTCGCGCAGTGCGTAATTCGCAAGGGAGTAATGCGATGAGGGTAGAAATCAACAGCTTTCGCGCGGACAACCATAGCGTTCGGCTTCCGCCCGGCTAACCGCATTTCGGTGCGGCCGACCTCCGACGAGCATGGTCACATGGGTGCGTCGTTGCTGCGAGTGTTGTAGGTACGCAGGCCGATCACCGCCGCGACGAGGATGGCGATGCCGCTGGCCAGCAAAGCACGACTGAACCCCGAGGCCAGCGCCTCCGGCGGCGGCGTACCGGTAGCCAGTAGATCGGCGGTATACGAGGTCGCCACCGTGGTCAGCACCGCCAGACCGAACGCGCCACCGAGTTGCTGGGAACTGTTCAACAACGACGCCGCCAACCCCGACTTGTCCGCCGGCACTCCAGCATTGGCCGCGTTGGTGACCGACACCATGACGAAGCCGAGACCCACCGACATCACCATCATGCCGGGCAGCAGATCGGTCATGTAGTCACCGTCGACCGGCAAACCCGACAACAAGAACACACCGATCGAGGCGACCACCGACCCACCCACGATCAACGGCCGCGTCCCCACCAACGGAATCAACTTCGTCGCGACCAGCGCGCCGACCCCGATACCCATCGTGACCGGCAGATACACGATCCCGGTCCGCAGCGCCGAATACCCGAGCACGTTCTGCATATAGAGGCTAAGGAAAAAGAACATCGACATGAACCCCGCGATCGCGATCAACTGCGTCGCATCAGCCGCCGCGAGCCCACGAACCCGGAAAATCGACAACGGCATCAACGGATTCCGGCTGCGATGCTCGTTCACCACGAACGCCACCAACAACAGCACCGCACCCGCGAACAGAGAGATCGTGCTCAACGAGTCCCACCCCGCATGCGGCGCCTCAACGATGGCGTACACCAGCAACAGCATGCCCCCGGTCCCCAGAACCGCACCCGGCAAATCGAAACTCGCCCGCGAGGCACTGCGCCGATCATCAGGCAACAACCCATAGATCGCGACCAGCAGCAATACACAGATGATCGGGTTGATCAAAAGCACCGAACGCCAACCGAAATACTCGGTCAGCACCCCACCGAGCAATACCCCGCTCGCCGAAGCCGCCCCGATCATGCCACCCCAGACCCCCAGAGCCCGATGTCGATCCGAACCCTCCTTGAACGAGGTCGTCACCAGCGACAACGCCGCAGGCATCATCAACGCAGCACCCGCGCCCTGCACAATACGAGCACCGACCAGCTGTTCGGCGGTGGTAGCGAACCCGCCGACCAGGGACGCCAGGGCAAACACCACCACACCGGCGACGAGCACCCGCCGACGCCCGACCAAATCCGCCGCGCGCCCACCCAACAACATGAAACCGCCGTAGGTCAGCAGATAACCAGTGGCGACCCACTGCAAGCCCTGCTCGGAGAAGCCGAGCTGATGCTGCATCGACGGCAACGCCACATTCACGATCACCGCATCCATGAAATCCAGGAAACCGATCGAACACAGCAGCGCCAGAACCAACTTGCCGCGCCTGGGCGACAGAACAGACGAATTTTCCACCGCGCGTGTCATCACAAGGTGCTCTTTCTCAGAGGAAAGTTCTTCGAATCAGGTGTCCCCGGTACCGATTTCAGCCAGACACCACGATGGCCGGTCAGCTGATGCGGATCTCCTCTGCGCGAGGTCCCTCCTTGCAGTTGATATAATCAACCGTGATGGATGAAGTCAAGCACGAAGCCAAGAGTGCCCGTTCCTACGGGCAGTTCTGCGCCCTCGCGCGCGCCCTCGACATCGTGGGCGAGCGCTGGACCTTGCTGATCGTGCGCGAGTTGCTCCCCGGCCCGATGCGCTACACGGAGCTGAAGAACTCACTCGCGGGGATCGCGACCAACCTCCTGGCAGAGCGGCTACGGACGCTGGAGTCGAACGGCATCGTGCAGCGGCAACTCGGCGACTCGGGAGTTCTCTACGCCTTGACGCCGTGGGGTGCGAGCCTCCGAGAGCCCATGGAGGCGCTCGGCAGATGGGGCGCGCCACTGCTGATGACAGGGCGCAACGACGATTCGTTCCAGCCGCGCTGGCTGGCACTCGCCCTGCCCGCCCTGCTGCGCGGAATCACTGCGACTCCGCCGGTGGAGCTGGGCATCGACACGGACGGATTCCGCATGGTCCTGCGCATCGACGAGGACGGGCCCAGCGCGACCGCCTCGCCCGGCCAGCAGCCGGATACGGTCTTCACCGCCGCGCCGGAGGTCGTCGTCGGGCTCGCGGCAGGCGGGCTCACGATCGACCAGGCCCTCGCCGTGGGAAATCTCCAGGGGGACAAGCGAATCCTCAGCAGGATATTTCCGCCGGGACGGGCGACCGCCGTCACCGGGGCGTCGGCGACGGATGACTGACGGCTCTCGCGATTCGCGAGAAATCAGCCGAGCAGCGTAGACAGCGCTGTCACATTGCATCGAAAAACTTACAGGTGTTAGCTCTTGCCTCGATTCGACTTACAGGCGTAGCCTTACGGGCGTTATCCAACTGAGTCGGACGAATAGAGGCAGGTCACGTGAGCAAGGTGTGGTTGATTACCGGGGTGTCGAGAGGACTGGGGCGGGAGTGGGCCTGTGCCGCGCTGGAACGGGGCGATCGGGTGGCCGGCACCGCTCGCGACATCGCCGCATTGGCCGATCTGGCCGCCGCATTCCCGGAAACGTTCCTGCCGTTGTCGTTGGAAGTGACCGACCGGGCCGCTGATTTCGCCGCGGTCGACCAGGTCGCGCGGTATTTCGGGCGGCTCGACGTAGTCCTGAACAATGCCGGGTTCATGCAGTTCGGCATGGTCGAAGAGCTCACCGAGCACCAGATCCGGGCGGAGTTGGAGACCAATCTCCTTGGCTCGCTGTGGGTTACCCAGGCAGCGCTGCCGATGCTGCGGGCGCAGGGCAGCGGCCACATCATCCAGGTTTCCAGCCTCTGGGGGATTGTGGCATCGCCGAATGTCGGAGCATACAACGCGTCGAAGTGGGCGTTGGAGGGGTTGTCGCAGTCCTTGGCCGCCGAGGTCGCCGGCTTCGGCATTCACGTCACCCTGCTCGAACCCGCCACCTACGACACCGGATTCACGTTGGCGACATTCGCTACCGAGAATCCGGCGTACGACCCAGTTCGCGCCGACCCCGATTACGCGGCGCAGCGCTTCGGCATCCCCAGCGCGACCCGCGATGCCATCCTTGCCCTGGTCGACGCCGAGAAGCCGCCGCTGCGCCTGCTGCTGGGAGACGGAGCGCTGCGGATCGTGACCGAGGAATACGAGTCCCGGCTTGCCACATGGAACGAGTGGCAGACGGTTTCTATTGCAGCGCAGGGCAACTGACACCGGCGGACTACTGCATTTCTCTCGGAGTATTGGAGATTCACCTATGTCCGCAGTCGTGTCACAGACTGTCCGCCGGCGCTGGTGGTGGTTCCTGTGGAGCTTGCTGGCCGTGCTGGCGATCTATATCGCGGTCTTCTTCGTAACGCCGTACCTGACCGGTGGTTCGACCGTGCCGATCGACAGAACCATCCCGGGGTATTACGTGAGCTTGGTGGTGCATGCGGCCCCGGCCGGTTTGGCATTGCTCATCGGACCGTGGCAGTTCTTGCCGCAGTTGCGAACTCGATTTCCACAGTGGCACCGAATGGCAGGCCGGGTGTATCTGATGTCGGTCGTGGCCGCCGCGGCCGCAGCGTCGTACGCCGCGGCAGTGACGCCGAGCGGCTTCCCGTTGCAGGTCGCCTTTTACCTGCTGGTGGTCGCGTGGTTGTACTCGGCCGCACAGGCCTATCGCACGATCCGACGTAGAGAGGTGCAGTTGCACCGGATCTGGATGATCCGCAACTACGCACTCACCTTCGCCGCCGTGACGCTACGTCTCTACCTGCTGACCGGTACGCAGTTGGCGAAGATCATTCCGTCGCTCGAGTACCGAGATATCTACACCGCCAGCACGTGGGCGTCACTCCTCGGCAACGTGCTTGTTGCCGAGTACTTCATTGTCCAGCGCACGCTGGCTCCGTTGATCCGCCGCAGCAACACGACGCTCACCGAGCTGCCGCAGCCGGTGAACCGCTGATCACTCGCCGTACCGTATGCCGAACCGTTGCCGGCATCGAATCGAGCCGTCGCCAACCCCGGCGTGCCGCTACGTAACATGTTGTTCCCCATCGCGATTCATCCCACAGGCGAGGGCAGGACTGTGGGATGGACAAAAGTGGACTATCGCCGATGCGGCGCTTATGGCAGCGATGGCAACTGACGCGAGCGCGGTGCACCGAACTCACCTCGCAGCGACCACTCGAGCTGTTGCGGCCGCTGATCGGTGCGGCGGCGGCGCTCGCACTGACCATCGGCGGAATCGTCATCGCACTCGAGCACACCGGTTACAGCACCCCGGTCAAGCACACTGAATGCACCCGATTGTGGGTGGAGGGCAGCACGCTGCCGGAGTGCCCGATCATGCTGCTGGTACGCGTAAGACTCCTGACCTGACCACTGGCGTCCGATCAGCTCACCGTCGGGGTTTCGATGACGAGGAGAGCCACTCCGGCCGCGCTGAGTATGCCGCCGAGCACCGGTATCGGACGAGATCCGAACCTGTTGAGCAGTACGCCACCGGTCATGCCCGCGAGCAGGTTCCCCGCGGCGCTCGGCAGCAGCATCAGGCCCGCACCCAATGCCGTTGTGGTGATACCGGATTCCCTCGGCGTCTGCGCGAGGCTGCTGATGGCGATGAATGATCCGTACAAGCCGCGCAGATCGCCCAACCTGCCGAACAACGGTGTCCCCACCGCCGCCGCCAGCAGATTCGCCGTCATCACCCAACTGACCGCAGAGGCGGATACGCCGAATTCGCCCGCCAGAGCGGGCAACATCGGCATGACGGCAGTCTGCGCCATCGGTGCCACGAGCATCGCCAGCAGCAGCACAGCCAGCAGCAGGCGCGACCGTCGTACCGGCGCGATGACAGTTCCGGTCATCGCAATGGCGTCGCCGCCTGATGGCGCTGCCCCGCGCACAGCGACTTCCTCAGCTCAGCCACCAACATGGAGAGATCAACAGCAGCAGCCACTTTCGCGCCATCGGTCATTGCCCGCATGGGATCATCGAATCAGATATGCAACGTGGGCCGGTAGATAAGCTCTTGAGTGCGCCCATCGAGCGTTCGAGTCTCGAGCAACTCGAGATCGAAGTCGGCCGCACCCTGGAAAATCGGGTCCGTTCCCGTCCGACCGGTGATCACCGGAAAGACCGTCACGTGCACGCGGTCGACCAGGCCGGCGGCCATCAGCGCCCGGTTCATCGACAAACTGCCGTGTGAGCGCAACGGCACCGTGGATTCCTCCTTGAGCCGGGCGACCACGTCGACCGCATCACCACTGACCACCGTCGCGTCCGGCCGGCCGAGCGGCCCTTCGAGCGTGCGTGACACCACCGTGGTCGGCAGGTTCCACATCCGAGTGACCCACGGGTCGAACACCTCGGAGTCCGCCGAACTCGTGGCCAGCATTTCCACGAATTGCCGATAGGTGTTGGCGCCGAACACCATTCGCTGCTCCGCGCCATACACTGCAAGGCGATGTTCGAGCAGCTCAGGACCTTGCTTGCCCCAATAGCCGCCCCAGTCGCCGTCGCCGCTGCAAGAGCCGAAGCCGTCGAGGCTGGTGAAGACGTCGAAGGTGTAGGTGGCGGCCATGTGGTTCTCCTAGAGTTCGATTGTCGGATGTACCCATACAGACCGGAGACCTCGGCGAAACTCATCGCTGCTGAACTCCCGACTTCGAGTCCGCCCAGTGTGCATACTGAATCCGGCAGTGCCACAACGCATCCGTTGACCGACCGACTACCGAACTTATTCGAGTAGTCGCCGAATGACCGCCGCCGCGGCATCGATGTCGTCGGGTTCGCCGGTGATCAGTTCACGGAAGTAGAACGACTCGCCGATCCGCACGATGGCGTAGGCGAGGGTGTGGGCGTCGATGTCGTCGGGCTCGCCGACTTCCTCGCGGATGACTTGCGCGATGGAGGCCACGAACCGTCGTTGGATGACACCGTCGCGTGAGGTCAGGACCTTTAATGCGGTGTCGGTGTGCTGCGCGACGAAGGTCCGCATCGCCGGGTAGCCGGCGGCCAAATACAGACTGCGCCGGACTATCTCGGCGACTCCGGCCGCGCCTTGCCCACCGCACTCCCGCCGGATGTCCTCGAATCCCGCGGTAGCGATCACCCAGATGACTTCGCCGAGTATGCGGGTGCGGTCGCCGTAGCGCCGATACAACGTGGACCGGCCGATACCGGCCGCGGCGGCCAGCGCCCTGGCGTCGATCCAGCCGTCTCGCAGGAACATTTCCACGGCGGCGCGCAGTACCGCATCGACCGAGGTCAACTGGGGAATTGGGGACTCTGGCGGTCGAGAGGTCATCGATCCTAGTGTGACATGGGACACCATTGGATGAGTGTCCCAGTCCGGCCGATCGCACGGGCCGACAACACTTCGCACTGAAATGCACAGGAGAATTTCGATGTACAAGCGACCGACTTTCACGGCCATCCTGACTACCCTCGTCGCGGGCACCGTTGCGGCGCCGGTCGTTTCGGCGGCGCCCCCGCCCACCTACCCGTCCTACGTCGCGCTCGGTGATTCCTACACCGCCGGCGCGTTTCTCCCCGTGGTCGAGCCTCGCTGCGGCCGGGCCGATCGCAACTATCCCCGCTTGGTCGCCGCTGCGATCAAGCCCGGATCCTTCACCGATGTCAGTTGTATCGGCGCGACCACCAAGGCCATGACCGACACCCAATCACCCACCGGCAATCCGCCGCAGTTCGAGGCGCTGAAGCGGGACACCGCACTGGTCACCGTCGGCATCGGCGGGAACGATGTGCCTGCGTTCGAGGCCGTCTTCAATTGTGCGGTGCGGGGCGCGTCGGTGCCGCACGGCTCCCCGTGCAAGGACTTCTACACCAGAAACGGCGTCGACACGCTGGCCGAGCAGGTCCGCGCGGTCGGCCCCAAAGTCGGCGCGGTGCTGGACGGCGTCCACCGGCGTTCGCCGAAGGCCCAGGTGCTGCTGGTCGGCTATCCGGTGCAGCTGCCCGAAACCGGCAACGGCTGCTGGCCGATCGTCCCGATCTCCGACGGCGACGTGCCGTTCCTGCGGGAGAAGACCAAACTGCTCAACCAAGTCCTCCGCGAGCAGGCAACCAGCCACGGCGCCACCTTTGTGGACACCTACACCAGCAGCATCGGCCACGACATGTGCCAGGCGCCGGGCACGAAATGGCTCGAAGGACCCGTCCCCACCGACTTGGCCGCCCCCATTCACCCGAACGAGCTCGGCGCCCAGGACCAGGCCCGGCAGATCATCGCCACGCTGCGCCGGTAGTCCACCGGCGAGCGGTCGACGCCGCGCCGTGCCGATAGTTCCGAGATAGCATCTAAGTGCACGGTTTCGGCTCAAACTGCTCGTTGTTCAAAAGAGGGAGTCCGCGCGAATGGATCGCCGGAACACGGGGATCAGCCGACGCCGAGTACTGATGGCGGCAGGGGCCTCGATCGCGCTCACCCCCATGGCGCAACCGACGGCGGCGGTGACGATCACGCGGGCGGCGTCCGCCGGGCCCGAGGACCCCGCGCAGCGGGCGGACCTGGCGGAACAGGCGCTGGTGCAGCGGCACGTGCGCACGGTCTGGGGCCAGCCACAGGTGCGGCTCGGCGCGCTCGTCTGGCCGTCGTCGCTGCTGGACGAGTCGTTCGTGAAGTGGTGTTACTGGTGGCAGGCCCACCTGGTCGACTGCGCGGTGGATGCCGCGTACCGCGCCCGCACCCCCGAACGCGTCGCCCGAGTGGCTGCTCTTGCCCGCGGTATCCGGACCCGCAACCTCACCGGCTGGACCAACCGGTACTACGACGATATGGCGTGGCTGGTGCTGGCGCTCGAACGCGCGGAGCGATTGCTCGGCGTCCGGTTCGGCGACGCGGTCGGCGACTTGACCGCCGAGTTGATCGATGGCTGGAACCCGGATGTCGGTGCGGTGCCCTGGCGGTCCGGCGACAAGTACTACAACACTCCCGCGATCGGTCCGACCGGTCTCGCGATGGCCCGGTTGGGTGAGCTGCCGCGGGCCCGGCAACTGGCCGACTTCCTGCACACCCGCCTGCTCGACACCGACACCGGCCTGATCCTCGACGGCGTCCACGAGCCCGGCGGACGAGTAGAGCGCACGGTCCTCACCTACAACCAGGGTGTGACCATCGGGCTGGAAACCGAACTGGCAGTGCGCACTCGGGAATCGGAGCATCGCGAGCGCGCGGCTGCCCTCGTGGCCGCCGCCGCGGGCGGGCTCACCCACGCCGGGGTCATCGCCCCGGCCGGCGGGGACGACTCCGGGTTGTTCATGGGCATCCTCGCCAGATTTCTCGCGGAAGCCGCACTGGCACTGGGCGATAGCACCGCCGCGAAGATCGTGCACGCTTCCGCGCGGGCGGCTTGGGAACACCGCGCCGAGGTGGACGGGCTACCGCTGTTCGGCGTGGACTGGGGCCGACCGGTCACGGTACCCGAGCATTCGGGAGTCTTTCCCCAGCTGATGCATTCGTCCGCCGCTTCGTCGGCGAATTTCAGCCGCGACCTCTCGGTACAGCTGAGCGGGTGGATGTTGCTCGAAGCGGATTACCAGCTCACCGCTGCGGGGCGCTGAGCCGCTGCGAACACGGCCGCCCACCGAGACAGCGAACGTCTCGGCGCCGCCGGGGATCCGGCATTATCCGGTGAACGAACGCCGTCCGAATCATGGCAGGGTTACCGCCCGCGCTGAAATGCCAACGGGGACTGGCGATCAGTCGTCGCGACCAAGGTAGTCGCGAACGACGGTGGTGACCGGTGCGAGGTCCGCGATGGTCGGTAGGCTGCCCGGCCGGTAGGGCAGACTGGCGAGCTTGCTGACGCCGCGGTGCCAGATGGTGCGATCGGCCGGTGTCGGCGGATGCAGTTCGATCTGGTGCGTGCAGTCGGGACAGCTGAGGTACGCCATATTCTCGACACCGCCGAGCACTGGCACTTTCAAATGGTTCAGCACGGTGGTGAGTCGATGGCTGTCGAGGTGCGACACCTCGGCGGGTGTGACGACAAGGATGACGGCGAGGCGCCCGGCGATCCGCAGCGCGTGTCCGACGCCGGTGGTTGCGGGTGGCAGGTCGACGATCAGAATCTCGCGGCGCTTCCAGCGAGTACGGGTGATCAGCCGGGCGAGCAGCATGTCGGCGATGCCCTCGCCCGCGGTGAAGGCTTGCGTGCCCGCCATCATGAATCCGGCGGAGACGATCTCGATACCGTCGACCTCGATCGGTTCGAGATCGGTCCGGTGGGGGCCGAAGTCGGCGACGCGCAGCGATGCGGTCGGGACATCGCGGCGTAAGCCGACCATCCGGGGAATGTCGGGGCCGGAGAGGTCGGCGTCGACCAGGCCGACGCGGACACCACCCTCGGTGAGGGCTCGCGCCAAGGCCAATGCGACGCTGGATTTACCGACACCGCCTTTTCCGCTCGCTATCGCGACGATGGGGGTCGCCGAGATCGGTGAGGTCACGCGTGCACGCTACCGGCCCGGTCGGTCGGGAGCGTTCGAAGGTATGGACGCCAGATGTTCACGGGTAGGGGTGGGGTCGATAGGGGCCTGGTGCTGCGGCCGTGGTCAGGGCCGGTGCGGGCAGGCAGGCGCAGCTCTCCCGGACTTCCATGTGCGGGAGTCGGGTGGCCCGTACGCGAACGACTGCCGGTCCGTCGACTGTTCCGCCGGCGAGTTCCACTGCTACCACTCGGGATCCGGCGTCGGTGAGCCGTCCGGCCAGTTGGGCGTCGTCCTCGGTGGGCTGCTCGATCACTTCGTCGGTGGGCGGACCGACCAGGGTGTCGAGTTCGGCGAAGCGTCGGGGGTGACAGTAGTAGGTGAGATGGTCTTGGAAGCTGGTCAGAGTGTCGGTGGTGTGGCCCTGCTGGAGGCTGGCGAGGAGCCGGACCTGGAGGGCTTCGGCGAGGGCGTGCCGCAGGCGTTCGGCAGGGTCTGGATGAGCGCTCAATCCGACTCCGAAGGCAGGGATTTCCGTGTGCCGGGTCAGCGCGATCACCACGCCGGTGCCTGCGGCGGACCGAGCTTGCAGCAGTTGCGTGTGCCAGCCCAGCATTTTGTCGGTGGCCAGGAAATCGGTGTGGTCGACTATCGCAGCGCCGGTGAGCAGTTCGAATGGGCGGTGGGTCTGCCAGTAATCCATGACGGTTGCCCGCTCGAGCAGTTCGTAGAGGGCGTGGACGGCGGCCTGCCGGTAGCTCGACCCGGCCGCGAGTCCGACGGTGGTGACCTCGCCGAGGCGTTCCGCCGGGGCGGGCGCGCCGAGGCCGATCAGTGACTCGGGCACCCAGATGGGGTCACCGTCCGGGTAACAGCGGGCCTGCGTCCAGGTCAGGGGTCGGTCGGCGGTGAAACGTGGATATGGCCAGCGATCCGGAAAGACCGGTGTGCCAAGGTAATCGGCGACCGAAAACGCATCCTCCGGCGCGAAGCTCGCGGCTGTTGCGTGCTTGGGGGCGGGATCGATCCATGCTCGGCCGAGATGGCGTTCGACCAGTTCGCCGACGCATGAGGTGGCTGCGGCGTCGGGATCGACCGCGCAGCCTGCGACTTGCATGGGTGGTTGGTTCGGCCCGAGGTCGGACTGGCCGAGTAGGAGGACATGGCCGTGCAGTTCGGGGCGACTGTGGAAGTACCGGATATCGATCTCGGCGGGTGGTTGCCAGATCGAACTCCACTGGGTGAAGGCGGCATTCAGTGCCGGCTCGACTCTGGCCAGCTGGTCGGGGCTGCCGAAGACGCGCAGGCGCAGGAGTTCCTCGGTGCGCTGCCCCTCACTCACGCCGTCTCCCTCGGAGTCTCGACTGATGGCGGGTTCGAGGTGTCGGGGCGCAGCAGGCCGCGCTCGGTCCACTCCTGCAAGGTGTCGGCGATGTCGGTGCGGATCCGGTCGGGAACTCCGGCGTATCGGCGGGCGCATTCGTCGGCCAACTCCGTTGCCGAACGGGGTTGGTCGAGCAGTCGCCAGAGGGTGGCCGCGCTTCCCTCCAGCACCAGGTAGGCGCCGTTGAGTGGGGCGAGCAGGATGCGGTCGCCCAGGTCCTGGGCCGTGATCGTCGGGTCGGGCAGGTATCGGGTGCTGCTCGTCGTCATGGTCGTGATCTCACTTTCGGAGTCGATGAGATACCTTGCCGCGCAACCGGAGTAGGAGGTTCGTGGCGCGGAAAATGAGTCGCTGGGCGATCGTGGCGGTGAGTACGACAGGCAGCGGCCTACGCCGTTGCTGGGACGAAATCAGCCAGCGGTCTGCAGCGGCGACGATTCGACCGGTCCGTTGGGTGAGGCCGCCGGTGAGGGCCACGGTGGTCGGGCCGGCGCGGTACGTGGTCGTTGCCGCGGTCACGGTGCCGAGTACGGAGTCCAGCGGCACCCAGAACGCGGAGAAAGGGTTGTGCCGATCGTAATTGTCCGCGCACTGCAGTATTTCAGGGGTGCCATCGCGGATACGCCAGTCGGCGACCCGGTGCGCGGCGAGAATGTCCTGCGGAAGCTCCACCAGCGCGATGGTGCCGACCGCGGTCGCCGGGTCCGGCTTGCCCCAGGCGACGGTGACTCGGGTGGCGGTGTCGAACAGCGGATACATGCTGCGGGAAGCATCCAGGATCGGGATGTCGGTGGTGGTCGCCGTTGCTTGATAGCGGTCGCGCAGCAGTCGCCGGGCGATGCTGCGCGCCGAACGGGCGACGGCGACAGCCGATTCCGGTGGTTCGTGCAAGGCGTGGATGCGGGGCGGCATCGAGGCCGTCGTGTCGGCGCGGTAAGGATGTCGCGGTGCCACCGCGAGTAAGCGACCGCCCGGGCGTGCCAGGTGAGCGAGCGACCCAGCCAAATATTGGGTGTGTACTGCCAGCTCGGGGAGTTCGGACCGCACCGCCTTCACCGCGCGTTCCGCCTGATCGTGCGGGTCCAGATGCACCACAGTTGTTGTCTCGTCGCGCTGTTCGAGCACGAACCCGTGCTCGGTGACCGTCGCGACCGCATCCAGGAGTTGCCCGGCCGGTACTCCTCCGATGGCGTGTTTACTATCCGGCAGGCGGCCGAGAACTTCCACCAGCGGCAGCATCCGCCCGCAGCCGCACGCCGACGGTGGCCGCAGTATTCCGGCGTCGCCGATCCGGTAGCGCAGCAACGGCATTGCGGTGTTGACCAGATCGGTGACCACCAGATGCCCGGCCTGGTGGTAGTCCTGCGGCGCCCCGTCGTCGTCGACGATTTCTACATACAGGTGGTCCGCGTTGACGTGCATTCCGCGGCACCCAGGGAACGAGAAAGCCAGCGGCACGCAGATTTCGGCGGCACAGTACATCTCGACCAGCGGCGGCGCCCCGGATGGCCAGTCGCGCGCGTGTTCTGGTCGCAGCACTTCGAAAGTCGATGCCACCGCAGTGATGTCGCCCCAATTGGTCACGCGTTTCGCCACTGTCGGCAGCATGTCCGGGCTGACGAGGAGCAACTCCCCCGCTGAACGGCCGCTGTCGAGCCGGTCGAGCACAGCATCGAGGCCTTCTTCGCGGTAGCCGACTCGGGGGTCGCGCACCGTGGTGTTGTCGCGCCCTTGTCCCGCCCATGGTGTCGCGCAGGTCAATTCGAATACCCACGGCAGGCCGAGCTCGTGGTACCAGCGGCGCTCGCAGATCGCGCGACGATGCAGCGATGTGCGGGGGCGAACCACATGGCTGGCCGCGCCGTTGGTGCCGGAGGTGAACGTGACATCGACGTCCTGCGCGGGTATCGCCGTATTGACGAGGTGGGCGGCGTTCGCGCGCAGCGTGTTTCGGGGCAGCACGGCGAGCCGGGGCAACTCGTGCGCGTGGGTGAGTTCGGCCAGCGCGGCGTCGCCGAAGGCGCGCGGATAGTAGGCCGTGTGCCGTGCGGCAGCCACCACCTCGGCCAGTAGGGCGTCGCGATGTTCGCGAACCGCGCCGGCGTCCCATTGCCTGCGCAACGCTCGGCCGGCTTCCTGGCTGCTGACGGCGCGGATGCGCGGACCGGCCAACCAGCGTGCCGCGAGGCGGCCGTAGCGGTGGGCGGTCACGGCTGGTCCCGGGTGGTCAGCAGCTCGGACAGCGGGTCCTGGTAGCGGTCGTCGCGTGGGGTGCCGAGCAGGAACCCGCCGACATGGCACTCGATCAGCGGGTCCAAGCCGAGCATGCGCGCGTTGACGAACTCGTTGCCGCCGTTGAGTACGCAACCACCGAGGCCGAGCGCCGTCGCGACCAGATACCACGTTTGATAGAGCGCGCCGAGATCCTGGTAAATGATGCTGAGCCCGTTGTTTTCGTATTTCCACATGGTCCGACCGGCCACCGCAGTCACCAGGAGTACCACTGCGGGATCGCCTTCGAGCAGGTCGCTTTGCTGCCGAAGCTGTTCGGGCATTCGGGCGAACCATTCGTCGACGTCGCTGTGCCTGCACAACACCGATTCGAAGGGGTCGTATCGATAGATGGCCGGTGCGAGATCGGTGACCCGGACCGGCCAGAGGTAGACCTCCAATGGATGCCTGCCGCCGCCGGACGGGGTCGGTCGCCAGTTGACCCCGCTGTCATACGATTCCGCGCTGTGCTGCACCGACAGCGACCTGCGCAGGAAGGCTCCCAGGGTCGCCAGGTCGAGGGGGTGGTCGGCGAATCGGCGGCACGAACGACGGTGCGACAGCACGTCTGCGAAGAATGCGGGATCGGTGTCGAGGGCGGTCTGCGGCAGCGTCACAACCTCGTCCCGCAGTGGTTTGCGCGGTGACGGCATTTCCTCGGCCTGCAGCGTCGGCCGTTTGCGGCCCGCGCTGCGCATCCGTTGGATCACCAGCTCGTGCGGGTCCCACCATGAGCGATCCGGCAGCCGGTCCGGGTCGATCAACAGTTCCGCGGCGATAAGGGCCAGCACCACGTCCAGGCTTGTTCCACCCGTTTCGGCCAGCTTGTCCGGAGTGGCGGGCACGCCGGCCGCGAGCAGGACCTGCCGTGCCGCTTCGCTCAACCGGTGCCGCCTGCCGCTGGTGCCTGCCACCGCGATCATGTCGGAATCCGACAGGTACACGGTGATATACGGGGAGCGCACTACGTATTTGGTTGGGTTCTCGCCCGAAGAAATGCTCAACAACTCCCCCGATGCCGGTTGTGAATCGTGCAGGCACGTGATGGACCCGGCCTGAATCGGCCGGGCCCGATCACAGAATTCAGCTCGCCAGGGCACGCTTGGCGACACGCCTCAGTTGAAGTCCGTGCACAGCGTGATCACGGCAAAGGCAACGTCCAGTTCCGCCATACTTTCGAGTTCGGCGACCGGCAGTTCCCGCACACGCGGCTTCTCCCACAGCATCTTTTCCATGATTGCGACCCTCCCTTCTGGTATCGAGCGAGCCGACCGGCGCAGTGCGAATCCCCAAAAGCGCAGAGCTCGAACATACTTCGATTACTCCCCGTGCCGGAGCTCCAGGCTGGTCGGCAGCTTCATCGTACTGGGGATAGATCTTGTGGGCAATGGTCGAAAGTGGTTGTCTACCAAGGGATAACCTACGGCAAACATTCATGTTGGCGAGTTGTTCTTTGCAAAATTCCAAGTGGAACTTGTGTACTGTGCTGCGTTGAGTGCTGTCCGGTGCAGCTTTCCTCGAACGGATATGCAAACGGCTACAGTGCAGCATATTTCGCGGTTTCGGCAGGTACGGTGAGATATCGACCGGGGACCCTTGCGAGACGAGCGCTGGGTTCGGAGCGTGAGCGTGGTGAGACGGTGTCGTGGCGGCTACCGTGACCTCACCGAAGACCGTTGCGGCAAGCATGGAAAGGGGTTGTGGCATGAACCGAGAGAGGTCGTCCGCGGCTGCGCGTGCGGGCATGGTTGCCGAGTTACAACGGACCGTCGCCGGGCTGCCCGACGCTATCGGCGCCGCACTGTCCGCGGTACCGCGCGAGGATTTCCTGCCCGCAGAGATCCCCGTCGAGCTCGCTTACGCGGACAAGCCGGTGACCTTGGCCGTCGGCGACGACGGGTTTCCCCTCAGCACCGCCAGCCAGCCGACGATGGTGGCTGCCATGCTCGAGCAACTGGCCGCCGAACCGGGCGATCGGATACTCGAGATCGGCACGGCCAGTGGCTATAACGCCGCACTGTTGCAACACCTCGTCGGCGCCGACGGCCGGGTATTCAGCGTCGAGATCGATCCGTCCCTCGCCGCCGCGGCCGAGACGCGTCTGCGAGAGCTCGGCTTACCGGTCGACGTGCACGTCGGCGACGGGTGGGACGGGCTGCCCGCCGCGGCCCCGTTCGACCGAATCATCGCCACCGTAGGCGTTTTCGACCTGTCACCACGCTGGCTCGACCAGCTCCGCGAAGGCGGCACCCTGGTCGCCCCGCTGTGGCTGCGCCCGGGGATCGAACTCTCGGTGCGGTTCAGCAAAACCGACGGCGTGCTCGTCGGCCGATCCGCAGTGCACTGCGCGTTCCTGCGCCTGCGCGGCGAGCACGCAGGCCCGGACAGCTACCGCAGCATCACCGACTCCCAATTCGCCACCTGCGAGGGGTTGTCCGCCGAACGCCTGGACACCCTTCGCACGCTCCTCGCAACCACGCCGACCACCGAACCAGTACCCACCCTGTCCGAACACTGGTTCGCCACCCTCGCCCTGCACGACCCCCGCGCAATCCAGGTCTTCACCCTCGCCGACCCGGTCGACATCGCCTTCGGCCTACTCGACGCGGACCAGCACAGCCTCGTACTGATCGGCGGCGACGGACTTCGCAGCTACGGCGGCCCTTCCGCGAGGGACGAGTTGATTATCGCGCTGGCACAGAGGCATCCGGTCGATCCAGCCCAGCTGACCATCACCGCCACCCCGATCGCTCACCCGGAGCCCCCGTCACCCGATTCGGAGTCGACCGTCACGATCGTCCGCCGCCATTTCCGGTACACCATCGAGGAAGGACGATGAAAGAGACTGCGGCAGAGGCGTTCCGACGAACTCGGCGGACGTCCCGACCTCGGCAGCGGCGCTGGGAACTGCGAGACGCTACCGGACGACGTCGGCGATCACTCGATCCATCACTCGTTCCGCGATTCCGGCGATCGTGAGTGACGGATTGGCGGCGGCGCAGTTGCCCGGGATCAGTGAGCCGTCGATGACGTACAGGTTCGGGTAGCCGATTACGCGTCCGTCGATATCCGTTGCTCGGCCGATCGGCACGCCGCCGAGCGGGTGCGCGGTGAGCGACATTCCGGGGACGAAAGGGGCTCCGCCCGCACGGGACAGTGCGCTGGCGGACACGCCGACCCGCTCGTGCACGCGGAGCGCGGCGGACAGGGAATCGCGCCAACTGTCCGGTGCGAACGACAGTGTCGGTTCGGAGCCTTGCATGGTCCAGGAGGCTCGGTTCTCCCAGTCCGCGGTGGTCGACAACTGGGCGAGAATCGGCGCTTCGCCGGGAGGTCCGGGGAGACCGATCGACTCGACGCGGATCGGCGGGTGGTCGGGTTCGTCGTCGACCAGGGCCGAGGTGACGATCGCGCTCGCTTGCGGGCCTGCGGCGGCCAACTCGTCGGCGACGCGCCAGGTCACTTGGTCGCCGTTGTCGCCGACCATCGTGCCGAGGTGCTCGTTGAGGTCGGGCAGTCCGCCGCGGGCCCGGGCCCGGAGCAGCAGACGTGTAGTTCCGATGGAACCGGCAGCGACGAATAGATGGTTACAGGTGTAGGTTTCGCTGCCGCCGGCCTCGTCGATCACCGCCACATCGACGACGAATTTGCCGTTCTCGTGCGCGATGTTCTGCACGTCCCGCAGCGGCAGCAGACTCCAGCTGGGGCGATCGGCGGCCCAGCGGAGGTAATTTCGGGTCACGGATTTCTTCGCGGAGTTCCTGTTCCAGGAGCACCCCGCCGTGTCGACGGTCCGCGACCCACCCGGGCGATCGAATACCTGTCGCACGATGTCCCAGTCGAACGTGGACCGCACCGGCTCGGTCACCATTCCCGCGCGCGTCAGCTGCGCGTCGGCCGACCGGACGTGCGCGAAGGGTGCGCTGCCGAGAAGGTCGGCGGGTGCCTGCGTCGCGTCCAAACGCGCGAGAGCCCGCGGCCAGTACACCGTTTCGAGTTCGTCGTAGCTCAGTGCCGCCGGAAAGATCTTCTCGAAATACCGGCGGACCGGCGGCACCGTGGCGCCCGCGTAGATGATGGACCCGCCGCCGACACATGCCGTGGTCGCGATCCCGACCGAGCCCGCGAGGTAGGGCTGCATCAGCCCTGATGTTCTGGTCACCTTCGGTTCCCACAACCAGCGGGGGTCGCGGTAGTCCAAGGCGGAGTCGAAGACGATCGCGTCGTCGCTCTGGCACCAGGCGCGGCCGCGCTCGAGGGTGAGGACATCGATGCCTGCCGTCGCCAGCCGATACGCCGCGATGGCCCCGCCGAAGCCGCTACCGATGACGATCGCGTCGTGGTGTGTTCGAGGCTGTGCCCGCGCCCGCGCCGGAAGCAGTAGTGGGGCACTCCATGTCGCGGCAGCAATCGCCGCCCCACGGGTCAGCAGGGTGCGGCGGGTCAACGATGATCGATGCATCGAGATTCGAGCCTCTCCTGAGACGTCACTCGGGCACGACTGATCAGGCGACGCACCGCTGCCGCCCGATCAGTCCTGCGGAATGTGCTAGTTCATACCGGGCTTGTCGAAACCCAGATGATCGAAAGTGATGTATCCGCCCGGATATACACCGCTCGGCAGCAACGCACGTAGTTCGTCACTGCCTTCTGTTTTCACGGTGATCAGGGCAACTTGCACCGATCCCGACATCCCACCGAGACGCAGACTGCGCATCTTCTTCGTGCCGCATGCGGGCGAGGGCTGTTCGAACGATATCTGCTCCGGCATCTGGATATAACCGAGGAATTCGGGGAGGGTCATATGGATATCGAAGAGCAGGGGCTTCGAGGACACCGACACCGACCAGCCTTCACCACTGGCGGTGAGCGTTTCCCCGATGCGCGGGGTGCCGACGAAGTCGGCCAGCGACTTCGGGAAGCCCCAGTTGTTGCGTCCGTTCTTCGCGGTCTCCGGGCTGTCCACCACCATGAACGGCGAGTGCGCGAACATGCCGGGGTTGCGCAGGCGGGCGTAGGAGAGCATCCCGGTGATCTCGTTGTAGGGACCGACGGGTGTGTTCGAATACCTGGTGGCGAAGCCATATTTCGCCAGCGGCAGCGCGCCGTCGGCGACTTCCTTCGGCAGCAGCGACGGCCCGCCCAACCGGGGCGCCATCGCCCAGATGACGAACCCGTCGGTCGAGCTCAGATCCCACGATCCCCCGACATCGGGTCCCTTGCGGATCTGCTGTCGCATCGAATCGGTGAGCCGCGCCTCCGGGATGGTGGAGGTTATCGATTCCCAAGCGTTCGTTTCACAATGATTCGGCGCGGCGACCGCGGCCGGACTCGTTGTGTTCATCGCGAAGCCGGCGAGTAAGACCGCGGCAATGACGTTTCCGATCCTACGATTCCGGCGCGGCGCATACCGGCGGCCCTGTTCACGCACCGTAGTGTTGCGAGTCACCCATACTCCTTTCCTTGGGTAACGAACGTAACAGTTTCTACAGTGTCATGCAGTGCCGAATTCCAATCGAGGCGGGATAATTAGCTCGGCGATTGATGGAGTGAAGCTGAGCTTAAATTCCACCACGTGAGGGGTCCGCAAGGAGAAGGCCGTATCCATGAAAACCACAGCCGCGCAGCGATAACTGCGTCATCAAGAGATTTGCCTGGACGGCGCCTACTACGCACCTGGGCCTCCACGACAGATCAGGCTGACGCAGGAGGTACCGCCGCGACCGGCGGCATGATCCCTTCCCCCTTCTATTTTATACACGATCCCGGGTCCTCATGAGACGCCGATTTGTAGTCCATAATCGCTCGCGATATGCGAAACCACCAGGTGAGGAGTAGCGGAATGGCCTACGTGCTCGGCTTCGGGGAGATCGACCGGACACAGACCGCGATCGTCGGCGGCAAGGGTGCGAACCTCGGTGAGCTCACGCGGATCGACGGCGTCGAGGTGCCGGACGGCTTCTGCGTGTCCACGGACGCCTTCGCGCGGACCGTGGCGGGCGCCCCGTCGATCGCGGACCGGATAGATGAGCTGTCGCGCCTCGAACCGCACGATCAGGAAGCGATCCGCGTACTGAGCGCGCAGATCCGATGCGCGATCGAAGAACTCACCGTTCCCGAGGATGTCGCGGCAGAGATCATCGGCGCACACACCCGGCTCGGTGCGGAAGGCGCCTACGCCGTCCGTTCCAGCGCGACGGCCGAGGATCTGCCCACCGCGTCCTTCGCGGGCCAGCAGGACACCTATCTCAATATCGTGGGATCCGCTGCGATCCTCGAACATGTCAGCCGCTGCTGGGGCTCGCTGTTCACCGAGCGGGCAGTCACTTACCGTCTACGAAACGGTCTCGGCGACAGAGCAATTCGCATGGCGGTGGTCGTGCAACGGATGGTGTTCCCGCGCGCCGCGGGCATCCTGGTCACCGCCGACCCACTCACCTCCGACCGGACCGTCGTCTCCATCGATGCGGGCTTCGGCCTGGGCGAGGCCCTCGTGTCCGGCCTCGTCAACGCCGACGTCTATCAGGTTCGCAACAACACCATCAGCAGCAGCACGATCGCCACCAAGAAACTCGCTGTCGAGCCTGCTCCGACAGGCGGAACACAGGTGCGGGAGATCACCGAGGAACAGCGCAACGAACCGGTGCTCTCCGATGCCGAAGTGCTGCGGCTCGCACAGCTGGGCCGCCGCATCGAAGCACATTTCGGCAGCCCGCAGGACATCGAATGGTGTCTGGACGGCGCGGATATCCGCATCGTGCAGAGCAGGCCGATCACCACACTGTTCCCGATTCCGGTGGCCGCGGACGAAGAGAATCGCGTCTACGTATCGGTCGGCCACCAGCAGATGATGACCGATGCGATGAAGCCCCTTGGCATTTCACTGTGGCAGCTCACCAGCCGGGCGCCCATGCGCGACGCCGGCGGCCGGTTGTTCGTGGATGTCACCACAGCGCTGTCGTCCCCGACAACCAGCGCCGGCTTGGTCGCGGCACTCGGCGAGTCCGATCCACTGATCGCAGACGCGCTGCAAGCCGTGATCGACCATGACTTCGTTCGCCAAGTGCCGGAAGAAGATTCGGCCCAAGCACCGGCGCCCCAGGCCGCACCCTCGGCCATCGAGACCGATCCCGACATCGTCACCGAGCTGATCGCGGACAGTGAAGCCTCCCTCACCGCTCTGAAACAGGATATCCGGACCCAGTCCGGACCGGCGCTGCTCGACTTCATCCACGCCGATATCCAGGAGCTGCGCCGAGTCCTGTTCACACCGCGCGGTTTACAGGTGATCACCGCCGCGATGGATGCCTCAGAATGGCTCAACGACCGGCTGCGAGAATGGCTGGGCGAGAAGAACGCCGCCGACGCGCTCACCCAGTCGGTTCCCGGAAACGTGACATCGGAGATGGGCCTGGCACTGCTGGACGTCGCCGATGTCATCCGCCCGCATCCCGAAGTGGTGGCCTACCTGCAGCACGCGCAGGACGGCTTCCTCGACGAGCTGGCCGAATACCCCGGCGGCCGCGAGACACGAGCCGCGATCGAGAACTTTCTCGACAGGTACGGCATGCGTTGTGCCGGCGAGATCGACATCACCAGACCGCGGTGGCGCGAAAGCCCCGTCACCCTCGTGCCGACGATTCTCGGCAATATCAAGAACTTCGGGCCCGGTGCGGGCAGGCAACGCTTCGAGAAGGGATTGCGCGACGCCGCGCAGAAGAAGGAGCAACTCCTGAAACGCCTGCGCGCCTTGCCGGATGGCGCGCAGAAGGCGGCAGAGACCGAGCGGATGATCGACCGCGTCCGGACGTTCTCCGGGTATCGAGAGTATCCGAAGTACGGCATGATCAGCCGCTACTTCGTCTACAAGCAGGCCCTATTGCGTGAGGCCGAACGTCTGGTGGCGGCCGGTGTTCTTCGTGCGCCCGATGACATCTTCTACCTGAGATTCGATGAGCTCCGCGAGGTGGTAAGCAGCCAGCGCGCGAGTGCTGAACTCATCGACCAGCGCAAAGACGAGTTCCGCGCGTTTCAGGCGCTCACGCCGCCACGCGTGCTGACCTCCGACGGTGCGGCCCTCACCGGCGCGTATCGGCGCGCGGACCTGCCATCAGGTGCCCTGCCCGGTATGGCGGTGTCCGCCGGGACGATCGAGGGACGCGCCCGCGTCCTGACCGACATCGCGCAGGCCGATCTCGCAGCGGGCGACATCCTGGTCACCGCCTACACCGATCCGAGTTGGACCCCGCTGTTCGTCGCCATCAAAGGGCTGGTGACCGAAGTCGGCGGACTGATGACGCACGGCGCGGTGATCGCCCGCGAGTACGGCCTGCCCGCCGTCGTCGGCGTGGAGCATGCCACCGAGCTGATCCGCGACGGGCAGCGCATCCGCGTGAACGGCACGGACGGATACGTCGAGATCTTGTCGTAGCGGGACGTAGGCTCCTGACCTCAACCAGCCTGATGTCCGCCGGCCGGCACGGTACCGGCCTGCGGGGTACGCAATCCGGCGTCCTGCGCGAAAAGTGCCGGGGTCACAGCTGATTCACGTACTCGTCGACGTCGAAACCCAGCCGGACATCGTGGTCGACTCGGCTGCCGGTGATGGTCACCCGGCCGGTCACCAGCGGATAACCCCGAGTCAGCACGGTGTATTCACCCTCGGGCAGGTCGGTCACCGCGTACCGGCCGTTCTCGTCGGTATGGGCGGTGCCGACGGCCGTACCGGACCAGTCGAGCACGGTGACCCGGGCGTCGCACACCGCCCGGTCGCCGGCCCGCACCGTTCCCCACAGCATCGCCATCGGCGCCAACTCGACGTCGAAGCGCAACCGGCCACTGTCCGGCACGGTCAATGTCGTTGCGGTGGGCCGCATCCGGGCGGCCACCGCCACCAGCGTGTAGGTTCCCGCCAGCACGCCCTTACAGGCGTAAGCGCCGTCCGCGGCTGTCTTGGCACATCCGACCACCTCGCCGGCCAGGTCGGTCACGGTGACCGTGGCATCCGACACCGGCTCGCGCGCGGCGGTGCGCACCACACCCGACAACTCGCCGGCCCCTTGCAACGTGACGTCGACGTGCTGCGCAGCCCAGCCCGAGGCGGTGACGTTCACCGCGGCCGGTTGATGCCCGTTAGCCGAGACGATCAGGACGTAGCTGCCCGGGGTGGGCGGTTCGATGTGGTAATTACCGTGGCTGTCGCCGGTACTGCGCGAAACCTGTTGTCCGCGTTGGTCGATCAGCGTCAAGGCCGCGTCCGGCACCGGGTGCCCATCGTCACGGCGAATGCAGCCGCCGATCGTCCGGCGGCTTGTCGAGGCGACGAACTTTTCGGTCGCGATGCTCGACATCCGTTGCGCTCCAATATTGTTCGTCGCTTCATGCACAGCTGTGGTCGGCTCCGGTTCGGCGGTGGCCGGGGCGGCAGGTTCCCAGATCTCCTCCCCGACCCGCACCGACTCCACCTGCTCGGAGTCCGCAGCGACAATCGGTCCGAACACCGACTCGCGCCGGGGTTCCGGTTCGGGCTCGGTGCGAGCGGAGCGCAGTTCGCGCAGCTTCGCCCCCTCCACATCGATGTCCGGCAGCAGGCGGTCGAGCCACCGCGGCATCCACCAGGACGCCTTGCCCATGATCACCAGCAGCGCCGGGACCAGCACCATGCGCACCACAAAGGCGTCGATGGCGACACCGCAGGCCAAGGCGAAGCCCATGGACTTGGCGGTGGCGTCGGATTCCAGCAGGAACGAACCGAATACCGAGATCATGATGATCGCCGCCGAGGTGACCACCCGGGCTCCGTGATGGTAGCCGGAGATCATGGCGTACCTCGGCGACTGGCCCTGTACGTACTCCTCGCGCATGCGGGTCACCAGGAACACCTGGTAGTCCATCGCGAGCCCGAATACCAACCCGATCAACATGATCGGCAGGAAGCTGACGATCGGCTGCGGATCGGCGATCAGACCGAAAGCTCCCTCCTGGAAGATCAATACGGTCGCACCGAAGGTGGCCGCCATCGACAGCAGGAAACCCAGGGCCGCGGTGAGCGGAACCAGGATGGACCGGAACACCAGGATCAACAGTACGAAGGCCGCACCCGCCACGATCGCCAGGTAGGGGACGATCTTGCCGAGCAGGACGTGGTCCATATCGGCGTAAATCGCGGTAGTGCCGGTGATTCCGTACTCGATGCCGTACTGCTCGGTCAGTGCGCCTTCGGCAGCGCGGGCGTCGCGCACCAGATCCTTGGTGTCCTGATTGTTCGGACCGGATTTCGGGACACCGCTGAGCATTACACCGAGCTTGTTCGCACTGAACTGCGGCGTGGTGACGTAATCCATCGCCGGGAACTCGGCCAGCCGGTCGCGCAGCGCGGTGACCGCGGTTGCCCGCGCGCTTTCCGGCACGTTTTCCAGGTCGGCGGCCACGGTCAGGACGCCGTTGCTGCCTTCGCCGAAGCCCTGCGTCCGGATGTCGTAGGCCTGGCGGACCGTGGATTCGGGCGGGAAACTGTCCTCACCCGGCAGACCCAACTGCAACCCGAGCGCCGGTATGGACAGTGCGGCCAAGGCGGCCACGGCGATGGTCAGCGCGATCCATGGCCGCCTACCGATCAGCCGGCCCACCCGCATGCCGTTGGTGACGGAGGTGTCGTCCTCCGGGTCGTGCCGGGCGACCAGCGGGAGCTTCGGCTTGAACAGGAAGCGGCCGAAGGCGCCGAGCAGCGCTGGCATCAGGGTGATGGCGGTGAGCACGGCAAACAAGGCTGCGATGGCGCCACCCAGGCCCATGAAGGTCAGGAAGTTCACCCCGACGATACTCAGCGCACCCAGGGCGACGATCACCGTGAGACCGGCGAACACCACCGCGGACCCGGCGGTGCCGACCGAAATGCCCGCCGCCTCTTCGGGATTGGCCGAGACCCGCAGTTCGTGCTTGTAGCGCGAGACGATGAACAGTGCGTAGTCGATGCTCAGCGCGATACCGATCATCGATGCCAGGAACGTCGTGAAGCTCGGGACCTCGATGAGCGAGGTGCTCAGCGAGATCAGCAACATGGCGGCGCCCAGGCCGACGACCGCGGTGATGATCGGCACGAACGCGGCCACGATGGCGCCGAAGGCGATCACCATGACGACCAGCGCCACACCCATGCCGATCATCTCGGCCTGGCCGCTGGGCTGCTCCTGCTGCTGCTCGATGGCTCCGCCGAGCTCGACGATCAGGCCCTGCTCGCGGGCCGGGTTCGCCACATCGTAAGCGGCGCTGCGTTCTTCATCGGTGATGTCCATCGACGACGCGATGTCGAACTGCACCGACAGCACAGCGACAGTGGCCGGTGCGTCCGCGCTCAGCACATTGAGTGGGGCGCCTGCGCACACGGCCGGGTCGGCGCTTTTCAGGCAGCCCATCGCCTCGGTCGCGGCGACCGGATTCTTGAGCGCCGCAGCGTCTTTCTCGGCGACAAGTTCATGGTCCGCTACCGACAGCGCCTTCAACTCGGTAATCAGCCCATCGATGGCGGCACTGTTCTTCTTGTCCGTCAGCTTGGTACCGTCGGGCGCCTTGATGACGTAGGTACCGCTGACGGCGTCGATGCTGAACTGATCGGACATGCCCGGGAACTGCTTGTCCAAGATCTGCGTGGCGCGTTCCGACGGCAGCGACGGCATGCTGAACTCGTCGCTCATCGATGTACTCAGCATTCCGCTGGCGGTGCCGAGCGCACCGAGCAGCACCAGCCACACCGGCAGAACGATCCACTTGCGGCGGAAGGCGAATTTGCCCCACCGATAGAGGTATACGGACACGAATGGGTTCTCCTAGAGGTACCGGGTAGTGCTGAGTTCAGGGCCCGTACAGCACCTTCGCGGCCCGCTGTGCATGCGAACGACTCCCCCGACGCCCGCTATCAACCTCTTGCAGACACAGCCGTAAACGGAGGAGCAACCTCAAGTTCCGAGAGCTTAACGCACAATCAATCAACACTGCCCGCGGCTGGACCGGACTCGCCGCCCGAGTCCACTACCTCGCGACCCACAACCATCGACACGGCCGACCCGGCAAGATCCGCCTGCGACCCAGCCCACCGCTGGCAGCCACCATCGGCGATGTTGTACCAGATCCAGCGACGTTGCATTCGGCTTTTCGGCGAATTCACTCGCATTCCCCCGCGAGTCACGCACCAAATGACGCGCCCCTTGCCGACGTTCGATACCTACACCAGGCGACCGCAGTCATACCGCCACCGCACCGTGCGATCGCGCGCCCACGGCACTGACTTTGTGTTGGTCGGTCGATCAGGGGGAATCGAGGATGGCATCGGCCGAGAGGCGAGTTACCTCAGTTCCCCCTGATCGCTTGTTCAGCCGCGCATCTCAGAGGCTGCAAGCGAAACGTGCACACGTGCCGAGGTCGGGTTGGTGGTCTGGGGTCGATCTCAACTCTCCCGAGTGAGGAGGACACGGCGGCCGTGCATTCACGACTTCCGCTGATTGCGGAACCAGTCGTCTACCAAACCGCAGGCTTGTTGTGGGGTCGGGTCCGTCTTGATCAGTGCGCTGATGCGCTGGGCTTCTGCGGTGGTGGGCAAGAAACCGACCAGGAGGGCGGGGAGGAAGAGGCGGCGGGCCAGTAGTTCTTGTGCTGATGTCATCTGCGGCCTGCGGACTACCGAGACGTTGACGCGGATCGCGTGTTCGTTGCGCGGTGGGACGCCTGGGCGGTCGGTTTCAATTGCGGCGTAACGGAATCCATGCGCGAGGTTGCAGGTGGAGCAGTTCATCGGGCCGCGGCTCAGGCGGCTGCCGCACTCGTCGCAGACGATACGGTCGAGTGCGGCGTCGATGATTCGCCAGTCGTGCCGGTCGGGCTCGGTGACTATCAGCTGGGCGACGTCGTGTTCGTCTTCGCCCTGCCACTGATCGAAGAAGTCATGCCACTCCTCCTCGATGATGTCGTCGACGAGGTGCCGGCATCGACGGCAGTCGGGGGCGCCGCCGTACTCGTATCCGCCGCACTCGTCGCATCGCAGCAGAGCGGCACCGACGGCGGGTCTCATATCGTCATCATTGCGCCCGTGCGATCATCGGCGCCACCGAATTGATCCAGAGGTCCCACTCCTGACCGGAGGGGCGGCGCCGGCACCGCAGACGCAAGTCCTGCGGTCGGCCCGCGACGACCTCGTCCGATCTCAGCTCTCGATGGGCTGGACCCAGCGGCGCAGGGCATCGATCGTGGTTTCCGGAGAAGTGTTGAAGCACAGCCGAATTCCAGGGACGATCTCGGTGACCACGTTCACCAGACGCTCGAACAGCAGGGTGTGCTCGGGTGCCATGCGTACTCCCGCACCGATCATGGCTACCCGGAACGAGCTACCCGCGGCACACTCGCGCAGCTTCGCCTCGGCGGCGTCGGGGTCCGCGGGCACCTGGCACGAAACGAGGTCGAATCCCGCTGCGCGGAGCGCGTTTTCGCCCGCCTCGATGCGGGCGGTGAGTGTCGCTTCGTCGAGACCGGGGTAGCGACTGTAGTCGATGGCGCTGGGCGCCAAGCCGATCGACAGCACGGTGGCGTTGCGCGAATCCCGTAGTTCCACTGGGTACTCCTCCAACTTGTTCGCGGACATGAACAGCGTTAGGCACAGGTCCGACGGAGCGAGGACGAGCGCTGCGGGCTCACCACGAGGCTGTTCCATTCCTACCGAAGAATCCGCCGACGTGCCCGCTACGGCTCTGGCCGGGAAGAACTACGCGAGTGGATGTATCGCCGATGACAACGCCTCGCCCATCGGCTACGGCCAGGTTCAGTGGGTGGGCCGCTGATCCCGCAGATCCATGACGATCACCCGGTCGTCCCGTGCGTGCAGCAGGTCTGCGGCAGCGGGCAGCACTGTCGTCGCAGGAAAATAGTCGTGGTCGAGCTCGCACGTGATTCGAGTGCCGAATCTCTCGGTCGGCTGCTGTTCGCGTGGGGGTTCGACGGGCGTTGTCCCCGCAAACTCCTGCAGCCAGTGTCGATCCGCGGTTCGGATCTCGATCCAGGTTCGTGCGCTGACCGCAAGCAACGCGCCGAGTGCCCATCGATTGAATGGCAACCCGTACTCGTCGAGCTTGCTCATCTCGTTGACAACGTTGTCCGTGACGGTGAACCGGTGGTCCGACTCGATGACCACGTCAACCTGCAGGGCCGCTTGATCCGGCAGCGATAGCGTATCCGCCACCACCGCATCGACCACCGCGCCGGCCAACCGGGGATTCTCACGGCGGCAGCGCCCGAAGTACATTTCAGGCCGGGCTCTAATCATCTCACCGAACGGACGCACAACAATTCGCACGTTCGAGTAGTCCTTCGGCTGCACTCCCACGACCACTATCTTTCCAGACAACGCCGCGCTCCTGGCGCCAGCGCGCTCCACGGGCACAGGCGATTCTTACCCAATCCGGATTCCTTCAGCTCGCTCCGCGTCGACGGTCCGTGGGTCTCTTGCCTGGCACGGACCACTCGTTCCAGCCCCATCCGAATGATCTTGTGGTGCATAGTGGTCCGGTACATCGGCAGAGACTTGCGGGCTGGCGAGACAGGGAGCACCTGATGGCTGACGGACAACCCACAGCAGGGACCGCGAACCATCGCACGGAGGCGCACCCTTCCGCGCAGCAGAACATGACTCCCTTCGACAACATCTACGACCAGCCCGACCCGCGAGCCTACTTTCGAGTACTGGGCGAGTTCGATTACCAGACCCCGCAGCACGCCCAACGGATTTTTCGCCGCCTGGTCGATACTTACCCGGCGACCACCGGCAGCTCCGGACCGATCACGGTGCTCGATATCTGCTGCTCATACGGAATCAATGCCGCTCTGCTCAACCACGACCTGACACTGAACGACCTGTACGCCCATTACGTCTCGCCTGCGGTGGCCACGCTGACGACCGCACAGCTGATCGAATACGACCGTGCCTTCTACGCGGCCCATCGACGCCCGGACCCGATCCCGGTCATCGGACTCGATGCGGCCCGCAACGCGATCGACTACGCCACCGCCGTAGGCCTGCTGGATGCGGGCTTTGCTGAAAACCTCGAGACCGCGCCACCCAGCCAGGATTTTCGCCGCGCCGCGCGGCACGCCCGCCTGATCACCATCACCGGCGGAGCCAGTTTTCTATCGCCCCGCACATTCCAAGCGATTCTCACCGGCACCGACGCACCGGCATGGGTTGCCGCGTTTGTCCTGCGGACCGGGTCTTACCAGCCGATCGCCGACGGATTGGCTCGCCATGGACTCATCACCGAAACAGCTGCTTCGACCTTTCCCCAGCGCCGCTTCACCAGCACCGAAGAGCAGCAGTACGCCATCGAGGAGGTAACCGCGCTGGGAGCAGAACCCCGAGGCAAGGAAACAGCAGGGTATTTCCACACCGCCCTGCACCTCTCACGTCCCGCAGCCGACATCGCGGCACGCCCCCTGAGCGTCCTGCGTCCGCCGACTCGACCGCTCAGGCCGCAGCGCGGCGGGTGATGCCGGGCGCGTCAGCTCCGGCCAGCGGTGGCCAGGCGGCAGCGCAGTGCCACGCGTCCGGATCGTTGGTCGTCAGGCTGGTGCATTCGTTCGGTAACAGCACCCCTGTCGGGTTGGGCGTCATACCGGTGCCGGAACATGCGAAATTTCGCTTCAGCGCGAAACGCGCGCGGCCACAGACACAAACGAATGGCTACACGCCGCAGCACAGTCACTGAAACGTGCGCGAATCCTATAGGCAGTCTAGCTGTTTCGGAATACTCCCCACTTCCATTGGGGAGCTTCGAACGCGTACCGGAGATTTACAGTGAGGTATGTCCCCGACCGGGCATGTTCGCCCGAGCACAGGGCTTACGCGACGACCACACAAGCAGCTCGAATACGCGAATTGCAGGTCGGCACAACATCATTCCCACACTGCACGAAGCACCCTCCAGAAAGCCTACAAGACAATGGAATTCAACAAACGCAGATCCACCAGGCGGCTTACCCGCAGCATAATTCTGACACTGACCATCGCGATGGCGATGTTCCTACCGCTGACCACCGCCCAGGTCACCGCCGCACCACCGGGATTGGACGAAGCAGTCACCGCCACCGTGCTCGAGCAGAAGAAGTCCGATCGCGCGCGTACACCGGCACCGGTGATCGACCACATGCGCGAGCAGGGCAACTGGGCCTTCGGCGCCGCGACGATCCCTGTCGGAAACGCCGACGAGGCACCGATCTCCTCGTTGTATGTCGCCGAACGCAGCGGCGACAAATGGAAGGTGGCGCTGGAAGGGACCGCCGAGTTCGGCAGCATGGTCCAGCGCGCGCCCGAATCCGTCGTGAGCAGTGGCGAAAAGAGGGCCTTCACCGCGCCGCAGACCCGAGGCATCAACATCGGGATGGCGTTGCCCTGGCGGCAGGGCGACAGCTGGTACATGGGCGGCGGACCGCACGGCTACAGCGGTAACAGCCGCCCCTTCAACTCGATCGACTTCAACGGCGGTGACGGACGGGTACTGGCCCCGCGCGCAGGCCGGGTCTACAAGACCTGTGTGCGCGCCAACAGCGCGGAAGTCAAACTCGTGCACGACAACGGCTACACCACCACCTACTACCACATGACGAACCTGATCAACGCCCAGGACGGTACCCAGATCGCGGCAGGCACCTACCTCGGCAGGATCGGCACCCAGCTACCGTGTGGCGGTAGTGCCAGCGGCGCGCATGTGCACATGTCGCTGTACAACACCAACGGTGGCGCGGTCGCGGTGAACGGCAAAACCCTTGGCGGCTGGACCTTCTACGAAGGCAGCAGGGCCTACGCCGGTTATGCCGAACGCAACGGCGTCCGGGTGAACACCGGCGGCCGGCTCACCAACTACGGCGCCGACGCCTCCTCCGCCGCAGGCTCCGTCCGCTGACCGAGCCGAGATGACCGAGGCGTGGCGCCTTCGGCCCCACGCCTCGGTTTTCTGCGTCAACCACCGTCCTCGCGATCTCGGATCGACTCGAGTCCGGCCCAGCAAGTGAATTGTCATTCCACCCTCGCAACGCCTCCACCTGCATCTTCATCCCAACCAGTGCGCCGAGTCGGGTCGACATGATTAACTCGACCGCCACTGGAAAAGGGGAGTTTCACATGGAGCCTACGGCCGCGCAGCGGGCAGCGCTGAGCATGATCTGCGATACCTTCGTTCCCGGCGACGGATTGACCTTGCCACCGGCGAGCGAGCTCGGCGCGGTCGACACCGTCTTCCGGTTGTTGAGCCGCAGCCCGCGGGAGGCCGATCGCAAGCAGCTGGCAATGCTGTTGGGGTGGTGGGATTCTCGTCTCACCGGGTTGCTCCTCGGTGCGGGCCCGCGCCGGTTCTCCACGCTGTCACAATCGGGGCGGGAGCGGGCGCTGCTGCGCCTCGGCGATTCACGGTTGGCGCCCGTGCGCGCGATCTTCCAAGCGCTGAAGCAGGCGGCGCTGTTGTCCTACAACGTGACTCCCGGCCCCACCGGCACAAACCCACTATGGAAAGAGATCGGCTACCCGGCACCGACCGGCCCGCTCAGCACCGCACCACAGCCGACACTGGCACCGACAAGGCATGCCGAGAACACCACGCTCACCTGCGATGTCGTGATCGTCGGCTCGGGCGCGGGCGGCGGCACCGCGGCGGCCGTGCTTGCCGAAGCCGGTCTCGACGTGATCGTGCTCGAACGCGGAAACTACTACGACGACAAGGATTTCGGCGCGGGCGAACTCGCCGCCCTGGAACAGCTCTACGCCCCCGGCGCCAGTTCATCCGAGGGACAGATCACCCTGGTCGCCGGAGCCTGCCTGGGCGGCGGCACCGTGGTCAACTGGAGCACCTCACTGCCCACCCCCGATGACGTCCGCGCGGAATGGGCCGAACTGGGTGCAACACAGTTCGCCGAGGCTGAGTTCGGCGAAGCCCTCGCCGCGGTGAGCCGCAGACTCGCCGTCACCGACACCCGCTCGCCGCTGTCGGCCCGCGACGCCGTCCTGGAGCGCGGAGCGCACGGACTCGGCTGGGAAGTAGACGCGTTGCCGCGCAACGTCTCCGAGGCTTGCGATGCCGGAACCGAATGCGGCAGCTGTGGTTACGGCTGCCGTCTCGGCGCCAAGCAGTCGGCTACCAAGACCTGGCTCGCCGATGCGGCCACGGCAGGCGCTCGACTGGTCATCGACGCGAACGTCCGTCGCATCGAGGTGAAAAATGGTCGTGCCGAAAGCGTTTCGGCAATCACCCAATCCGGGGCTCAGATCGAGGTGCGAGCCCGCGCCGTCGTGGTCGCGGCGGGCGCGGTGCAGACTCCCGCGCTGCTGCGCCGATCCGGTCTGCGCAACGAGAACATCGGCCGCCACCTGCGCCTGCATCCGGCCGCCGCGGTGTTCGGCGTCTTCGACGAGGAGCTGCGCGGCTGGGAGGGCGCGCTACAGGGACGCATCTGCCGTCAGCACGCGGATCTCGACGGCAACGGCTACGGCGTCATCTACGAGACGGGTCCGGTCCATCCCGGCCTGGCCATCGGCTTCATGGGCTGGCGCGGCGCGGACGCGCACCGCGGCACGCTGCTCGACTTCGCCCGCACCACCCCGATCGGCGTCATCACTCGCGACCGCGACTCGGGCACCGTCACCGTCGACAAATCCGGCGAACCGATCGTCAACTACCGCCTCTCGGCCTACGACGCCGCCCACCTGCACACCGGAATCGAAGGCGCCGCAAGCATTCTGGAGACAGCTGGCGCACGCCGCATCTTCTCCGGCCATCAAACCGGCGTGGCATACGAACCAGGCCGCCGCGGCTCGCACGCCGAGTTCGCCGCCTCCTGCCGCGACGCGGGCTACGGACCGGGGCAGTGCGCGATGGGCGCCCTGCACATCATGGGCTCGGCCCGCATGGGCGGCTCGCCGCAGCTCTCGGCCACCGATCCCGACGGCGCCACCTGGGAGGTCGCCAATATCGTCGTCGCCGACGGCTCCTGCTTCCCCACCGCCTCCGGCGTCAACCCGATGATCTCGATCGAGGCGATCGCCTACATGAACGCGAAGCGGCTGGCAGCACAGTTGACCTGAGCGGAAAAAGGGACTCTGTGCCCCCAGTTCCATTGGCATCAGCCAATGCCCGAAAATTGCCACATCCTGTCAACACGTATTGCGTCCCAGCTCAGACCGGCTGCACCACGGAAACTGCGAGTGCAATAGCAAACACCTGGTGCATCCGGTGCACTGGCGGGCATGCTTACACTCTGATGAGCTCGTTCAGCGGACAGTGCACACAGGGAAGGTTCGGGGGATGTCCGATACCGACGGCCGGGATACTCTGCGCAGTGAAATCCACGCGTTCTATGCCGGTTTCGGTCAGCCTGAAGCCTTGCAGGCCGCATTTCGCCAGGCGGCGCTGTTCGTGCCGGTGACCGACGAGGAGCGCGTCACCATTTCACACCTGGGCGGCATCGATTGGCTGTGTGCATTCACCAGCATCGAGGAGTACGCCCGATTCATGATGACGCGCGGCTACCTGACCGAGGGCGGCATCGAGGCCGAGCGCGAGTATCGATATCACACGCTGTCGGGCTGGCGACTCCTCGACTACGCCGAGTCGAGAGACCAGCCCACGGGCGTCGCGGTCGACATCATCGGGTCGACCCCCATGGCATTTCCGCCTGAAGTAACCGAGTAACAACCGAATCGAGGGGGCATCGTGACGCAGCAGGTAAAGCTCGACCCTGCGGTATTGCAGCAAGCCGCTAAAGGGATCCAAGCGACCATCGGTGAGCTGTCGGGCATGGGCATCGGTGAAACCGGCAACATGGGGCGCGGGTTCTCGCTGCTGACCCTGTCGACGATGGAGGCGGGCAAGCACACGGTCCAGAAGACGTTCGAGGAGTTCACCGAACGGTGGTCCTGGGGCGTGCGAGCACTGGTGCAGGCAGGCAACTCGATCGCCAAGACGCTGGGTTTGGCGGCCGGTCGGTATCACGAGATGGACGCCAAAGCCGAGGGCATGCTGAAGAAGATGTGGACGCACCTGGCGGGCAACCCGCACCTGACCGATGAACAAATCACCAAGCGCTCGTGGGGAGATACGTTCGCCGACAACTCCTTCAACCATATTCGCAACGCGGACTACAGCATGCAGTCGTTCGAGAAAGCGAACAAGACGATCCAGACGAACTTCAAGGTGATCGAAGCGGTCGGCCCGCAGGCCTTCGCGAACATTTCCCCCGTCACCGGCAGCTTGCTCACCGGTCAGACACCCGGCTGGAACACCGGTGCGTCGGAGCAGGCCGCGAAAATCATGAAGGATGCAGAGGGCAAGTAGCTTTGGGACTCTGGGATGTCGTCAACGATATCGGCGATGCGATCGAGAAGGGTGTCGAAAAAGTTGTCGAAGGCGCCGGTCAGGTCATCGACGACGGTTTGGACGTCCTGTCCGATGGCGCGAAATATGTCGGCCTGGACGGTCTCGCCGAAGGATTGGACGACCTCGGCGACAATATCGCCTCGGGCACCGGCGGCGCCGTCGACGAGGAAGAACTCGGCGAGACCGAGGATCCCAAAGAGCTCGTCCGCGGCGAGCCGTCCGAAATCAGTTCCACCGCAGAGACATTGCAGAAGATGGCCACCGCCATCGAATCCACCGGCCAGGCGCTCAAACAGATCGACGCCGCCGATTGGTCCGGCCAAGGCGCGGACGCGTTCAACGCGATCTACGACAAGCAGCCGAAACTGTGGTTCGACGCCGCCGACTCGTTCACCTCGGCGGCCAAGGCCATGGAGGCCTGGCACAACGAGGTGAAAACCGCGCAGGACAAAGCGGCCGACGCCATCGATAAGTGGAAGGCCGCCGACGCGGAGGAACGCAGGCAGAAGAACTGGTGGAACTCGCTCACCGGGGAACAGCAGGCGCAGACCACGCTGGTCGATACCTGGACCAGTATGCGCAACGACGCGCGAGAGATATTGCGCGGCGCGCGAACTCAGCGCGACAACGGTGCCTCCATCGCGGTGAGCGCCTTCGCCGCCGCTACCGACAAGGCGCCCAAGGAACCACCGTTCACCGACCGCTGGATCGCCAATATCTCGGATATGGGCGGGGTGCTCGAACACGGGGCGTTGAACTTCACCTCCGGCCTACTCACGAGTCTCACCGGGCTCGTGCAGTTCGTGCGCCAAGTCAATCCGACCGACATCTACAACCTGACCCATCCGGCCGAGTACGCGACCGGTCTGTCCAATCTCGGCACGGGATTGGTTGTCGCAGTGGCGGATCCGGGCGCGACGGTATCGGCGATACTGTCCGACGCCCGAAAGAATCCGTTCGAATTCCTCGGGGCATTGACCGGTGACGCGCTGCTCACCGCGGCCACCGGTGGTGGTGGCAGCGCCAAGGTCGCGCTCAGCGCGCTGCGGAAGGCGACGGATGCCGGTCGGCTCGCGCGCGGTGCCGACAATCTCGGCGACCTCGGGCGGCTGCCCAACACGCACACGCCGAACTCGACGTCCGCTCCTGATCCGGGAAGCCAGTTCGGGACGCCGTCGCATGCGTCGATGGACACCACCCAGCGGCCCGGCCCCGCTCAGGTCGACACCGGGCACAGTCCCGAGAACAACCCGGTCCAGGCGAGCAGTCGATCCGACTCCCCTGCCCCGCGGACCGAGAACACCGGCGGCAACAACTCGACGTCCGAACCGCCCAGCACGCAGCGCTCGGAGCCGTCGTCGTCCAGTCCGGCGAACAACTCCCCTGACCCGGCGCCCACCCGTCAGGCGGACCCGGCACCGACCCGGCAGGCAGACCCGGATCCGACGCCTGTCACGCACACCGACCCCACGCCGTCGCCGGCCTCGCATGCCGACCCCGCGCCGACCGCTCGCCCTGATCCCTCCCCGGAACCTGCGCCCACCCAACGCCCGGACACGGACACCGCACCGCCGCCGCGTGCGGATCCCGAGCCGTCACCCGCCACCCGGCCCGGGCCGGACCCGGATCCCGGACCGACGCGGATCGATCCTCGGCCCGAGGAGGTTCGGCCGGCTTCGACGGTGGACAACACTGCGCCGTCACCGCGCACCGAGGTCGATTCGACGCCGAGCCCACGCACCGAAGTCGACTCCACACCGAACCCACGCACCGAAGTCGACTCCACACCGAACCCACGCACCGAAGTCGACTCCACACCGAACCCACGCACCGAAGTCGACCCGACACCGTCTCCGCAAGCGAAGTCCGATGCGCCGTCGCCGGTTCGTACCGACGTAGACCACACGCCGGACACCCGACCCGACACAACGCCGACCACGTCCGCCGACCGACCACCTGCGGCACATGCTGATCCCGATGGGACATCGCCGGTTCGCACAGAACCGACACCGGACGCCCGCCCAGCCGCAACGCCGGATTCGAGTGCCACACCAACCCCCGGCCCCGCATGGCATCCGGGCGCGACACCCCATGCCGATAGCCCGACACCGCCATCGCGCACACAGTCGGACTCCCCCTCGGGAACGCGTCCGCAGTCCGATCCGGCACGTCCACACTCCGACGCCCCGGCCCGTCCCGAACCCGCCCCCCGTCCGCAGCCCGATCGGTCGCCCGCACCACGCGCGAACCCGGACCCCACGCCCGCAACGCGCCCCCATCCAGAAGCGCCGGTCGCACGGCCGCATCGCGATCCGGTACCCGCGGGCCGCGCCGATCCGCAGTCGTCACCCGCTGCCCGCTCGCAGCCCAATTCCCCATTGCACGCGCCACCGACTCCGGACCACACCCCGCCGCGCACCCATACCGACCCGCCGATGCGAACCGACCCGGACACACCACGGCGACCAACGGATCCCTCGGCCGACCACCGCGGTGACGGCCGACCAGACACCACCCATACCGATGAACCCGCCACCCACGATCGCGATCCCGAGCTCGCGCATTCCGGTGGTGCAGTTCGCCCCCGCGACGACTTCGCGGCCTTCGAATGGGCCGAGGACGCCTACGACCATTTCCGCAGGCAAGATCGCGACATCGACGACATCACCCAGGTTCTCGCCGATCAACCGCATGCCGACGGCTCGACCTTCACCCGCGCCGACATCGACCAGATCAAGCAACACCTGTTCCGTGAGGAACATCCCATCGTCGACTACGACGGCACCCTCGAGCACCGCAGGTTCGACGCCGATCCGGCGATCGCCGAGGCCTGGATCCGGCTGCGCTCCGGTCGCCCACTGCCTGCGGATATCGTATTGCTCAGGCACGAACTCGCCGAGTCCACCTACCTGCGTAACCATCCCGGATCGACCTATCAGGATGCACACGCGCACGCGAACACCAACCACAACTGGTCCAACGACATCCCGCCGCGAACGGGCGAACGCTACGACACACACTGGGGAGCGAACGATGGCACTACTGATCTACTACAACCAGATTCGCAACGACCCGAACGAGGTGGAGTACCAGTTCGGGGAGACGAGGGACACCCTCGACCGCACCCTGACAATCGACAAGACGAACCACACCGCCCAGACGGCCACTCCGGAGGACGGCATCTTCCGCACCGCGGCGGGCCAGATCATGATCCGAGCCAAACGCGAGAAAACCTGGCCCCCGAACGGAGTGATCGCCTCGTAGACCCGGCCCCGTCCTCCCACGCATCCCCGAATCACGCCGACGCGACGCATCCCGATTCGCCATCGCACCCGCGGTCCTCGCCAGACCCCATCCCACGTGCCGATACCGACCCGCCGATGCGAACCGACCCGGATGCACCGGGACGGCAGCGGGATACGGATCCGCCCTTCGGCCGAGGAGCGGACGGCGACACGAAACCGCCTACACCACACCATGATCCGGACCGGTCTCCCGATCGCAGCGACAGCAACAACCGTCCGCACGGGCCGGAGGACCCGTCGCGGGATCGTAACCCGGATCGCGATCGAGAACCGGATCGCGACCGCCAACCCGACCGCGACCGCCAGCCAGACCGCGACCGCCAACCCGACAACGACCGCCAACCGGACCACGAATCAGACAACGACCGCCAACCGGACCGCGACCGCGATCCCGACCCTGACCACCCCACGGCGCAGGATCGAGCCGACGCCGACCGCAATGCCCACGAGCACGCCCGCGACTCCGGCCCGGAATCCGACCGCACCCCGGAACAGAAGACCTGTTCCACCGACCCGGTCGACATCAGCACCGGCGAATTCCTGCTCCCCGAAACAGATCTCGACCTCCCCGGCGTCCTGCCGCTGACCCTGCAGCGGGCACACCATTCGAATTACCGGTTCGGTCGCTGGTTCAGCCCATCCTGGTCCAGCACGTTGGACGCCCGGATCGTCGTGGAGGAAGCAGGCGTCACCTTCATCGGCGAGAACGCGATGATGCTCGCCTACCCGCACGCCGAGGTCGGCGTCCCCGTGCACCCGCTCAACGAGGGTCAGCAATGGTCGTTGACCCGCACCGATGCCGGCGGCTACCGCGTGAGAGATCAACGGCGAGAGGTGATCTGGCACTTCGCCCCCGAACTCGGACTGGACGGCATCGAAGCCAAGTTCGGCAACTACGCGGTCTCCGCCATCACCGACCGACACCACAACCGCATCCGCTTCCACTACGACGCCGACGGCGTACCGACCGAGGTAACGCACTCCGGCGGATATCGCGTCCGGATCCACTCCGATCGTGCGCGTATCACCGGCCTCTCACTGATCACCGACGAACCAGACCTCGGCGAGTTCGCCACGCCGATAATGGAATTCATCTACGCAGACGCGGATCTGACCGCAGTGATCAACGCCGACGGAGCAGCAACCCGCTACACCTACGATGCCGAACACCGGATGACATCGTGGACCGACTCCAACGGCAACCAAATGGTCAACACCTACGACGAATCCGGCCGCGTCGTCTTCCAACGCGGCACCGCCGGAATCCTCAACTGCGACTACGACTACCTGCAACTCCCCGACGGCTCCGGCCGCCTCACCACCGTCACCGACTCCCTCGGCGCCACCACCTCCCACGGCTTCGACCGCGAACTACAACTACGCGACCTCATCGACCCGATCGGCGCCCGCACCCACATCGACTACAACGCCGACCGCAGGCCGCTGACCATCACCGAGCCCGACGGAGCAATCACCCGCTACGTGTACAACGACGCGGGTGACCGAACGGAAGTCATTCGCCCCGATGGCAATTCGACCGAGATCGAATACGTCTGGCGCCACCGGGCCAGCAAGATAACTTTCCCCGACGGTTCCGTCTCGCGCCGCGAATGGACGACCGACGGCGACCTCGCCGCGGTCATCGACCCCGCCGAAAACCGTACTGAGTTCACCTACCACCCCAACGGCGCACTGGCCAGCATCGTCGAATCCAACGGTGCCCGCACCACCATGCAGGTGGACGCAGCCGGTCTCCTGATACAAATCACCCAGCCCGACGGCGCGGTGACCCACATTCGACGTGACTCCGCAGGCCGACCGACCCACATCACCGATCCGCTCGGCGCAGTAACGCGGTATGACTGGTCGCCGACCGGAAACCTGCTCCGCAGAACCGATCCCGACGGTCACACCGAGTCGTGGACCTACGACGGCGAAGGCAACATCCGCACGCACACCGACCGCGCGGGTGGTGTCACCCAGCTGTCCTACGGCGAATTCGATCTCCTGCACTCCCGCATCGACCCCGACGGCTCGATCACCCGATACACCTGGGACTCCGAACGCCGCATCACCGCCGTGCACAATCCTATCGGGCAAAGCTGGACCTACGAATACGACAGTGCCGGAAGGATTATCGCCGAGACCGACTACGCCGGGGCGACAACCCGATACACCTACGACCGAGCCGGGCGAATCGGCGCGGTCACTCCGGCCACCGGCACAACTCGCCACCACCGCTACGACATACTCGGTCGAGTCACCGAGATCGCCGCCGATGACGAGTGGATCCGCTACACCTACGATCCGGCGGGGCGTGCCCTGTCCGCCGTCAACGGCATCGGAGCGGACCGTACGCACTCCCTCGAATTCGCCTACACCGCAGTCGGAAGCGTGGCATCCGAGCAGGTCGACACCCGGCAGCCGATGCTGTTCGAGCATGATCAGCGCGGCCACCGGATTCGCCGGACCACGCCCTCCGGCGCCGTGGCCACTTGGCACCACGATGTCGCCGGTCGCTTGGACCATCTCAGCGCCGACGACCACGACATCACCTTCGACTACGATCCGCTCGGCCGGCTTACCAGCTGGCGGGTCGGCGAACTGGCGGTGACCCGCGGTATCACCGCGCGGGGTCAGGTGACCCACCAAGAGGTGACCGCTTTCCCCGCCCGAGCCCTGTCTCTCGGCTCCGGCTTGTCCGCCCGGCCTGCCCCGCACCGACTCCGTCGCGACGAATTCACTTATCGCGCAGACGGTTACCTCACCACGCACACCATCGACCGCGCGCAGCAAGACCTCCTACAGCGCGACTACAGCCTCGACGCCGCTGGTCGCATCACCACCATCGCCACCAACGGCGCCCCCACCGAGCGCTACACCTACGATGCCCTCAGTAATATCACCAACTCGACCGTATCCAGCACCCCGCCGGCTTCGAAACCTGTTGGTTCGGCGACTCTCCCGGTCGACGACGGTCGCCGCGAATACCGCGACAACCTCCTCATCCGCGACGGCCGAACGCGCTACCACTACGATCCCGCGGGTCGGCTGATCCGCAAAACCACCGTCCGCCTCTCCCGCAAACCCGACGTGTGGCACTACCGCTACAACGCCTTCGGTGAGCTCGCCGATGTCTGGACTCCGGACAACCAGTGGTGGCACTACACCTACGACGCCCTCGGCCGCCGCACCACCAAACAGCACCTCGCCCACGACGGCACCGTCCTCGAGCGCACCGACTACCACTGGGACGGCATTCATCTCATCGAGCAGGCCACCAATACCAGCACCATTCGCTGGCAGTACCAGCCCGGCTCCCACACGCCGCTCACCCAGACCACCGATGAGGCCACGATCGACCGCGAGTTCTACGCGATCATCACCGATCTCGTCGGTACCCCGACCGAACTGATAGATCCCGGGACCGCCCAGCCCGCGGCCACCGCAAGCGCCGACCTCTGGGGCCGGACGAACTGGCGCGGGAAAACAAGCTCACCGCTACGGTTCCCAGGACAGATCCATGACCCCGAAACCGGGCTGCACTACAACATGTTCCGGTACTACAACCCGGACACCGGTCAGTACCTCACGCCCGACCCACTCGGCCTGTCCCCCGCGCCAAACCCCTACGCGTACAGCGTCAACCCGCTCCGGTTCATCGACCCGCTCGGTCTGACACCGAGAGCGTGCGAGCGGTTCGAGAACTTCCATAGACAGGTCACTCCAGGAGAGCTCGAACGTGCGCCTGCCCCATATCCAGGGGGCAACGAAGGGCACGCGTATTCGAAACACCGCGTCACCCCCCAGGTTCAAGCTTCCATCCTCAACAACCCGGATCGCATCTTCTCCGGGACTTACCATGGCGAGAATTACATTACTGGTCAGCCCTACACCCGCGAGGTCGACGTCTACTACCGGGAAGGTTCCCGAGACCCCAACAGGGGTTCCGTGGTAATCACCGAAGCGGGTAACAAGAACTCCGTCATCACGGCCTATGGTTTGATCGACAGGAGCGTCCCGAAGCCGAAGGGGGTCAAAGTGGATAACTGGGCCGACAACCCGCATTACGTAGAGATCCGCACCAATAACGGTGCCCACGAAGTGGTGTTTCCCAACCGGGAGAGCTGGGAAAGGAACGACTGGCAGTGACGGTAGACGATGGCCCAGACGACAACCCGGCAGTCCGGTGGCTGTCGGCGATCAACGCCCTCGCCGGCAGTCTCGCCACTCATCTCGGCCAGCAGGTGAACGTGGTCGACTCGGGCGAAATGGAGGATGCATTCTCCTGTCTCCTGCGAGGTCCTGAGCCGTCCAGTCCATCCTTCCAGGTCACCTGGGAGGGAGTGCTCGGTATGCAGTACACCGACGGACAGCCGCGCGTCAGCGTCTCGCTGTTCCTGTACAGCCGAGGTCGCCGCCTGCGGCTCGACGACCAGCCAGGCAGTTATCTGGAAATCGTCTACGAAGGTCCGCTGGACGGCTCGGGGACCTGGCGCGATCTGGGTTGGCTACGAGACGATTTCGGCGAGTTCGAAGCATACGACCATTACAGCGGCTGACCGCCAGCGCGACGACCATCACTTCCGCTACTGAAGAGGTGGACCACACACCGGCCCGCCCCCGAAAGGCATGGAGAATGAACACTCTCAATGCCCCGCCCGCAGAGCTGCGCGAGTCGCTGGCGGCAATCGGCCTTCGTACCGGCACCGGTGAAACAGTAAGCGTCCCTTCACCTCGACAGGCGATGCAGGCGGTGAACGGCGGGGAGATGAAGCCGAAGCACGCAGTCCCCTATCGATCAGGAGAGGTGCCCGGCGATCTGGACACGCTGTGGCATGCCGAAGCCGACGCTGTGTCTCTCTACACGGACACCGGCGAGTTTCTCCTCGTACTCCCGGGACCGGGCAGCAGCCGCGGGGGCTGGCTCTGTATCCGGGACATGGTCGGCGAAAGGCTGCCGTCTCGGATCGCGACGATCACGAACCAGCCGGAGTTCATTGCGATGTCGCTCGACGGCAAGCAAATCTGTGCGACGTCACGGGAAGAATACGAGTACTGGATCATCACCTACCGGTTTCCTGACAATTTCGAGACCGCAGACCGCTAGCAGAGCGTCGTCTACTCCGAGGTTCGCCGTCTCATGGAAAGCGGCATGACGTGGGACAATCTGCTGTCCTACTTGAAATCTACGGGTGAGTTCAAAGGCCACAAGATCGAGCTGATGGGCATTCTTCGCGAAGGTGGCGGGATTCCGATTCCCGTAAGCCGGGAGCTGCTGTCCCTGCTCGACCAGCAATGCACGCCGATGGTTCCGGCAGACGAACTGGAAGCGAAATGGCGACAACTCCTTTCGGATAGACGACACGGCTGAACGCATTCCGCGATTTCACACGCGCGAACCGGGAGTGCCGAGGAAGGAACGACTGGCCGTGACGGTCAACGATGGCCTGGAGAGCAACCCCTCATCGACTACGTGCCCGGCGTGGCAAAAACGATCAGTGCCATGAACGCCAGGTTGATGAAGTAGGTGCCCTCTACCAGGCCGACGGTGATGAGAAACGGTGTCATGAGGCGGCTTTGGGCCTCGGGCTGCCTGGTGATTCCGGCGAGGAGTTGACCACCGGCGAAGCCGTCGCCCAGGCAGGCGCCTGCCGCACCGCCGCCCATCATCAACCCTCCGCCGATGAACGCCCCCGCGGTGATCACCGCTTTCACCATTTCCGGATCGGATGCCATGTCGGTGCCTCCCCTCGGCCGACCCGGGAGTCGGCCAGGTACTCTTTACAATGCACTTGCATCGTAACCGGACTCGGTGAGTTATGGCAATGCATCCGCATTGTGAAAGGGAGAACCGTGCCGAAACAGGTGGATCATCAGGAGCGCCGCCAGCAGATCGCCGCCGCGGTGTGCCGATTGGCGGCCGCGCACGGACTCGAAGGGGTGAGCCTGCGTCACGTCGCCGCCGAGGCGGGTGTGTCGATGGGCCGGGTGCAGCACTACTTCAAGACCAAGGACGAGATGCTGTTGTTCGCCTTCGGCACGATCAGTGAGGACATTGAACATCGTGTGACCCAAGCGGTTTCGGCCTTGCCGCAACCACCGGATGCCCGCTCGCTCGTGCGTGCGCTGCTGATCGAAATGATGCCGATCGGCGACCATGCCAAAGCCGAAATGCCAATGTGGGTAGCCTTTTTCGCCCGCGCGGTGGTGGAACCGCAAATGGCCGAGCTACTGCGTCAGGGCACCCGTTCGCTGCACGGGTTCGTCGCCGAACACATCAGCAATGCCCGTCCCGCAAGCGATTCCTGCGACGCCGACCGAGAAGCCGACATCCTGCTATCGCTCACGGACGGACTGATGATGCGCCTGATGGTCGGCGGGATCGATGCCGAAACCGCACTGGCCGCACTCGACCATCAGCTCGACCGCGCCTTCGGCACGTGACCCTCGATCGCGACATCGGACCGCACCGGCGCTGTTCCTGAATGCGCTGTGGCAGTTGCCCTTCCGGAATGTAGGTTCAGTCGTAATCTTCATCCGCCGAGCGACCCGGTCGCGACGGCGAACGCAGGATCCTCATGCGGTGGTTGTCCCAGCGGGCGAGCAGAACGGTGGCGTCGTCTTGGAGCATGTTCTCTTGATGAGCGAGCACCGCGTGGATCAGCCTGCGAGCGGTTTCCGGCGGCGGATGCCCGGCGGCCGCCTCCCGCCGCAGGAAGTCGACCAGGCGCCCCTCACCGAAGAACTCCCCGCTGCTGTTGCGCGCCTCGGTAATTCCGTCGGTGTAGAGGACGATCCAGTCGTCGGGCTGCAACCACTCTTCGCCGACCACCAACTCGCCGTGCCCGAGGCCCAATGGTGGACGTCGGCCCGCCGCAAGGGGTTTGACGACCTTGCCCGACCGCATGATCAGCGGCGCGGGGTGACCGGCGTTGATGTAGCGAACCCGTCCGGTAGCGAGATCCAGCTCGGCGAGCACACCGGTCGCGAATGTCCCGACACGGAAGTGGTCTCGGATCGCCCGGTCGATCACCTGGGCTTGCTCGTAGAGGCCGTGGCCCGCGTGCCTGGCGCTGCGATAGGCGGACAACACGGTGGCCGCGATCAGACCACTGCGCAGATCATGGCCGACGGCGTCCACGATGAGTAACCGTGCGGTGGTCTCGCTGAGGTCGTAGTCGAAGGCGTCGCCGCTGTTGCTGCGGCGCGGTTCGACGATCGCCGACACGACGAAGTTGTCCACGCCTGCGGTCAACGGCGGCAGTAACGACCAGATCAGTTCGCTGCCGATCGTGCGGTCCGTCGGCTTCCTTACCCGATCCAGGGCGTCGCCGTACGCCGTCATCGCGGTCGCCAGATGCCCGGCCAGCGAGGCCAGCCACCGACATTGGGCGCGCAGGGCCGGGTCGTAACAGTCGTCGACCTCCCCGACCCGCACCTCGAGCACGCCCAACCGTTCCACACCGTCGAGCAGTGGAATCCACAGCTTGGGCAGCGGTGTGTCCTGCGGCAAGACGCGAACCTCCCGGAAGGCGCGGCCCGCGAGCGTGGTGTCCACGTCCAGCGCGCCGTCACAGGGATCGGCAGCGTCGGCGGGGCGCAGGGACCGCTGGTCGTAGTCGATCAGGTACATCGCGATCTCGACATCGAGCACCTGCCCGGCCGCGGCGACCAAGGCGGGCAACCGATCCGGCGGAGCCAGTTCGGCGGACTCGAGCAGCGACACCAACGCGCGCAGCATCGGCCCACGCGGCCTGCCCTCCCGCACCGGCCGGGAATAGGACGCGCGATACGACCAGCTCAACACGTCGAGCCGCTCGTTCACGGCGTGCGCGAGGACATCTCGTTGCAGCGGCGGTAGCGAGCCGCAGCCGTTCAGATAAGCGTCCACCTCCGCCATCCCCGCATCGCCGCCGAGGGTGAAGTACCGCAACCACAGTTCCTCCGGGCTGAGTCTCGCGCGTTGCAGTGCGATGGCGATGCTGCGCTGCTGCCGGTCGGCATCGTCTTGTTTCATGGCATCACCGACGCCGCCGCACCGTCGAACCGACGAGGCGTTCCGCACCGCGCTGCAATGTGGTTCGGTGTTCGTGCGCCCAGTCGGCGAGTTTCAGGAACGCGCCGCGCTCGTCGACGCCGTCGCGTGCCATGATGATGCCCTTGGCCAAGGCCACCACCTCGCGGCCGCGCAGGCTCTTCTTCAGCAATTCGCTGGCGTGCTCGACTTCCTGGGCGGTACGCACGTTCGCCAGGAGAATGGCGGCCTGGGTGGCGAACAGAGTGAGCCAATGCTCGTGGTCGGGACCGTAGCTGTTCGGTTGTGCCGCATAGACTTTCAAAGCCCCCAGCGGCGTCTCGCCGGCCACGAGCGGAGCACTGAGCGAGGACCGCAGCCCGAGCTGCGCCGCCACCGCCGCCCACTCCGGCCAACGGTCGTCGGTATGCAGGTCATCGATCCGCACGACGCGCCGCGCCGCCCATGCCGCCAGGCACGGCCCCTCGCCGAGCCGATACTGCTCCGCGTCGGCCTGCTCGACCGTGGCGTCGGTGGCCGCGGCAGTGACCCGCTCACCCTGCTGGTCCAGCAGCGTGACTCCCGACCCTGTCGTGCCGGGAATCGTCAGCGCCGCAAGCGAAGTGATCAGCTGCAGGGCCGTCTGCACGGTATCGGTCGACAACAGCAAGCCGGACGCTCTGGCGAACGCCGCGACCAATTCATCCGCCGACAAGGTGTCCGCAGGGTTCATCTGGACCTCCCCCGCGTCGCGGGCACTGGTGCTCACTCAGCTGACATTGAAGTTCTGCTCGACCTCACCGGCCAGGCCGTGCAGCGACCGGTCGAGGACAGCGCGCAGGGTATCGGCATCCAGCTCGCCGCCATCGTGCGCACCGAGCTCGGCCTCGCTCGCGCCGGTGCCCGACTCGGTCACACGTAGCCAGCCCGACCACGCGTCGGCGCCGGGCGGGCGCCAGCGCACCAGGTGCTCGTCCGCGCTCAGCCTGATCTCGTAATGCTCTGCCGCGTCTTCGGCCGACTGTGCGATCGGTAGCCAGGGGTCCGCGGCGGTGTTCAGCACGATGTCCGGGTCCGCAGCCATCGTGCGGCTGCGTCGGTTGGCTTGATCGGATGGTCGGGACACGTGGTGGTCGTACCCCGCTTCGCGCAAAAGATGCGCAAACCCGAACGCAGGCATACAAGTCGTTCTCCAGTGGGATGGGGCAGCCCGCGGCCCCTCGACGGTGCCAGGCGAACTTCACCCCCGGGAGTGATGCCTCCTCGCGTGACCGGTCGATACGTTCGCAGGCACCAGTACCCCTGCACGGAAGCCAGTTGATGACAACGCACCTCAGTACAGCACCGCGACAACGCCTTGTCGCATTCTTCGTGCTGGCCTTCGTATTCACCTGGGCGTGGTGGATACCCGCAGGTCTCATCGAACAAGGAATCGTCGCCACCGGCATCCCAACGATGGTCCTGCTGATCACCGGCGGCCTCGGCCCGATGGCAGCCGCACTGGTGTGCTCGAGTAGCGCGCTCGGCGGGCGGGGTCTGCGACTGTTCCTGCACAACGCTTTTCGGTGGCGTGCATCGCGCCGGTCCTATCTTCTGGCGACCGCCCCGATAGCTGTTTTGGTGCTGGGAACGATTCCGGTCCAGGTGGCGATAGGCGCCGAGTGGGATGGGGCCGGCCTGATGAGAGGCATGTCCGCACTGGTGCCGATGTTCGTGTTCACCTTTGTGCTGGGTGGGGGTATCGATGAGGAATTCGGTTGGCGCGCGTTTGCACTCCCAGGGCTGCAGGCGTCGTTACCGCCCTGGTCCGCGAACCTGATACTCGGCGTGGTGTGGTCACTGTGGCATCTACCGCTGTGGTGGAATCCAGCTGTAGCGCAGTACGACTCGAACTATCCGATGTACATCGTCTCCACGACGGGGTTCAGCTTTGTGCTCGGCTGGCTGTACAACTCGTCGCAGGGAAACACGATGGTCGCGGTCGTGGCGCACACCGTATCCAATGTGAGTTACGGCCTGCAGGCCGCGGCTTTGGATCCGGTCTTCCAGTGGATAGACGTCGTGGTCATGGGCAGTGCGGGACTCGCCATAGTGCTGTTCACTCGCGGCAAGATCGGCCTGCGGCCCACTCAGCCTGCTCATGGTGAAATCCGGGCTACCGGCGGCGCAGATCGACACGTATGAATCCCGATCGTCTGGTGGATGCTCGGCCTCGAATACTCTCCATGGAGACAGAATTCGCCGCTGGTTTTCGCGCGCACTCCCGGGGTAGGCGTTCCATATCGGACCTCGACCGAACTCTGAGAAGAGTTGATGTTCATGCACAACAACGACATGGATGCGTTGACCTTCCTCCGCGCCGATCATGAAAGCGTGCTGGGGATGCTCGAGTCACTCGAACGCGGGCGCGGGGCGGGTGAAACCGGATTCCGCGCCAGAGGCGATATGGCGACCAGCCTGGTGATGGCGGCATCCCAGCACGAGGTGGTGGAAGAGCAACTCTTCTGGCCTGCCGTGCGGCGCACACTCCCCGACGGAAACGAGCTCGCGGATCAGGCGATCGCTCAGGAGGAAGCGGCCAAGGAGCTGCTCCAGCAGATAGAGAAATCGGCGGTGGGCAGCACGGAATTCGAGGAAGCGCTCACCGAATTCAGCTCGTCGGCGCGCCTGCACATCGAGTTCGAGCAGGGCCAGGTGTGGCCTCGCTTCGCCGCGGCGGAGCGGCCCGAAGCGCTGAACGAGCTGGGACGGAAGATGGCGGCCGCACGAAAGTTGGCGCCGACTCGCCCGCATCCGGAGACGCCCGCGCGGCCTGGAGTGTTGAAGACGGCAGGGGTGGTGGTGGCGGCGATCGACAAGCTGCGGGACTTGACCAGCGGTAGGCGATCGAAGCAACCCCCGCCGCCGTCCTGATCTCGCGGTGGTTGTGCGGCGCGAGCCGGTCCAGCCCCCGCGCCACGACAGATCGACTCGACGCAGCCCGCTGCGCTGCGGAGGGCCGGGGACTGTCGGCGCTGTCTGGCTGCTGCGGGTAGCGTTCGGCGCGTGGTGGGCAGATACTCGCACGTGTTGCGCAACCTGAATTTCCAGGCCGGTTCGTTCACCGGGCGCAAAAATGACGAACGAGTATTGCGCACTTCGGGAATTGTGCTGATCCTTGCCTGCGCGTTCGTGCCGATGATGGACACCTTCATCGCGGGTGTGGCGTTACCCGGTATCCGGCGCGACTTCGGTATGGAGCAAGGGTCGGCGCTGCTGAGTCTGGTGCTGGTCGGATATATCGCGGCGTTCGGCTCGCTGCTGATTGTCGGTGGGCGGGTCGGTGACCGTTTCGGACGCCGCCGGGTGCTGTGGGTGTCGGTCGCCGGGTTCCTGCTCACCTCCGCGCTCTGTGGATGGGCACCGAGTTTCGAAGTGCTGGTGGGCAGCCGAATACTGCAGGGCGCCACGGCGGCGTTCGTGATGCCTCAGGTGCTGGGGCTGGTGACCGCGCATGCCGGCGCACGCCGGGAACGGGCGATCAGCTGGTACTCGTCCATGAGTGGAGTTTCCGCGCTGGTCGGTCTCATCGGAGGCAGTGCGCTGCTCGACCTCGCGGGCGGCGGTGGCGCATGGCGATGGTTGTTCCTCATCAACATTCCCGTCGGGATCATCGCATTGCTGCTCTTGCCTCGCCTGGTTCCGGATACCGAGCCGAATGTCGGTCAATACATCGATGGCCGCGGCGCGGCACTGTTGTCGCTGACGGTGCTCTCTTTCCTACTGACACTATCGATGTCGACCATCCTCGGCGCGGGGACCATCGTCCTCGCCGTGGCCACGGTCGCCATCGGCTGGGCCTGGCTCGCCCATCAGCGTCGATGTGCGGCCGCGGGTAAGGCGGCCGTGGTGCCGCAGGGCATGTTCGGCAATCCCGATCTCCGGTGGGCGCTGGCCCTGATGTTGCCGTTCTTCGCGGGTGCTGGCGGATTCCTTTATGCGCTGCCGCAAACGTTGCAGGAAGGTCTGGGGCATTCGCTTGTCGTCGCCGGATTGCTGACCGCGCCGATGGCGCTCGGATTTCTGGTTTCGTCGTTCGCGGTGCCGCGGATACGTGGTCGCCTCGGTGTCCGGGCGATCGCGTTGGGGGCGGCGGTGCAAGGCGTCGGATCGGCAGGCATGGCAGTCGGTGTGACCGCGGCGAACGCGCCGCTGATATGCGTGGCGATGCTGCTGATCGGGACCGGGCAGGGCATCACGCTCGGTTCGATGAACGCGCACATGCTGTCACTCGTGCCCGCCGAGCTGGCCGGGATGGGTGGCGGTGTGCTGCTCACCGCACAGCAGGTCTCCATCGCCACGGGCGCAGCAGTTCTCGGGACGGTGTTCGGGGTGGTCGTTCAGGCGTCGGGGCACCAGACGGCGATGGTGACGGTGCTGGTGGTGCAGGTGCTGCTGGCGGCGGTGGTGATCATCGCGAGCCTTCGATCAGCTGCCGGACGCGTCGACCGGCTGTAGTGCCGAGATCTCCTGCAAGCTGTGGCCCATGTGCTCGTTCAGGAAACGCACCATTGTCCACCACTTACCGCCCTCGGCGTCGAACTCGCCGAACCTGCTGCAGTACAGCGGAATCCAGCGCAGGAACTGCTCGATCATGACCTCGCGCGAGGGCTGCTGCCGACCGTAGTCACCGTAGGAGATCGACCGGTGATGGATGAAATAGCCGCCGGGGAGCCGGTTTTCGCACAGGTCGGCGTATTCGCGGGTCTGCAGGATGAGGTAGTGCCACACCTCGTCGATCGCCTGCTCGACGGGCAGGAACAGACCGCTGAGCTCGTCGCGGTGCGCCGACACGAGCGTCAGATAACGCACCGCCTCGCGGACCTGGATGCGGGCGGTGGGCTCGTCGACCCGATTGTGTTCCCGCACATAGCGAACCGTCTCCTCGTACAGGTCGCCGAGAATCTCTTGTTCGGTCATCGGCATCCTCCTTCAGCGGACAAGCCAGGCGTACTTGCCGGACTTGCCGATCGGAATGTGGTTACGGTGCACGACGACAACCGTCGCGCCGGTCAAACCGCTTGCCGCAGTTGCCAGCTCGTCGGCGGATGCCCGGTCGAGTGGCGCGCCGTCGAAGGTGGTGTAGGCCAGCTGCGCCTGCGAACCGTCGACGCGCAGCTGGTAGACGAACACCTGCGGACCGATGTCGGCGATGACATCGTCGAGCTCCGCCTGCGAGGTGATGGCAGCGTCGGTGACCAGGAGTTCCTTCTCGCGGCCGCAGAAGCGCACGATCTGCCGCGGGTCGGATGATCCGTCGCCGGTGTGCACACAGTCGCCGGTGTTGTACCGGAGCAACGGCATGAACGGGTTCCGGATGCTCGACACAACTAGGCTGTGGATACCGCGACTGCCGGGGATCGGCTGCAGCTCGACCTCCATGTCGACCAGGTGCGGGTGGTATCGGCCCTGCGTATCGCCGTAGTACAGATAACCGAGCTCGGTGCTTCCGAAAAGCTCGACGACCGGGCAACCGAGCCGTTCGGCAAGGAAACGGCGGACGCTGCGGGGCGTGAATTCATAACCGTGAATCGCGCTGACCGGGTGCGGGAACCGGTCGCCCGCCGCACGCAGCAGGTACGCGGCGTGATACGACGAACAGTCGAGATGGTAACGGCCGCTGCATTTTTCGGAGCGAACCACATCGATCTCTTCGACCATCCGATCGATAGCCGCCGTCGACCAGCAGGCCGGATCCAGCTCCTGGTTGACATACACGGTCCGGTCATCGAGCCACCGCCGCGCGATATCGGAGGGTTCACCACCCTCGGCTTCGTTGACCCGCGCCACATGGTCGGTCGCCAACCGCGTGGTGACCGATACTCGGGGCACCCCGGCGGCAAACGTGTCGCCGATCTCCGGATGATCGCGCCACACCGCGTAATAGGTCTTCAGCAAGAACAGCGGGGGCCGGATGAGCGGCATCCGGGCATGATTGGTACCGGTAGACCAGACGTATTGCGCCGCACCGGATTCCAGTGCGGAACGGACCTGTGGGGTCATGAAGGAATCCGGAAAAGTCTCGGCGAGGTCGGATTTCGTGATGATCGGGAAGGAGTTCGCCGCGGCCCATTCTTGATAGAACGGAATGTCGCGGGTCGCCTCGACGAACTCGTGCGGAAGCGGACGCGTGATACGAGTGCCGGTCATGGTGTCCGGGCGGCCAGGGCCGAGCCGAGCAAACAGCTCGGCCCACGGCCTGCCACTAGGAGATGCAGCCCGCCTTGGAAATGCAGCCGTCCTTGGCTCCGGAGTCCGAGTTGACGTCGACCCACTTCTCCCAGTTGGCATCTTGAGCGAGGGTCTTGATCAGATCGTTCATGGCGCTTCCCTTCGATCGATGGAACCTGCTTGCAGCGCCCATGGTAAAGCATGAGTAAAGAGATTGCCTGGTGTATGTTTTCACTCACCGAGCCGGGTGGTTATAGCCAAATGACATGACAGACTTGGTGATCACGTCTCGAAAGCATCGCCACCTGCGGTAATACATGGTGATCGGCGTTGCCGCCCTGGCGTCCGTCTCCGTCGAGAATGCGACTTCCCCGCCCTGCCTCCCCAGTCGAAAACCTCACGACAGATCAGCAAACTCTACGATTCACCTACGGAGATCAGAGAGTGGGCAAGCATGCAGATCGAAGAACGTCGAACGACCGTGCCCGCGCTGTGCGCGGTGGCAGTGTGGGGTTTGATCGCCGCCGTACTGACCGCTCCGCTTGCCGCGGCCCTGATCGGGCTCGTCTACCGGTTTCCGATTCCGTTCGGTGACGAGGCGCGCGGCATCGAAGAGTTCGGCAACGCGGCAATGGCATCGGTGTACTACCTCGTCAAAGGCGAGGGGCTCGCGCTCGCCGCACTCGGCGGCGGTGCCGGCTTTTTCATCGCACGCTCCCTCGGGCCAGGGCTGACCCGCGCACTGCCGCTAACCGTCCTGACCGCTTTCGGCCTGGCCATGCTCGGCGCGGTAATCCTCGCCGCGAGTTGACCAGCAGCGAACTTTCGCGTTCGGACGCGGCGCCCGCGCTCTGCCACATCACCAGACGCAGGCTGTCGACCAGGGCGTACTCGCTCAGGTCGCTATTCGAGACCCGTCATGTCGGCGATGGAGTAGATGTTGCCACCACTCTCGGTCTCGCTTCCTTGGATATCGTCGAGCCATGCCAGCGCGATCGAGCCGAGAGATTTGCGTCCGGATGCCAGGTCGTATTGCGAGAATTCGGCGTTCTCTCGATAGCTGATGACCGAGATCGTTTGCCCGCGTACGGATAGCACGACCTTGTCCTGTGGTCCGTGCACCGTCCACTCCTTCGTCACCGTGTTCGACCCGTCGAGTGGCACTGAGAGCACGTCACCGTCCCTGGTGACCCAGTAGAGCTTGTCTTTCAGCACTGCCAGTGAACTGCGATGCGTCTCCCAGGTGTAGCCGGGCATCGTCAGTGCTGTTTCGGTGCGCGTGCCGTCGGCGGTGCGGAACTTCACCAACGTCAGTCCGGTAGTGCCGCCGCCGGTTACGGTCTGCTCCGAGGCGTAGAGCGCGACTATCTCGGATCCGTCCGCCGTGCACGGGGAGGTCGAGGTGACCGGGCGGAACTCCGGGTCGTAGTCCCACTGCCCGCGGGCGACCGGTGTGTTGTCTTGTCCCAGTTCGTAAAGCCAGTTCTTCGTCGCATTCTCGCCGCCGCCGACAACGGATTGCCGGACGACCGCGAAGTTGGATTTTCCACAGTACGAGGAGGTTCCGACGATTCCCGCGACCTTTCCGGCGCGCACCGAATTGTCGGCACCGATCGAGGCGAAACGGTTGACGTACTCTCCGTCGACGATTCCGGTGTTGTACCAGATCGTCGACGCCCCGCCTTCCGGCTGGATCGCCGCCGATTGGACTATCGATTCCCGGTCGATGCCGAACTGCTCGCTCGCATCCGCGGATATTGCCGCGACCGAGTCCGCGAACGAGGTGACGAGACGATCGCCCGCCGCGAGCACACGATTGTTGCTGACCGCCGCACCGAGGTCCCGCCCGATCACCTTGCCGTCCACACCGAAGACGAACAGCAGCGAACGGTCTTCCTGCCCAACAGATTCCATGGCGAGCGGTCCGACGACCACGGCCCCGGCGGCCGCCGCGGGCAGCCTGCGCAGGTCGTCGCCGGGGTAGTCGGGTTGGTCAGAGCACGAGACGGTCAGCCCGATCAACACGGCGGCACATGCACTCGCCGCTCGCCGGGCCCTGGCTTCGACCATGCGCTAGGAGTTCCTCATCTTCTCGTTGAAGCGTCGCTGAAGTCACGGATAGTACTTGCGGACCCATCCGGATGTGAAGAGTTCCTTGGGGTACACAGACGGCGTAGGGTTCGGAAAACTGTCTTTCATATCGATGTCGCCATTGGATGCGTGCATGTAGGCGGCCCATACGATCTGGGAACAGTTGTACTGCTCGTCCTGAATATTGCGGTTGAAGGCGAAGTTGTTGTTGTAGGACTTGCCGAGCTTCGAGCGGACGAAAGCCACTGCGGAGGTACGGATCGCATCAGAGGTTTCGATCCAGCCCAGTTGCGGCTTTCGTACTTGTCGGCGACCACCGTTGGTCGCGGTGCGGTTGTCGACTTCATGCACCCCCTTGCCTTGCGCCGCCTCGATCGTGTTCGTCGTCGACACGTAGATCCCGTTGTGTCCGTGGTTGACCAGCTTATTGATCACCACGAGGTCAGGGCTGGAATCAGCGTAGAAGATGTCGCCCTTGCCTCGTGCATCGGGCAGATTTTCATAGTCATCGGGAGAGGGGCTGTCGGGGCTCTTGACCTCTGTATATTGCCGAGCTCGCCGTAGCGCCTCGACCAGCACGTCGATGACAGGCGCGGCGATCTGTTGAGCCCATCGCTGGGCAGCCGCGATCTGCTGTTCGCCGGTCGTGCCGGGATTCAGATACGCCAATTCGGACGCGGCAGGACCCGGTGCCGTGAGGAGTCCACCCTGGAACTGCTGTTCGACAGTGACGTTGTTGTCGCGGCTGGCCTGATCTCCCGTCGGATATCCCAGACTGCTGCGCTCGTAGCCTGCCTTCGCCCACTTCTCGAGGATCGCCCCGGCGACCGGATGGGGCCCGGTGCCGGGCGACCAGTAGATGACACCGCGCTCGAAGCGGTTCATTCGTCCTTGTCCGTCGGGCAGTTTGGTCTCGTCGGAGCTCGGGTAGCCGAGCCATCCGCCCTCCCAACCGGTTTCGCCCCATTTGTCCCGGATCGCACCGGCCACGTAGTAGGCCTCGTTCAGTTTCCAATAAATGATGCCGCCCTGGAAATACTGTCGGCGGCCGATGTTGTCGGGGTTGACGACCTCATCAGAAATGGGATACCCGAGCGGCCCGCCTTCCCAGCCGTTGCGCTGCCAGGCAGCGAAGAAGTGGTTGACAACCGGGTGCGCGCCACCGGTCGGCGACCAGTATATAGGCCCGTTCTGGAAGGTAGAGCGTTTGCCGACGCCATCTGGGTTGGATAGCTCGTTGCTGGTCGGGAACAAGAGGAAGCTGTTCGGGCCGCCGAGTTCGTTGTACTTGTCGCGGATCGCGCCACACACCTCATACGGAGCCGGCCAGTACACCTGGCAGCCGGGGTTGGCGGCGGTCGACCGGGTATGCGGGCGCGCCGCCGCTGCGGCCTCCATGGTCTCGGCCTTATCTGCGTCGGCCTTACTGAATCCCTTCGGAATCTGTTCGCAGTCCGAACGCATCTTGCCCGGCTCGATCGTGGCACGCGGGTTCCGCGTGGGAGCCCAGGAGTCAGGCTTCGACTTCGTGCCCGGCGCGCACGAAGTCGTAGTTGCTGAGGACGTCGGCGGGTTTGTTGACGAGGGTGGTTTGCTGGAGGTAGCGCGCGGCGCTGGTGGAGGAGTGCTCGATGCCGGAGGCCGGGATGGTGCGGGTGTTGGTGGAGCGGTCGACGTCGTTGCGGAAGGGGACGGCACCGGGCTCGGTTGAGCCTGAGCGACGACGAGCCCGCCTGCTGTCAGAGCGCCGACCACCATTGCGATCGACGCCGCACGCACCAGTCCGTGCCGCGACCTCGACTTTGTTTCCGAAAGTTGCTGAGACAACGCCAATGAACCCACCCCAATCCATTAACAGCAGACACCGAGTGCCTGCCCGATATCGCGAAGGTACGGGGCCGGGCCTGTCAGTGACCAGCTTCGAACTCCCCAGATGCGGCCAGTTGGTGCGATCGCCCGGTGTCCGCCGATCGACCGATAGAGCGCACCTGCCCATAGCGATAGCTTTGTTGTGCAGTCAGATTGGCTGAAGGTATCGGCGGTCCGATGCTCCGGATGCGGCGATCGACAGGCCGCAGAACCGTGACAGGTCGCTGACGCTGTTCGCTAGGAAGGGATCTCATGAGAGTCCCGGTGGAACGGTGTGCGACCGGAGCGAAGCGGCTCCGTCGTTGGACGGTTTCCGTCACAATGCTCACATCATTGGTCGTGGTAGGTCCGGGTGTGGCGTCGGCGGACGACAATTGCCTATCCACAGTCGTGATCGGTGCTGCGGGAACCAATCAGGGGCCGGCACACGCGCCGCCGCCTGGTGTCGACAGGAGCTCGCTGGTAGCCCGGTTGGGGGCGGAGGTCGCTTCCGCTGTCGCGCCGATTGCCGACAAACTCGGCCCGCTGGTGGTGACTCCGATCAACTATCCCGCGACGGGCCTCCAGGCGTTCGGTGCGGTCAATGCGAAACTGACCTACGACATCTCGGCCTACCGGATAAGCAAGGACATCGGCTATTCGCGCGCGTACGAGGAGCTGAAAAAGCAAGCGGCGGAATGCCGTTCGGCCAAGTTCGTCCTGGTTGGCTATTCGCAAGGCGGTCACATCATGGGTGATCTCGCGCAGTCGGTGTTCCACGGCAACGGGCCGGTCGATCGCGCCCGCGTCGCGGCGGTCGTTCTCATCGCTGAACCCGCGTACAACGGACCGTCGCCGCGAACAACGGAAGCGATCTACAGCGACGGCAAACTTACCCAGGATCAAGACCATTGGCGGATCGGGGGCGGTCTCGGGCAGCGCGCAGCCTTCCATGCCGACGATCCGGTGGTGTCGATCTGCGTGTACGGCGACCCGGTGTGTGACGGCAAAGACCTCGTCGGGCAGGACGGCAAGCTGAAGCCGAAAGACAACCAGGAGATGCACCGGCGCTATCTCGGGCATGCTTTCGCAGGATCCAAGGACTTCGCAACCTGGGCCGGCGTCCAGGCCACCAGGATCATCCACCCGGTGCCGCCGGCCAATCGTCCTGGCCCGGCTCCTGCGGAGCTCCCCGGCAGGCCGGGTCCGGCACCCGCCCCAGCTCCCGCAGAGCTTCCGGGCAAACCGGCTCCGGCACCGGCACCGGCTCCAGCGCCCCCGCCTCGTGAGCCCGTAACGATCGCCCAATCCGACGCCAAGACCGTTACCGTGACCGTCGTCGACGCGGCAGGGGCCGGTTCTCGGGCAGTGCGCTGCTGGAACGCGACCGACGCGACCCACAGCTGGAAGTCCAACTACCTCGGCGAAACCCGAGTCGATATTCCACGCAACGGAACTTTCACCGTCACGTGCCCGACCCCACCTAAACCGGGGACCTTCTCGCTGGAGTTCTTCAATTGGAGATGGTCGCCGGCGATCCAGTGGCGGTGAGTGGCACCTTGTGGGCTTATGGATGCGGAGGCTATCGCCGCTCATCTTCCACGGCTAGGCGGCTCGGCGGCAGCAAGAGGTTCGGTTCGAGGCAGCAGCGGCGGGTGATGAGGGCGGCTGCGCCGCGGGTGACGGCGGCGCTGCCGAATGCGGAGCTGGTGAGCTGGGTGGGGCGACGGGCGGCGGCGAGTACGCCGGTGTCGAGTTCGGTGCGAACGCCGGGTGCGAGGTGGTCGAATAATGCCGCGTAGCTGCCGCCGAGGACTACGGTCGCGACGTCGCAGATGTTGATCAGCGAGGCGAGGGCGGCGCCGAGGGCCTCGCCCGCGCCCTCGACGGCGGCGAGGGCGCGGGTGTCGCCCTGGTCCAGGGCGCGTAGGAGCGCGGCGAGGTCGCGCTTGCCTGCGGTCCGGAGAATGGCGTGGAGTCCGGCGTATTGCTCCACGCATCCGTGGTTGCCACAGGGGCAGGGGCGGCCACGGCGTTCGATGGCTACATGGCCCAGTTCTCCGGCGAAGCCGCTTCGGCCGCGAAACATGGCTCCGCCGACGACTATTCCGGCGCCGATGCCGACATCACCGGAGACGTAGACGAAGTCGTCGCCGGACAGCCGGTGTGGCCACACGTGGGCGAGGGCGGCGAGATTGGCTTCGTTGTCCACCGCCACGTTCGTCGCCGGTCGCCCGAGATCAGCCGCGAGCTGATCGCCTGGTCGAATTCCGTTGAGGCCGGGCACGTTCGGGGTATGCACGACGGTTCCGTCCTGGACGATGCCGGGTACGGCGAGCCCGATTCCGAGTGGGTCCCGGCCGCAGGCGGCGATCGCGGTGCGAATGAGGTCGGCGAGCCGGGTCATGATGTCAGCTGCGGCAGCGCCGCGGTTGTCCGCCTCGATTCGCTGTTCGAATTCGGTCGAGCCGTCCAGTCGCTGCGCAGTGACGGCGAGGTGCCGTACGTTGATTTCCGCGCCGATCGCCACGGGTCCTGCGGCAGCGAAGTGCAGTGGGCGGGACGGTCGGCCACGTCCGGTGTTCACCACGGCGCCTTCGGCGAGAATCTGTTGCCGCAGTAGAGGTTCCACGAGGCTGGCGACGGTAGCTTTGGTGAGGCCGGTGCGTTGGGCGAGCTCGGCCCGCGACGCCGGGCCGTCCAACATGGCCAGCAGCACCGCCTGGAAGTTCCCCGCCCGCACCTGTCGCAGGTGCGCGGGGCTGGACAGCCGCGTCATCGCTCGACGAACTGGCGCCACTGTCCCGCAGCGCTCACCGCGCGCCGATGAGATGTTCGAGCGCCAGCTGATTCAGCCGGACGAAACCGTATCCGCGCTCCCCCGCGCGGTCGGCGTCGAACTTCGCCTCATCGGCCAGCAGATCGGTGTAGGTCTCCCCCGCCGACAGCGTCGGAGTGCGCAGCTCATCGACGCCTGCGGTCGCCAAGGCTTCGCGCACATCGGGATCCGCGCGGAAGGCACGGGCACGCTCGCGCAACAGCAGATAGGTCCGCATGTTCGCAGCGGCCGAATCCCACACTCCTGCAAAGTCTTCGGTTCGTGACGGCTTGTAGTCGAAATGCCTCGGCCCGTCGTAGGCGGGCGCGCCATCCGGTCCGCCGTTCTCCAGCAGATCGACCAATGCGAAGGCGTTCATCAGATCGCCGTGCCCGAAAACCAGATCCTGGTCGTATTTGATGCCGCGCTGGCCGTTGAGGTCGATGTGGAACAGCTTGCCGTGCCAGAGCGCTTGCGCGACGCCGTGCGCGAAGTTCAATCCGGCCATCTGTTCATGCCCCACTTCGGGATTGACCCCGACCAACTCCGGGTGCGCGAGCGTGGTGATGAACGCCAGCGCATGCCCGACGGTCGGCAACAGGATGTCGCCGCGTGGCTCGTTGGGCTTGGGCTCGATCGCGAACCGGAGGTCGTAGCCGCGGTCCCGCACGAATCCGGTGAGCACATCGACACTTTCGCGGTAACGGTCCAATGCCGCGCGGACGTCCTTGGCACTGTCGTACTCCGCGCCTTCGCGCCCGCCCCACAGCACATAGGTCCGCGCGCCCAGCTCAGCCGCCAACTCCACATTCCGCAGCACCTTGCGCATCGCGAACCGGCGCACTTGCCGATCGTTGCTGGTGAACCCGCCGTCTTTGAACACCGGATGGGTGAACAGATTGGTGGTCACCATCGGCACCACGAGCCCGGTCTCGGCCAGCGCGGTCCGCAGTCGCTCGATGCGGCGATCTCGTTCGGTGGCGGACGCGCCGAACGGGATCAGATCGTCGTCGTGGAAGCTGAGACCGTAGGCGCCCAGCTCAGCGAGTCGATGCACCGCGTCGACCGCGTCCAGTTCCGGTCGGGTGGCGTCTCCGAATGGATCCCTCCCCTGCCACCCCACTGTCCACAATCCGAAGGAGAACTTGTCGGCAGGAGTTGGCGCAACCATATCGATCCTAGAGTTAATTCAGATATTGAACTAAGTACGTTCGAGCGTACCCGTCACCTTGCCCGCAGAAGCAGGAATCGACGTCATTTGTCTGTGCGACAGACCATTTGGGGTCGGCACCGTGAGCTGCGTCGATTGCCGGATCGGTGGCGCATCCCCACCCACTATGTTGGTCGCATGAGTGCCGCCCCCTCACCACACACCGACAGTGCCACCCTGACCGCGTTGTACGACGAGCTGGATCGTGCTGCGGGAGCGATGGATCGGGTCGGCGCGGCGGGTCTGCCGAGCCTGATCGAGGCATTGTGGAACTACCTCGAAGCGATGGCGGCCGAGGACCCGGCAATGACGCACCGGCATGCCCGGCCCGCCGTGCTGACCTTGTCGAACGCGACCAGCTCGTATTTCGGCGCGCGGCTACGGCACACCTCGGATACGGCGCGGTGTGACCTACCGCTGCTACGCATGTCGGTGACGACGGGCCGTGACGAAGAGCTCGGCACACCATCGGTGCACGAGTGGATCGAAGCGTTCGAACTGGTCCTGATCTGCCGCAACGGTCCGCGTGACTTCTATCTGCGCAGCCAGTTCCACACTATGTACCACCCGAACCTGTGGACGCCGGCCGATGCCGCGGAGCTGCGCGTGCCCTACGCCTACGCCGCGGCCCTGTCGGCGCTGCTGCAGCGGGCCCGTTGGCCACGCAACAAGGACGTCAAAGCCGCTGTCGCCCAATTACTCCCGCCCGCGCTGGAGCGGCTCGCCGAGGCACCGGCAGATTCGGCATGGCTCCCGCGTATCCGGATCATCGAGCGACTCGCGGCCAAGAAGGACATCAGCCAGGAGCTCGCCGACGCGGTGCGCAACCCGCCGCGGTCTCGTATCGCCTGGCCGCTGCTGGCACTCGCCGCGCTGGCACATGATCTGAAGCTCCCGGCAGCCATCGAATCCGACTATCTACCAAGCCGATTCGTCGACTGGAAGTCATGACCGATCCGGTCGCGCTCCCGAGCAAGCGCGGGCACTACCGGCTGCAGCGCCAGAAGGGCGGGATCGGCTACTTCGGGCAGGTAACCGTAGCGGTGGGCGCAGCAACGAAACCCGCTCGAGGCCAAGCTGTTTGGGCCGTCGATCCCGCCGATACCAGCTCGATCCAACCGCGGTTCGACCCGGAGCTCGTCGACGCGGCGCTGCGCGGGGCCGAGGACGGGCTCGGTCTGCTCTCCCGAATCGGCGTCGACGTGTCGAACCTGGTTGTCCACGTCACCCATGTCCAGCTCAACCTCACCGATATCGAGGAGACCGCGGTCCGGACCGCCGCCGCGCTCGCCGTCGCAGGCAGTCACGCACCGTCGGGTCGATTCTCGGCCGCGTACGACGGCGGTTGGCGGCCCGTGGTGAACCCTCTCTGACCACACAGCGGCCACCGCACCGGGCGGCATCGCGCCGTGCCAGCCGAGACCCCGCGAGTCGTCGGGTTTGGGAATCGCGCAGCGGGCCATTTCGGTCTTGTACGAGCCGCTTCCCGGCGATCGAGAACGGACAACAGCGATGAACGATAAGAGAAACCCGTCCGCCGAGTCACCCGAGACGGAACTGCTGCGGGCCGACCGCGATCTGACCCGCGAGGAATTGGGCCAGACCATCGCGGAACTGACCGACAAGCTCGATGTTCGAGGAAGGGTCGAGGGCAGACTGCGGGAAACCGCCGAAACCGCCCGCGCGAAAGCGACCGGGGTGACCGGCGTCGCCCAAGAAAGGGCAGTCCAGCTCGCGGCCGTGGCAAACAGCAGGCGAGTGCCACTCGCCGCCGCGATCGCGGTAGTTATCGCGGCCCTGGTCGCCTGGCTGATCCTGCGCGACCGCCGAAGCAGATGAGGGTGCTCGGGTAGACCGAGCGCGGCGCAGGCAAAGTTCGGGTTGTGCGCCGACGGTGGCTCCGTAGTGCCCAGGTGACTGAGCGAAGCCGAGACGACCTCTAGCTGCCTGACCCCGGGTCCGTCGGATCGGGCGATGGCGCCGGGGCCACAGGCGGAAGCCGGGGGCGATCGAGCGGCAGCTCAGCCCACACCGTCTTGAATCGCTGATGGTGCACGACTCCCCAGGCGATGGCCAGGCGGTCGAGCAGAATCATCCCGCGCCCACCGGTCAGATCCGGTTCGCGCACATAAGGATCCCCCCGTCCGCCGTCGTCGACCTCGATCCGCAGCCGACCCGCAGACAACGTGAGGCGGCAGCGCCAGGGCGGACGAGCGTGCTCGCGGGCGTTGGCGACCATCTCATCGGTGACCAGGACCGCGTCCTCGACGACAACACTGGTATCAGGTGCGAGCAGCGTCCGTACCGCATCCCGAATCCGCCGGTCCGGCGTGACGTCGAGATCGAACTCCACGCCCTGCTCGTCACCGCCCGGGATCGGCCGCGCGGGCGTTCTCATTCCGGCTTCCTCCGCTCGCCGTAGGCCAAAGATAACGTCCGGCTACCCATGAAACCACCCAGGAAACCTGGCTCCGGCCCGGATTCGGCGGCCCAACCGCTGCGGCAACGTCGATTTTCTACGGCAAGACGACACTGCTGACCGATTGTCAGGTGTGCAGGGTTCGGCTCGGGTGCTCGCCGTAGATGCGCTTGTAGGCGACGGCGAAGCGCCCCGGATGCGTGAATCCCCAGTTGTACGCGACAGCGGTCACGGTGATGCTGTCACCGGGACCGGCCGCGCGGAGTTGCTGACGGACCGCGTCCAGGCGCAGCCGCCGCAGGTGCGCCAACGGCGTGGTGTCGAGGCGAGCGGCTCGTGCTGCATCTACGGTTCTTCGGCGACCAGACCCAAGCACAGATCGCCGAACGTCTAGGCATCTCGCAGATGCAGGTCTCCCGCATCATCAGCAGAACGCTGACTCAGCTCAGAGCACGTGCGCTGCCGCGAGAAGATCGACGCTGGTGCCGCTGCACCGTTAACCAATCGGCAGCGCGCTGAGAATCGGGCCGTAGAACCAGTCCAGCATGCGCTCGGCGTCGTCCTTCGCGGCGACGGCGCCGTGGGTCGAGCTGTGCAGCACCACACCGATCAACGGTATTCCGGCCCGGACAGTCTGGAACAGCAGGCACGTTCCCGCAGCGTCGGTGTATCCGGTTTTGATGCCGACAGCGCCGGGATAGTCGCCCAGCAGCAGGTTCGTGGTGTGCCAGTGGTGCTCGCGGTTGCCAGGGCCGGCGGGCAGGCGATAACTGTGCGTCCCGACGATCTCCCGGAACACCGGTTGGCTCATCGCGCGCAGGCCCAGCGTCACCAAGTCGGCCGGCGTGGAGGAATTGGAGTCGTCGTTCGGGACGGGAAGTCCACTGGGGTCGGTGAAATGCGTTCCCGCCAGGCCCATTTGACGCGCGGTGTCGTTCATCTTGGCGATGAAACCATCCTGGCCGGGTCCGAATGCCTCAGCCAGCGCGTAGGTGGCGTCGCAGCCCGACGGCAGCATCATCGCGTAGAGCAGCTGACGTGCCGTGAGCACCTCACCGGGAGCAAGGCCTGCGGTGCTTCCGTCGTGCCTGACGCAGTAGGCGATGCTTTCGTGCGGCACGGTGATTGCTCGTTCGAGGTCACCGGCGTTGACCACCACCAGTGCCGTCATCACTTTGGTGATGCTGGCTATCGGGACGACCGTATTCGGCTGCCGCGACCACAGCACCGTCCCGGCGATCCCCTCCGCCAGCGCCGCCGCCGACGCCTGCACACCATCCGGCTCCGCACTCGTCCACGGCAGCTGCGGCCAGGACACCTGGCCCTGCGGCAGCTGCGGCCAGAACACCTCGCTCTGCGCGGGGGTAGCCGCGACGCTCTGCCCGACTGCCACGAGCAGCACTCCGGCGACCACGCTCTGCAACAATCGGGCAAATGTCCGCATGGTCGACATTCTGCCGCCCCACCTTGTCAATCAGCGGGATTTCATCGAGGAGTCGACCCGCGATTCTGCATCCGAGATCGCGGTCGGTAACGGTTCGAACACGCACACGTCGGTTCCCGGTCCACCGGCGACCATCGTTCCCGTGGTATTCCACGGAGCCAGAGCCCTTTTCATGTCAATCAGCCGTCGCATCCGATCCAAGCCCGAACCGGCCGCCGAGAGTGGCAGTGCTCACATTTCGCGCCACTGGAAATGACCGCCATGCAAGATAGCTAGCAATTTGCTATCTAGGGGTGAGAAGGGGTGGGACTGATGGGGAGAACTGTGCGAACCGTGGCATGTGTCGCGGCGAGCAGTACCGTGCTGCTGGCCGGGATGTGGGCTGCGGGTGTTGCCGGAGCGGATCCGGTGGCCGACAAGCATCGGGAAACCGTCACCGATGACGGGTGGACGCTCGCGGTCACCAAGACGGAAGAGAACCTGGATCGGTACCCGAATCTGGCCTCGACCATGTTCACCCGCGAGGGCTTTGTCAGCCTCAAGGCGATCGCTGAGATCACGGGGGCGGGAACTGCGCCGGTTTCGGCAGGCTCGTTGGCGTTGGGGTATCAGATCGGCTGCCAAGTCGATGTGTCCACGGGACTGACCCTGGGCATGGGCTTCTCGGTCGGCCCGAACGCCTCACTCAACATCAGCTGGCCCCCCAGTGTCAGCCTCGGTGCGAGCGCGTCGGTGTCACCGAACATCTCCACCACCCTCAAACCCGGCTCCATCGCCACCATCGACTTCGGCACCAAACCCCTGGCGGGCCCGCGCGCGTCGATCACCGCCGAACAAGTCCAAGTCAAAATCGACGCCTGCATGGGTCCGGTGAGTCTGCGCTCCTACGCCACCGCGCGGATATCCACCCCGGCCGCGGACAACACCGTCACCGTCTACGGCGATCCGGTGTACCTGTGAGTGGCGCAAAGGCCTCGCCTGCCAATCGCATTCGGGAGCGCGGGCGTTCGATATGCCAGGCGATCATGAACCGCCGGGGACGCTGGAGAACATGGCGGCGCACCGGTGCCACCCTCGCCACGACAGGGTCGCTGCTGATGATTTCCGCCGTGCTCACCACCATCGGTCCCGCCGCCCCACCCGCGTCCGCAGGGCCGTACATTCCGTGTGAGCAGGGGCAGCAGATGCATCCGGGCTGGCCATGTGTCGATGTTCCCGAACCCTCCCAGCCACCCGCGCCATCGCAACCGCCACTGCCGACCTGGGCACCGAGCCAGCCCGGCACCGGTGGCGGGTCTCGCGCGGGTGCACTTACACCCCCGCCGGTCGGTCCCGGCAACGGCACACCGATCGTCCCGATACCCGGGCAGCAGGTACCGCAACCACGGCCAGCATCACCACCACCGACAGCCGCTCCCGAATCTGCGGCGATTCCGTTGCCGACCACCAGTGTGGGACGGCGACCGGATTCCGGCCCCAGCGCTGCCCAGCCGGTGTCCGACGGTGCGTGTCTGTGGAATCCGATCTCGTGCATGCTCGACCTCCCTCCGCTCCATACGCAGAAGTACGATCTGACCCCGACCCAGTCGCAAGCGCTTTACAGTGCCGCCACGGCCTTCGAGGCTGGTGCTGCGGGCGTGGCGTGCGCGGCCATTCCCGTTGTGGGGCCTTATATTTCGTTTGTCTGCGGCGCTGTCATGGCTGGGGTGATGCGGTTGATGGCGCCTGAGGCCGACGACTACTACACGATCACGGTGAAATACGGCATCCTCGGGCCGGAGGTCAGTGTCCAGCTCAACCACGTCATCAAGGGCACCGCAATCCCGGCGCCCGGTGAACTCAGGCCATCCACGACACCCACTGGCCAAAACGGTAATGGTGGCGACAACGGCAACGGCAACGGTCGTGGTGATGGAAACGGCGGCGGAAGTGCTGCGCCCACCGCGCCGCCCTACACGCCCCAACCAGCGCCGCCCGTGCCTCCCACCGCGACACCAGCGCCAACCGCCATTCCCGTCGACCCGCCACGGACCCAGCCGAGTCCGCCGCAGCGGCCGGACAGGCCGTGCACCGGAGCGTGCTTGGCATGACGCGACGAGCACAGCATCTATCACGCCATTCCCGGTCCAACGGAGGTCAGCTGGTGAGAACAGGACAGCGAGCGTGCACCGTGGCCATGGTCACCGCCGCCGCTTTGATCGGGCTGACCGGATGCGGCACACCGTCGGAGCCGGGTTCGGGCACGAGCTCGTCCACCACGACCTCAGCCGTCACCGCCGACGACCTGCAACTTCGGGTCAAGTCCATGCGGGTAGCGATTTACAAAGGGCGCTACCGCGACGCCTACGACATGCGATCCGACGCTTGCCGCAAGGTGATCGGCTACGACGAATACGCTCGAGCTATCGCCACCGAATTCGCAGACAAACCCCATCCGGGACCAGATAGCCTGCGAGTTCTCGTCATCACCGCCGAGGACCCCAGCCGCGGTGTCCACCGCGCACAAGCTCAACTTTACGAAGCAGGCCACGAGCAAGACCCAGCCAACGAGACACCACGCTGGTGGACCGTCGAGGAGGGCCAATGGAAGTTCGACAACTGCACCCCTCCCGCGCGGTAATCGGCGCGACCACGGTCGCCGCACCGATCTACATCTTGCTCACCGCGCTGTGCGGCGGCGCGGCGATCTATGTCCTCATCGCCACCCTCGGCCCGCCGTATGCGGTCGCCGGGGCAATCGGCGGCGGGCTCGGTGTCGGAGGCGGCGCCTATCTCAACGACCAACGACGCACCAGCGAGTTCGGATCGCTGGACAACAGAATCGGATTCGAGCACATCGTGCGCGGACAGCGCCCTACAGGCGTCAACCTCCAGTGGCTGCATTCCATGATCGAGCGCGAACTGCGGCGGACAAGCATCACGATCGTCGGATCCGGCGTCTGCGGCGCCGCGGCGGCGGTGGCAGCGGTGGCGCTCGGTCTCTACTCGGGTGCCCTGATTCTGCGAGTCGTCGGAGCGGTCATGCTCATCACCATCGCGGCGGTCCTGGTAGCAGTAAATTTTCGCCGTCGCCGACAACTCCAATTACTGAATTCGGCCATGTCGCAACGCTGATCAACGGTTTGCTGCGCACATGCCGCTTCGCCACAGCCGATTCCATGATCGATCGCACGACCTCATCGTCCTCGGGAGTCGCAATGACCGATACGACCCATCCCGCACCGGTGGCACCCGCAGTGCCCGAACAATTTGCGGGCCTCGTTCAAGGCAACCTCGATGACACACTGCCAGGGCGCAGCTTCGGGGTCTCGGGGATGACCGCCCTACGGCCGGGCACCGGCCCCACCATCCGGGTGCAGTAGACATGCCCGGACCGAAGACGCCGTTCACCACTGCCGTGGTGTGCGGTCTTGTCCTCACCGGATGCGTTGGCGGTCAATCGAATTCGATAACCACTTCCGCATCTACCACACCCGGCCAGCCGTTGAACGAATCGCACGCCCAAACCACAATCCAGCGATACCTCACCGTGACCTTGAATGCGTTACCGCCGGGGGTCAGCCTGTCGGCTCCGCTCACTGAAGCGAACGGGCAGAAGGTCGAGTTCGACCTGGCGAACCTGCCGGCGGTCCCTTGTGACGGGAACCCCGACAGCACCACTGGTCCGAAGAAGGCACAGGTCTTCTACTTCATCACCGGCATCCCCAAAGGCAAAGCGGCAGAATACTTCAACTCGGTCGTACGGATCTGGAGCGAGCGACTGTGGCAGGTGTGGCCGGTCAAACCGGACGAGCAATCCAACGCCGTGACCAACGATGGGTATCTGCTCGCAGTCGCCCGCGCCGAAGCCGGCAATGGCAGCGGTCGGGACGGGCTCTCTCTCGCTGGAACCTCGCCCTGTTTCCCGAACCCAGCGACCGGAACCGCAACTCCCCTGCCCACCGTCATCGAACACCGATAGGCCAACTGCGATCGGTGTGATCGGCGAGCGGGACGCGGAGACTGCGGCGGACAAGTGCCCCACTGCTGTAGCGGCGCTCGACCGACCTTATGCGGGACGCGCCCGACGAGCGCGCGGCGGCGGAATCATGGGCTCGGCCGGGGATCTCGATGGTAATAGCGGCGCCAGCGTCTCAATAACCATGGGATGAGTGGTGGCCCATTCCTATTAAACGTGTCAATTCATGCACGACCCACCCGTGCGAGGTGGACAAAATTCCGAACGGAAGTGTGGTAAGAAACTATCGACAGCGGAGGTGGCGCGCAGATTACCGACAATAGCCTCCGTGACACGTCTCGATAATCCGCCGGTGGGGGAACGTCTCCGCCCGCCGAAACCTTCATTGTTTCCCGGTGCTGTGGATGCGCGTCCCTTGCGTATCCCTGATGAAAGGCGTGGTGCTGCGGTGCATTACACGGCGATTGTGGTGGGGGCAGGGTTCGGTGGGATCGGGATGGGGGTTGCGCTCAAACGTGCTGGTATCGACGATTTCCTGATCCTGGAGAAGGAGAACGAGGCCGGCGGCGTGTGGCGCGACAATGTCTACCCGGGCTGCAATTGCGATGTCCCGTCTCATTTATATTCGTTCTCCTTCGCTCCCTACCGCGATCGGCGCATTCGCTATCCGGGACAGGAACAGATTCTGAATTACCTGAGCAGGGTCGCCGCCGATGAGGGTTTGCTACCGCATCTTCGGTTCGGTTGTCCGGTGAGCAAGGCCACCTATCTGGAAGATCAGGGCTACTGGGAGGTAATCACCGCGGCGGGGCTGCGCATAGTGGCTGATGTGGTGATCTTCGCGGTCGGGCAACTTCATCGCCCACATCTGCCGGAGTTTCCCGGCGGAGCCGAATTCACCGGCCCGGCGTTCCACACCGCGCGGTGGGATCACCGACATGATCTACGCGGTCTCGATGTCGCGGTGATCGGCACGGGATCGAGTGCGGCCCAGATTCTGCCTACCCTGGCCGCGACGGCTGCCCATGTGCGTGTCTTCCAACGAACCGCCCATTGGGTACTACCGAAACCGTCGAAGGATTTCGGACGTCTCGCCCGGGCGGTCTTGGCACTGCCGGGCGGGCACCACTTGTACCGGCGCGCACTGCATTACGGTGCCGATACCGTGCTCGCTCCGGTGATGTGGCGCGGCTGGTCGGCGCGACCGGTCGAATGGCTTGCGCGCTGGTATCTGCGGCACGCGATCTCGGACCCGGCCCTGCGCGCGGCCCTGACACCGGACTATCGGATCGGCGGCAAACGCATCGTCCTCGACAGCGAGTACTACCCGACGCTGGCATATCCGAATGTCGAGCTCGTCACCGCACCGATCGCCAAGATGACGAAGGAAGGACTCGAAACCACCGACGGTGCGCAACACAAGGCCGACGCTGTCGTTTATGCCACCGGCTTCAAGGCTCCGGAATTTCTGGTGCCGATGCGGGTGCGCGGCCGTCGCGGGGTCGAGCTGGCAGAACAGTGGACCGACGGCGCGAGCGCTTTCCTGGGTATCGCGATCCCGGGGTTCCCGAATCTGTTTCTGCTCGCCGGCCCGAACAGTTTCAACAGCGCTGGCAGCAATCCTGCGATGAAAGAGCTCCAGATGCAGTACATAGTGAACTGCCTGCGCTGGCGTGATCGGATCGACGCCGCCGCAATCGAGGTCACCGAGGCGGCAATGGAGAACTACCAGCAATGGTTGGAACTGGCGATCGCCACGACGGTATGGCCGCCCGCGTCCAGCTGGTATCGGCATCGCAGCGGGCGCGTCACAAACCCGTGGCCGGCGTCTGCCCGCACCTATCGGCGCATGCTGGAGAGCTATGGCCCGGACTCGTGTTTCCGTGTTGCGAACAAGCGGCGGGACATCGACATGACCGAAGCCGCGGTGTCCTCGCCGCCGCGCGCTGCTTGTTGAACCACGCCGGTCAACCGATAGCCGACCCACGAGCGAGAAGAGCCGAAACCCTTTCTCTCCAAAGGGTTTCGGCCTACCTCGAATGCGCCCGTCTGCGACGCTCAGCCCAGGAAATTGCCGAGATCGTCGAGCACCCGCATCGCCCCGATCGGACCGAGCCCGAGGAACCACACCTCGTCATCGACCGCGATGGCGTGCCCGCCCTTGACCGCGCTCATGTTCCGCCAAATCGGGCCCTCGGTCACGGCTTTCTGATCGGGCGAGACCGCCGAGCCGTAACTCGAGTAGAAGATCCAGTCGCCGGCGGACTGGTCGATGTTCTCCTTCGAGATCTCCACCGCCAGCTCGTCGACGTTCTGATTCGCCGGCCTCGGCAGACCGACATCGGCGAGGATGACGCCGATGAAGGACTTCTTGCCGTAGAGCCGGATGTTGCCGCTCATGAAGCGAACGAGCGAAATCGTCGGCGCGCCAGTCAGTTTCGCCTTCACCTGATTGGCTTTGGTCTGATAGTCGTTGAGCAGCTTGGTGGCCTGTTCCTCCGCGCCGAGTGCGGCGCCGACCAGCAGGAAGTTCTCTTTCCACGGGAAGCCGGGCCGGATGGAGAATACGGTCGGCGCGATGGCCGACAGCTGGGGATACAGGTCGTTGACGCGTAACTTGCTGCCCAAGATCAGATCTGGCTTCAATGATGCGATCTTCTCGAGGTCGAGCGTGTTGGTCGGGCCGACCGTCGCGATGTTCTGCACGCGGTCGGCCAGATACGACGGCACCCCTTGTTGTCCGGCGGTGGTGGCCATGCCGACCGGTGTCACGCCGAGCGCGAGGACGTCGTCCAGCTCGCCGGAGTCGAGAACGATTACCCGCTCGGGCTTTTTCTCGATGCGGGTCTGTCCCATGGCTTGCGTCACCGTGCGCGGAAACACGCCGGGCCCGACGTCCGCTTTGAGTTTGGCGGTCTCGGTATCAGCAGTGGCGAACAGTGTCCCACCGGTGGCGACATTCTTGTCACCGTGACCGGTATCGCCCGCGCTGGCGGGGGTGGTGGCGGGATCGGTGCCGCATGCGGCGAGCAGCGCGGCGGCGGCAACGGCGACCACCGCCTTTGTCCATCGGACCATTGTGTGATTCCTTTCCTAGGACCGGGTGGCGGGCACGGCGGCCCTGCCGGAGCGATGTCGTCCGATGGGAACGACCATCGGGGTGCCGGACACGGGGTCCGGGATGATCTGTGACGGAATGCCGAAGACGTCCTCGACCAATTCCGCGGTGAGGATGTCGGAGGGCGCGCCCTCACAGGCGATCTCGCCGGCTTTCATGGCGATGAGGTGATCGCCGTAGCGGGCGGCCAGGTTGAGGTCGTGCATCACGATCACCACGGTGGTGCCGTCGTTGGTGTTGAGATCCGCGAGCAGGTCCAGCACCTCCACCTGATGGGAGATATCGAGGAAGGTGGTCGGCTCGTCCAGCAGCATGATCGGGGTGCGCTGGGCCAGCGCCATGGCGATCCACACGCGCTGGCGCTGACCGCCGGACAATTCGTCGACCGACCGCGACGCCAGTTCGACGGTGTCGGTGACTTGCAGGGCGCGCGCGACCGCCGCGTCGTCCTCGGGTGTCCAGCGGCGGAACATGCCCTGGTGTGGATAGCGACCGCGGCCGACCAGATCCGCGACGGTGATCCCCTCGGGCGCCACCGGGGATTGAGGCAGCAGTCCCAACTCCCGCGCGACATCCTTGCTGCGCAGCGAGGAGATCGGCGCGCCGCCCAAGTAGACCGCGCCGTGGGTGGGCGCGAGCAGCCGTGCCAGGCCGCGCAGCAAGGTCGATTTCCCGCACGCGTTGGTGCCGACGATCATCGTCACCAGGCCCTCGGGGATGCGCACGGTGAGGTCGTTGACGATCGTCACCGGTCCGTAGCCGAGCCGCAGGTTCTCGGTGTGCAGAGTTGGTGTCACGGCATCCCTTTCAGACTCGCCCAGCCCGGTTGGCCGCGGCGAGCAGCCACAGCAGATACGGCGCGCCGACCGCGCCGGTGACCACCCCGACCGGCAGCGGGTTGCCGAGCAGATGCTGTGCGACGAAATCGGCGAGCAGCGTGACCAGCGCGCCGGTGAGCGCGGCCGGCACCAATGCCGTGCGACCGCCGCCGGTCAGCCGGGTGGCGATCGGGTTCGCCACGAAGGCGACGAACGCGATGGGACCGGCGACCGCGGTCGCGAAAGCCACACTGGCGGTGGCGATCAGCAGCAACAGCAGCCGCGTTCGCTCGACCCGCAGGCCCAGGCCGGCCGCGACGTCGTCACCGAGCTGCAGTCCGTTGAGCGCGGGGGCGAGCAGCGCGGCCGCCGGCACCAGCACAACGAGAGCGATCGCCAGCGGCGTGACCGCGTGCCAGCTCCGGCCATTGAGATTGCCGATCATCCAGACCAGCGCCTGCTGGGCGAGCGCGACATCGGCCCACGTCATGAGGTACGACACGATGCTGGTCAGCACCGCGCCGACACCGACGCCGATCAGCACGAGACGAAAACCGTTCACTCCGCCGCGATGGGCGAGGCCATAGATCACCGCGCCCGTGACGACCGCCCCGACAAAAGCGGCCAGCGACAAGGCCGCGCCGGACAGGCCGAAGACGACGAGACCGGCGACGGCCGCCGCGCTCGCACCCTGGGAAATCCCGATCACATCCGGACTGGCCAGCGGGTTTCGTAACAAGCGCTGGAACAGCGTGCCGCCGATACCGAAAGCGATACCGACCAGCGTGGCCGCGACCGCTCGCGGCAGCCGCAGCTGCCTGACCACGAATGCGTCCTGCCCGCCGCCACCACCGAGCAGAATGCCCGGAATATCGCTCAGCGGAACCGAATACGAGCCGACGGTGAGTGACAACGCGAAAACCACCACCAGCGCCAGGAACAGTGCGAGCGCTACCAGCCGTGCGCGAGTGGTGCCGCTGCGTCGAGCATGGGCGACGGCAGCCAGCGAGGCCGTATCGATGCTCACGCCTTCACCAGCTTCCGGCGTCGCACCAACATGACGAGCAACGGCCCGCCCAGGACGGCGGTCACGACACCCACCTGTACCTCGGCGGGTCGAGCAATGACGCGGCCGACCACGTCCGCGACCAGCAGCAGAATCGAGGCGATCACCGCGGAATACGGCAGCAACCAACGGTGATCGGGACCGGTGATCAACCTGGCCGCGTGCGGGACCATCAGGCCGACGAAGGCGATGGGTCCGGCGATGGCCGTCGCCGCGCCGCACAGCACGACCACCGCAGATGCGGCCACACCGCGAGCGACCGGCACATTCTGACCCAGCGCGCGGGCCACGTCCGTGCCGAGCGCCAGCGCGTTCAACATTCGCGCCGACATCGCCGCGAGCAGGACGCCGACCGCGAGAAACGGCGCCGCCTGTCCAACGGTCGGCAGGTCGCGCTCGGCGAGGGACCCCACCTGCCAGAAACGGTATTGATCGAAGGTGGTGGTGTCGGTGAGCAGCAACCCGCTGGTCACCGACTGCAACGCGGCGGTGACCGCGGCTCCGGCGAGCGCGAGTTTCATCGGCGTGGCGCCGTCGCGGCCGAGCGAGCTGACGAGATACACGACCGCGCCCGCGACCGCGGCGCCTGCGAAGCCGAACCACACGTAGCCGGTCACCGAGGTCACGCCGAGCACACTGATCCCGAGCACGACGAACAAGGCGGCGCCTGCGTTCACACCCAGGAGCCCGGGATCGGCGAGCGGGTTTCGCGTCGCTCCCTGGATGATCGATCCGGCCAGTCCCAGCGCGATGCCGACCAGCACGCCGATCGCCGTGCGCGGCAGCCGCAGATCGCGTACGACGGCGTGATCGACATCGACCGGGTTGTAGTGGAGTAAGGCGTCCAGCACGGTCGTGAAGGTCAACGCGCGCGAGCCGACGCTGATGCTCAGCACCACCGCGAACGCGAGTACTGCCAGTAGCAGCACCAGCCCCATTGCGAGCGGGAGCGTCCTGGTGCGGGCGCGGTCCATTTGTGTCGGTCACCTTCGATTTCGATCAATACGGTTTGCCTACCCTAATTGACCGGTGGGCACTCTGAGCCACCGGCTGGCAACATCCGTTGGTCCATCGCGGCGCGGCGATCGCCCCCCCTCGGCCCGACCATGTCGAACCCGGGGCCCTGGCCACGTTCCAGCGCATGTGTGGGTATCGAATAGACCGGGCGCCAGAAGCTGACAACCCAGTACCTCGGCCGATCACCCCACCGCGGCGGACGACGTACCAGGAGGGGCCGCGCCGAGCGGACGGTTCACCCGATGCGTGTCCGGACTGGTTCCGTGCCGGACTCGACGACTGATCGTCAGCGAGACGGATAACTCGAGCGTCGGCTACAACGGTGGCGTGCAGTGCTTTTCGCGTAGCCGCGCGAGCCGAAACGGAGGAAGCGATATGTCGATCGTCACGGGTGAGATGGCCGCGATGCTGAACGTTCTCGGACTTCGCAAGGGAGACAACCGGATCCTCGACGTGATCGTGCTCGTCGGCCCTGAAATGGAGGTCGAGGACTTCGACTGGGGCGACGTGCAGTCGACGTATTACCTCTTCCGCCGAGCGGGGACGGAGCTGCTTTTCGAAGACGAGGTGCTCGTATCGGCGATGGTGCGGACCCAACCGGACGGTGAAGACGAAACCTATGGGCTGTACCCGCGGCCGGGCGAGCTGTTAGAAGGCCTGTCCCCCACCGCAACTCGAACCGAAGTGGCGGCCGCGCTGGGGAAACCGGAGCGCACCGGACCCAACTTCGACAGATACGAAATAAACGACCACTACCTGCATTTCGAGTTCGACGCCGCCGGACGTGTCGCCAAACTATCGGCGTTGCTAGAACCGGTTTAACCGTCAGCGTCGGCGCTCAAAGTGCATAGTCCTGCACCCGTGCCGGGAAGTGCCCTGCACGGTGCCGAACAGCGTCGGCTCATCACCGAGTACGACGGCAGCTCGGTCAGAGTCTCAGACCAGCGGATCCTTCGGATCGGGCACGCTGTGAAGCACGGGCGGTTGCGTGCATCCGCAATTGCCGGGGTTGCGGTACCACGGCCACGGTGGGCCTCGTGTCGGTGCCGGAAACGGTCTGTAATCGCCAACGAGCAGCAATGGTGCCAGGGCCAGGGTGGCCTCGGTCATGGCAAAGTTGTCACCGATGCATTTCTGGGCACCGGCGGCGAACGGCAGCAACGCATTACGCGAAGGTGGCGTGCGGCCAGGATCGAAGCGGTCGGGGTCGAGCCGTTCGGGTCCGGGATACAGGTCGGGCCGGTGTTGGATCAGGTACGAGCTGTGGATCACGGTGGTACCGGCAACGAGTGTGTGCTCCCCCAGTTCGGTGTCCTCGGTCACCGTCCGAGTCTGCAGCCAGCCGGGTGGGCGCAGACGCAAGGTTTCGGTGATCACCTGGCCGGTGAACTGAAGGCGCGGCAGATCCGCGTGATCGGCGGGGCCACCCCGGCATCACGGTCTGCCGGATGACCCCACCGAACCCTCACCGACTAACTCTCTCCCGCTGTCGAATTGTGGCCCGCCTTGTCGAATATGCGGTCCTTACGCAGCATTTGCCGAATCAGTTCGAGGTCGCAGACCACCACAGCGGTCACCCGACCGAGTCCGATGGATACCAGGTCGCCGTGTGCGGGTAGCGACGCCATGAATCCCACCGGATCACACAGCAGCGGAACCAGATGTCCCAGCACAGGCAAACGATGTGGCGCCACCGCGATCGGCACGGTATTACCGTGCCCGTCGGTGTCCTGAGCCGTGCCGGTCGTAGTAGGCCAGCGGCCCGACATTCGACGAATCATGTTCCGTATCAGACGAATTCCCGATAGTTCGCCCATACCAAACTCCCTCCCGTGCAAGCACGACTCCCGAACCCAGTGCCCAAGAACCCAATCCGCGTCGCCAGCACCCTTTCGGATGGATGGTCACCGACCAGCAGTGCAGATCCGAAGGCAAGGTCACTAGTAGTAGTGCGAATCGACAATGGTTGGCGCACTGGCATATTCGCTCATCTCGGTCCAATGTCATTTATTCAGCTGGGCTGGAGCCGATCAGGCGAGCCGACCGTCAGCCGACTTGGAAGGTCTTCATCTGGACGCACACTCGCCGTGGCTACGAACCTCCGACGGAAATTGACACTGTTGGCGCTCAACTTGTTCACCCAGTGCGATTGGCGAATCGCATCCCTGAGCCCCACCATATTCACAAACTCTCCGTCAACCCGTTGCGCGCCACCCATGACGAGGCCTTCGAACGAGCCGGCCCAGGTACCTGCGACAACCGAACAGAACCATCCTCACCCAACCAGGCAGGCTCCAACACGCCAAACTTCTGCAGAATCTGCGCGGCCACGCGGCGCGAAACCACCAACCGATCGCGGATCGAGTCGATCTCGTCCAGCCGCACCAACAGCTCCGCCCGCGGCGACCGTCGAACAACCCGACAAGCCATAGCAGCCCCCCAATCCTGCAACCGAACGTTGGCCGGGACGCCATTGGGCGCGAGTGCGTTACTTCCAATCAGACCCGCCTGCACAGTTGCGTCACCCCATCGGCCCGCCCGAAACGTCGTCCACTCCACCACATGAGCCGTCGCCACCGCCACAGCATCAATGAGGGAGTTCATCTCGATCTCGCGCCAATTCACATTCGGGTCGCCATCCTGTACACAGATCGCCGCGAAACCTGAACCATCAGCGTGCAACTCGCGGTAACAATAAGTAGGCACGGGCGCGACAGCTTGCCCAAGGACGACCGTCCTCTCCGTGAGGACCAGCATCCCCGTTTCTGGGTACGCGTAGTCTATTGCCCGCGGAAAACCACCAAGGATGCTGTCAGGGAAGGTCACCGAATTCGCCCACTCCTCGATCTCTCTCGCCGCTGTCCTCGTGAGCTCCGCATCCTGTGGCGCGGCGGGCACGATACTGGCCGCAACCCAAATATCGCCGCTATAGTCCGCGACCCTGTCGCAACCTTCGGACCATACCGCCGCCACCCTCGCGCGCCGATCCTCGAGCGTGCGGTTACGGCGCGCGTACATCTCAGCCACCTCGAGCTCCGAGAGCACCCGAATATGGCTCTCCCCCTCAGCACGCACGAAATAGGTCAGCGACCGACGGTCTCCCTGCCCGTACACCGCATGGGGGGCGGCCTCCCCTGGAGGGATCACCGCCACCAGATAGAACCCGTCCTCGGTGGCACCGTCCTGTGCGACCGCGTCGACGGCAAACATGTCGTACCGCGGGTGAGGCGACGTCCACATACGTACGTCGCGACGAAACTGTTCGATCATCTTGTGTGGATCACCTTGTTCGAACGGACGCATCCGCCCGTCGGTAGGCCCGGAGTTTTCGACCCCGTAGATCAGGACCGCGCCGCGACTGTTCGCAGGCGCACACACATCTTTCGCCCGCTCCTGCAGCACATTCCAGATGTCCTTCTTACGATTGTTCTTGTCCGTCTCCTTCTCCCAATCTCGACGGCTTTTGAACTCGATCTGCATCGCCTCTTCCGGATAGGTGTCAACCAGCGCGCGGATCCCGGCCTCAGTGAACCCCAGCGGATCCAGACCGCCCCCGATGAGTGATTCCAAGTCAGGATTGCGCCAAATCGCCACCATCCCTGGAGTTTGGCACGAATACGTCCACGCTGCGATCAAGTCGGGGCCACCACTGCCGCCTCCCGCCGGGTGGACCCGCGCCACCTCGGTTTCGCTCCACCTCGGAGCTTGATCGCGCAATCTCCGAACAGGGTCAGCGGCGGAAGGGGCCGGTCACCTCGTAGGTGATGCCGCCGCTACTCGAACCCGAGGTGCCGCGCTGCGAGGAGAAATAGAGTCGGTCGCCTGCCGGGTTGAAGGCCGGGCCTGCGATCTCCGACCCGCTCGAGTTGGCGATTTGCAGGAACGGTGCGACGACGTCGGCAGCGATGAGGCAGATCTGCATGTCGCCACCGTCCTCGGCGATGAACAGGTCGTTGTTCGACGCCCCGGTCACGTTGTCCACTCCGGACAGTGGTGCACCGTTTCCGGGCTCGTAGGTGATCGAAAGCTGGTTGCCTGCAGCGTCATACGCCCAGACCTTGTTGTCGCCCTTGGTGGTGAACCAGCACGTGCCGCCCGCGTAGTAACAGCCTTCGCCGCCGTTGAAGACCTTCGCTCCGCGCACCTGTTGCCGCGTCGGCCTGGATCGCGCCGACGGGTCCGGGACCGGTTTCCAGCTGAGGTTTCCCGAGGTCTCGACGAGCACCTCGAGTTTGCCGCTCGACAAGTCTCCCCAGGACGTCGGGACGAATCGGTAGAAGCAGCCGTCGCGGCGGTCCTCGGTCATATAGATGACCTTGCGATCCGGGTCCGCCGCGCACGCCTCGTGTGTGAACAGTCCCATCGCCGGTCTACGGGTACCGGTGTTGCGACCCCACGGGTCGGTTTCGAAAACCGCACCCTTGTCCACCTCTTCGCAGGACAGCCAGGTGTTCCACGGCGTAGCGCCACCAGCGCAGTTGCGGCTGGTACCCGACAGTGTGCGATGCGCGCCGACGATAGCGCCGTCCGCACCGAAGACGATCGCGCCGACACCGCCGGTCCGGTCGACCTCGCTGTTGGATACATAGATCCACCCCGAGCCGTCGGCGAAACAGGCACCGCCGTCCGGCGCGGGATGCCAGGTGTAGTTCGATCCCGCCACCCGCTGCCCCGAGCGGGCAACGATCCGGCTGGTGAAGCCCGCAGGCAGGAACACCCCGTTGGCATCCGGTGTCTTCGATAGCGGTCCATACGGCGACTCACCGGAAACGGCGCCCGCGCTGAAGGCCTCGAGCCAGGCCGCTCCGCCGAGCGCCACGCCGCCTCCGCCGATCACGCTCACCCGCAAGAAATTTCGACGGTCCACAAAGCACCTCCAACACGGATTGAATCCAGCCCGGCAGAGCGCCAGTGCGGCCGGTAGTGCCGTCACCCCCATCAATCGGTGTCGCAGTGTAATCGTCTGCGGTAGGCCGAGGTTCGAAAGGAGTGGAACACGGTACAGTCAGTTTACCGAGTTAGGTTGGTGTGCATTTCGTTTCGAGAAGTCGATCACCGGAACAATGCTTGAACTGCGGACCGCAGCTCGGGTCAATGATCTCGCCGGACCCCCTACCCGGCTGACGAATCTTCGCCGAACACCCACGGCGTCAACACCACAAGCCACCCGTCCGGATCCTCGAACAGCACTGCACCGCGCCGCGACCAATACGGATTGGCAGGCACGACCGGATGATGCCCGCGCCCGCTCAGCCGATCCACCGCAGCCCGCAGCGCCTGCTCACCCCGCAAATACAGCACCAACTGATTCTCCGGATGCGGCTGCGGAATCGCCGGTGGCGACCCGTGCTGGGTGATCTCCAACTGCACCCCGGCATCGGGCAGCCCGAACACGACCCCGTCATATCCGTCGTGATCACGCCACTGAGCCAGCACGGCCAGCCCGAGATCATCCCGGTAGAACGCCACCACGTCGTCGAACCGCGCCGTAGGGCGTGCGAACCGCACAGCCCCCACACTCAAATATTCCGGCCACACATCCACCCCAACACCACGACTCGATCGATCCATCCCTACGAGTCGCCCATATCCGCGCCGAGCCGTAGTTGCTCTCACCGCCGGGTGAGTACGCGCATTCCTTCGCCGGTCCCGACGAACCACCAGCCCGACGGCGGGTCAGGCGGCAAACGGCCGTCCAGCAGAGCGATGAATCCGTCAGCAACCTCAAGAATACGGTTGAGTTGGACGCCGCCGGGCCGACGAGCATGACCGTCCGATACCGCGATGTCGTCCAGAATCAGCCACTGGCACAACTGATCTGTGCGCACATCACCCGCTGCCACTGCCGCGTCGCGGGCGGCCCGGGCGAATTCGCGGACCTGGTCTCGCTGTTGTCGGGTGTCGAAGTCGATCGTGGTGCCGAAATCGCTGATTGCGGCGGTGCGACGCCACTGGTCGCAAACGTCGGCGAGCCAGGGATCGTCAGCGCGCGACTCGTCTCCTACCTGGTCGACCAGATAAGCGAGCCACACGCCGAGCGCGTCGTCCACGGCCCAGAAGCCTCGACCATCGATCTCCACGAACTGTGTCGCGCTCATCCCCGAAGTATGCAACAACCACCTGGTTTGGCCGGCGCGCGAATGGGACTGCTCGAGATTCGGTGGTAACTAATGTCCGCATCGCAGCGGGGTCTGGTCCGCAAAGATCACACATGGTCGTTGGAAGCGGTTGATGCGCCTGTCAGATCGGGTGCTCATCTGCATTACGCACATGCCGATGCCCATCGCGAGGGAAGGTGGGTGGTGCGGCGGGCAGCAGCTCCTGCAAGGTGTATCCGCACTTGTTCGCCACCCGGCAAGAGGCATGGTTGTCCTGCGCGTGCAAAAGCTCCAACCGGTTCAGTTGGACCATGTTCTGTTCAGCCAGCGCCCACCGGGACACGGTCTCGACAGCACAGGCAGCGATACCTCGACCGCGGGCATGGGCGGCGGTCCAATACCCGACTTCGGCTACCCCGGCCGTGGTCGTCTTCACCACTACATGGCCGACGGGCGAGCGATCGTCGTCGGCGCTGACCACAGCGAAACTGAACCGTGTGCCATCAATCCAGCCGCGGACTTGAATGTCCACCCAGTCCCGGGCATCGGTTTCGTCGACCAGGTGGCTGGCCAGCCAGCGACGCAAACCCGGATCGCGATGTGCGGCAACCAGAGCCGGCAAGTCGTCGAACCGCCATGGGCGCAGCCGCAACGCCGCCGCACCCACGCTCCGCGGCACAGACAGGATGATCTTCACAAACATGCATTATCGGGTACCGAGGCCCCTCATTCCGGACGGGTAGTTCCCCGTCGGAGAACGCGATCGCGGTTGGCCAATCGGCGAAGTCTCCGAAGGTACTGACCGCGGAATCGGCGCTCAGCGGCCTCGCGTCGAACATAACTGGGATCCGCAAAGACTTCGTAATAGGAATTCTCTGCCTCATCACGCCCACCGTCAGCGTCGATGATGCGCGCTAGTGAATCCTTGGATGGTCGGTAACTCGGAAAATCGACGATCCACGAGATCTTCGGTGCGGCTTCCTCTTTCACCGAATCAGTATGGCGTGGCAGACCGGATTCGAGGGGGTCCGGCGTCCACGATCTCGAGCGACAACTCCAGCGGGTCGTAATGGATGAGCGATTCCATCCACCAGGTCATGCCCGCTTCGGCAAGTCCGGCGACGTCGACTTTGGTCGGCTCGTTCCACGCTGGGCTGGCATTGCCGGCAACGACGACATCGAAGCGGCGTTCGGTCGAGCGGCCGGCGCCGTCCACCGCGGCGACGATGCCGGCCAGTTCGTCCGGAGTAAGTGTGTGATCTTCCGGGTTGGGGAAGATCCCGTCGTGGCGGGCGGCTCGGTGGATCACCTTCGGGTTGTTGGTCGAGCTCGCCACCCAGATCGGGATGTGGTGTGGTTCTGGTGTTGTTGCCTCGAGGCGGACCTTGTAATGCGGGCCGGTGTGCTGGTAGGTCTGTCCAGACCACATTGCGCGGACTATGTCGAGTCCTTCGTCGAACATGGCGGATCGGGTTCGCAGGTCGTCGGGTTCGCCGAAACGGCTGAAGTCGCCGGACTCGTCCGAGCCGAGGCCGGTGCCCAGGATGAATCGTCCGTTGGACAGGTTGCTCAGTGTGGCAGCGTGACGGGCGACGACCCAGGGGCGCCGCCGCGCGAGTGGCGTGACTGTTGTGCCGATTCGAATCCGGTTGGTGGCTTGGGCGATTGCGCCCAGCGTTGTCCAAGGATCGGCGATCGGCATGGTCTCGCCGAGTAGGTGGTCCCAGAGGAATACGCCGTCCCAACCGGCTGCTTCGGCACGGACCGCCAGATCGACGAGACTGCGCGGATCGCCGAACGGGCCGAACGGTGGTAGGTAGATCCCGCAACGAAGGTGATTGCCAGTCAAGAGATTTCTCCGCACGTGGACGATCGCTGGACGGTCCGATGGTACGGCCCTGTCCCCGCGGAAGCCGGCTACTGGGTGACGTTGGCGCAGCTCTGTGGTCTCGGCGCTCGGGTGTGGGGCCACCCCCTGCCGCATGCCGTGCCGTTTCTTGTCGAGTGGGACGGTAGATCCTGGCAGTGTCGATCGTGGCCCGCCTAACTGGCTTCGGGGGAGTTCGATGCCTTGTCCTCTCTTGGTGCCGGTCAGGCGGGTTCGACGCGGAAGATGGCGATGCGCTCGGCTGCGGCGGCCAGCCCGTCTGGTGTGGCTTCCTCGACCAGGCCGGTCTTGACGAACCATTCGTCGAGTTTCGCCGGGCTGTTCGCGACATGGTCGCGTAGCAGCGAACGGCGTTCTTCTACAGGAAGTTCCACCATTCGCACTACCGAGGAGCGTCGGCCACGGGCCAGCGTGACCGTCGGTGCGGCCCGAACGTTGGCTACCCAGGCGGACTTCGGATATGCCTGGAAGACATAGCGTCCGCCGGCGAGCCGGAGCACCGAGACCGGCACCTCCCGCAACTCACCGGTGCGCCGGCCGACGACTGTGAGGATGTGCATGTCCGAGAAGGCGATGCCCCGTTTCTGAAGCAGGGTGACGAGCCTGTTGAGTCGATTTACACTGCGGCGCAGTCGTTCCGGCTGTCGAGTCAAAGCTCCTCCTTTGCGGTTTTTGGCATGCAACGATCATCGGCGCGTGTTCTGGCGTCGCTCTTGCGCGGCACTGTCGTGGTAAGTCGACAGGGGAATAGGCGAAAACTACCGACGCGGGTAATCCGCACAGTCAGCACAGTGGTGGCACGACCCAAACGCACTGCCGCTTCATGATCGACCACCAGGTCACCCATCCATGGGGCGCCCACCAGCAGGAGGACACCATGACCACCGCAACCCATCCAGCGCGCACCGCCAGCCAAGCCTTGCACGCCGCCGTCCGGGCCTGCGACAAAAATGCCTGGTTGGATATGTTCGCCGTGGACGCCATCGTCGAAGACCCGGTCGGCCCTTCGCATTTCGACCCGGAAGGTGCGGGACATCGAGGCCGCGACGCCATCTCGGCGTTCTGGGACAAGGCGATCGCGCATAACGAGTCGATCGAGTTCCTGTTCGAGGACTCCTTCGCCTGCGGGAACGAAGTCGCCTACACCGGCAAGGTCCGCAGCCACGCCGGCGGTCAAGTGATCGACGCCGAGGGCGTGTTCATCTACAACGTCGACGAGGTGGGCAAGATCCTCGCCGTGCGCGCTTTCTGGGAGGCCGAGCGCACCATGGCGACCATGAGACCTGCCTGACAGCAGCCGTTTCGCCGGAAGACGTAGCGGGGCCGGGTGACCATCGGTTTACGAGGCTGTCCAGGAACGTAACTTCTCCGGGTTCCGAATCGCCCAGATGCGACTGATCCGGTCGTGGGTGATGTCGAAGGCGTAGACCGAGACGATGGTGTCGTCGAGTTGTGCCACGAGACCGGGCTGGCCGTTGACCGTTCGTTCCAGAAGGGTGACGGCGGGGCCGTGGGTGGCGATTTCCATGAACGCGTGGGCGATCTGGTCGCCGCCGTTGATCGGGTCGCGGAAGGCGAGTGCCAGGCCGCCGCCGTCGGCGGTGGCGATCGCCTGCGGGTCCAGCAGGCCGATCAGGGCCTCGATGTCCTTTGTCTCCCAAGCCTTTTTGAAATCTCGCACCACCCCGGCACGCTCGGTGCCCGATGGGCTTCGCGAGGTATCGATGCGGCGGCGGGCACTGGAGGCGAGCTGGCGGCAAGCCGCCGGGGAGCGCCCGACGATGTCGGCGACCTCGGCGAAGGAATAGCGGAAGACGTCGTGCAGCACGAACGACACCCGCTCGGCCGGCGTCATGGAATCCAGTACGACGAGGAAGGCCATGCTGATCGACTCGTCGAGGGTGACCCGGTCGGCCGGATCGACGCAGGCGCGACCACTGCTCGATTCGGACCGGGCCGGTATCGGCTCCGGAATCCATTCGCCCACATAGCTTTCCCGCCTGACGCGCGCGGAGCCGAGCAGGTCGAGGCAGATGCGGCTCGAGACCGTGGTCAGCCACGCTCCCGGCGCCGTCACATCCGCCCGCTGCCGCTCGGAGAGGGCGTACCAGCGCGCGTAGGTCTCCTGCACCACATCCTCGGCCTCGGTCACGGAGCCGAGCAGCCGGTAGGCGACATTGATCAGCTGACGGCGCTCCTTGATCACCTCGGGCAGGTGCGGGTCGGTCATGGTCGGCTCCTTCGGGTCCACGCGGTCTCACCGAATCGACGAATCAGCGAGCCGATTTGTGAGGTTGCCTGACATTCCGGACGGCTGTGTCGTCGGAAGGTCATGACATCTTCAGCGAACCAGGAGTTCCGGCCATGAGCAGTATCGGCATCATCCTCGGCAGCACCCGGCCCAACCGTAGGGGTGCGCAGGTCGCCCAGTGGGTCCTGAGTACGGCCGCACAGCGCAGCGACGCCGAATTCGAACTGATCGATCTGCGCGACCATCCCCTACCGCATCTGGACGAGCCCATGCCGCCGATGCACGGACCTTCGATACATGCGCACACCCGCGAATGGGCCGAGCGTATCAACCCATTCGACGGCTTCGTGGTCGTGACCCCGGAGTACAACGGCGGCGCACCGGGAGTGTTGAAGAACGCCATCGACCACCTGTGCATGGAATGGGCCGACAAGGCGGTCGGCTTCGTCTCCTACGGCGTGAGCGGCGGTGCTCGCGCAGTGGTGCAGCTGCGGATGGTGTGCAGCACGCTGGGAATGGCCGATGTGAGCCGCGCCGTGGAGATTTCGGTGCTCACCGATTTCGAGAATTACACCACCTTCACACCGCGCGACCACCACCACGCTGCACTGAGCACCATGCTCGACCAAGTCGTCTCCTGGAGCACCGCGCTCGCGCCGCTGCGCGCGGACACCGAAACCACTCTCGTCGATTCCTGAGGAGCGGCTATGACTATTCCCAGTAACTTTCAGTCCAACGCTGAGCTCGATGATGTAGAGCTTCGCCGGCAAATCGACAAGCTGGTCGAAGCGCTGCGCGCGAAGGATCTCGAAGGCGTGCAACGGCAATACACGACCGATGTGGTCTCCTTCGATGTCGAACCGCCGCTCCAGCATGTCGGGATCGCGGCCAAACTCGAGAACTGGGCGACAGTGTTTCTGCTCTTCGAGACAGTGGACTACGAGATCCGCGACCTCACGTTCACCGTCGGCGGTGACGTGGCATTCGGTCACGCCTTCGCACGCCTGCACGGCACGTTGAAGAACGGGGCGACGACGACCGGAATGTGGGTCCGGGCCACGTTCGGCATGCGAAAGATCGACCACACCTGGTTGATCGCGCACGACCAGGTCTCGGTCCCGTTCGAATTCCACAGCGGTAAAGGCGTGGTCGACCTCGAACCCTGACACGTAGAAGCGGGCCACCGGCGCTGGGATCGTCAGGCAGCGGGACGGCGGACTCGTCACCCCTCGATCTCGGCCGGTGCGTCGTGCTATTCAGCCGAGTACTCGGTCCCGCGCCTGTGGCGACCATTGCCGACCTACGAGAAACTCGTCGGCACCTCCGCCGATCTCCGATTCGCCTTCGAGCAAGCCGAAATCGCCGCGATCGGCGACTTCCTGCTCATCGCGGGCGCACCCGAGCACACCGACCGATACCGCGGAACAATCGGCCCGGTGGTCGTCGACGATCTCGACCAGTTGATCGCCGAACTTACCGCTTCCGCATGCGCCATCCTAAGATCTCCCCACCCCACCTCGGTGGTCTGATCATCGATCGCTCAACCGCAGGATGTTCTGAGCCGCAACGGCTCTGGCCCAACGACTACCGCGACGTGGTACCTGGACCGTGTAAATCGGGCCCGTGAACCACTTCTGCGAGCGTTCGTTGTTTCGATACCACACGACCGGGTATCTGCCCGACGCCCAGTTCGAGCGGGGAGCAAGCAGGCGCCATGGCCAACAGCAGCCAGTCCAAGGAGTACGACAACTCGTCCTCCACCGCGGGCCGCATCGCTCAGAACAGCGTCTTCGAGCAATTCGCGCGCACGGGTTTCATCGTCAGCGGCATCGTCCACCTGATCATCGGCTACATCGCAATCCGTATCGCCCTCGGCGGCGCGGGCGGCACCGCCGACCAATCCGGGGCCATGACCGAACTGGCCGCCAAGCCGGGCGGCACCATCGCCCTGTGGGTGGGCACCGTCGCATTCCTGGTGATGGCACTGTGGCGGCTCGCCGAAGCCGCACTCGGCAGCTCGTCACGACCCGACGCCGACAGCAAGAAGTCCGAGGCGATCGATCGAGTGAAGGCGTTCTCCCTGGCGGTGGTCTATTTCGCGTTCGCGTTCTCCGCATTCGGATTCGCCCGCGGCAGCGGCAAACCCAGCGGCAGCGAGAGCGCCGGACTCACCGCACACCTGATGCGCAGCACCGTAGGCATCATCGCCCTCGTCGCGGGCGGGTTGATCATCATCGCTATCGGCGGCTACCACGTGTACAAAGGGGCCGGCCAGAAGTTCCTGACCGACCTCGAGGGCAACACCAGCAACCTGGTGCGCCGGTTGGGCATGATCGGCTACATCGCGAAAGGACTGGCCATCGCCGCGGTCGGGTTGCTGGTGGTCCTCGCGGCAACCCGGCCCGAGCCGGACCGGGCTGCAGGCCTCGACGGCGCGTTCAAAACCCTTGGCGCACAACCATATGGTGTGGCCCTGCTCATCATCGCCGGCTCCGGCATCATCACCTACGGCCTCTACAGCTTCGCAATGGCTCGCTACGCCAAGATGTAGGCGCACGAGGCAGCGGAACCGAACACGTTTCGATAGACGCGCAGCCATTCATGTCCGAAGCCGCAGCCGCGTGGTCTGGTGCGAACCGCGCGTTCGTCGCTTCGATCCGTGTGGCGCGCCCGCAGTGCTCAGCGTGCCCCGAACATCTGGGTCCACCACGGTCCCGTGTCGAGCAAGGAACCTCCGCGCCCGGTGCCGGGCAGCGCACCGACACCGACCGACTTCCAGGAGCAGTTGAGCAGTTCCGCGCGGTGACCCGAGCTACTCATCCAGCCCTGCATCGCCTCCTTGGGCGAACTCGCACCCAGGGCAATGATTTCCGTGACCTCTGACTGATAGCCCTGCGCCTTGGCTCGGTGCTCGGGGTAGCGGTGGCCGGGGTCGGGGCTGATGTGGTCGAAATACCTGCGGTCTCGCATCTCTTGGTTGTGCAGGCGCGCGGCGCGGGTCAGCCGTTCGTCCAGACGTAGTGGCTGACACCCCTTCTTGCTTCGCTCGGCATTGGTGAGGTCGAGGACCTGCTTCTCCCACGCGGTTGCGCCCTGCCCCTCGCCGGGGGACGGTTTCGCCGGCTCGTCCGGCTTGGTGGGCTCCTCCGGTTTTGTTGGCACGTCCGGTTTTGTTGGCACATCAGGTTTCGTCGGCTCGGGATCGCCGCCCGCGCAGTCGGGTGCCGCGGGCTCGTCGGTTCCGGTGTCGACGAAAGCGTCGCTGATCCACCGGCCGCTGTCGAGCCGGTTCCACACGTCGGTCGCGCCCCAAGCACCCTTCACCCGGTCGCCGCGAGTGGTGCAGACGATGGCCACACGCTCACCGTGCCGAACCCGGCCGACCTTCGAACTCCGCAAGCTCGGACCGGACCGCAAGTTCACCGGCCAACGCCAGTTCGGCGACTCGACGGTCCCCGTCGCCGGCTCGTCCGGTTCGGCGGTGGCCGGGCCTGCCAGCGCACTGCCCGCGACAACAATCCCCACGCACACCGCACCCAGCACGGCTCGTGACCGACCAACGTGCTCTCGTACCCTGTTCCACATATTCGACCCTGCATTCATCGACACTGCTTCTCCCACTGCGGATTTGGCGAATCGACGGAGGTGATCACCATTCTCCGTACTCGTTGATCAGTGTTGAAGCCACCTTGATCCACCTACCGATCAGTACCGAAGGGTAAAGACCGGTAACGGAACGGTCGAGTTGCGTAAGGTCTCGTTAATTCGAGTCAAGGCCAGTCTGAAACCACCCGGGGAAATAGCGCGGCCGGATCATCGCGACAATTATCGACCGCGCGATCGGCGAGTTGCCGGAACCGAGGATCGGAACTACGCCGGCACCGCCGATCTCTGCTGTGCCAGAACACTTTCCACCGCAACGGCGACAAAACCACCGCCGACCACCACGATTCGATCGGCCGCCGCGCTCCAGTACAGGGCCGAGTAGCTGGACCTGTCGTCGAACATCTCCGGCGGCAGCGAAATGTAGGTGCGACTTTCCGGGAAGTAGAGGACTCCGACGTCCCCCTCGTCGTTGTCACCGAACTTCAACAGCAGTCCGCCGTCCGGTCCCGGGCGCACGGCCATCACATTCGTCCACGCTTCGACATGCCGGATCGGTGTACCACCGCGATGGATTTCGTACAGGTCGCGATCGGACAGATAGAAGAATCCGTCCTCCCCTGCGGGCACCGAGGTGAACTCGACGTGCGAGCGCTCGGCGGCCATCTCGAAGGTGCGGACGCAGCCGGCGGCCGCCGCATCGAGCTCGTAACCGTTTCCGTCCCAGATCAATACGGTGCTGCCGTCCGCCAGCCGTGCGCCTCCGGTCATCGGCAGCGCGGCGTCGCCGAGCACACTCTTCACCACGGCGGCGTCCGGAATGCCGGGAATCTGCTCCCACTCACCGGACTCCCCGAGCCACAGTGGACCAGGCAGCGGGTCACCGACATTCAGCCCGCCGAATCTCAGCAGGTGCCTCTTCACCTCGTGCAACACCACCGGACGTGCGCCGAGGAAGTAGCACTCGTGCGCGTAGAGATCGGCCTCGCCCGGACCCTTGGGCGGTAATACTTTCGGCGCATCCTCCGCCCCGTCCACCAGGATCGGCCCGAACACGCGCGGGCGCGCCTTCGTGTCGTGGGTCGACATCGCGAGCCATCCACCGGCGGGCGTCCGTGCTGCCGCTACCCAGAATTCGTTGCGTTGCAGCGACAAACGCGGGGGCCACACCTCGAGATCCCACAACTCCACCCGAGGATTCTTGCCGTCGCTGTGCGACAGCAGAAATCCGTCGACTATGTCATCGAGCACGCTCGCAATCGGCGAGGCCGCCGCGGTCTCCACCGCGGCGGCCGGAGTTCCGTCGTTGCCCAGGTACTGCGCCCACATCAGTTCCGGATCGCCCGGGAACTCACCCGCCGCGGGCACCGCGAGATCGGTTGCCTCCCAATACCCCAGCTTGCAGTCGACCGCCGCCCGCAGCGTCGCCACTATCCCGCGATACTTCCGCCGCTCGCCTTTCGACAAGGGCACGAGCTGCTCTTGCACCCACTCCAGCACCTCCGCCACATGTTCGGCGGGCACATACAGGCCCGTCGAATAGTTCCCACTGAACCATCCCGACGAAAATTCCCTACCGAGTTGCGGATGCGCCGCAACAACTTCGGTGAACAGCCCGTCCGGCGCATACTCGGCCTTCGGTACGAACACCGAGTCCGGGAACACTCGCCCTTCTTCGAACGCGAGACTCAGCGCCAATCCTCGCTCGTACCGGTACGGCAGCATCGAAGCGCTGAACATCACCGCCGCAACAGACACCGCCTCCGCCGCGGCCCGCGCGTCCGCTCCGAGCAACAGCTCCCGCACTTGCCGCCAAAGGTCCTCAGCACCTGGATGCACTCGATCCAATGCGGTCGGCTCGGTGGAACTCCCGAGCAGCCGGGGCACGAACCGCTCCCGGATCGCGTCCTCGTCAACCAGATGCAATGTGCAGTCGTATCCCATGATCCTCCACCTCGTCCTGCGCCCTCACATGCAACCATGGGCACGGCAGTCGCGCGACGCCACTTCCCCGCAGGGCTTTTCGCACCCGACGACCGCCGCGCCCCTCGACTGAATACGCGAACCGATCGGAACCTAGGTGCCGGGTTCGACAGCGATGAGTTCGTCGATCCCACACGGTCTCAATGGACATGCACCCAGACATCCCGCAGCCCACCCCACCGATCCGCCTCTACATGTCGATGTCGCTCGACGGCTTCATCGCCGGCCCGGACGACCGGATGGGGCAGGAGCTCGGTCGCGATGGCGGGCGGCTGTTCAACTGGCTCGACGATCGGATGTCGGATGGCCCCAGCGGGCAGGTGTTCGGCGAGGCCATGGCGACCGGTGCGGTGATCTCCGGCCGGCGCACCTTCGAGCTGGCCGGGCGTTGGCAGGGTGACCATCACGACGGCGTGCCGATCTTCGTCCTGACTCACCGCATCGATGACGACGATGTCCCGCCAGGCAGCGCGCAGTTCGTCACCGACGTCGAAGACTGTGTCACCCGGGCCCGGGCTGCTGTGCCTGTCCGTCCCCGAGGAACAGTTATGAGTCTTGGGCCCACGTCGGGAATTCCCCCGGTGCCAGCTCGACGAAATCCGGCAGGCCACGAAGGGCGGCCTCGGCGCCACCGGGGGTGTAGGTTGCCACCAGTCGAAGCGGGCGCCAGCCGGTGTTGTAGGTGGAGTGCAAGGTGCCGCGCGGAATCCACACCGCGTCGCCGACCTTGATGGCGAATTCGTCGCTGTCACCGACGGTTTGGCGTCCCTCGCCGTCCACGACATAGAGGATTTCATCGGAGTCGGGATGGTCGTGGCGGTCATGGCCCTTGTTCGGGTTGATCACCACCTCGCCTAGCGTTGACGACGCACCGTCGATGATGCCGGGCGTGACATGCCATTTGATCGATCCCCAGCCGAAAACCATTGTTGCAACAGCGTTCGGATCCCGGTGCATAAGATTCTCCTTCGTCGAGCTTCGCGGAATATTCCGGGACTCAGCGATCGGTGGGGATTTCCTTGAAGGCGCGCAACTGGTCGGCGATGGCGCGTTCGGTGGGCAGTCGCTCCATCGATGACGCACCGAAGAATCCCGCGACGCCGTGGGTGCGCTCGAGAATGTAGCGTACGTCGCCGGGTTCGGCGATCGGGCCGCCGTGACACAACACGTGGATGCCGGGGTCGACCGCCGCGGCCGCATCACGCATCTCCTGCACCCGCACCACTGCCTCGTCGAGCGTGATCGCCGTTGTCGCGCCGATACTGCCCTTCGTCGTCAACCCCATGTGCGGCACGATGATATCCGCACCCGCCTGCGCCATCGCAGTAGCTTGCTCCGCATCGAATACATATGGCGCAGTGAGCAACTCGCGCTCGGCTGCCAACTGGATCAGCTCGATCTCGAGATCGAATCCCATACCGGTCTCCTCGAGATTCGCACGGAAAACGCCGTCGATCAGGCCGACGGTGGGAAAGTTCTGGACACCGGTGAACCCGATAGCGCGGATCTCATCGAGAAACCGTGGCATCTGCCGGAACGGATCGGTGCCGCAGACACCGGCGAGGACGGCGGTCTGCTTGACGATCGGGAGAACCTCGGCGGCCATCTCCATCACTATGGCATTGGCATCGCCATAGGGCATCAGGCCGGCGAGGGAGCCACGACCGGCCATCCTGAACCGTCCCGAGTTGTAGATGATGATGAGGTCGGCCCCACCGATCTCCGCGGACTTGGCCGACAGCCCGGTGCCCGCGCCCGCACCGATCAGTGGCTGACCGGCATCGAGTTGGCTGCGAAATCCGGCGAGAGCTTGTTCACGATTCACGATGTGCGC